>JBGPOP010000030.1:0-54449 GCA_041488095.1 Planctomycetota bacterium
AGTCGAGAGCTTCTTCAGTTGTTCGACGCAAGCGTCGACGGCCTTGTCGATGCCGCGCTTGAGGGCGACCGGGCTCGCACCGGCCGTGACGTTCTTCAAGCCTTCCTCGAAGATCGCCTCGGCGAGCACGGTCGCGGTCGTCGTGCCGTCGCCGGCCTGGTCGCTTGTGCGCGCGGCCACCTGTTTCACGAGCTGGGCGCCCATGTTCTCGTAGGCGTCCTCGAGATCGATCTCCTTCGAAACGGTGACGCCGTCCTTGGTGATGGTCGGGCTGCCGAAGGACTTCTCGATGATCACGTTCCGGCCGCGGGGGCCGAGGGTCACCTTGACTGCGCGCGCCAGCTTGCGCACGCCGTCTCGGATTTTCTCGCGCGCCGCGGCGTCGTAGCAGATCTGCTTGGCCATGGGATCTATGTTCCTTCTTTGGGGTGTAGGATTTCGGGATCCCGACTCAGCTGATCACACCGAGGATGTCCTCCTCGCGCATGATCAGGTACTCCTCGCCGCCGTACTTGACCTCGGTCCCGGCGTAGGCGCTGAAGAGGATCTTGTCCCCGATCCTGACGGAGAAGGTCGAGCGCTTGCCGTCGTCGAGCAACTTGCCTTCGCCGATGGCGATGACCTTGCCCTCCTTGGGCTTTTCCTTGGCGCTCTCGGGCAGCAGGATGCCGCCGGCTGTGCGTCCCTCGGCTTCGAGGCGCTCGACGAGTACGCGGTCTCCCAGGGGTCGGATCGTGCCGGTCTTCTTGGCTGTGTTCATTGCGGGCTTGGTGGTCTTGGTGGTCATGTTCGGTCTCTTCTCGTGGAGGTTCGGTGGAATGTCGTGTGGATCGCAGGATCGGGTTCTGCCGCCGCCAGGTGGCGGCATCTGGAGGTGATCTCGCTCTAGAAGCCCTCGCTCCCGGCAATGTGCAGCGCGCGGCGGACCTCGCGGCGCAGGACCGCCGGCACGAACGGCTTCGCCAGTACGGCCATGGCCCCTTCCTGCAGGGCCTGTTGTCGGATCGCCTCGGTCGCGTCGCCCGAGAAGAAGATGCAGGGGAGGTCGGGCGACTCGCGCCGGATGATGGAGAGCACCTCGAGGCCCGTGTGGCCGGGCATGTGCATGTCGAGCAACGCGAGGTCGATCACCGACCGGCGCAGGATCAAGAGGGCCTCGACACCGGTCTCCGCGTGGATGAAGTCCATGTCCAGGTCGCGCAGGAGATCGACGACGCCCACCCGCACTTGGCGGTCGTCGTCGGCGATCAGAACTCGGCGGTCGATGGACATGGTTTCACCCGGATCCGGCGTGGGGCGCCGCCGGGAGCAAACCGCGTGCCGCTGTTTCTCGGGCTGAACGGACCTCGCAAACACCTTGGGGCCATATCCTTGCGGACGAACCAGCATCATCGTACTCGCGAGATCCAACGTCCCGCCTGCCACCCTGGCAGATTTGGTTGAGGCCCCATGTCGTTCCTGTCAGCCTGACAGCCGAGCTCCGCGACTAGGATCCCGGCCTCCTCGAGCCTTGCTCCCTGGCACTGGATCCCTGCAGCATCCCGTCCGCCATGTCGATGCATGCCGCTCCCCGGGCGAGCCCTCCGGTCTTCGACGCCCACGTCGACTCCCTTCAGCGGCAGCTCGACCTCGGCCAGGATCTCGGCACGTGCACGGACGGGCATCTCGACCTCGTGCGCGGGCGGGAAGGTGGCCTCGGTGCAGCGGTCTTCGTGAGTTGGGTCGACCCCAAGTACGTCCAAGCCGGGAACGGAGGCGCGCGGGCGCGCACGGCGGCGCTCCTGCGCGAGTTCCACGCGCTCGCGATTCGTCATCCCGACAAGCTGCGGTTCGCCGGCAACGAGCCCATGCTCGCGGCGGCGCAGGCCGCGGGTGCGATCGCCGGCATCCCCGGGATCGAGGGAGGCCACTCGATCGAGGAGAGCCTCGACAGCCTGCACTGGTTCTTCGAGCGGGGAGTGCGCGTTCTGACGCTCGTCTGGAACAACCACCTCTCGTGGATCCGTTCGTGCCGGGATGGTGCCGGTGCGTCGATCCCCGAAGGCTTGTCGCAGTTCGGCCGCGCCGTCGTGCGCGCGATGAACGAGCTCGGGATGCTCGTCGACCTCTCCCACGCGGGCGAACTTGCGTTCTACGACGCGCTGGAGACGACCTCGATGCCGGTGATCGCGAGCCACTCGGGCTGCAAGGCGCTTCACGGCCACCCGCGCAACCTCACCGACGACCAGCTCCGCACGCTGGCCCGGAACGACGGAGTGGTCGGCATCCCGTTCTGCGTCGCGTTCCTGTCTCGCGCCGCACAGGAGGAGGACGCGCGACTGCGCGAGACGCAGGCCTACAAGGAGATACGCGGGCGCAACGAAACCGAGCTCTCCCTGGAGCAAGGCCGGTTCCTGCAACGCGAGGCGGTCCCTCTCCCGCTCGATCGCGTCGTCGACCACATCGCGCACGCCGCCGAGGTCGCCGGCATCGATCACGTCGGCATCGGCTCCGACTACGACGGCATCGGCCGCACTCCGCAGGGGCTCGAGGACGCCTCCCGGTACGGAAACCTCGCGACGCGGCTCTCCGAGCGCGGCTTCGGGCGCGAGGACGTGGAGAAGGTCCTGGGCGGGAACATGAGCCGCGTGTTCGCGCGGGCGACCGGGCCCGGAACCCTCGCCGCCGAGGCCGCCCTGCATGCGATGGACTGAGTTGCACCGAGACCCGCGCGGGAAAAACCGGCTTTGCCTGAAACCGCGCCGGGGCGCACTCGATCCCCACGGCACCCGCGCGCGTGTGCGGATGCGACTGAGGTGAGACCATGCGCTTTGATTTCAGCACTGTGGACGACATCGATTCCTATGTTTTCGTGCCCGAAGGGGAACACAACTGCCGCATAGCGGACGTGCGCGAGGGGACCTCGCGCGACGGCTCCGCGCGCTGGAGCCTCCGCCTCGAGGTCCTGGACGGCGAGTGGGTGGGCCGCACCGCAGCCTGGGATTCGCTGACCTGGAGCGAGCGCGGGGTCTACCGCGTCAAGAAGGTGCTCGAGGCGCTCGGCCTCGACGTGAAGGGCGAGCTCGAGATCGAGCCGCAGGACCTGCTCAACCTCCAGGCGCGCGTTCGCGTGGTTCCCGAAGAGCGAGAGGATCCGGCCACCGGGCGCAGGCAGGTGCGCATGCGGGTGCCCTACCTCGGCTACGTGCCGATCCAAGGCGGATCAGGTGACTCGGAGGGTTCCAAGGTCGCGGAGGCCGAGGGCACTAGCGACGGACAGCAGGCCGAGAGCGCGCGGTCGGAGGCGCTCGCCCCGGTTGACGGCTGGGGTGGGAAGGGAGACGCTTCTGGTCATGGGACGAAGGAGGAAGCCGACGAGGATTTCCCCTTCTAGGCCGCGCATCCACGCGGAGGACGAGGCGCTGATGAGTCGGGCGAGAGAGGCGCTCGCCCGCGCCTACAGTCACTACTCGAAGGTGAAGGTGGGCGTGGCGCTGCTCGCCGGCGACGGGCGCGTCTTCACCGGTTGCAACGTCGAGAACGCGAGCTTCGGCCTGACCCTGTGCGCCGAGCGAACCGCGCTGGCCAAGGCGGTCTCGGAAGGGGCACGCAGGTTCGTGGCCATGGCGATCGCGACCGACCGCAGGGGATCCGTGATGCCCTGCGGCGCGTGCCGGCAGTTCATCGCCGAGCTCGCCCCGCGGTTGCGCTTCGTCGTCGCGGGAACGGGTCGCCGCCGGCGCCGGTCCTCCATCCAAGAGCTCCTGCCTCACGCCTTCGGGCCTTCCGACCTGGCCTGAGCACCATGGGCGCGGACAAGTCCTCGGCCCGGCGTGCGCGCGAGCTGCGCGAGCAGATCCTCCGCCACGACCGGCTCTATCACATCGAGGGGCGTCCCGAGATCTCCGACGTGGAATACGACCAGCTGTTCCGAGAGCTCCGCGAGATCGAGGAGCGTCATCCCGAGCTGGCTGGCGAGGACAGTCCGACCCGGCGCGTGGGCGCTCCGCTGCCGGAGGGGCAAGGGTTCGCGACCGTCGAGCACGAGGTGCCGATGCTCTCGATCGACAGCCTGTTCACCGAGGGCGAGGTGCGCGAGTTCGAGAGCCGGATCCTGCGATTCCTGAACCTCCGCTCCGGCGCGGACCTCGAGTGGGTGGTCGAGCCCAAGCTCGACGGCGTGAGCGCCGCGCTCGTGTACCGGGACGGCGTCCTCGTCCGCGGCGCGACGCGCGGCGACGGGGTCCAGGGCGAGGACATCACGGGGAACCTGCGCACCGTGCGCAACATCCCCCTGCGCCTCTCCGCGGGCGAGCATGCTCCGCCGAGGCTTCTCGAGGTGCGCGGCGAGGTCCTGATCTCGCGCGAGAGGTTCAAGAGGCTGAATCGGGAGCGCGAGGCGCGCGGCGAGACCCTCTTCGCGAACCCGCGCAACACCGTGGCCGGTGCATTGCGGCGCAACGATCCGGCCGAGGTCGCGCGCTACCCGCTCGAGTTCTTCCCCTGGTCCGCGCCGCAGCTCGAGGGCGCCGAGCTCGGGACCCAGGTCGAGATCTCGAACGGCCTGCGCGCCTGGGGCTTCGCCGAAGTGGGCCTGTCCAGCCTCGTGAAGGGGATCGCGGCGTGCGTCGCCCGGCATGACCAGATCGAGGAGAAGCGCCTGACGATCCCCTACGAGATCGACGGGATCGTGGCCAAGCTGAACCGCCTCGATCTGCGCGAGCGCCTGGGGAGCACCGCGCGCGCGACCCGCTGGCAATACGCGCACAAGTTCGCCGCGGTCGAGGCCTCGAGCACGTTGCGCGCGATCGAGGTCATGATCGGCAACGCCGGCCGCCTCACGCCGCGCGCGCACCTCGACCCGGTCGAGGTCGGCGGCGTGACCGTGCGCCACGCGACGCTCCACAACGCCGACTACGTCGCGACCCTGGGCGTCCGGGTGGGCGACCGCGTGTTCCTGCACCGCGCCGGGGACGTGATCCCTCAGGTGACGGGCGTCGCGAAGGCGGCCGAGGGCCGGGCGCCCGCGGAATGGAAGGAGAAGGTGCCGGCCGAGCTGCTCGACGAGAAGGCCCAGGTGCGCCCAGGGGTTTTCTGGCGCTGGCGCGAGGCGTTCACGATGCCCGAGCGCTGCCCGGCTTGCGGTTCGAGAACGGTGCAGGAAGGCAAGTACTGGCTGTGTCGGAACCCCGAGTGCCTCCCGCAGCTCATCGGCCGCACGCTGATCCTGACCGGCGGTGCCGCGTTCGAGATCGACCGCATCGGCGAGAAGCAGATCGCGCAGCTCATCGAGTCGGGCCTGCTGCATTCGCCCGCGGACGTGTTCCATCTCGACCGCGACCCGAGGAAGCGCGAGAAGCTGCTC
Organism: Planctomycetota bacterium; assembly: GCA_041488095.1. Lineage (GTDB taxonomy): Bacteria > Planctomycetota > UBA1135 > UBA1135 > DASYPQ01. Next base: position 5,345 of record JBGPOP010000030.1, read on the forward strand.
GGACTCGAGCGCTGGGGGGAGAAGAGCGTCGAAAATCTCTTCGCGCAGATCGCCGAGAAGCGGACCGTGCCCTTCCAGCGATTCCTGGTCGCCCTCGCGATCCCGGAGGTCGGTCCTGCGACCGCGAGGCTGCTCGCGCAGCACCTCCATTCGCTGGACGAGCTGCGCGAGGCCTCGCTCGAAGAGCTGCAGCGCATCGACGGCGTGGGACCCGAGGTCGCATCCCGCATCGCGGAGTGGTTCGCGGAGAAGGGGAACGCGAAGCTCGTCGAGCGTCTGCTCGAGGGCGGCGTCGAGATCGATTACCCGGAAGCCGGCGCGGGCGGCGGCGCGTTGGCGGGCAAGACCGTCGTGTTCACGGGCGCGCTCGAGGCGTTGGGCCGCGCCGAGGCCAAGCAGACCGTCGAGGAGGAGGGCGGCAAGGTGGCCTCATCAGTGAGCGCGAAGACCGACTTCCTCGTCGTCGGCGGCAAGCCCGGGAGCAAGGCCAGGAAGGCCGAGGAACTGGGAGTGAAGGTGCTGCTCGAGCCGGAATTCCTGAAGATGATCGGACGAGATTGAATCGAACACTTCCGGACAAGGAGACGACATGATCGCATCGATCGCTGCCCTGCTCTGCATCGTGCCCCAGACCCAGGCCGGGAAGCCCGCGGCTCCACCGCTTCCGACCGTCGCCGTCCGCGCCGCGCACATGGTCGATGTCAAGGCCGGACGCCTGGTCGACCATGCGCAAATCCTCGTGCGCGGTCGCGAGATCGTGGCCGTGGGGAGCGCCTCCGACGCACCTCCCGTGGGCGCGGAGATCCTCGATCTGGGCGAGCTGACGATCCTTCCCGGCCTCATCGACTGCCACACGCACCTCTCGAGCACCCTCGAGGGGGACTTCGTGAACCGGATCGTGCACGAGGGCCCGGCCGACGACGCGCTCCGCGGGGCGAAGCACGCGCGGCTCACGCTCCTGGCCGGGTTCACCACCGTGCGCGACCTGGGATCGGCGGACTTCGTCGACGTGGCGCTCATGCACGCCGTCGAACGCGGCGACATCGACGGGCCCTGGATCTTCCCGGCCGGCAACGGCATCGGCATCACCGGCGGCCACGCCGACGTCACGGGCTTCCGTCCCGGACTCCTCGAGCAGGGTCCGGAGCAGGGCGTCGCCGACGGACCCGACCAGTGCGTGGCGGCCGTGCGCGCGCAGCTCAAGTACGGCGCCAAGGTCATCAAGTGCATGGCGACGGCCGGCGTCCTCTCGTTCGAGGACAGCGTCGGCGCACAACAGCTCTCCGACGCCGAGCTGCGCGCGATCGTCGACGAGGCCTCGCGCCACGGCGTCAAGGTCGCCGCGCACGCGCACGGGGCGGAGGGCATCCTCGCCGCGGTGCGCGCCGGCGTCGCTTCGATCGAGCACGGCAGCGTGCTCTCCGACGAGGCGATCGACGCGATGCTCGAGCGCGGGACCTACCTCGTGCCGACGGCGTACCTGCGCCATCGCATCGATCTCGCGCACCTGCCCGAGAAGCTGCGCGCGAAAGCCGAGTCGATCTTCCCCAAGGCCGAGGAGAGCCTCCGGAAGGCGATCGCGCGCGGCGTGAAGATCGCCTTTGGCACCGACGCGGCCGTCTACCCCCACGGCGAGAACGCACGGGAGCTCGCCGTGTACGTCCAGGCCGGCATGAAGCCCGCCGACGCGATCCGTACAGCCACGGTCAACGCAGCCGACCTGCTCGGCGTCACCGACCGCGGGGTTCTCGCGCCGGGCACGCTGGCCGACCTCGTCGCCGTCTCGGGGGACCCCTTTTCGGACGTGACGGTCCTGGAGCACGTGCGCTGGGTCATGCACGGGGGCCGCGTCGTTCGATAGATAGGATGGAGCCGGGGAGGTAAGGGGCATGGAGTCCTCCTCCCGCCGGTCCCAGAGATCCGGAGATGAGACCCGAGAACAGCCCCGGCCCCGCGCCGTCAGGCGGCGGAGAGCCTGCGACGGTCGCCCTGCCGCTCGACTTCCAGCTGCCGGCCGGCTTCGAGAGCGACGACACCGGCAACCTCGTCGCCCGGGCCAAGGCGGGAGACCCCGAGGCCCTGAACGAGCTCTTTGCGCGCTACCACCGGCTCATGGTCGAGATCGCCCGCCGCAAGCTCGGCACGCGCTTGCGCCTCAAGGAGGAGCCCGACGACCTCGCGCAGACGACGTTCCGCGAGGCGACCCGCGATTTCGGCAACTACCAGTACCGGGGCGAGGGATCGCTCGTGCGCTGGCTGGTGCAGATCCTCCAGAACAAGATCCGCGACCGCGCCGAGTTCTACGGGGCGACCAAGCGCGACCTTTCGCGCGAGCGCGCGATGGAGGCCGCACCGACCAAGGACTTCGAATCGCTGCCGACGCTCGAGCCGGAGAGTCGCGACCTCTCGGTGACGATGCAGGTGCAGCGCGACGAGAACTACGAGCACCTGCGCCGGGCGCTCGCCGAGCTGACGCCCGAGCACCGCCAGGCGATCGCGCTGGTGTTCTTCCAGGGCCTGCAGCTGCGCGAGGCCGGTGAAGCGATGGGCGGCAAGAGCGAGGATGCGGTGCGCATGATGCTGAAGCGCGCCGAAGGCAAGCTCGGCGAGATCCTCGGCCGCTCGATCGGCAAGGACTTCTAGGGCTGATCGCCGCCGTCGGACGCTGCGCGGATCTTGCTGCCTTGCGGCCCGCGAGCTAGTCTTTCGCCCCCTTCGTCCCCATCGAATGGGCTACTAACTCAATCGGCAGAGTGCCATGTTCACAGCGTGGAAGTTACTGGTTCAAATCCAGTGTAGCCCACCAGCTCCAGCGCCGCGGCCGGGGGCGGGGTTGCGTCCGTGACCGGCGTGAGCCTCCAGGACCGCTACGCGCCGCACAACAAGTGCTTCGGCTGCGGTCCGGCCAATCCCAAGGGTCTGCGCATCAAGAGCCGGGTCGAGGGCGACGCGGTCGTCGCCGAGTGGACGCCGGAGCCCCACCACGAAGCGTTCACGGGAGTGCTGAACGGCGGGATCATCGGCGCGCTGCTCGATTGCCACAGCAACTGGACTGCGGCCTATTACCTGATGAACGCGCAGAAGCTCGACGCGCCGCCGAGCACGGTGACCGCGGAGTTCCACGTCAAGCTCAAGCGGCCGACGCCGTCCAAAGGGCCGGTGCGGCTGCGAGCGCATGTCGTCGAGTCGGAGGGCGACCGCGCTGTCGTCGAAGCGGAGCTCGAGGCGGACGGGAAGATCACCTCGACCTGCCGCGGCGTGTTCGTCGCGGTTCACGAGGGACACCCGGCTTATCACCGCTGGGACTAGGGGAACAGCTCGCCTTGTAGAGCCTCGGCTCCCCGCTCGCTCTTCGGGGGGGCGTCCGCGCCGCGGTTCAATCCGTTGCGCTGACAGTGGATCTCGAACAGGCGTTCGACCGCCTGCCACCGCGGCCCGCTCCCATGCATGCGCTGGCCGAAGGCGCTCTGATTCATGCGGCCGGCGCGCATATCGAGAATGGCGGACTCGATCCGCTTGGCGCGGTCCGGGAACGCCTCGGCGATGCGTTCGCGGAAGACCGGGAGCACCTCCGCGGGCAGGCGCAGCAGGGTCATGAAGGCGCTCGTCGCGCCGGCCTCGCGCGCGTGCGCGAGCAGCTCGGGAATGTCGCTCTCGTTCAGGCCCGGGACGAGAGGGGCGATGCCGATCGCGGTCGGGATCCCCGCGTCGGAGAGGGCGCGCATCGTCTCGAAGCGCTTGGAGGGCGAGGGCGCGCCGGGCTCGATCTTCCGGCCGACGTCCTCGCGCGCGAACGGGACCGTGATCGCGACGCTCGCGCCCGGCCCGCTGGCGAGCCTGGCGATCACGTCGATGTCACGGCGCACGAGCGCGCTCTTCGTGATCAGCCCGACGGGTGTGCGATGCAGGAGACAGGCTTCGAGGCACGCCCGCGTGAGCCCGTAGCTCGCCTCGAGAGGCTGGTAGCAGTCCGTGTTGCCCGAAAACGCGATGAGCTCGCGCCGCCACGAGCGACTCGCGAGCTCATGGGCGAGCACCGCAGGCGCGTTCACCTTGACCACGATCTTGCGATCGAAGTCGGTGCCCGCGCCGAAGCCGAGGACCTGGTGGCTCGGACGGGCGTAGCAGTAGGCGCATGCGTGTTGACAGCCGCGGTAGGGGTTGACGCTCCAGCGGAAAGGGACGTCGGGACTCTTGTTCTCCGCGAGCACCGAGCGCGCTTCTTCCTCGAACACCTCCAGCTCTGCTATCGGCGGCTCCTCGAGCCACTCGACATGCGCCGAGATCCAGGGGTTGGGCGGGTTCGAGATCCGGCGCGGCGGCATGACAGGTCCGCTCAGGAGTCCGGTCTCCGCGGTTCGGGTTTGGCCGGCAGGTACTGCCTCGGCCAGGGCAGGTCCGCGTAGCCGTAGGAGACCGACGCCCCCAGCGTGATGTAGGGATTCACGAGGTGCGGCCGCGCCATCACGCACAGGTCTGCGCGGCCGGCGGCAAGGATCGTGTTGCAGTGGTCGGGTCCCTGGATCCCTCCGACCGCCATCACGGGGATCCCGACCTCGCAGCGGATCTTCTCCGCGAACGGGACCTGGTACATGCGCCCGTACTCGGGCTGCGACTCCGGCGTGTTTCCGGCCGAAGACACGTCGATCGCGTCGCAGCCGTGCTCCTTCAGGGCGCGCGCGACCTCGACCGAGTCCTGCGCGGTCAGCCCACCGCGGTCGTCCAGCCAATCAGTCGCCGAGATGCGCACGGTGATCGGCTTCTCACGCGGCCAGGCCTTGCGCACGGCGTCGAACACCTCGAGCGGGAAGCGCAGGCGATTCTCGAGGTTGCCTCCGTATCCGTCGCGGCGGGCGTTCGACAAGGGTGAGATGAAGCTCGAGAGCAGGTAGCCGTGCGCCATGTGGACCTCGAGCAGGTCGAAGCCGGCGCGATCCGCCATCTCGGCCGCGCGCGCGTACTCGGCTATCACGCGGTCCATGTCGGTGCGCTCCATCGGCCGGGGCGCGGGCCAGCCCGTGTCGAAGGGCTCGGCTGAAGGGCCGAGCGTGGTCCACGCGCGCCCGTCGCGAAGGGGATCGTCGCCCTCCCAAGGCAGGTTGCAGGAACCCTTCCGCCCGGCGTGGCCGAGCTGCAGGCCGATCCTCGCGCGCGTGTGGAGGTGGACGAAATCGACGATGCGCCTCCAGGCCGCGACGTGCTCCTGCTTGTACATGCCCGTGCAGGAGCGGGTGATCCGTCCCTCGGGCGAGACGTTCGTCATCTCGGCGATCACGAGCCCTGCCCCGCCGACCGCCCGGCTGCCGAGGTGCACGAGGTGCCACTCCGCCGGCGCGCCGTCGACGGCGGAGTACTGGCACATCGGCGAGACGACGACGCGGTTCTCGAGGCGCAAGCCGCGCAGTCGGATGGGCGCAAACATCGGCGGCGGCGCCGAGCCGTCGGAGGCGCGCGGCAGGCCCTGCTCGTCCCACCACCACTCGGTCACGCGGCGGACGAGCGCCGGGTCGCGCTTCGCGAAGTTGTCGTAGGTGATGCGCTTGCTGCGCGTCATCAGGTTGAACGTGAACTGCAGCGGGTGCTGCCCGACGTAGCGCCGCGAGTTCTCGAACCACTCGAGGCTCGTCTGCGCCGCGCGCTGGGTCTTCAGGACGTCGAGCCGGCGCGCTCCCTCGTAGGCCTCGAGCGCGCCCGGGACGTCCTTCGTGCCGATGCGCCGGAAGGCGTCGACCAGGGCGATCGAGTCCTCCATCGCGAGCTTGGTGCCCGAGCCGATCGAGAAGTGCGCCGTGTGCGCGGCGTCGCCGATCAGGACCACGTTGCCGTGGCGCCAGCGCTCGCAGCGGACGGTCGGGAAGCTGCGCCAGAGCGAGCGGTTCGGGAGCAGCCGGTGGCCTTCGAGGTGGTCGGCGAAGAGCGTCTCGCAGTACGCGACGGTCTCCGGCTCGCTCGTCCGGTCCAGTCCGGCGCGCTTCCACGTGTCCTCGTGGCACTCGACGATGAAGGTCGAGAGCTCCTTCTCGAAGGGGTAGGCGTGGACCTGGAACAGGCCGTGCTCGCTCTCGCGGAAGATGAACGTGAAGGCCGAGAGGGGCTTGGTCGTCCCGAGCCAGCAGAAGCGGCACTTGCGCCAGTCGATATGCGGTCGGAAGTGGGCTGCGTACTTGTCCCGGACGACGCTGTTGATGCCGTCGGCGGCCACGACCAGGTCCGCCTCGAGCAAGTCGGCGGGATCGCGCACCTCGCGCTCGAACTCGATCTCGACGCCGAGCTGGCGACAGCGCGCATGGAAGATCTGGAGGAGCCGCTTGCGCGAGAGCCCGCAGAATCCATGACCGGTCGACCGCACGCAAGTGTCGGCGAAGTAGGTCTCGATGTCGCTCCAGTACGCAAAGCTCCGCTCGATATCCGCGAAGCTTTCCGGGTCAGCGGCCTGGAAGTTCGAGAGGGTCTCGTCGGAGAACACGACGCCCCAGCCGAAGGTGTCGTCGGGCCGGTTGCGCTCGAGGACGCGGATGGAGGTCTCCGGGAACGCCTTCCTCATCAGGATGGCGAAGTAGAGCCCGGCCGGCCCGCCGCCCAGGATCGCGATGCGCATGGCGCAATCCTAGTATCCTGGACCGTCGAGACGGAGCGAAGCGTGGACGCACCCCAGGCCTGGATCGAGAAGCTCTCCGAGCTGCGCGCAGCCCGCCGCCCGTGCGCGCTGGTCGTCGTCACCCAGGTCGAGGGCAGCGTTCCGCGCGAGCCTGGCGCGCGCATGATCGTGGCGCCGGGGCCGGACGGGAAATCGGACCTCGTGTTCGGGACGATCGGGGGCGGAAACCTCGAGATGCAGGCGATCGAACACTGCGCCGACCTGCTGCGACGCGGCGGGGCAGCGTCCGAGAGCATCGCGTTTCCTCTCTCCGAGAAGGTCGGCCAGTGCTGCGGCGGGAGGGTGACGCTGTTCTTCGAGGTGTTCCCCTGGACCCGACGAAGGATCGCGATTTTCGGCGCCGGTCACGTCGCCCAGGCGATCGGGGGGCTCTCCGCCTACCTGTCCGCCGACCTCGTGATGATCGACCCGCGCGAGGAACGGGAGATACGCCCCGCGCTGTCGAAGGAGCGGCCCTACGAGCTGATGTGCGTCGACCATCCCGAGGAGGAGGTCGACAGCCTTCCGTCGGACGCGCTCGTGCTCGTGATGACGCACAGCCATGCGCTGGATCTCGAGATCGTCGCGCGTGCGATCCGGCGCGACTTCGCGTACCTGGGACTGATCGGATCGGAGCGCAAGTGGGAGCGCTTCAGGAAGAGGCTCGTGCAGCGCGGTTTCGTCGAGAAGGAGATCGCGAAGGTCCGCTGCCCGATCGGCGTGTCGAAGCATTCCAAGGAACCGGCCGCGATCGCGATCTCGGTGGCGGCGGAGCTGCTGGAGGTCATGCAGTCCGGCGCGCCGTCCGCCTAGGCGGTTTGCAGCGCCTCGACCCCCGCGAGGTCCTTGGAGGCGCGGCCCTTGAGCGCGCGGCGGTAGATCGAATAGGTGGAGAGGCACATCAGCGGCACGATCACCGCTCCCAGCACGGGGATCGGCTGGAATGCGATGAGGCCCCAATGGATGATGCGGATCATGACGCGCGCCAGACAACCGCGCAGCGGCGGAACGTAACCCCTCAACCCCGACACCAGCGTCAGGCGGTAGTAGACGACTCCCGGGATCACGCCGACGACGGGGATCGCTGAGAGTCCCAGGCAGATGAGCAGCGTCTTCGGCAGCCGCGCCTGGAGCGCGTCGAGGTAGCTCTGGAACTCGGCTCGGCTCGCGAAGGTCACGGTCTTGCACGTCGGGCAGGCCTGCTGCACCGCGCGCTCCGTCAGGCGCGTCGCGCACACGGGGCAGCGCTTGTGCGCGATCAGGTCGAAGCGGTGCCTGGCGATGTCGGACGCCCGTTCGTCCTTCGGGGTGCCGAACACGCCCACCGCGCGCGGCACCGCCACCGGCGTCCCGCACGAGTGGCAGCGCGTCGCGTGCGGGAAGATGGGCGTGGCGCACTTCAAGCACGGGATCTTCGAGCGTTGCTCGCGTCGCTCGGCGGTCTTGCGCACGATCCACAGGCCGAGCGCCGCCAAGGCCGAGAGGGCCAGCGCGACCAGCGGGAAGATCACCAGGAACAGGATCCCCAGGATCGTCCAGGAGTTCTCGACCCAGTTCAGCAGCGATTGCAGTCCGATGTCGTCGTGGTCGTCGACCTCGGCGAGGAAGCCCATCACCGAACGACGCAGTCCCGCGGTGGCGTAGACGAGCGCGCCGACGATGAGCGGGAAGAAGCTGTGCAACCCGAAGCCCGCCTTCTGGATCGCATGGATCGTCTCGGCCGAGCCCTTGTCCAGGATCGCGAAGCTGACCAGGATCGCGACCAGGCTCTTCAGGTAGCCGTCGAACTCGTGCAGGAACGCCCGCACCTCGGAGTGCTTGACGGCCAGGGCCTCGGTCACGGCCAGGGCCGCGAGGGAGAGGAGCACGGGCCAGCTCGTGAACCAGGCCGGCGCGTGAGAGAGCGCGATGATGATGTCGTGGCTCTTCAGCCAGGGGATGTCGACGCCGAATTTCGCGAGGAGCGCGGTGACGAAGGCGGCCAGGAACGGCCGCGATGCGAACATCGGCACGCTGGCGAGCGTGTAGAGAAAGGCCGAGAGGCTCATCGCGCGTCGGCCGGCCTACGGTCCGCGCCCGTGAGCATTCTAGCCCTCGAGCTTCTGACCGAGCTTCCAGGCGAGATTGTCGAGCTGGCGGCGCAGGCGCGAGACGTTGAACTCCAACTCCTCGACGCGCTTCTCGATCGTCTCGTCGCGCGCGCTCGCGGCGGGACTCATGGAAGGAGCGCCGGGCGGCTCGGGACCAGGCTGCAAAGCCTGCACCGGAGCGATCACGACGCGTGCCGCGACCGCGGTCAGGGGGCCGGTCAGGGTCTGTGCGTAGCGATCGGCGCGCGATCCCGGCGCCGGACCGACGCGCACGACGAGACCCGCCTCGAGCAGGGGTCCGAGGATCTCCGCCAGCGCGGCCAGCGACTCGATCGGCACCATGCGGCTTGCACGCCCCCGCAGCTCGCCCGGCTGCTGCGGGCCGCGCAGGAGCAGCTCGGCCAGGATGGCGAGCTGCGGCTTCTCGAGCGAGAACACGGCTTGCGCGTTGTGGCGGAACTTCTCGACGCGGCTGCCCACGGGGTGCACCAGGCCGACCATGCCTTTGACGATCAGCTTGCGCAGCGACGCGTCGACCTCGTGCTCGGAGAGATCGAGCACCGGGTCGCGGTTGTTCTTCTGGTTCGCGCCGTTGGTCGCGGCGTTCAGCGTCAGCGGGTACTGGTCGGGGGTCGACAGCTCCTTCTCGATCAGCACACCTAGAGCGCGTGCTTCATGGGAGTCGAGCTGGATTTCGGGGGTCATGGCCTCACCTCCTGGCCGTCACGTCGTCCTCTCCGCGACCAGTGCGTCGATCTCGCCGGCGAGGTCGAAGTCACGTTGCGAGAGCCCCTGGACGTCATGACTGATGAGATCGATCACGACCCGGTTCCACGAGTTCGACCAGTCGGGATGGTGGTTGCGCTTCTCCGCGGCGAGCGCGACGCGCGCCATGAGGCCGAACGCCTGCGAGAAATCCGCGAGCCGGATCTCGCGATGGAGCTTGTCGCCGACCCGACTCCAGGCGGGCACCTTCGGCAGCCGCTCGCGGATCTCGGGCTCGGACAGCTTCGGAGACAGGGGCATGGCGTAGAGGATGCTCCAGACGGACCGGGTTGGCAAACGGCTGCTGTGGCGGCCCGGCGCCATTTCGATGCCCGGCATCACCGCCAGGACGAGAGCGGATGCTGCTTGTGCCACGACGCATCGTCCCAGGAATCGCCACACGCAGCGAGAGGAGCGCGAACGCGAGCGCGGGAGACAAGACGAGCACGCGCCGATTCTAGTGCGGACAGGCCTCCGAGCCAGGATCGGACCCCGGCGGGAGCGCCTACCTGTGCGCCTTGATCTCCTTGACCGCCGCCGTCAGCGCCGGCAGCACCTCGAATGCGTCGCCGACGAGGCCATAGTCGGCGATCTTGAAGATCGGCGCCTCGGCGTCCTTGTTGATCGCGACGATCACTTTCGACGTGCGCATGCCGGCGAGGTGCTGGATCGCGCCGGAGATCCCGACCGCGATGTACAGCTTCGGCGCGACGGTCTTGCCCGTCTGTCCGACTTGCTCGGCATGCGGGCGCCAGCCGGCGTCGACGACCGCGCGCGAGGCGCCCGTCGCGGCGTTGCCGAACGCGGCCGCGAGCTCCTCGATCAGGTGGAAGTGCTCCGGGCCCTTCAGGCCGCGCCCGCCGGAGACGACGACCGGAGCTTCCTTGACGTCGAGCTTCCCGCCCGGCTTGGGAGCCACCGAGGTCACCACGACCCTGCCTTCGGCGCTCGCCTGGGTTTTCAGCACCTCGGCCGTTCCAGAGATCTCCGCGATCGCGAAGGCGTTGGGTCGCGTCGTCGCGCACAGGATCGGGGCGCGGCTCGAGAGCGTCGCGACGGCCTTGCCCGCGAGCCAGGGGCGCACGATTCGGAAGCCGCCGCCCTGCGCGGTGATGCCGGTGCAGTCGCTGAAGAGCGTCGAGTCGAGCTCCGCGGCGACGCGCGGCGCGAGGTCCTTGCCCGTCGACGTCGCCGCAGCCAGGAAGGCCGCGGCCTGCTGCTCGCGGACCACCCGGACGAGGTCGCGCGCGGTCGCGTCCGGGCTGTACCGTGGTGCGCCGACGAGACACACGACCTTGACCGCTCCGAAGCGGCCGAGCGTCGCGGCGGCGGCCTCGGCGCCTTCGCGCGCGACGACCGCGATGACGGAGTGGCCGGTCGAGCGAGCGGCGCCCAGGCACTCGAGGCTCGCGCGGACCGGCTTCCCGCCCTCCTGCTCGACGAAGACGACGACGTTGCCCACGGCTCAGAGGACCTGCGCTTCCTCGCGAAGCGCCTTGATCAGCGCGGGGACGGCGGCGGCACCCTCTCCGACGATGCGCCCGGCCTTGCGCGCGGGAGGCAGCTCGACCTTCTCGACCACCGCTTGGTTCTCGACCAGCTCGGCCGGCTCCTCGGCGATCGGTTTGGTCTTGGCTGCCATGATGCCCCTGAGGTTCGGGCGCCTGGGCTCGTTCAGGCCCTTGTTGCAGGTGATCACCGCGGGCAACGAGAATTCGACGGTCTCGACGCCGTGCTCGGTCTCGCGCTTCGCGACACCCTTGCCCGCGACGAGCTCGAGCGCGGCGACTTCGGTGACGCACGCCCAGCCGAGGATCGTCGCGATCATCGGCCCGACTGCCGCGTTGTCGCGGTCGGTGGCGACGCGCCCGACGAAGACCACCTCCGCGCCGAGGGCGGCGATCTTCTTCGCCAGCACCTTGGCGGTCGAGCGCGCGTCCCGCGCGTGCCAGCTCGCGTCGACGAGGATGGCCCCCGCGTCCGCGCCGCGCGCGATGAACTCGCGCAGCTCCTTGGAGGCGTCCTGGAGCCCGAGCGTGACCACGGTCACGTCCCCGCCGAGCTTCTCCTTGGTCTTGATCGCTTCCTCGACCGCGATCTCGTCGTAGAAGGAGGCCATGTACTGGAAACCCGAGGAATCCAGGCTCTTGCCGTCGGCGCCGATCTTGGCCTGGGCTTCGGTCGTGGGAACGCGCTTGATGCAGGCGGCGATCTTCATGCGGCGCAGAGGTCTTGGGATCCCAGATCGGGGCGAGGAGGGTAGCGGTGGCTGCTGCGTCGGGCAAGGCACGGGGCCGCAGCTACGTAGTCGTGCGAATCCTGACGGCTCCCAGGTTGTCCGAATACAATGCTTGCGGTTGCGCGGTCATGAGCTCGATCTCCCGTGAGTTCGATCTGCTGCTGGGGTCGCCGAGTCGCATCGATGCCCTGCTGGCCCAGGAGCTCCTGTCCGAAGCAGGAATCCCGAGCCTGCTGCATCCCCGGGACAGCCGTGAGACGTTCGTCCTCGCGTGGCATCCGTTGGACGCGCCTGCTCTCTACGTTCCATTGGGACACCGTTCGCGCGCGGAGAAGGTATTGCGCGACGCCTGGGGAGACGAGGCGTTCGAGCGGATCGGCGCCCTCGCTCCTCGGATGGAGAATGCGTGATGGGCTCGCCCCGGACGGACTTCGATCTAGTTCTCGAGGCCCCCGATCCGATCGAGGCGGAGATGGCTCGCGGGCTGCTCGCTTCCGCCGGGATCCCATCGCTGCTCCACGGGCAGGACCGCGACTTCGCGGAGCTCGGCTGCGCGGTCCACAGGTGCTTGGCCCGTCCGGATCTCTACGTGCCGCGCGGACTCCGACAGCGGGCCCGGGAACTCCTCGCGGAAGCGTGGGATCCGACCGCACTCTCGGAAGAAGTCCCCGAGGAGTCGGCCGCAGACGAGAAAAAGCCTGTCGCGCAGAGGCCCGACGGATTCTTCCGCATGGCCGTGATCGCGCTCATCCACCCTCCCGTGGCGCTGATCGCGCTGTGCCTGCGCCTCTTCCGGAGACGCCGGTAGCCCAAGGAGCGCCGGATGACGTCGCCCCGCGATGAGTTCGCGCTGCTTCTCGCCGCGCCCGACCCGGTCGAGGCCGAGATGGCGCGCGAGCTGCTGACATCGGCCGGCATCCCGTCGGTCCTGCACGGGAACGACCGGTACTCCACCGACCTGGGATCCTCGCTCTCGGGAAACGTCTGGCGGCCCGATCTCCTTGTACCGAAGACGGCGTTCGAGCAAGCGCGCGCGCTCCTGAGGGAGGCGTGGGATTCGAAGCCGCTGTCGGACGATCTGGCGCTCGAAGCGCCCGTTCAGGAGGTGGAGGTCCCGCGATCGCGGAGGTCAGCCCTGCTCTGGTTCCTGTTCGCCGGGATCATCGCGCTCGCTCTCTTGCTCACCTACTCGAGGTTCTTGGGGGGCCGGACGCTCTGACGGGTCCTCGAAGAGCTCCCGCTCCTCCGCCGCACTGATCCCAGCGACGGGCTCGTCAAAGCTGTGGCCGAGGTACACGCGCCGCACCTGCTCGTCATTGATCAGCTCGAGGGCCGTGCCTTCGCGCAGGATCTTCCCTTCGTGGATGATGCAGGCCCGGTCGGTCAACCGCAGCGTCTCGCGCACGTTGTGGTCCGTGATCAGGATGCCGATGCCCTTCTCGCGCATCTTGCGAACGAGGTCCTGGATCTCTTGCACGTTGATCGGGTCGACCCCCGCGAAGGGTTCGTCGAGCAGGAGGATCATGGGCCGTGTCGCCAGCGCCCGGGTCAGCTCCAGCCGCCGACGCTCTCCGCCCGACAGGGTGTCGGCCATGTTGCCGGCGAGGTGCGACAGCTCGAGCTCCTCGAGCAATCGCCGCGCCTCGGCCTGCCGCTCGCTCCGGGAGAAGGGCATGGTCTCCAGGACCGCGACCAGGTTGTCCATCACCGTCATGCGCCGGAAGACGCTCGGCTCCTGCGGGAGGTATCCCATCCCCATCCGCGCCCGGCGGAACATCGGAAGTCGAGCACAGTCCTTTCCCGATAAACGGACCTCGCCCGCGTCAGGACGGATCAGACCCACCGTCATACGGAAGCTCGTGGTCTTGCCAGCGCCGTTGGGTCCCAGGAGCCCGACGATCTCACCCCCGCCGACGTGGAAACGAACTCCATCGACGACGCGCCGGCCTCCGAAGGACTTCACGAGCCCGCGCGCCTCCAGAAGTGTTTCTCCGGAGCGGGGTTGGGTTGGCAGGATCACGGCGCGAGTCTATTCCGCCGAACCGTCCCAGGGCACGCTTCCTCCCCCCTGCCGAGGGTGATGGCATTCGCCAGCGGCCGATTCGGGGCGAAGTCACGCTGTGGAGAAGCTGTGGGGAAGGCCGCTGAACGATACAAGCGAAGCCTGTGCCGAGAAGGCCCAGAACTGTCGGCCGGAATGGGAGGTGTGGATCACGAATGAGCTGTCACACTCGGTCCGCGCCTACAAAGTTCACCACAGCATGGACTTAGATCGACGATTTCCATCCCGCTCGGATTCTCTCTGGACACAGGGGCACAGTTTCGATCCCGGGAGAGCCTCGCGGAGCGATCCGCTGCCCGTGCCAAGGCGGGTCTGCCGACGATGTGGATAACGGAACACCTTTGCCGAGGCCTGCTTGGAGCGACGCCCGCGCGGCAAGACCCCTCCGATCAGTGGATCCACTGGAGGCGCCAGACCTTCAGCGACAGAGAAAACGGCCAGAAGACCGCCACGGCCCTCCCGACGATCATTTCCCTGCGGACGAAAGGCGCATCCTCGAAGGTTGACGGCGTTCCGCTCCCAGCGATGAAGTCGTGGAGGTCGCCCCACTCGTCCCGCAAGAACACGCGTGTGCCGAGTGGATCGCCTGGAGCGGTGACGGGGTTCTGTGGGGGAAAGTAGTTGCCGCGGACCATCTTCCCGTCTGCGTCCGGCCCCTGGGTGATCATCGTCCAGAAACGGCCGTCGCTCGAGTCCTGGGTGTTGTCGCCGAGCATCACGTAGCAGCCCGGCGGGATCGTGAACTCGTGTTTCTTGCCGTCCTCGGTGTAGTAGATGTCCCGATACACCTCGAGGCCGCTGAAGTCGGCGCCCTCGCCCTCCACGCGGAGCTGGAAGCAGGAGGCTTGGTCGGAGGCCGCCGGGGTCTCGAGTTCCGCGACTCGCTCCCCGTTGATCTCGAGCGCCAGCAGGTCGTCCATGTTCTGGGCGGCGAAGGAGATCTTCTTCCCTGCGGGCAGCCGGAAGGCCGCTTGCGCCCGCATGGAAGGCTCGTTCCCCGGCGACGATCGGGCCACGCCCTCGGTCGCGATCCTCGGGGAGGAATCCTGTCCGGCCGCCGGCCCGGGAACCAGGAACAAGTAGCTTCGGGCGCCCTCGCGGAGCTCGACGGCGATCGACTTGCAGCCCGGCAGCGCGCGAACCTCGCCCTCGAGCCTCAGGTCTCCGACCGGATGGTTTCCGAACACATTGTGCGCCCGGGCCAGGACGTCGCCCATGTCGCCGGGGTACCCGTCGCGGTAGTCGTCCATCACCGATCCGTTGTCGTTCGGCAGGCGGACGGCTCCGTCGCCGCGGGCCTCGATCGCCTCGCGGCCGTGGATCGCCCAGGTCTTCGCACCGCCCTCGGGCTTCCAGCTCGCATACCGAGGGTCCTTGGGGTAGATGCGCTTCCAGACCTCGCGTTGCACCGGGACAGGCCGGCGCAGGATGCGGTACTCGTCGGTGGGGTGCTTGCGGGTCCACAGGTCTCCCAGCTCGACCCGAAGCTCCTCTTCCGGCATCCCGCAAATGCGCTTGATGAAGTTCTTCGAGCGGTCGAGCGGGTACTTGAATACGACCACCTCGAAGCGTTCGGGATCGCGGAAGTGGAAGGAGAGCTTGTCGACGATGATGCGGTCCTTGATGCCCGCCTCGTCGTTCCCCATCAGGGTCGGTTGCATCGAGCCGGTCGGGATCTGGTAGGCCTCGACGATGAAGTACTTGAGCATCACGGCCATGACGATCGCCATCACGACCGCCTCGATGTTGTCGCGCCACGGCCGACGATGGTGCTCGGGATCCTTCGCTCCGCTCTTCCTGTCGCCGAGCTTCATGGGCGCGCTCATTCGTCCTCGCCTCCGCCGAGCACGGCCAGGAAGGCCTTCTGCGGGATGTCGACGTTGCCGATCTGGCGCATCCGGCGCTTGCCCTCCTTCTGCTTCTCGAGCAGCTTGCGCTTGCGCGTGACGTCGCCGCCGTAGCACTTGGCGGTCACGTCCTTGCGCAAGGCCGAGATTGTCTCCCGCGCGACGATCCGGCCCCCGATCGCGGCCTGCAGCGCGATCTCGAAGAGGTGGCGCGGGATCTCCTTGCGCATCTTCTTGATCGCGGCGCGGCCGCGGTACTCGGCTTGGTCGGAGTGGGTGATCGACGAGAGCGCGTCGACCTCCTTGCCGTTCACGAGGATCCTGAGCTTGACGAGGTCGCTCGCCTTGAAGCCCGAGATCTCGTAGTTCAACGTGCCGTAGCCGCGCGTGCTCGACTTGAGCTTGTCGAAGAAGTCGTAGATCAGCTCGGCCAGCGGCACGTCGTAGACGAGCTGCACGCGAGTGGGAGAGAGGTGCTCCTGGCGCACGTAGGTCCCGCGGTGGTCGGCGGCGATCTTCATCACGTTCCCGATGAACTCGGATGGCGTCATGATGTTCACGCGCGCGTAGGGCTCGAGGATCTCCTCGAACTTGTCGGGCGAGGGGAGCTGACCGGGCGAATGGATTTCCTCGAAGCTCCCGTCCTCGCGCCGGATCCGGTAGGTGACCGTCGGCGCGGTCTGGATCATGTCGATGTCGTGCTCGCGTTCGAGACGCTCCTGCACGATCTCCATGTGCAGGAGCCCGAGGAAGCCGCAGCGGAACCCGAAGCCCAGCGCATCCGAGGTCACGGCCTCGAAGGAGAACGAGGAGTCCGAGAGCGAGAGCGTCTCCAACCCCTCGCGCAGGCGCTCGAAGTCGCCCGCGTTCGTGGGGAAGAAGTCGGCGTACACCATGTGGATCGGCGGGCGATAGCCGGGGAGCATCTCGACCTTCGGCCCCTTGTAGCGCGTCATCGTGTCGCCGATGCGCACGTCGCCGAGCTGCTTGATGTTCGAGATGAAGTAGCCGACCTCCCCGGGCTCGAGCTCCCCGGTGCGCTTCATCTCGGGGGTGAAGCGCCCGATCTCGATGGCCTCGTACACCTTGTCGGTGCCGAGCATGTGGACCATGTCCTTCTCGCGGATGGTCCCGTCGACGACGCGCAGGTAGACGATGATCCCGCGGTACTCGTTGTAGACCGCGTCGAAGATCAGGCAGCGCAGGGGATCGTCGGGTCGCCCCTGGGGATGCGGGATGCGCTCGACGATGCGGTCGAGAAGCTCCTTGACGCCTTCTCCGGTCTTGGCCGACACGCGCAGCGCATCCGAGGCGTCGATGCCGATCGAGTTCTCGATCTCCTCGCACACGACCTCCGGCCGGGCGTGAGGGAGGTCGATCTTGTTGATCACCGGCAGGACCGTGAGGTCGGCCTCGACGGCGAGGTAGGCGTTCGCGACGGTCTGCGCCTCGACACCCTGGGACGCATCGACGAGCAGAAGTGCGCCCTCGCAGGCCTGGAGAGCCTTCTGCACCTCATAGTTGAAGTCGACGTGCCCGGGGGTGTCGATCAGGTTCAGCTCGTAGCGCTCGCCGCGGACCTCGTACCAGATCGTCACGGCCGAGGCCTTGATCGTGATCCCACGCTCGCGCTCGAGGTCCATCGTGTCGAGGAGCTGGTCGCGCATCTCGCGCTTGTCGACCGCGCCGGTGATCTCGAGCATCCGGTCCGCCAACGTCGACTTGCCGTGGTCGATGTGCGCGATGATCGAGAAGTTGCGGATGTGGCGGGTGTCCAAGGGATGGTCCGGCGCGGCGGAAGAGGGATCGTACCCGTTCGTGGGCGCGGTCGCTTCCGGCGCGGTGACGGACTAGACCTCGCGGAGGAGCTGCGGGAGCCGCTTGGCGAGCTCCCGCAGCGCCCTCCCGCGGTGGCTGACCCGCATCTTGTCTTCGGGCGTCATCTCGGCGAAGCCGAGGCCTGTCTGCGGGAAGCCCTCCTCGGAGAAGAGGAAGTAAGGGTCATAGCCGAAGTCCCGGTGCCCGCGGGGAGTGTTCAGGATGCGACCGAGGGCGGAAGCCGAGATCTCCGCCGCGAGAGTGCCGTCGGGTCTCGCGAGCGCGAGGGCGCACACGAACCGCGCGCCGCGCTTGTGGAGCGGCACTCCCTTCATCTTCTCGGCGAGCAGTCGGTTGTTGGCCGCGTCGTCGCCTTGCGTGCCCGCCCAGCGGGCGGAGCGCACGCCGGGTTCGCCTCTCAGGTGATCGACCTCGAGGCCCGAGTCGTCGGCGAGCGCCCACAGGCCGCTCGCCTGCGCGGCCGAAACGGCCTTCCTGGCTGCGTTCTCGCGAAACGTCGGCCGATCCTCGGCTACCTCGGGGAGGCCTCCGATCTCCGCGGGGGTCACGACCTCGACCTCCACACGCTCGAGGAACGGCCGCAACTCGGCGAGCTTCTTCGGGTTGTTGCTCGCGAGCAGGAGCTTCACGGCCGCGAACCGGCGCTCAGCGGGAGGCGAGCGCCGCCTTCTGCACTTCGAAGATCCTCCGGATCGCCGCCGCGCCCATCTCGAGCATCGCGTCCAGCTCCCCCCGGTCGAACGGCGCGCCCTCGGCCGAGCCCTGGACCTCGATGAACTTCCCTTCGCTCGTCATCACCAGGTTCATGTCTGTCTCCGCGCGGCTGTCCTCGGCATAGGAGAGGTCGCACACCGCGCCCTGGTCGACGACGCCAACCGACACGGCCGCGAGCTGGCTCTCGAGCGGCCATCCCCGCAGGATCCGCTTCTGGTCCATGTGCATGAGCAGATCGTGCAGCGCGACCCACGCCCCGCTGATCGCTGCCGTCCGCGTCCCGCCGTCGGCCTGCAGCACGTCGCAGTCGACCCAGATCGTGCGCTCGGTCATCTGCGCGAGGTCCATGACCCCCCGCAGCGACCGCGAGATCAGCCGCTGGATCTCGACCGAGCGTCCGTCCGTCGATCCCGCGCGATCGCGCGCCTTCCGCTGCTCGGTCGCCGAGGGGAGCATCGAGTACTCCGCCGTCAGCCACCCGCGGCTCTTGCCCTGCAGGAACGGAGGAACGCCGTCCGTCACCATCGCCGTGCACAAGACGCGCGTGTTCCCGAAGGCCGCCAGCACCGAGCCGGGCGCCCGGCTCGTGAATCCGCGCTGGAAGCTGAGCGGGCGCAGGTCGCCCGGATTGCGGCCGTCGGGTCGGGGCATCGGATCTCTTCCGGGGTCGCGCGGATTATAGGGAAGGCGCGAGCGAGCGCACGATCTCCAGCGGAAAGCTGAGCGCCCGCCCGTCGCGTCCGCGCAAGCAGAGCCCGTCGGAGAGCGAGAGATCCTCCAACTCGCCCTCGTGCTCCTCGTCGCCGACCCTCACGCGCACACGGCTGCCCTCGAGGCCCGTCGCGCGCAGGAAGTCCGCGGCGAGCCTGACGTGGTCTCGCGGCAGGAGCTCGATGCGCAGCACGAGCGCGGCGAGCACTTCCTCGCGCGCTCTCTCGATCGACACGTCGAGGCCCAGCAGCGCCAGGCTCGCGACGGGCCGCTCCGCGCGCAGGTCGGTGGGGAAATCGCGCTGGCGCACGTTGAGGCCCAGCCCGACGACGTAGTGGGGTCTCCCGGGGTCGAGGCCGCGCGTCTCGACCAGGACCCCGGCGACCTTCTCCTCCCCTGCGACGAGGTCGTTCGGCCACTTCAATCGCGCTCCGCCGAGGCCGAGGGCGCCCGCGGCGTCGAGCATCGCCAGGCCCGCCGCCATCGTCAGGCCGGCCGGGTTCCAAGGCGGCGGGGGAGGCAGCAGCACCAGGCTCAGGTACAACCCCTCGCCGGGCGGGCTCGACCAACTTCGGCCCAACCGCCCGCGGCCGGCGGTCTGAGCCGTGGCCAGGTGCACGTCGCCGTGGCGCGCCATGCCGGTCGCAATGTCTGCGAAGGCGCGCTCCGACGTCGAGTCCACGACGCCGTGCTGGATGCGGCGCAGGTGCATGGGAGTACGGTAGCGTAGGGTGCGTGGCGATCCTCCTCGAGCTGGCTGCGATGCTCGCGCTCGGCGCGCAGAGCGCAACGCCAGCGCCGACGCGACCCCAGGAGCCGACGCCGGGACAGATCGAACAGGAGGTGCTCGAGAATGTGGAGCACCAGCCTCTCGGCGACGGAACCCTGGAGGACCTTGCACTTCCGGAGGCGTTCCTGCGCCGCGTCGCGGACCGGATCGTGCGCGCATCCTACGAGCAGCGCTACAGGATCGTGGTCGAGGACGAGGGTTCGCCGTCCGCAGGCGGTGGTGCCGGGGGGACGGCGGGATGGCGATCGCCGATCAAGGTCGCCGTCGGGCTGCTCGTCCTGGCCGGGATCGGCTGGATCATGCGCGCGAGGCGCAAGGAGCGCGGCGCCCAGTGAGCACCTTCGTCTGGAACGCCTCGCTCGCGTGCATCCTCGCTTTCTCGCCCGCGGCTCACGCTCCGCAGGAGGTCGTCGTCCACCGGTCGGCCGCACCTTCCGGTGTCGCGGCCTGGCGCGCCTCGCTGCGCGAGGGCCGCCCCGCCCTTCGGGGCTTCCGGGCGTCGATCCTCGAGCGCGCAGGAGGGACGGTGTCGATCGATCTCCCTCAGGACGACATCTTGCGCCGAGCCGCCTCGATCGTGGCACGCAGGCTCGCGCGCGAGGGCCTCGTGCTCACCACCGCCGCGGCGATCGAGGCCCTGGGTGCGTCGCCGCACGAGATCGAGGGCGCCACCGATCGCCTGGCCGCGGTCGGGTTGCCCGTCGACTGGCTCGAGTACTTCCGCCTGCCCAGCGAAGCTCAGGGAGGCTCGGCGACGATCGTGCGACGCATCGCCTCGAGGCTCGCCTCGGGAGCGAGCGTCGATTCCCTGCGCGAGGAGCTCTCCAAAGCTTCGTTTGCCTTCCGGTCCAGCCTCGAAGGCTTCTCTGTCGCGACCGAGAGCGGTGAGCACGACATCGGGCTCGTGCGACTGCAGCTCACCCGCGGAACCTACTGGACCGGCGCCGGCGACGGCGGCTGCCTCGACATCGCCCGGCAGCTCCTGGCCGCGCTCCCCGCGGCCGACTTCGTCGCCAGCGTGGAGGAGAAGCACCTCGAGAAGCTTCTCGAGACCGCGCGCGGTTGGCCGATCGGCCGAACCGGCCGGCTGACGGTGATCCCCGAAGCCCTGCCGGTCGCACAGTGGGCACAGGATGACGGCAAGCCGGGGCTTTCTCCGGCCGCGGACGGGCCCACGCCGGACGGAGGCCGGCGCGAGGTTGTCATGCTCGTGCCCCGCTATGCGAGCCGCGGCGAGGATGGCGCGGCCTTCGTTCCCGGCGAGACCTTCCTCGTCGACGGGTTGGCGTCCGCCGGCCACCGCGCGGCCCAGTCCCCGCTGCTCTTCCAGGGAGGCGACCTGCTCGCCGCGCGCGATCCCGGCACGGGAGAGCGCTGGCTCCTGATCGGCGAAGCCAACGTCTGGCGCAACACCGCCCTGGGTCTCGCGCGCGAGCAGGTTCTCGAGGCTTTCCGTGTCGAGTTCGGTGTCGATCGCTGCATGGTCCTGCCGGCCGTATCGTTCCACATCGACCAGGAGATGACCCTGCGCGCGGTCGGGAGCCGGCTGGTGGTCTTCGTCGCCGACCCGGTCGCGGCGGTGAGGATCGTCCTGCTTTGCGGCGTGGACGCCCTGGTCTCCGCCGGGGCCCTGTCCTCCGCGCAGGCGGCCGAGGCGAAGGCGCACCTCGAGGCCGGCCGCGACCGGGAATTCCTGGCCCTGGTCGTCCCCGAGACTTCGAAGCGCTGCCTCGGCTTCGGACACTTCCCCGAGTCGCTCGCAGCGGCCTTCGCTCGCGGCGAGGCCGACTCGGGCATCGGGAACCTGCAGCGCTTCCTGCTGGCGACCGACCTGCTCACCAGCTGGTCGATGCCGATCGACGAGCTGCCCCTCGATCCCCACTCGGTCGCCTACCTGCGCTCGTTGCAACGCCGCGATCACGACCGGCGCGAGATGGTCGCGGAGCTGCGCCGGTCGGGATTCGAGGTGGCGCGCGTCCCGAGCCTTCCCGAATCGGACCGCGGCATCGACTACCTCAATGGCTTGCAAGAGCGCGCGCGGTACCTGATGCCGGCCTGGGGAGGACTCTACGCCCCCCTCGATCGGGCCGCGGAAGAGGCCTTTCGACGGGCGTTGGGACCGGGAGTCGAGGTGCACCCGATCCTTACGAGTGAAAGTCAGCGCCGAGGCGGGGCCCTGCACTGCTCGGTCTCGGTCCATCCCAGGCCCTAGACGCCACGATTGGGCCGCACCGCGGAATGGATTCCGGAGCGGAGGCCACGATCCGGCAGGTTGGGTGGAACTCGAAAGGCGCGCAGATCGTCCCCGAGACTGCCCGCCGGCCCGATTGACCATTTCTTCAAGGCTGCGATAGGATTGTAGAGTCGAGCCAGGATGCCCAGAGCAGCACCCCGAGTCCTGGGCCGCGGGTGCGATCGAGGCGTCCGTCAACCATTCGAGCAAGGGTGACATGCACATGATGAAGACATGCAAACGTGCGCTGGGCCTCGTCGCGACGATGGCTTGCGCTTCGATCCTCACGCACGACGCGAGAGCGCAGACGACTTGCCAAGGGCACACCGGTCCGGACGTGATCGTCGGCGACATCACGGGGCCGGCGAACTACTCCGCCATCGGGGGCTACGAGGCCCTTTCCCTCGGCAGCTACTCCTGCAACATGGGGACGCAGCCCGTGGGTTGGCATGCGGGCACCAACCAACACCCGGTCATCGGCGGTGAGCTGTATCGCTACAAGGTCGTGAACGGGGCGGGCCGCTTCGAGCAGGTCGGTCTCTCCTGGTTGAAGCACGGCTTCTACGCGCTGAGCAACAACCTGTGTTGCAACAACTGCCAGCCCACCGACGGCAGCATCCTGGGTGTCGGGTGCTCGGACCCCTACACCGCCTCCCGGAACGGCGACCCGACCGGGATGGGTCCTCGCTACCAGGTCAATGCGCACACGGGGTTCTTCATCTACCCGCCGCCCGCGCCCTCGGGCGGGAACACCGGCCGACTGGAGGTCGCCGTCACCGACCTGGAAGTGAGCAGCTCAGGCGGCACGCGCTACTTCGGCAACTGCCAGTACGTCACGCCGGACGACGCGACCGCGAACAACCAGAACAACAACTCCTCGTACCGCGAGGTGACCGTCACCGGCAGCGGCAGCGCCTGGACCTTCGGTTTCACGGGCGGGACCCATCGCGAGATCCCTGCGATCAAGGCCTGGCAGGCTTGCGAGTCGGGCGTGACCATGACCAACATCCAGCTCGCGAACGAGGGCCTGCTGATCTTCGGGTTCAAGACCACCCCGCTCAGCGGGGGGCAGTACCACTACGAGTACGCGATCTACAACATGAACTCCGACCTGAGCGTGGGGTCGTTCTCGCTGCCCGTCCCCGCCAACGTGACGCTCTCCAATGTGGGCTTCCACGACGTGACCCGCCGCGGAGGCGACGGCGGAGGCGGCATCAACTATGACGGGACCGACTGGCCCCACACGAACGCGGGCGGCAACCTGAGCTGGTCGACTTCGACCTTCGCGCAGAACCAGAACGCCAACGCGATCCGGTGGGGCACGACCTACAACTTCCACTTCGACGCGAACGCATCGCCGACGAGCGGGACGATCACGATCGGCACCTTCAAGAACGCCGGCTCGGTCCAGACCACCAGCGACGTGCCCGGAGGCACGGTCACGAACGCCCCGTTCTGCTTCGGCGACGGCTCTCTCCTGACCTACTGCCCGTGCTTCAACTACGGCGACCCCGCGCACGGCTGCGAGAACTCGCAGACCACCCACGGCGCGATCCTGGGCATGGCCGGGAGCGTCAGCCCCGACACCGCGGTATTGACCTCTTCGGGAGAGCTTCCGTCGGCACTGACCATCTTCCTGCAAGGCGATGGCATGGACTCGAACGGTCTCATCTACGGCGATGGCGTGCGCTGTGTCGTGGGCACGCTCAAGCGCCTGTACGTCAAGAACGCCAGCGCAGGCGTGGTGTCGGCGCCGGCCGGCGGCGACCTGTCGATCACGGCACGCTCGGCGGCATTGGGGGATCCGATCTCGCCGGGTTCGACGAGGTACTACCAGTGCTACTACCGCGATCCGAGCCCGAGCTTCTGCTCGAGCCCCACCGGGAGCACGTTCAACGTCTCGAGCGGACAGATCATCTTCTGGTAATGCGGACCGGCTCCGCCCCGTGGAACGTTCCGCGGGCAGGAGTCGGAACCTCTTTCGTGCAAGATCATGGGGCGTCTCGGCGGTTTTGCCCGGGGCGCCCCATTCACTGGGTGCCGACTCCTCCCGCGTGAGGCCGATCTGGCCACGGAGATTCAGGTGAAGACCGCGCCGACTTCGTGGCTCACATCCCTCGCGATTCTCTCCGGCCTGGCCGTCACCGCCCGTTCGGCCGGCGCGCAGACCTCCTGCCAGGGGAGCAGCGGACCTGACGTGATGGCGGGGGACATCCAGCAGGTTGCGAACTACAACGCCTCCGGCGGCCTGGAGGCGCTGTCGCTCGGGACGACCTCGTGCAATCTGGGCACGGTGTGGGTGAACTGGATCGCCAACACGAACCAGCACCCCGTGATCAGCGGGAACCTCTACCGTTTCAAGGTCGTCGACGGCGCGGGGCGTTTCGAGCAGGTGGGCCTCTCCTGGCCCAAGCACACCTTCTTCGCCTTGAGCGGAACCGTGTGCTGCACTTCCTGCTCGGCCGACTTCACGGGCGCCCACCTGGGCGTGGGGTGCTCGGACGTCAATTCGGCCATGAGCAACGGCACTCAGGGCGAGATGGGCCCTCGCTACCAGGTGGATGCGTACACCGGCGTCTTCACGTATCCGCCTCCCCATCCCTCGGGAGGGAACACGGGTCGTCTGGAGGTCTCGATCAGCGATCTGGAGCCGAGCAACCCGAGCGGGACGCGCTACTTCGGCGAGTGCCAATACGTTGCCGCCGATGACGCAGCCGCGGGCCATCAGAACAACAACGCCTCCTATCGCGAGCTGGCCCTCGCGGGGAGCGGGACGTCGTGGAACTTCACGTTGACCGGCAGCACGCAGAGGGAGACGCAGGCGATCCGGGCCTGGCCGATCGCCGATCCCGGGGTGAGCGAAAGGGACATCCAGATCCCGAGCGAGGGTCTCTTGATCCTGGCCTGCAAGACGACGCAGCTCGGCGGAGGGCAGCACCACTACGAGTACGCGGTCCACAACATGAACTCGGACCTCGGCGTCGGCTCGTTCTCGCTGCCCGTTCCGTCCTGGGTGGGCGTGACGAACATCGGCTTCCACGACGTGACCTACCGCGGCGGCGACGGAGTCGGAGGTATCGATCAGGACGGCACGGACTGGCTGGCCACGAGAACGGGGGGAACCCTGACCTGGGCCTCCCGGACCTTTGCGCAGGATCCCAACGCCAACGCGATCCGCTGGGGCACGACCTACAACTTCCGATTCGACGCGAACACTCCGCCGACCACCGGCACGATCACGATCGGCACGTTCAAGGACGGCGGATCGGTGCAGACGACCGCTGACATGCCCAGCGGCCCTCCCGGAACCTCGTTCTGTCCGGGTGACGGTTCGCTCCCGACCGCGTGCCCGTGCGGCAACTCGGGCGGGTCCGGTCGCGGCTGCGCCAACTCGCAGAACGCCTCGGGCGCGGTCCTGACCTCAGGGGGAAGCGTGAGCCCCGACACGGTCGTGCTGACCTCCTCGGGCGAGCTTCCGGGTTCGCTGTCGATCTTCGTGCAGGGGGCCCTGCAGAATCCGGGCGGCATCGTGTTCGGCGACGGCGTGCGCTGTGTCACAGGCCCGCTCAAACGCTTGTACGTCAAGAGCGCCAGCGGCGGCGTGGCGATCGCTCCGGGGTCGGGCGACCCGTCGATCACGTCGCGCTCGGCGGCGCTGGGCGACCCGATCTCGCCGGGCTCGACGCGCCACTACCAGACCTACTATCGCGACGCGAATCCGGGTTTCTGCCCGGATCCCCCCGGCAACACCTTCAACATCTCGAGCGGCCAGATCGTGGTCTGGTGAGCGCGGCGCGCTCGCGTCTTCAGGTCAGCAGCGTCCCGGACTTCTGCCCAAGCTGGGCCTTGAGGCGGCCCATCACGTTGCTGTGGATCTGGCACACACGGCTCTCGGTCAGGGAGAGCATCTCGCCGATCTCCCGCATCGTGTGGCCGACGTGGTAGTACTGCTCGATGATGAAGCGCTCCTTGTGGGTCAGCGAGCGCGTCAGGAAGTGCAGCATGTCCCGGCGGTGCAGCTCGGAGATCGGATCGACGGACTTGCGGTCCTCGAGGACGTCGACCTTCTCGATCCCGCTGTCCTCGTCGCGGTCCTCCCACTTGTCCGAGAGCGAGAACATGGTCTTCGCGCTGGCGCTCTGCATCTCGACACTGAGCTCGTCGTGCTCGAGGTCAAGCTCGGCCGCCAGCTCGGCGTGCGTCGGCTCGCGACCAAATTCACCGGTCAGGCGCTGCAGGGCTTTCTCGATGCGCCCGGCCTTCAGGCGCACGAGGCGTGGCACCCAGTCCTGCGACCGCAGCTGATCGAGGATCGAGCCGCGGATCCGCGTCGTGCAGTAGGTCTTGAACTTGATGTTGCGGGCGTGGTCGAAGCCGCGGATCGCATCCATCAAGCCGAACAAGCCGGCGCTGACGAGGTCGTCGAGCTCGATCGACTTGGGCAGGGTCTGCAGGAGACGCTCGGCGATGTAGCGCACGAGCGGGTAGTAGCGCTCCATGAGCGCGTTGCGCAGCTTCTCGAGCTCGTCGACCTGCTTGGGTCCGGCCCTGCGCGCCCTGCGGTAGAGCTCCCAGATGCGCTCGGTGGGGAGGCTCTCCAGCGCGGGGTCGATGGGCTTGCGCGTGCGGTGCGCGGGTTTGCCGGCCGGCTTCCGCACGGACCTCCCGCTGCCCGGCTCATCGCCGGGCTCGCCCTTTCTCGGTGCGGGGGGATTCTTGCGCGTCATGGACCTTGTTCGTCGCGGAGTTGCGAGTTGTGGAGGCGGGAGCCGGGGATCAGACCGTCATCAGCGCGTGGACCGGGATGTCGCCGAGGCGCTTGCGTCCGTCCAGGAAGCCGAGTTCGATCACGAACGAGCATCCGACGGGTTCGGCCCCGATGCGCCGGACGAGCCGCAGCGCCGCTTCCATCGTGCCACCCGTCGCCAGAAGGTCGTCGACCATGAGCACGTGCTGTCCCTTCTTCGCTGCGTCGATGTGGATCTCGATCCGATCGGTCCCGTACTCGAGCTGATAGCTCTCCGAGGCGGTCTTCCAGGGCAGCTTGCCCGGTTTGCGTATCGGGACGAAGCCCTTTCCCAGATGGTGTGCCAGCGCCGTGCCGAAGATGAAGCCACGGGATTCGATTCCGCACACGAGGTCGAATTCATCGGGGTCCACGGCCTTGGCCATCTCCGCGATCGTCGTCTTCAGGCCCAATGGGCTCTGCAGAAGGGGGGTGATGTCCTTGAATACGATCCCTTTCTTGGGGAAGTCCGGGACGTCGCGGATGTACTTCTCGATCAAGGACTCCTCCGGGGGACGGCGCGGGCTCGCGACGCGGGGAGAGCAGGGGCCTTCGGTAAGCATCGGAAGAGGGCCCCCGCGGCTGAAGGAGGCGCTCACATTTCCTCCGGAGCGGCCACACCCAGCAGCCGCAAACCGTTGGCGATCACGGCTTTGGAAGCGCGCACGAGACCCAGGCGCGCGGCCGTGAGAACGGGCTCCTGCCCCAGCACCCGATGCCCGACATACCAGTTGTTCACCTCGCGACAGGTGGAGAGCAGCCAGGCTGCGACCTCGGAGGGCTCGGCGTGCTCGGCCGCCGAGCGCACGATCTCGGGGAAGCGGGAGAGCGCGAGCAGCACCGCTCCGGCGTCCTCGAGCAGGCGCCAGTCGGGCTGTCCCGAGCCCTCCCCGACCTCCGCGGCCTTGCGCAGGATCGAGGCAAGGCGCGCGTGGGTGTACTGCACGTACGGGCCGGTCTCGCCTTCGAAGGAGAGCACCTCCTCCCACACGAACTCGACGTCCTTGACGCGCTCGCGCTTGAGGTCGTTGAACACGACCGCGCCGACGCCGATCTGCTCGGCGATCCCGCTCGCGCCGGCGAGGTCGGGATTCTTGTCGGCGATGATGCGCTGCGCCTCCTCGACGGCGCGGTCGAGTACGTCCTCGAGGAACACGACGCGTCCCAGGCGCGTGCTCATACGACCCTCGGGGAGCCGGAGCATGCCGAAGTCGACGTGCTCGACCCGGCTCTCCCAGGGGATGTTCATGCGACGAAGGACGGCCTTGAGCTGGCGGAAGTGCAGCTTCTGGTCCGAGCCAACGACGTACAGGCAGCGCTCGAAGTCGTAGATCTCGAAGCGATGGAAAACCGCGGCGAGGTCGCGCGTTGCATAGAGCGTGGTGCCGTCCGACTTGCGCAGGAGACAGGGAGGCATGCTCTTGTCGATCGAGGAGAGATCGACGATCAGCGCGCCTTGGGACTCTTCCGCCACGCCCGCGGCGACGATCTGCTCGAGGGTGGGCGCGAGATAGGGCTCGTAGAACGCCTCGCCGCGGATGGCGTCGAAGCGGACGCCGAGACGTCGGTAGATCTTGTCGAACTCGCGCAACGACAGCTCGGTCAAGCGCCGCCAGATGGCGCGCACCTTGCCCTCGATCCCGCTCTCCAACTCCCGGAACGCGGCCCGAGCGGCGGCGTCGAGGGAGGGGTCCTGGCCCTCCTCCTCGTGGTAGCGCACGTACAGCGCGAGGAGCGACTTGATCGGGTCGGCCTCGAGGTCGACCGTGTCGCCCCAGCGTTCGACCGCGGCGACCAGCTTGCCGAACTGAGCGCCCCAATCGCCGATGTGGTTGATGCCGACGGTCTTGTAACCCAGCGCGTCGAGGAGGCGCTGGATCGCGGCACCGATGACGGTCGAGCGCAGGTGGCCGACCGACATGGGCTTGGCGATGTTGGGGGAGGAAAGATCGATGACGACGGTCTTGCCGGCTCCGATCTTGGAGTGGCCGTACGCAGGACCCCGCGCCTCGATCTCTTCGATCACCGCCCGGGCGAGCTCGCCGCGGTCGATCCGGAAGTTGATGTAGGGTCCGGCGGCCACGGCGGAGATGCCCGAGAGCTCGCTCGCGATCCTCGTCGCCAGCTCAGCCGCGATCGCGGGCGGTGCCTTCTTCAGCGACTTGGCGAGCTGGAAGCAGGGGAACGCGAGATCGCCGAGCGAGGGATCCCGCGGCTGCTCGAGGCGGAGTTCCGACTCGGGCAAGCTGGAGGCCCGCGCGAGTGCGACGCGGATCCGTTCGGCGAAGGACTGCACTCGCGGAGGATAACCGGCCCGCAGCCCCGAATCCTACAGCCAGTTCATCCACTCCTGGTTCGCGAGAGCCAGGTCGCGCTCGAGCTCGGAGATGCGGACCTGCGTCTCTCGCAGTCTCTCCGAATCGCGGTAGACCCTTTCCGTCGCGCTCGCCTCCTGGAGACTCTTCAGCTCCTCCTCGAGAGCGATGATGCGCGCCTCGAGCTTCTCGAAGAGCCAGGGGTTGCGGACCTTTCCGGTCGGAGGCTTGCGCTGGGTGTCTTGATCCCGCCGGACCTCCTTCGAAACGGGTGGAGAAATTTTTCGCGTCGATCTCCCCCCCGCGACGACTCGGGCCGGCTCCGCGAGCCTTGCCGCGCGCCAATCGCTGTAGTTCCCGACGAAGGACTTCACGGTCCTGTCACCTACCTCGAGGATCCGGGTGCACAACCCGTCGAGGAAGGCGCGATCGTGGCTCACGAAGACCATCGCGCCCGTGAATTCCCCCAGCATCTCCTCCAGCGCGGTCCGCGCCGCGAGGTCGAGGTGGTTCGTGGGCTCGTCCATGGCGAGCCACGTCGGCTCGGTCAAGACGAGGCGCGCCAGGCACAGTCGCACGCGCTCGCCGCCGGACAGCGATGCGATCGACGCGTCGATCTCGGCGCCGCGGAACAGGAACTTCGCCAGGTGGTCGCGGATCTCCTGGTCGGTCATCTGAGGATGACGCCGACGGATCTCGATGTAGGGCGTTCCGTCCTCGGAGAGGTCGGACGTGTCCTGGTCGAAGTACCCGCACGCCGCCTTGTGGCCGCGTTCCACCGCACCTGCGACAGGCGCCATCCGTCCCGCCAGGATCCGCAGGAGCGTCGTCTTGCCAGCCCCGTTCCGGCCCACGATCCCGATGCGGTCGCTCCGCGCGATACGCAGGTCGACGGCAGCGAAGACCGGAGCCGAGCCTGCGTACCCGCCGGCGAGGTTGCGCGCCTCGAGAACCGTTTCGCCGCCGCGCCCTGCCTTCGGGGGTCGTAGCACCGGTCTGCGCACGTCGTTCCAGGGCCGCTCCAGTCGCACGAGACCTGCGAGCTTCTTCTGCCGGCCCTTGGCCTCGGCCGTGCGCTGGCTGCCCATGTGTCGCTTGATGAACACCTCCTCCTTGCGCAGGAATTCCTGCTGGATCTCGTACGCGCGCAGCGCGGCGAGGAAGCGCTCCTCCTTGATCCGCAGGTACGACGAGAAGCGGCCCGGGTAGCGGAAGATCTGACCGCGCTCCAACTCGAGGATCGCATCGACCGCGTTCTCGAGCAGCCGCCGGTCGTGGCTCACGATCAGCACGGCCCCCTTCAAGTCTCGCAGCCAGGCCTCCATCCACTCGATTCCGGGGAGGTCGAGGTGGTTGGTCGGCTCGTCGAGCAGGAGCAGGTCGTGACCGCCGACGAGCTCGCGAGCCAGCGCGACGCGGCTCCGCTCGCCGCCCGAGAGCGTGCGCGCCTCGCGCTCCCACAGCTCGGGAGCGAGACCGATGCCCGAGAGCACGGTCTCCACGTTTCGTGCGGTCTCCCAGCCACCCAGGACGCGAACGCGCTCGGCGAGCCGGTCGTGGTCCCGCATCAGGCGCTCGAGGTCCGGGCCCGCCGCCCCCTCCATCCGCTGGTTGACGTGCTCGAGCTCGCTCAACGCCGCGCGCGCCTCCTCGAGGCCGCTCTCGACGTAGGTGCGCACGCTGACATCCGGAGCGAACTCCGGGCGCTGCGCGACGTGCCCCAGGCTCGCGCCCTTGCGCAGGGTCACCGATCCCCAGTCGGGCGCCTCGATCCCTTCGATCAGACGCAGGAGCGTGGTCTTCCCGCCGCCGTTGCGTCCGACCAGACCCACCTTCTCGCCCGGATCGAGGCGCAGGCTGGCGCCGCGCAGGACTGCCTGCGCGCCGAAGTGCTTCTTCACGCCCTCCAGGACGAGCAGGGACACGGATGCGACAGTACGCAACCCCGGCCGGTTCGCAACTCCCGGCGAGGGGTTGAGGAACGAACCGGTTTGCGTACCATCGTCGCGCATGCCCGCTCCTCCTGCCGACGCCCGTTCGATACGGGGTGAGGCGGTGGCGGTGGAGCCCTGCGGTGACGACGGTGCGATCCTGCGCATCGCCACGGACACACCCTTCCCGCCGTTGCGCGCCGCGCGCTTCTTCATGCTGCGCCGCGAGGACCGGCTCTCGCCGGCGATCCCTCGGCCCTTCTCGATCTACAGGCAGGTCGGGCGAGAGCTGTGGTTCCTGATCAAGGTGACGGGTCCGGGCACGGCCGCGCTCGCGGCTTGCGCGCCGGGAACCAGGCTGCGCGTGATCGGTCCGCTGGGGAACGGCTGGCCCGCGCTCGACGGCGAGGGTCCTCCCTGGGCCATGCTGGCGGGAGGAATCGGCTCGGCCCCCTTCTACCTGGCAATCGAGCAGGCGCTGGCCGGCATGGACGGGAGGAAGCCCGCGCGGCCCGATCAGGTCACCTACCTCTACGGCGCGGCTCGCAAGGGGCTGCTCTACGATCTCGAGAGCTTCCAGGCGCTCGGCGTGCGCGTCGCCGCGTGCACCGACGACGGATCCTTCGGGTTGCGCGGGAACGTCCTCCAGCTCCTCGACCAGCTCCAGGAGCGGGGCGAGATCCCGCGCGCGGTCCGCCTCCTCGCCTGCGGCCCCGAACGCATGCTCGAAGCCGTCGAAGCGCACGCGCGCGCGCGTGGACTCGCCGCCTGGCTCTCGCTCGAGACCGTGATGGGCTGCGGCGTGGGCATCTGCAACGGTTGCCCCGTGCCGACGTTGCCCGAAGGGCCGCGCGGAAGCTGGCCCAACGCCAAGTGCTGCGTCGAAGGACCCGTGTTCTCGCTGGACGAGATCACGCTCGCCACGACGCCCTGAGGCGGCACCTCTACTTCGCGTCGCTCCTCACCTGCTCGATCGTCGCGCGCAGTCGTTCCAGCGCGTCGCGTGCCTCGGGCTTGTCGCCGGCGGCCGAGGTCGCGATCGCGAAGGCTCTCTCGAGGAACGGAAGAGCCTCCTTCCCGCGCCCCTGGCCTGCGAGCAGCATCCCGAGCTGCCAGGCGGCGTCGTAGCTGCCGGGCATCGCCTGGCAGGCTCTCCTGAGACCTTCCTCCGCTGCGGCGGAGTCGCCCCGCTTCTGGAGCAACTTCGCCCTCAGATAGAGCGACGGTCCGTGGTCCGACTTCCTTTTCAGCGCCCGGTCCAGCCACTCCAGGGCCTCTGCCTCGTCGCCTCGGTCCGCGTCGACCGCGGCCAGATCGCTCAGGGTTCCCGGATCCCCGATCGGCGACCGGGCCAGCGTGTTGGCCAGGACCTTGCCGATCTCGTCGTCGGATCTCAGACCATAGGCGCGGACGAGGTAGGGCAACGCCGCGGCGAAGCCCTCGCTCTCGAGGAGCAGCGCGGCCGCGTTGTAGTGGGCTTCGAAGCTCGTCGGCAGGAGCTCGGTCGCGCGCCGGAGCGCCGTCAACGCGCCGGCCCTTTCCCCGCGCGCGAGCAGCACCTTGCTCCTCTGCAGAAGGGCCTCCCCCTCGTTCGGATCGACCTCGAGGGCCAGGTTCAGCCAGCGCAGAGCCTCGTCCATGTCGCCCTTCTGCGCGGCGAGCGTTCCCCGGACCACGAGAGGTCCGGCGGCCTTGGGATACCGGTCGCGCGCTCTTTCGACCGCCGCGAGAGCCGCCTCGGGCTCGCCCGCCTGCGCCTGCGCACGCGCGAGCCACAGGAGATCGTCGAGCACGTCGGGCCGATAGCGCAGCGCCTCGTCGAACTCGCGCGCGGCACCACGCGGATCGCCGCGCTTCAGCCGCAGGATGCCGAGGTTGTGGTGGGCTTCGGCGTAGCGCGGGTTCAGCTTGAGAGCCTCGCGAAAGGCGGCCTCGGCTTTGTCGAAGCGTTGGAGCTGCAGCGCCGCGACGCCAAGGCCCGTCTGACCGTACGGGCTCTCCGGGTATCGCGCCGCGATCGCCTGGAACACGCGCAGGGCCGTCGCATAGTCGTGGAAGGGATCGCTCTCGGCTTCATAGAGCAGGGACCAGGCCAGGCACAGGTTGCTCTGCACGTGGTCGTCGCTCGTGCCGAAGACGCTCGCGTCGCCCTTCTGAGCCGCTTCGAGAAGATCGAGAGCTTGCTGAGCCTGCGCGTGCGCCGCACGCAGGATCCCGGCGTCCTTGCCTTCGCGGTACTTCTGGAGCAGGACCCGCGAGTAGCCCCAGTGGACGTAGGGGCTGCGCGGGCTCTGCTCGACCGCGGCGCGGAAGAGCGTCTCCTCGTCGCGCCAGAAACCGGTGCGCTGGCAAGCCCGGATCCCGTAGGCCAGGGCGACGAGGGACAATGCGGCGTAGGCTGCGCGCCGGGGCAGACCGCGGATCGCGGCCATCGCGACGAGCAGCGCCGAGCCCAGCGTGGCGAGGTACAGGAAGCGGTCGGACAGCGGGAAGATGCCTAGCGACTGGACCCGCACGAGCGCCGGAGAGACCGCCGCCGGGATGAAGAGCGCGGACGCGAGCGCGAGACCGGCGCGCCGTTTCCACAGCAGGCTCACCAGGGCGCACAGGAGCAGGATGCACGCGATCGCCCTGACGAACTCGAGGTCGAAGAGAGGGACCTCCGGGCGGACCGGCCGGAAGAGATTGAGGTCGCCTGGCCAGGCGAGCAGCCACAGGAAGCCGCCCAGGAGCTCCAGTCGGAGTTGGAGCAGCCGCAGAGTCGGGACTCCGAAGTCGGTCGTGGTACGGTCGAACCCGGCCAGGACGTCGCCGAACACGGCGACGCGCGCGAGATAGTAGACCGCGACCGCGACGGCCATCGGCAGATAAGCGCGCGCGATCGGCTTCGGGCCGTCGAACGGACGGCCGACCTCTCTCCGGGAGCGCCCCCGTGCAAGGTCGATTGCGATCGCCATCGGCAATACGGCAGCGGCCATCTCCTTCGCCAGAAGAGCGAGCGCCAGCCAGAGCGCGGCTTTCCAGGCCGATCCCTTCGATTCGTCGTCCCGCCACGCGACGAAGGCGTCGAGGGAGAGCAGAGCCAGGAGGCCGAACAGAGGGTCGTTGATCGCGCTGATCCAGGAGACGCCCTCGACGTGCGTGGGGTGCAGACCGAACAGGAGGGCCGAGAAGAAGGCGATCGGGCCGCTGCCCGTCAGGCGCAGCGCAAAGCGAAGCGCGACCGCGGTTGCTCCGAGGTGCAGGAGCAGCGAGACGATGTGGAACCCCAGGGGTGTCCCACCGCCGAGGCGGTATCCGGCAGCGAGCGCGGCGCCCGCCACGGGCCTCCAGTACCCGATCCGCGACGCCGTGTGGGGGTCGAGAAAGTCGAGCATCGGGCTGGTGAGAATCTCGGGCAGGTGCGCGAAGCTCGTGATCCTGGGGTTGCGCACGACCATCGCGAGGTCGTCGTACACGAACTCGCCGCGCAACCCGGGGAGGAAGGGCAGCGCTGTCAGCGCCAGGCACGCTGCCAGCATCCAGGTGACCGCGCTTCGGCTCGGAGCCGGCGAGACAACGTCAGCGGGCGCCCTCCGAGGACCGGTCACGGCATCTAATTACTCGGTTCCGGCCCGGCGGGATACCGGAAGACGCGCCCCCCCTCGCCTGGGGGAAGCCGATCACCTCTCCACAAGAAGCGCGAGGGGGAAGGCTCGGGCCTTCCCCCTCGCAGAAAGATCCGGTCCCGCTTCAGACGGTGCCGGGATTCTCGTCGCTCACGGACACCAAGAAGTGCTCAGCCCGTCCGAGCCGTTGAAGTTGGCTCCGCCCGCAGCGGGGTCGCGGTACCAGGCCATGAACCCCCACGACTGGCCCGAACTGATCTGGCCTGCCGAGGGCAGGGCGTTGAGATTCACGGGATAGACCGTGTCGCCGAACGAGTCCGCGTTCGTGGCCGGATAGATCCGGTAGATCGGGCCGTTGATGCAGCGGAACCCGTTGCCGAAGGGCGAGAAGCCCGTCTGGTCCTGCGCATAGATGTAGAGGCAGAGCTTGCCCGGCGGAATGCCGGAGGTCAGCAGCGTGAGGTTGTTCAGGCTGATCGTGGTCGAGCCGGTGTACGACATCACCGCGCCAGCTGGAGAGTACGAGTTCGGCGCCGCGACGCAGAAGTTCTGCGGCAGCGGACAGGTTGCGCCGGTCAGGTCGACCGGCCAGGCGTTCGAGAGTTTGTCGTGCGTGGATCCGGCGATACGGACCAGCACGTCGCCCGAGCCGGCATTGACCGGCGGTGCCACCGTGATCGACGTGCCGTTCGAGGTCACGTTGGTCACGATGACCATCGGGTTCTGGAAGGGCGAGGTCGGATTCGCGTTCGTGAACCAGACCTCGTTCCCGGTTGCGCCGAAGTTCAAGCCCGTGATCGCGACGGAGCCCAGGGTCACGCTCACGGCGGTGATCCTCGGCTTCGTGGCCGATGCGATGCCGTAGATGAACTGGACGCCTGCGATGTCGTCCGCTTCGATCGAGCGCGCGCTCACACCGGTGCCGCTGATCGAGGGGAACATGGTCGCACCCGCGACGGTGGTGTGACCGAGTCCCAGCGCGTGCCCGTACTCGTGGCAGAGCACGCCCTGGATGTCGATCCCCGAGACGCCGGTGCCCGGACCGTCGGCCCAGGTCCATCCGGTGCAGAAGAAGATGCGCCAGCCGTCGGCAATCGGCGTCTCGGTGTAGGCCAGCACGCCGCTGCTGCAGCTGGCGCCCGCCGAGATACAATTGTCGTTCGTGCCGCCGGCCTGGTTGGCATGTCCACCCCAGGCCGCGTCGAAGTTGGCTCCGCCCGATCCCAGGCCGCCAGGCTGGGATGCGTCGCCGTTGCCGGTGCCGTGGAGTCGGCTGCCCCATTCGACGCCTCCCTTCCACACCGCCATGTCGGCGCCGAGGAAGCCCGGGAAGTTCGTATCGGGAGTCGTGTTATCGTTCGCGCCGGAGTTGGTGAAGTTGTTGTTGAGGCGAAAGTCGCGCTGGGTGAGGTTCAGGCTGCCGCCGAGCGTCGTGAAGCCCTCCGTGAGGCTCGGGAGCAGCAGGGTCGCAGCGCCGCCCAGTGCCAGGCAGGGAAGGATGATGTGCTTGATGTTCACGGTTCTTTCTCCTTCTTCTCCGCGCTACTTGCGCCTCGCGAGAACCGCGACCTGCTGATTGAGCTCGGCCAGCTTGATGTTCGTCGGCACGGCGTAGCCGTCGCCGCGGCCCTGGACGATCGTCCCCTTGCGGCTGTCGTCGAAGGTGCGGAAGAGCCCGCCGTGAGCGGCGTACAGCCCGTTGCCCGCGAGACCTCCACCCAGGTTGTCCAACCACTTGTAGAAGGCCACGACCTTGTTGCCGATCTTGACGTCGTCAGCCGAGGGCGCTTCCGAGTTGAACACGCCGTGCTGGTCGTCGATGAACCCACCCGCAAAGGTGACGTCGACGGTGAGGCTCTCGCCGTTCCTGAGCGAGCTTCCCTCGATGGTCAGGGTGGTGAAGTAGAGCTCCGGACCATCCTTGGCATGGTCGATCCGGATCACTTCCTTCTTGGTGATCGTTCCGACGACGGCGTTGTCGGCCTTCGAGACCATCTGGCTCAGGTCCAGACGCTCGATCTGCGCCGTGCCGAGCGTCGCCGCGGCGAGGATCGCGGCGGCTGTCAGCGGCAGGGCAAGGGGGGAGAGTTTCATGACGGAAGGGTTCCTTTTGAATCAAACGGTTCGGGCGCGCGCGGGTCCCAGCTTGTGCGATCGTACCACTTGCCTCGGATTCCGGCCCATCGCCGCGTCGGTCCCGGGAGCCCCGGGCGCACGCTGCGTTGGTGACGAGGGCAAGCAGCC
The DNA here is from genome assembly GCA_041488095.1 of Planctomycetota bacterium. Taxonomy (GTDB): domain Bacteria; phylum Planctomycetota; class UBA1135; order UBA1135; genus DASYPQ01. Next base: position 42,156 of record JBGPOP010000030.1, read on the forward strand.
CGCCTCGGTCCGTGAAGATCGCCTCCTTGGGACGTCCTGCCCGAACCGGCGGTTCCGAGAATCAGCGTCATTATGGCAGCGAAGGACGATTCGCTGGGGAGTCGAAGGCGGGAAAATGGCGCGGGTCCCCCTGGGCGTTCGGCCGTGGATGACGCCATGGAAATCTACCCCGCAGGGGATGCGCGCGCCCCCGAATGCCACGCCCTGGGCCGCGCGTGTGCCCCACAGCCCGGGACCCGCTCACCGAGGGCAGGGATCGGACGGGGGTTCCGCGGGGTTCGGCTGCGTCAGGAGCGACTTCAGCTCCTCGTCGTCGGGAACCTCGAGCAGAAGCTGTCGGGCCGCCTCACGGCCTTCGGCGTCGCCGGTGCGCGCCAGAGCCAGCGTGACTTTGCGCCGGGAGACTCGGTCGGATGTCTGCAGCCAGACCGCATGCCGCCAGCTCTCCAGCGCCTTCGCCCCTTCGCCTGCGGCGCACTGGGCCTCGCCGAGCAGGTACCAGACCTCGAAGTCCTTGGGTTCGATCGAGGTCAGCGGTTCGAGGCGATGGATCGCCGCCTGCGGCTCGAGCGACTCGATGTCGGCGCGCGCGAGCGCCTTCTCGAGCGCGGGCCAAGGCGGGTGCTTCACGGCGACCGGCTGCACGTACGCGTAGATCTTCTCGATCCATCGCTTGCCCGTGAGGACCCGCGCCAGGGTCTCGAACAGTCGGCGCGCAAAGGGATCCGGTGGCCCCGCGAGCAGGGCGGAGCGCCAGCGCTCGAGACAGACGTCGGGCAGCTCGGTGCGCTCCTCGGGGCTCTCGAACTCCGAGCGGATTCCCTGTGCGCCATAGAACGACTCGAACCCGGCCGCGAGATCCTCGAGCGGACCTCCCCGCGCGGCCTCGGCCAGGCGCGCCGCCATCGCCGCACGGGCGCGGTCGGTCCGCTCGTCTGCGCGCGGGGACTTGCGAGTGCGCAGCCAGGCCAGCGGGGTCGGAGCCGCCCGCGGGCTGCCGGCATGCAAGACGAGCGGAGCGAAGGTGTCGTCGCCCGCGGGAGCCGAGGCGTTCGTCAGGACTCCGAGCGAGGGACGATCGAGGCCCTCGCACGTCAACGCGACGAGGTCGCCCAGATCGCGCTGCTGCGCGGGCTGGTCGATCTCCAGCCAGCGCACGACCGTGGTGACCGCCGGGGCCCGGATCTCGGTGACCCGGGGAGCGTCGCCCGGCACCGCCGGAGCGACCACGAGGTCGTAGTCGCCGCTCGCCATGCGTTCGCCCGCGCGTGCCGGCGTGAGGATCTCCCCCTGGAGCTTCTCCCGCTTCTCCGGGAGTGCGTTCCAGAGCGCCTCCTCGATGCGCGGCATCGCCTCGGACCAGGCCGCCGTGCGATCGATGCGACTCACGCCCGCCTCGGAGAGGATTCGCGCGCGCTCGGGAGTGAGCTGACCGACGAGCAGCACGCTCAGGTTTCCGCGGGCCCGCCGCGCCGCCGGCAGCAGGTCGAGAGCTCCGCGCATGCGCAGGGCGTCGGCGACGGCGCCCTCGAGCACCGGCGACACCGCGCGGCGGTCGAGCGTGACGAAGAGCCAAGTCCCGCCGACGAGTCCGAAGGATTCGACGGTGAGAAGCCCCTCGGGCGTGTCCGAGACCAGCAGCGGGAAGGTCGGGCGCTTGGACCAGGGCGAGAGCACCAGCTGAGGCTTGACGTTGACGAGCAGTGCCGGGAGCGCGAGCGCGAGCGCGACCGCGATGCCCATCCAGCGTGCGAGCGCGCCGCGGTCGCCCAGGGACAGGATCGCGACGAGCGCTCCGCCGGCAGCGACCAGGCTCCCCCAGGGGACCAGCTCGGCGCTCGAAGCCTGGAGCTCCGAGGAGCTCGAGCCGGGTTCCAGCGCGAGCAGACCCGGCACGAGGCCGAGACCCAGAGCCGCCCCGATCAGCGCACTGAAGATCCTGGCGCGGCCTCTCCCGGCCGGGAGCGCGGCGCCCAGGAGGAGCGCGGGCGCGATGAAGCAGGCGGCCGAGATCAGCACGTCGTACCCGAGCATTCCATGGAGGGAGGTATCGAGTCCGAAGCGGCGCAGGTAGCCCGAGAGCGCGCGATCGACGGAGAGGCGGGAGACCACGCGGAGCGAGACGAAGCAGGCGGACGCGGCCGCCGCGAGACCCACGGGCAGTGCCAGCCCGCGCAGCTTGTCCGCTGCGGCGATCCAGCCGAAGGCCAGGGCTCCCGCGGTCAGGGCCGCGAGCAGGACGAAGGTCGAGATCGAATCGTCTTGCGAGAGCCCCGCCTCGAAAAGCCGGACGTGCCGGGCGATGCCCTCGAGCGCGAGCGCAGCCCCGGCGGCGGCGGCCGCGAGACCGAGCATCTCGAGGAAGTTCGGAGGATTCTCCTCGACGGCGCGCTCCGCTCGGCTTGGACGCAGAACGATGAGGAGGGCGAGGCCCAGCATCGCCGTGGTGGCGAGCGGGACACGTCCCGCCGGCGACCACGCGTTCGCGAAGAGCAGCCCGTGGAGGCCGAAGCCCACCGCCGTGCCGAGCAGCAGGCGCACGGGGAGGGAAGCCTGCCGCGCGGCCCAGAGGCCGATCGCAACCGCGGCGATCGCCGCTCCGCGCCACCCGTACGACGTCCGCGCGCCGACGGCCGGCCACTCGAAGAGATCGATGCCGAGAGGCGCCCTCAGGCAGGAAAGGAGAAGACCTGCGACGAAACCGCGGAGGAGGGCGCGCATGCGGCCGTGACAGTAGCGAAGTGCACGAAGGGGGGACAATAGCCGCGAGCGACAGCTAGACTGCGCAGGGTGAAGCGTCGCACGGATGGTCTCTCCTCCGATGCCGTGAGCTCCCTGCGGCGGTCTCTGATCGGCTGGTTCGCACGCGAGAAGCGCGCCCTCCCCTGGCGCAAGACCCGCGATCCCTACCGCGTCTGGATCAGCGAGGCGATGTTGCAGCAGACGCGCGTCGAGACGGTCCTCCCGTACTATGAGCGCTTCCTCGATCGCTTCCCGACGGTCGAGGCGCTGGCCCGCGCGCGGCTCGAGGACGTGCTCGCCGCCTGGAGCGGACTGGGCTACTACCGCCGCGCGCACTCGCTCCAGGCCGCGGCGCAGCTCGTGGTCGAGCGCCATCGCGGTCGTTTCCCCTCCGATCGCGAGGGCCTGCTCGAGCTGCCCGGGGTCGGCGCCTACACCGCCGGCGCGATCGCGAGCATCGCCTTCGACCGGCCCGAGCCTCTCGTCGACGGCAACGTGGCCCGCGTGTTGTGCCGTCTCTTCGGCCTGGACGGGGATCCCGCGTCCGCGGAGCAGCGCCGGAAGCTGTGGTCGCTCGCGCGATCCCTCGTGCCCACGAAGGGAGCCGCGGATTGGAACCAGGCTCTCATGGAGCTCGGTGCGCTCGTGTGCACACCCCGGGAGCCGCGCTGCGACGGCTGCCCGCTCGCCTCCCGGTGTATGGCGCTCCGCGAGGGCCGCGTCCCCGAGCTCCCGCGCCGGAAGCCGAGGCGGGCCCCGGTGTCGGTCGAGATCGTGGTCCTCGCCGTGACGGACGGTGACCGCTGGCTCCTCGAGCGCCGCCCCGCGCGCGGACGGATGGCCGGGCTGTGGCAGATGCCGACGATCGAGGTGCCCCGAGGCCGTCCCCGAGGCGGGGGTCGTGCGCGCGGCGGCAGCCCTCGGCCCGGCGGGGCGGGAACGCGCGATGGGCTGCTCTTTCCGCTGCACCGCCCGAGCGTCCTGCGCGAGAAGGGGACCCTGTGCGAGGTCCGCCACGCGATCACCCACCATCGCATCCACGCGGTCGTGAAGCGCGGGATCCTGTCCTCCCGCGAGCCGGTGCCGCCGCTGGCCTGGTTCCCCCGGCGCGGTCTCGCCGAGATCGCTCTCACCGGCATGACGCGGAAGTGCCTGGCCGCTATCCTCGCCGCGCAGTCGAGGACGGCCGTCACCGGCTCCCCCCGTTCCCGTCGGAGCGCACCATCGAGCAGCACACGTCACAGCGACTGACCGCTCGCGGCGTCACGCTCGTCGTGCCCGCCTACGACGAGGAGGGCGGCATCGAAGGCGTCGTCGCGCGCCTGTCGGGCCTCGGGCTGGCCGTGCCGCTCGAGATCCTGGTGGTCGACGACGGCTCGCGCGACGGCACGTCGCGGGCGCTCGAGAACATCGCTTCGCGTCATCCGGGCCTGCGTGTGATCCGGCACGAGCAGAACCGCGGATATGGCGCTGCGCTCAAGACCGGTTTCGCGAACGCGCGCCACGAGGTCGTCGTCATCACCGACGCGGACGGGACCTACCCTGAGAACCGCATCGCCGAGCTCCTCGCGCGCATCGACGCGGGCGCGGAGATGGCCGTCGGCGCGCGCACGGGCGCCGACGTCGAGGTGCCGTTCCTCAGGCGGCCGGCGAAGGCCTTCCTGCGGGCGCTGGCCTCGTACCTGGCGGGCGTACGGATCCCGGACCTGAACTCGGGCCTGCGCGCGATGCGGCGCGACCTGGTCCTCCTCTACCGCCCGATCCTCCCCGACGGGTTCAGCTTCACGACGACGATCACCCTGGCAGCCCTGACGAACGGCCACCGCGTCGACTGGGTGAGCATCGACTACAAGAAACGCCAGGGCATCTCGAAGATCCGTCCCATCCGCGACACGCTGGGCTTCGCGAGCCTGATCGTGCGCACGGTGCTGTACTTCAACCCGCTCAAGGTGTTCTTTCCCGCCGCCCTGCTGATCGGCCTGGGATTGATGGGATCCCTCTACTACGACGTCTTCGTCATCGCTCCGCCCAATCTCTCCGACAAGACCGTGCTGCTCTTCGTGGCGTTCATCCAAGTGCTCTCGGTCGGGATGCTCGCCGATCTCGTCGACAAGCGCTCGCGGCTCTAGGGTGCCGAGTCGGGAGCCCGACGTGCGAGCGGTCGGGGCCTCGTGATGACCGTCTTCCTCTCCGCCTTCCTGCTCTTCCAGGTTCAGCTGCTGATCGGCAAGGCCATCCTGCCATGGTTCGGGGGTACGGCGGCGGTCTGGATGACCTGCCTCCTCTTCTTCCAGGTGCTGCTGCTGTGCGGCTACCTCTACGCCTACCTGCTCGTCAACCGGCTTCCGCCGCGATGGCAGGGCCTCGCGCATCTCGCGCCCCTCCTGCTCAGCCTGCTCCTCCTGCCGATCGCGCCCTCGGAGACATGGAAGCCCTCCGGCGCTGCCGATCCCACGTGGCGCATCCTGGCCCTGCTGACCGTGACGGTGGGAGGACCGTTCCTGGTGCTCTCCGCGACCGGCCCGCTGATCCAGGCCTGGTCCGCGCGTCTCCATCCGGGCCGCTCGCCCTACCGCTTGTACGCGCTCTCGAACGCCGGCTCGCTCCTCGGGCTCCTCAGCTACCCGTTCCTGGTCGAGCCCTCGCTGCGCTTGCCGGTGCAAATGAGCGCCTGGTCCATCGGCCACGCTGTCTTCGTGTTGCTCTGCATCGGCTGGGCGGTGCGCATGACGCGCGCGCAGCCAGCGCAGTTGCCTGTCGTCGCGACGTCGAACCACGCCGCATTCGAGGCTTCCGATCGGCCCGACGCGGTGACACGCACGATCTGGCTGCTCCTGGCAGCGTGCGGATCGGCCATCCTGCTCGCCACGACCAACCAGATCACCCAGGACGTCACCCCCGTGCCGTTCCTGTGGGTGCTCCCGCTCAGCCTGTACCTGCTCTCCTTCATCCTGTGCTTCGACCGGAGGCGTTGGTACCGGCGCCAGGTCGTGGGCTGGGTCCTGGCCGCCTCGCTCTTCATCGTGGCGTTCGCCTACCTTGGCCGCATGTCCATCGGTCTGGGGCCGCAGGTCGCAGCGTACGCGCTGGTGCTCCTGGCCTGCTGCATGGCCTGTCATGGAGAGCTCGCCGCGTTGAAACCGGCTCCGCGGCACCTGACCGCCTTCTACCTGATCGTCGCCGCGGGGGGCGCGGTGGGCGGGGCGCTCGTGACCCTGGTCGCTCCCGCGGTCTTCAAGACGCTCGTGGAGTACCCGCTGGCTCTCTTCGCCTGCTGCGCGGCGTGGTCGGTCGCCCGCCGCCGCGACGTTCTGCGCGAGGCGCTGCGACGGCGCTTCGTCGGCCGGCCCGCCCGACTCGCCGCGGCAGCCGCCGGCGGGTTGCTGCTCGCCTCGGCCGCCATCCCCTTCTCCGGTCTGGCCTGGAGAGGCTACCTGCGCAGCCGCAGTGTGCTCGAGGTCTCGCGCAACTTCTACGGCGCGCTGCAGGTGGGCGAGGAGGACCGGGGCGATCCATCGCGACACCGCCGCAGGCTCACGCACGGGAGCACCGTTCATGGAGTTCAGTTCCAGGACCCGCTGCTGCGGACGATCCCCGCCTCCTACTACGGTCCAGGCAGCGGAATCGAGGCCTGCTTGCGTGCGGTACGCGGAGCGCGCGCGCAGGGCCTGCGCATCGGCGTGATCGGGATGGGGGCCGGGGAGCTGGCGGCCTATGCCGGGCGCGGGGACGCGCTGACCTTCTATGAGATCAACCCGGACGTCGTGAGGCTGGCGCGGCGCTGGTTCACCTACTGGGACGATGCGGTGGAGAGGGGGGCGCGGTTGGACGTGGAGATGGGCGATGCGCGCCTCGTGCTCGAACGCGAGCTGAAGGGCGGGACCGTGGAGCCCTGCGACGTGCTCGTGGTCGACGCCTTCACCAGCGATGCGATCCCGGTGCACCTGCTCACGGCCGAATGCTTCGCCCTGTACCGCCGCAAGCTGGCGGGCGACGGCCTGCTCGCCGTGCACGTCTCCAGCTTGTTCCTGAACCTCAGCCCGGTCGTGCGCCAGCAGGCGGAAGGGCTCGGTTGGGGCGCACTGTGCCTGAGCTCGCCCGCCGACGCCGATCACGCCCGCTTCGAGAACGACTGGGTCGCCGCCACACCGGACGCGTCCCTGCTGACCGAGATCCAGCCGGGGTTGGCGAGGATCGTGCCCTGGCCGCCCTCGGCGCCGGGCCGGCCCTGGACCGACGACTTCAGCAGCCTGCTTCCGCTCCTGAAGTAGGGGCGCGCGGTCTCATTCGCCGCCGGCGAACAGCGCACGCACGATGCGGCGCAGGAAGTGCTCGAGCTCGCGAGTGTCAGAGGTGTCCGGCGTCACGCGTGCGGCCAGAGCCCGAGAGCACGCGCGCCCCGAGCGGTCGCACGTCATCTCGACCAGCAGGCGTCTCCCGCCCGCCGCGCCGAGGCGGGTCAGCTCGAGCTCGAGCCCCCGGGGTCGCCCCTGGATCTCGAGCATCCCCTGCGAGCCGTCGGTCAGCCGCAAGCGGTAGCGAACCCCGCACTCCGCGGGGGCGTCGATCGAGGCGCAGCCGGCGAGGAGGATGTGCGTCCGCGGCCCCACGGCGATCGGGCCGGCGGTGAGGTTCAGGTCCCGGAGCTTGCGCAGGAGCGCGCGGGTCTTCTCCTCGGACAGGGTGGGACGGGCCAGGTCGATCATCTGGGAACGGGATGGGGGATCTCCTATCGACCCTCCGCACATCGAAGTTGACAGGACAACCCCTGCGTCTTGTGATCTCCACAAGTCGGCGTGGAGGGATTCCCGCCGCGGAACCATGCCTCGAAGGATTCTCGGACCCGGTCTCGCCGCCCTCCTCGTCCTGGCCCTGGTGCCGCTCCGGCCCGAGGCTCTCCCGGTGCTGCGGGTCCCCCAGGGAGGCGGCGACCCGGTCGCTGAGCTCGTCGGCAAGCTCAAGAACCAGGGCGACACCGCGGACTCCAAGCTCGTCCAGGAGCTGGCCGGCATGCGCACGCGCGCTGCGCTCGACGGCCTGCTCGATGCCTACACCGCGATGAACACGATCTGGATGCGCCGCGAGGTCGTGCGCGCCCTGCCCCTGTTCGACGGCGTGGCCGACGCGGAGATGACCGCTCTCCAGAGGCTGATGGACGTGGCCACGCAGGCGAGCGAGCCCGAGCTGCGCCGTGCGGCGCTCGACGGTCTGGGGCAGTGCAAGAGCAAGGGCAAGGACTTCCTGGGGCTGATCGTGAAGTCGGCCGCCGACGACCAGGTGCGCGAGCACGCGATGGAGCTGCACGTCACGCTTGCGGACGCGAGCGACCACGCCTGGTATCGCGAGCTCTACAAGCCGAAGGCTGAAGAGAAGCCGGACAAAGAGAAGAAGGAGAAGAAGGAGAAGCGGGAGCACAAGGACCCCAAGAAGAAGGGAGAGGAGGCGCCCAAGGGACCCAAGAAGGCGCGCAACCTGGACGAGATCCGACGGATGGCTTTCGAGGTGATCCGGTCCGATCTGAAGCCGGAGGAGCTCGTCGAAGCCACGCTGGACCGATGCGACAAGATCCGCTCGGGTGCGCTCCTCGAGCTGGAGCTCCGCAAGGACAAGCAGACGCTGGATCTCGCGACCGCGGCTCTCGCGCGACCGACGCCGCTCGACACCTCCAACTTCGATCCCAAGACCTACGAGCGCGCCGATGCGCGCGTGATCGCCGCGCGGATCGTCGCGCACATCAGCGGCCCCAAGGTGGCGAGCGACTTCATCAAGCGCGGCACGAGCGTCGACACGCCCATGGAGCTGCGGCGCGGACTGGCGGACATCCTGGCCGGCCTGAATGACCCGGGCGTGAACCGGGAGCTGATCGGAGAGATCGGCAGGGGCAAGGAGAAGGAGAAGCTCTTCTTCCTCCACGCCGTACGGGGGATCAAGGACGAGAAGGTCGACCGCGCTCTCGAGAGGATGCTGACCGACCGGGAGCAGGAGGTCGTGATCGCCGTGTGCAAGGTGCTGGCCGAGCGCAAGGACTCCGAGGCCGCGGCCCAGCTGCAGCGGCTGCTCGGGAAAACCGGGAAGGAGAGGCCCATCGCGCGCGCGGCGCTCGACGCGCTCGTGGTCGTGCGGAGCGGCGATCCGAAGTGGATCGACGAGCTCGTGGCGATGGCCAAGAGCGAGGATCCCGATGTGCGCAACCTCGCGCTCCAGGCCCTGGGCCAGACGACGGACAAGAAGCACCTCGACAAGCTGGTAGGGGCGCTGGACGACAAGGACTGGTCGACGCGGCTCGCCGCCCTGGACGCGCTCGAGCACATGCGTGCCAAGGAAGCCGTCGCGGCCATCATCGCCCGCATGGGCAAGGAGGACGGCCGCATGCTGGAGGAGTTCGCCAGCACGCTGTGGCGCCTCACCGGCCAGCCCTACCAGGACAATCCCGCAGCGTGGGACAACTGGTGGAAGCAAAGTGGCGCCAACTTCGAGTTCCTCACCGAGGCACAGCTCAGCAAGGTCAAGTCGAGCGAGGACGAATGGCGTCTCAAGCAGGCGACGCGCGTGGAGAGCAAGTTCTTCGGGATCCGGATCGTCTCCCACAAGGTGATCCTGATCCTCGACATCTCGATGTCGATGAACGAGGTCCTCGAGACCGAATACCAGGGCAAGAGCGGCCAGACCCGGATCGAGGTCGCCAAGACCGAGATGGATCGGTGCATCCAGGGCCTCGATCCCGCGGCGTTCTTCAACGTCATCGTCTTCTGCGGCGACACGAAACGCTGGCTCGACGGCGGCCTGGCCGCGGCCTCCCAGAAGAACCGGGACGAGGCCCGGGCCTTCGTCGACAAGGCGCTCCTGGGCTACGGCACGAACACCTACGGCGCCCTCAAGGAGGCCTTCCAGGACCCGGACGTCGACACGATCTTCTTGCTGTCCGACGGCGAGCCGACGACGGGCGAGACCGACCCGGTGGTCATCCGCGACCACGTCGCCCAATGGAACGAGCACCGCGGCATCGTGATCAACACGATCGCCGTCGGAGGCAAGTACGAAGTGCTCGAGTGGCTGGCCGAGGACTCGGGCGGGACCCACGTCAAGTACGAGTGAAGCCGGCCGAGAGGATTTGAAGCTCTCCCTCCGGCTCGCGCTCTCGCTCGCCGTCGCTGTCGGGCTGCTCTCCGTGCTCATGGCGCTCGGCGGGGTCGCGCCCTCCGATCTCCTGGCGGGCCTGAAGCGACTCTCCTTCGAGACCTACGCCTGCGCCCTCGGCCTGCATGCGGCCCTGTACGTGCTGCGCGCATTGCGCTTCCGCGTCCTCCTCCCCGCAGGGCGGCGTCCCGCCTTCGGTCGCCTCCTCTCGATCACGGCGTCCTACACCATGGCGGCGCTGATCCTGCCCGCGAAGTTGGGTGAGGCCTCCTTCGTCGTGTATGCGGACCGGGCCGCGGGCGTGCCGGCGGCGGAGGGTGTCGCCTGCCTGCTGGTCTCGCGCCTGCTCGACTTCGCGACGCTCGCGCTCGGAATGTCCGTCGCCTGCCTGGTGCTGTGGGGGACGCACGCCTACCCGCAGCTTCCCTGGCTCGGACCGCTCGGGGCAGCTCTGTTTCCGGTCTCCCTGATCCTCTTCGGCGCGAGCGCGCGCGGCGACCTCCTCGTGCGCGCCACCGCGCACGTTTCGCGCCACCTGGGTCTCGCGCGCTCGGGCCCGGGAGCGAAGCTCCTCGCCGGCGGAGAGCGCCTCGCGACGGCGCTCCGCGCGGCCGGGACGAAGGGCCGGCTCCTGGGAGCGGCGCTCCTGTCGCTGCCGGCGTGGGGATGCGTGTTCCTCTTCTGCGCGGTGCTGGCGCGCGGACTCGGGCTCCCTCCCGAGACGAGCCTCGCCCAGGCCACCTTCGGCTCGGGGCTCGCCATCCTGACCAGCCTGCTGCCGGTCAGCGCCTTCGCCAACTTCGGCACGCTCGAGGCCGGCTGGGTGCTGGGCTTCCACGCGCTGGGCGTGAGCACGGACCTCGCCTACTCGACCGGGGTCGGTCTGCACCTCGTGCAGCTCGCCAACGCCGTGCTGCTCGGCCTGCTAGGCCACGTCGGCATGGCGCTCGCGGCCGAGCGCCCGCAAGCGTGAGGCGGAACGACCCTTGTGCTCGCGAAGGACCGCCTGGGCCACGGCCCGGCCGACGATCTCACACCCCGCCGGGGACAGATGCGTCTCGTCGTAGAAGTGAACGAAGCCGGGCTCCAGGAGCGGCTTGGGATCGATCTCGGCTGCCCCGACGTCGCGCGCGACGGCCGAGAGGCGTTGCTCGACCATCTCGAGCAGCCGGTCCGCGACCCGGTGGGAATACCACGTCCGGACGTCCTCGGCGCGCAGGTCGCCCGCCGCGAACATCCACCCGTGCTCCCGGTATTGCTCTCCGAGGCCTTCGCGAACCCAGCAGGGCCGCACGACGATCACCGTGCGAGCCTTGGACTGCGCCCGGGCGATCAGCTCGCGGAAGCTTTCGTCCAGGTGATCGAGCAACGGCGCCGGATCGGGCAGCGTTTCGATGATCTCGCCCGCTTGCGCGCGCAACCTGCGCGCTCGCCCGATCCCCTGTCCGGCTCCGGCGTGGACCGCGAAGGAACGCAGGAAACGCCGCCTCCAGGATGAGGCGATGCGCCGCAGCGCCAGAGTGTCCGCGCTCCAGCCGAACGGACCCTCGGGGTGCTCGTCGAAGACCTCGTCGGGATCGACCGGCCCCGCCTCGATCTTCGATGGAGCCCGCTCCGAGAGCCAGTGGACGACGTCGCCCGCGCCAACCATGAGCACCACCGCGTCGAGCCTCTCATAGCGCGGGAGCACACGCTCGAGGATCAGGTTCAGGTCACGGCAGGTCGCGAGAGAGCGTCCGAGGTTGCCGACGTGCGCGCGCCGCGCGCGCAACAGCTCGAGGTTCATCGGGTGACTCAGGAAACGCTGCGCGACCGCCGGCCAGGTGCTGCGCTGGTCGAGGAAGCGGCACTCCGTCGAGCTCGCGCCGAGCACGAGCACCCGGTAGGTCTCCCATCCATCTCGCGGCGGAGGATCGCCGCGCTCGCCGTCCCGGTTGACCTCGAACCGCGCCAGGGGTGGCAGGGCGGGCAAGGACTCCCGGTCGAGCACTTGGAGCGTCCGCGCGTGCGGGGACCACACGAAGTAGTCGCCGCGGAGAGCGAGCCAGGCCCGCGCGAGGATCTCGGCCAGTGCGAGGACGACCGGCACGAGCGCGATCGCGACGATCAGGGTGCTCCACGGACTCATCAGGGGACCCCCGGGGGTCGGGGGGTGCCCCATGGATCGGCGCGCTCGTCCCCCGGTCCGTAATCGAAGGGAATCTGGCCCCCACCGCTGTCCAGGGATACTGACGCTCGAGGAGGTTTTTCCGGCTTTGTCCTGAAACCGAGGAAGGTTCATCCAGTCGCGCCGGGGAACAGCCCCCGGCCTCGCCCGGGGAGAAAGGACCTCTCGTGCGCTTCCAGCCTCCTCGCTGCCCTCGCCCCGACTGCCCCTCGCATTTCTCTTGCCATCACCGGTGGTGTTTCAAAGGC
>JBGPOP010000031.1:0-51574 GCA_041488095.1 Planctomycetota bacterium
CCTGAGCGAGTTCCTGGCAGGCCTGCCGAGCGACGCCGCGCGCAAGGAGTTCCAGGACCTGATCGCGGACGCAGGACATGCCGAGCGCGGCCTGCCGCGCACGGTTTCGAAGGGCTCGCTGCTGGCCGAGCGCTACCGGATCCTCGAGGCGATCGGCTCGGGAGGCATGGGGCGCGTGTTCTCGGCGATCGACGAACGGCTCGGCTGCAAGGTCGCGATCAAGGTGCTCGCCCCTCTCGCCGAGGGGAACCGCGAGCGCGAGGAGATGTTCCAGAAGGAATCGCGGCTGCTGGCGGACCTCAAGCACCCGGGCATCGTTGCGGTGCACGACGCCGGACGCGATGGGGAGTTCACCTACATCGTCATGGACCTCGTCGAAGGATTGGCGCTCTCGGACGTCCTCGATCGTGCGCGCAGGGAACTCGAGCGCAGCGCGCGCGGAAGGCACTTGGGGGCGCGCGACGGCGCGCTGCTCGCGCGGGCGATCGGCAAGGAGGTCCCCGACGGCCGGCGCGATCTCGTCGATCCGCGCGACTGGTACCGGAGCTGCGCTCGGATCCTGCTCGAGATCTCCCGCACGCTGGAGGCTGCGCACGGCCGCCAGGTGGTCCACCGCGACCTCAAGCCCGCCAACGTCATGCTCCTCGGCGGCGGCAACCCGATCGTGCTCGATTTCGGCCTGGCAGGCAGCCCAAATCTGTCGACCGCCGGCGTGACCGAGGGCCTGTACGGCAGCGTGGCCTACCTCGCGCCCGAGCAGGCCAAGACCCACCAGGTCGGCATGGACCCGCGCACGGACGTGTACCAGCTCGGGTTGATCCTGTACGAGATGCTGACCCTGCGCCGCGCGTTCCCCGGAGCGGCGATCGGCGAGGTGCTGAAGCACATCGAGCAGGGCTTCTTCGAAGCGCCGCGGAAGCTCGACCCGTCCGTTCCGCGCGACCTGGAGGCGATCTGCACCATGGCCCTCGAGGTCTCGCCCGAGCGGCGCTACGACGGCGCGCGCGCGCTGCGGGAGGATCTCGAGCTCTGGCTCGAGGGCAGGGCGCCGATCGCCTCGCGCTCGGCGCGCTGGCGGACGCTCACCCGCACGGCGCGGTACACCGGGCGGAGGCATCCCGTCATCGCCGCCGCGGCGGGGATGGCGCTCGTCGGGCTGGGTGTCGCGACCTGGGCCTGGACTCACAGCGTCGATGCAGACCTCGTGCTCCAGCCCTACCGGTTCGACCTGAGCAGTCAGCAGTACACGCCCCTGCCCGGCACTGGTGAGGAAGTTCACGCGAACCAGTGGCTGGGCGTCAACATCCACAGCAACCACGAAAACTACGTCTACACCCTGTCGGTGTTCGGCCCCGAGGGCGAGGAACGGAGAGTTTCTCCCTGGAGGACGCGCTCGATCGATGACTTGGACCGCGACAAGCGTCCGGGTGAGCCCTGGGGATTGCGGGTGCCGAAGGGCGAGCGGAATCTGCTGTGCAGCCACATCCTCGACTCTTCCGAGCCCGGAAGCTGGGAGGGACTCCTCGTCCTCGCCAGCCCGGTCCAGCGTCCGGAGCTCGAGGAGTGGATGTCCGCCTTGAGGGCCGATCCCGACGGCATGCCCTACGCCAAGGCGCGGAACTCCCTCCTGGACCAATTTCCCCCGCGGACCCGCGGTGTGGAGGGCAAAGGTTCCTTCACGAGCCAAGAGCGCGAGATCCTGAAGCGCATTTTGGCCACGGCCGGCGTGGGAGAGCCCGGCCGCAGGCTGGGCTTGCCGGGCGTGACCGAGCGCGAGGTAGAATGCCGCGTCGCCGGGAAGTGACCCCCGCTCCCGGGTCGCTTTCCAGCTCGCGATGTCCGACGAGATCACGCAGTCGCTCGACCTCGTTCTGCGCGCCCAGCAGGGCGACCACGGGGCCCTGAATCGCCTGTGCGAGCGCTACTACGACCGCGTTCGGCGCATCGTCCGCCTGCGCCTGGGCGCGCGCCTGCGCGAGTCGGTCGACTCGGGCGACATCCTCCAGGAGACCTTCCTCGCCGCGGTCCGCTCGCTCGACAGCTTCGAGATGCGCGAGGAGGCCAGCCTGATCAATTGGCTTTCCCGCCTGGCCGAGCGCCAGATCATCGCCGCCGCCGACTACCACGGCGCGAAGAAGCGCGACAACCGCCGCAACGTGACGCTCTCGGGCGCGATCGGCGACACGCAGAACCTGAGAGCGCCGCTCACCTTTCCCGACGCCCGGGACCGGCGTCCGCTCGACGCCATCGCCAGCCAGGAGGAGCAGAGGATCGTCGAGGGCTGCCTCGAGCAGCTGCCTGAGGAGTACCGCGAGCTGATCCTCCTGCGCAACTACGCCGGGGCGTCGTGGGAGTCCGTTGCCGAGGAAACCGGGCGCCCCAGCGCCGCCGCGGCGCGGATGATGCACGCACGTGCGCTGATCGAGCTCGGCAAGCTCGTGCGCGCGGGCGGGGTGACCCGATTCTCATTTCGGGGCCGGCGCGACCGAGATCTCCAGCACGGTCGTCGACCAGGTCTCGAAAGCGAGCGGCGACGCGCCCGACTCTTGCGCGCCGCGCGCGACCGCATCGAGCGCGAAGGGGCCCTGCTCGAGGGTCGAGAGATCGTGCCAGCGCGGCGTCAGCACGCAGTACAGGCGCACGGGCTCGCCCGCATAAAAGGCTTCCAAACCCTCTGGAATCTGGATGTCGAGGGTGGGGCACACCGCGGGCCGCCCGCCCGGGAGGAGCTGGTCGTCCTGGACCGGGCGACAGGGGACCACGACCTCGCCGTCGGGGCACACGAGCACCAGAGTCGAGTAGACAGGCACGTCGGAGTGGTTCGCGACGCTCACGCTCCAGCGCTGGCCGGCGGTGATCCGCCACCTTCCCCGCTCGTCGCGCTCGGGCGGGCCCAGGCTCGAATACGATCCGTCCTCCTGCACCTCGCCCAGGAGCTGCAGAGCCACCTCCGCCTGCAGATCCCTCGCCCCCGCCGCGGGCAGCATCTGCTCGGTGCGCCAGGCGCGACCGAGGGTCGAGAGCGCCGAGGTGAGGCGCCCGATCCCCGGGTCGGTGTCGTCGACGTCGTGGCCCCACAGCGCGCGTCCGTCGCGGTCGAGGACTCGCCAACTCCTGTGCCCTTCCTCCTCGCGGGCGACGATCCGGAAGTGCGCCTCTTCGTCGGGCTCGGCGCGGCGCAGGAGATGCGTCGCCTCCAGCCGCGCGACGAGGGGCGCGACCGCTTCAGGCGCGCCCTCGATCGAGACCCGCAGAGGCGAGGGCCCCTCGCCGTTCTCGAGCAGGAAGGCCGAGTACGGTCCCGGGACCGCAGCAGCGGAGTGTGCCCCTTGCCAACGCGCCAGCGATTCGCCCGCCGCCGCTTCTGCGACCTTCGCCTCTCCCAGGCGCTGCTTGGGATCATCCCTGGGCGCACCCAAGGTGCACACCGCGAGCACGGCGCCGGGGGACAGGCCCTGGAGCAGCCCGCCGTGCACGCGCACATTCCCGTCCTGGCCGACCTCGACCTCCATGCGCGGAGCTCGCGCTGGCGCCCCGGCATGGAACAGGCTGTAGCCGGCGAGGGCGCCCTCGATCACCGGGGTCTGGCGTGCCACCCGCGCGGCCACGCGGCTCGAAACGCGCAGCATCAGGTCGGACCAGGACGCGTCCGGGTCGATCGTCGAGAGCTCCTCGATCAGGCTCACCGTGAACAGCCCGCGGACATGCGCTTCGCCGTCGGCCCCGCCCACGCGCAGTTCGAAGGCGGCCTCCTTGTCGCGGCAGGCCGAGAGCGATACGTAGCGTCCACGCGGCTGGACCCAGCCCGATCCCTTGGTCTCCGCGGGGAGGGGGGTGCCCACGCGAGGCGCGTCGATGCCGCGCGAGGCGATATCGTCCTTGCAATCTCCCGTGCGGTCGAATGCGGAGAGGTACCGGCTCATCCCGGGGTTCTCGTCGCGCGTGTTCGTGCCCGAGCTGCAGCAGTCGAAGATCAAGGCGACCTGGTCGGTCTTCTTGTTGGCGCGCGCGATCCAGCGCTCGATCTCGTCGTCGCGGATGTCGTTGTCGCGGTGCGTGCCGACACAGGCGTCGTAGGGGACGAGCGTATCATCCCAGCCGCCGAGCTCGTCGCCGTTGTCGTCGGGCAGGCTCGAGCCGTGGCCGGCGAAGTAGAACAGGATCAGGTCGCCCGGGGCGCTCTT
Source organism: Planctomycetota bacterium (assembly GCA_041488095.1). GTDB lineage: Bacteria > Planctomycetota > UBA1135 > UBA1135 > DASYPQ01. Next base: position 4,185 of record JBGPOP010000031.1, read on the forward strand.
CTCGACCAGGCGATCGAGGCCCGCCTGGATCCCCTTGTGGGTCGCGGTCTCGTCGAGCAGCTCGGCGATGTCCTCGGCGCGGAAGCCGAAGCGTCCGATGAGCACCTCTCGCATGGCGTTCACGTCGGCGCGCGGCCCCGAGAGCTCGGGCCAGTGGACCGCCGGCGGGTAGCGTTCGATGCCCACGAGCAGCGCTCGGCGCGCGGGGGCGGGCGCCGGCGCAGGCGCTGCCTGGGCGGTCACCAGCGGATCCTGCTCGGCAGGCGCTGTCGCGCACAGCGCGAACAGGATTCCCAGGTTGGAGCCGAGGAGTCGGCGCATGGATTGAACTGGGTTCCGCCGGGAGAAGGCGGAGGCTCAACGACGCATGATGATCGGGGAGGCCGCGGTGCGGCGCAAGGGAGACCTTTCAAGGGGCGCCTCCCGAGGGCGGCGAAGCCGATTTTAGGGCCAAATCCCCTTCACCCGCGGGGCGCGCTCCCCTGGACTGACCGCCGTGTGCCGCACGCACTTGCCGCCCATGTGTCCAGGGCTAGGATGGGCCTCGTCCTCCCCCGCTTGAATTCGGGGGACACGGGCTCGCCCCGGTCGGTCCCTCCCGCCTGGAAGACCCCACAGCAGAGGAATGCCATGTCGCCCAGCTCGCACGCTCCCCGCCGCTTCCTTCCCCCGTCTTCGACGACGATTCTCTCCGTCGGCCTGGCTCTGGCGCTCGCCGCATGCGCTGCGGTCGGCGTGAACGCGATCGCGAGCACCGGTCTCGTCGCGCTGAACGTCCTGCGCAAGGCCTTCATCGGCGTGGCCGGGTCGAACTACGGCGACGGCTACAAGGAGGACGCGGACAAGCTCTTCCAGGTGATGGCCAAGCCCATCACCCCGCCGACGGCGCCAGGAGCACCTGGACAGCCGGTGCCTGGACAACCCTTCCCGGGTCAACCCGTCCCCGGACAGCCGGTTCCCGGGCAGCCCGTCGCTGGGCAGCCTCTTCCTGGACAGCCCGCACCGGGCCAACCCGTGGCGGGGCAACCGGCCGGTGCGCCTGCGGTCGCCGGCGCGCCGATTCCCGGAGCGATGCCTGCACCCGGGACTCCCGGCGGAGTCCCTGCGATGGCGGCAGGCCCGCTCGCGATCGAGGTCGGAGTCCTCAGGGAGGAGATCGTCGACGGGCGCTCGATCCCGGTTCCGGTGCAGGACGGAGAGGTCGTCTATGACCGCTTCGGGACGCACGGAGAGGGGGACAACATCAAGTTCATGTTCCGCGCCAATGTCGACGCGTACGTGTACGTGGTCGCGATCGACGGCACGGGCTGGATCCAGCCGGTGTTCCCCAGCGGCTACGCGGGTTTCGCGAACCCGGTCAAGGCCAACCAGACCTACCTCTTCCCCGAAGGCGCGACCTGGGCGCCGCTCGACTCCTACCGCGGTGTCGAGCACCTCTACTTCATCGCCAGCCGGTTTCCGCGGCCGGATCTCGAGAAGTCGCTCGTGGCGATCGCCTCGCACCTGCGCGAGGTCGACTCCACCCGCAAGGAAAGCGATAAGGAGCTTCTCGCGTCGGTCGTCACCGAAGCGCCGATCGCGCGCGGCTTCGACACGGCGCGCAAGAGCGTGGTGACGGAAGTCCCTTCCGCCACGGGCGAGAAGTTCCCGGTCGACGCACAGATCTTCGCCTCGAACGGTCAGGGTGAGATCGTCGTGACGCGCTGGTTCCGGCACCAGTGAGCCGCGCGGCGGTCATGGGCTGAGCCGGACAGCCAACCCCGCCTGCCGGATGCGCTCGGCGAAGGCCTCCATCCACTCGCGCGGTAGCGCCGAGAGCCGCGGCGCCTCGGGCTGCAGGGAAGGCCGTGCTAGGCCGTAGAGCAGCACACCCTTCACCGGCACGGCCTCGCGCACGAGCGCGCGCACGAGGTCGAGGTAGGCCGAGATTTCCACCTCCGACGGCGGTTGGCCGTCGATGGCGAGCATCAGCGTCTGGATCCAGGTCGGGCACGAGCGCGCGCAGATCTCGAGATTCCTCCGCGCGCGTTCCGGCCCGGTGCGCGCGTCGTTGATCCTCCGCATCCCCGCGTCGGTCGCGCTGTCGAGCTTGAACCACACCACGCCTGCGAGCTCGCGCATCGCCGCGAGGCCAGCCTGCACGTACGGCTGGTGCACGAGCGAGCCGTTCGTGATCAGCACGAGCTCGATCTTCCCCACCAGCTCGAACTTGCGCAGCGCCCGGCCCGCGACGCCCACCGCCTCCGCGAACTGGCGGCTGGTGGTCGGCTCGCCGTTGCCCGAGAAGGCGAGGTCCTTCAGCACACGCGAGCCCTCGGGCACGTGCGCCTCCATCCAGCCGCGGTGGAGGAGGGCACCCAGGAAGCCCGAGAGCTCCTTCTCGAGCAACGCGAGGTCGATCTCCGGAGCCACGCCCGAGACGAGGTTCGGCACCTGGCAGTAGATGCAGCGCCAGTTGCAGGCGTTGTTGGGGTTCAGGTTGATCCCTACCGACACGCCCCCGGCGCGGCGCGAGACGACCGGATAGACGTAGACGAGCCCGGCGCTGTCGCGGTCGTGGTCCCGGGTCGAGAGGCGCATGGACCCCGCGAGCTTACCCTGGCAACCTGTCCGGCCCGCATGACGCAGTACCCCCTCGGCGCGAACGACCTGGAGCTCGAACGCCTGCGCTTCCAGCACGAGGTCTGGGGGCCGACGACCCGGGCCTTCCTTGAGCGGATCGGCGTCGCGCCGGGCTTCCGGGTCCTCGACCTCGGCTGCGGGCCGGGGCTCGTGGCCTTCGACCTGGCCGAGAGGGTGGGAGCGGACGGCGAGGTCGTGGCGATCGACGAGTCACCGCGCTGGATCGAGCACGTCGAGCGGGAGATCCTGTCCAGGCGTCTCGCCAACGTGCGCACGCTGCGCGGGCGCATCCAGGAGCTCGACCCCGCTCGGGAGAGCTTCGACCTCATCTTCGCGCGTTGGGTCCTCAGCTTCCTGCCCGAGCCGGTCGCGATCCTGCGCGCGCTCGCACGGGCGCTCAAGCCCGGCGGCCTCTTCGCGATCCAGGACTACAACCACGAGGGCGTCTCGATCTTCCCCGAGAGCGAGGGATTCCGGGCCGTGGTGCGCGCGACGCGCGCGCTCTACGCGCAGGCCGGCGGCGACACCTGGGTGGCTGCGCGCGCGCCGGCGCTCTTCCGCGCTGCGGGGCTCGACACGATCTCGGTCACGCCGAACGTCCTGTGCGGCGGGCCGGGTTCAGGCGTGTTCCGCTGGGCGGGGCTGTTTTTCCCGCACTTCTCCGGGGTGATGGAGCAGAAGGGCCTGCTCGCGAGCGAGGAACGACGCCGCTTCCTCTCGGAGTGGGCCGAACGCGAGCGCGACCCCGACGCGTTGTTCTTCTCACCGATCGTGGTCGACGCCGTGGCGCGCAAGCGCGTCTAGGCGCGCTCCGACGGAGGACCTGGAACGGATTTCCACGCGCCATCCGGCGTCACCCGGTCTGCCGCTCTTCTCTACTGCGGGTGGGATATGCTTGCTGAAGAGTGGGGGGAAAGGGCGCGAACATGAGCGAATTGCAGTCTGTGCCGGCGCGCGCGAGCCGGAGGACGCTGCGCGCGGGGCGCCGGAGCGGCGTCTCGATCGTCGAGACGGCGATCGCCCTGCCGCTGTTCCTGATCCTGTTGTTCGGGATCGTGGACGTCGGCCGGGTCCTGTTCGCGCACACGACCCTGCAGCATTCCGTGCGCGAGGCAGGCCGCTTCGCCGTCACCGGTCGGTCGCTCCCCGGCAACGGGGGCCCGCTCACGCGGGTCGACTCGATCGTCCAGACCGTCGTGGACGACGCCCGCCCCTTCGCGCTCGCGCCCTCCGATGTGCGGATCACGAGCGCCTTCGGCGGGGTCGGCAGCGCGGGAGGCCCGGGCGACATGGTGACCATCGCGGTCACCCACCACGTCACCCTGATCACGCCGCTCGTGGGTCAGTTCTTCCCCAACGGCGAGTACGTGATCGACGTTGCCACGACGTTCAAGAACGAGCCCTTCCCGCCGAGCCAGACGAATTGAGCGCCATGGCCGCCACGACACGAGCGTCGAAACCCACTCGAGCGCGCCGCGGCCGCGGCAGCGCGCTCCTCGAGCTCGCCCTCGTCGCCCCGATCCTGGTCTTCCTCCTGTTCGGGATGATCGACTTCGGGCGCGCGCTCCTGGCGCGACACGCGATCACGAGCCTGAGCCGCGAGGCGGCGAACCTCGAATCGCGCGGGACGACCTTCCCCGACACGCTGCAGGCCATCTTGCAGTCGTCGGGGTCGCTCGACCTCGCTGGCCACGGATACGTGGTCCTGACCGCGGTGACCCGGGACGGCAACGGCAACCTGAGGATCACGCAACAGGAGGCGGCCGGGGGGCACCCCGCGCCGAGTCGCGTGGGGACGCTGGGAGGAGGCCCGGTGACTCTGCCCAACAGCGGCGTGCCGCTCGTGAACCAGACGCTGTACGTCGCGGAGGTCTTCCTCGACTTCGCGCCCGTCACCCCGATCGGCTCCATGCTCGGATCGACCTTGCCGTCGTCCTGGTACGACGTCGCCTTCTTCTAGGGAGCAGCCGGAACCCATGCTCGCCCGCACTGCACCCCCGAAGCGCAGAGAGTCCGCAGGGCAGGTTCTCATCCTGTTCCTCGTGTCGTTCTTCATCCTCCTGCTGATCGTGGGTCTCGTGATCGACGGGGGGCTGATCTACGGCAAGCGCGCCGAGCTCTCCAAGGCGGTCGACGCGGCGTCGCTCGCGGGGATCACCCACCTTTCCCAGGGGCAGGGCCAGGCCGGGCAGGTCGCTCGGGACATGTTCGCCGCGAACTATCGCTCGAGCTCGCTCGATGCGCAGGCCCCCGACGTGAACGTGCAGTTCTCGGTCGACGCGAACGGGACCACCACGATCGACATCGGAGCCAAGGCCTACCTGCAGCCGCTCTTCATACGGATCTTCCCCGAGTTCGACGTGTTCCAGGTCCGTGCTTCGGCGCAGGCGAGGCGGGCAAAGCTGGTGATGTCGCTCGTGCTCGACCGCTCGGGATCGATGCGTTCGAACCAGGGCTGCGTGGGGCTCCCGCCCGCAGTGGACACGTTCATCGACTTCTTCGACGAGGCCAACGACCGCGTGTCGCTCTCCACCTTCGCCTCGAACGCCACGCTCGACGTGCCGCTCACCCGGCCCTTCAAGAACGCCGTGCGGGCCGCGGTGCCGCGCGACTGCAGCCGCGACTACGGCGGGTTCACCTTCTTCGACGGCGGGCTCGAGCTCGCCGGCCAACAGAACCAGGGCGCTCCCGTCCAGCCCGGCGAGCAGGTGATCAAGGTCGTCGTCTTCTTCACGGACGGCCTTGCGAACACCTTCCAGGACACCTTCCCCTGCCCGTCGCCGACCGTCTGGAACATGACCAGCGGCGACGGCGGCAACCAGGTGCACCTCCTCGATCCGCAGAGCGGCGTCGACCGGTGCCAATCGACGCCTTCGGACGGCGGACCGCTGCCTTGCTGCCCGGGGCTCGCGACCTTCCCTTCGATCGCGGGCGGCGTGCGCACGGCGACGGGCCCCCGAGCCGGCCTCGACGTCCGCCAGGAGGCGAAGGACCGGGCGCTCGCGCGGGCCCGGAGCATCCGCATGGCCGGCAACACCGTCTACACGATCGGCCTCGGCAACAACCTCGACCAGGATTTCCTGAAGCAGATCGCGAACGACCCGACCAGCCCAGCCTTCGATCCGTCCCAGCCCGCCGGCGAGTTCGCGCACGCCCCGACCGCGGCGCAGCTCCAGGCGGTCTTCCAGGCGATCGCGCGGAAGATCCTGGTCAGGCTCTCGGTCTGATCGTTCTGCGGTCTCCCGCGATCGGGCTGGATCCCGGCGTCAAGTTCCGGTCTCCGCGGCAAGATCGAAGTCGAAGATGCCTTGGCGCGAGCGGTAGCGCCGGCCGCAGAGGCTGCACGCGAGCTCGCCGTCTCCGTGCGCGCGCTCGATCCGAGCCGAGTCGTCGCGGCAGGCCTGGCACAGGAGACGGCGGAGGATGTCGTCGCCGAGCGGCCGGCGCGGCCGACGGTTGCGCTGCATCCGGCGCCGGCGCGCCCGGATCAGGCTCTCCGGAGTCAGGGACCAGAGCGCGAGCTTGAGCCGGGCCGACCTGGGGTAATCGACCGGCCCGACGCCGGTTTCCGCGTAGGGGTTCGGGAAGTCCCGCTTGTCCGCACCGCGGGCGCTCGTGGCGAGCAGGTGCTCGAGGGCGGTCTCGCGCGCGAACTCGATCTCGAGCTCGTCCGGGCGGCCGAACCAGTGCTGGTTCAGATGGTCGTGCCGCTCCCCCGACCAGACATCGAGAAGCAGATCGTAGTGATCGTGGAAGAACGAGCCGAAGAGTTGCGGAACGTCGTTGCGATGGAAGACGAGCCGCCGGCCGGCGAGCTCGACCAGCCAGCGATGGTAGCGCCAGGCGTAGAGCAGCTCGCGCCGCGCCGCCGGGAACTCGAGGTAGACGTTGCGCGCGCAGCGGCGCGCCTCGTCGACGAACCGCTGCGGCTCGTCCAGGTGTTCGATCACGTGCGACATGAACAGAACGTCGCAGGAATCCCGCTTGAGGGGCAGGCGCACCGCGTCCGCCTGGATCACCGGAGCCGTTCCCGCGATGTCGCCGGCGCGCTCGAGGTTGTCGAACGGATACTTGTCGACGATCAACCGGGTATTGCGGAACGGGGTCGTCCCCGCCCCGATCTCGACCACGAAGTCGGAGGGACGGATCGCGAGCTTCTCGAGGATCTTCTCGCGGCGCATGTCCGGCGGAGCCCGAGCCTACGGGATTCCGTGCGGGGCTGGAAACCTGATCCGTGCGCGTCGCCGAGGCTTCACGTCGCGGTCGGAGCGGATCTCAAGGCGGAGAGGTGCGCCTCGACCGACTCCGCCAGCGCATCCAGGTCGTAGCCGCCTTCCAGGAGCGACACGAGCCTGCCTCCGCAGCACCTGCGCGAGAGCTCGCGCGCCGATTCGGTCATCGCGGCGAAGGCGCCGGTCGTGAGGCGCGTCTGCGCCAGGGGGTCGCGCGCGTGCGCGTCGAAGCCGGCCGAGACGATCAGGAAGTCCGGCCGGAACGCCTCGACCGCGGGCAGGATCGTCTCCTCCCAGGACTGGAGCCACTCGCGATCGCCTGCTCCGGGCGGCTGCGGGGAGTTCAGGGTCGTTCCCTCGCCCGCGCCGATCCCGCGCTCGTCCGCCCGACCGGTGCCGGGGTACAGCGGCCACTGGTGGATGCTGGCGTAGAACACGGTCGGGTCGCTCTCGAACAGGTGCTGGGTCCCGTTCCCGTGGTGCACGTCCCAGTCGAGGATCGCGACGCGCGACAGTCCTCGGGCCTCGCGCAGGTGCGCGGCGGCGATCGCGGCGTTGTTGAAGAGGCAGAAACCGAGCGCCTGCGCGCGCTCGGCGTGGTGGCCGGGCGGGCGCACGGCGACGAAGGCGTTCTCCCAGGTGCCCTCGAGGACCCCGTCGACGGCGCGGACCGCTCCTCCCGCGGCGGCGAGCGCCGCGCGAAAGGAGCCGGCCGAGATGTGCGTGTCGCCTTCGTCGAGCACGCGCGCGCCGAGCGCGACGGCGGACTCGACCGTCTCGATGTGGGCGGCGTCGTGGACTCGAGCCAGGAGCACGCGATCCGCCTCGGGGGCTTCCTCCACGCGGAGATCGGAGAGGAGGCCGCTCGACTCGAGCCGGCGGGAGATCGCGGCGAGGCGCGCTGCGCGCTCGGGATGACCTGGCCCGGTGTCGTGGCGCGCGAAGAGCGGGCTCGAGAAGTAGGCCGTCCTCGCCAACGGTTCACTCGGTCTTGAACACCTTGCCGTACTTGGGGTGCTCGGCGAGCTTCTGGAACACGGGCTCCTTCTTGAGCTCGGCCAGCTCCTTGATCGAGATCGGCGCCTTCTCCAGCATCGCCGCCGCCTCCTTGAGCTTCCCCTGCTGCGCATAGCAACGCGCGAGCCCGATGTAGCTCCCCTCGGTGCGCGCCCGGAAGTCCGCCGCGGAGAGCGAGAGCGACTTCTGGTAGTCGCGGATCGCGTCGCGGTACTCGCCGATGCGGTAGAAGACGTTTCCGCGCGCCTCCCAGGAGGCGGGCCAGCCCTTGTTGCGGTCGATCTGCTCGTCGTAGTCGGTGAGCAGCTCCTTGCGCGCGGACTTGTCCCCGGCGAGATAGAGCGTCACCAGGGCGCCCTCGCGGACCTCGCGGGTCGGCGAGGTGGCGAGCTGATGCAGCTCCTTCTTGACCTCCGCGTCGAACTTCTCGGAGAACTGGGGCAGGAACTCGAGGATCCGGCCGCGGCCCTCGTTGGTGACCGAGAGGTCGCCGGCGAGGTGGACGAGGGCGAGAACGTGGCTCTTGTCGACCACCTCGGGGCAGGCGCGGTAGTAGGCCAGGAACCCGTCGACGTAGGGCGTGGCCTCGTGGGTGGCCGAGATCAGCTTGAGCACCCTCGGCGCGAAGGACGCGGCGTGCGCTCCCGCCAGGGCCTCGAGCGCGAGCTTGACCGCCTCGGTGTCGCCGCCGGCGAGGGCCTGGGCGATGACCTTCTCGTTGTCCGCGCCGCCGAGGTGGGCGATGCCCGTGAGCGCGACGCGTCTCAGCTCGCCCTGGGTGGTGCGGAAGAGCTCCGCCAGGACCGCCCCGGCGCGCTCCCGCTCCGGGGACACGGCCAGCGCTTTCGCGGCGTTGACGCGGCCGTCGGGGAATCCGAGCCGCGCGATCTCGACGAGGCGCGCCGTGATCGCGGGCGAGGGCTGCTCGACGAGCGCCTGGGTGACGTAGATCGCGAGCAGCCGCGCCGCGTCGGTCGGCTTGTCGCCCGGGTCGATCCTGTCGACGAGCAACGGGGCGGACTCGGGTCCGAGGGCGAGGAGCCGGCCCTTCTGCTCGGCCAGGCCGGGGAGATGGTGCGTCTCAGCCTCGGTCTCCATCGCGCGCAGGATCTGCTCGACGCTGCCGCGCAGCTCGCCCGCGCGGTCGTCGCGCATCCGCTTGAGACGTGCGAGGAGCTCCTGCAGGGATTGGCGGCCGCTGTCTGGGTGTTCGGCCTGGCGTCCGGGCTGGGTGTCCGCTGAGGCGCCGTCGACTGCCGCGCCGAGGAGCAGCGGCAGGAGGACCAGTGCGGGATGGAGACCCCTGGAGCCGGGGCTTCTTCCCGATCGGATGGCGAGTCTGCGCGTCATGGCAGTCGACAGAGGCCTACAACCCTAGTCGACCGCGGTTGCGCGGCCAAGCCGCGCCCTCACGCAGCGGGTTCGGCGCGGGTGCGGAGCACGACGTGGCGGCCATGACGCTCGACCGTCGCCGGGACGCGGACCGGAAGGCGCCGCGCGGGGGGATGAGTCGGGCGCGGTGTGTAGATCGCGCGCAGGCGCAGGCGGTGCCGGAAGATCCAGGAGCGCACACAGATGCTTTCGACAGGCCGGGCGGCGCCGGTTGAGGCGACTTCTGGTGACACGAGCTCGGGCCCGGGATTCAATGTTCGCCCCGATGTCCCGCGCGTCCCATCCCCACCCGCCTCCCCGGAGCGCCTTGCACGCCTACGACGTGGTCGTCGTCGGAGGCGGCCACGCGGGGATCGAGGCGGCGCTCGCGGCGGCGCGCGTGGGAGCGCGGACTGCGCTCGTCACCTTGCGCGCGGATCGGATCGGGGAGATGAGCTGCAACCCGGCGATCGGGGGACTCGGCAAGGGGCAGATCGTGCGCGAGGTCGATGCGCTCGGCGGCGCGATGGGACGCGTCGCGGACGCGACCGGGATCCAGTTCCGGATGCTGAACACGGGGAAGGGTCACGCGGTGCGCGGGCCGCGCTGCCAGTCGGACCGGCACTTGTATCGCGAGGCGATCACGGAGGTCGTGAAGCGGGCCGCCGACCTCGACTGCATCGAGGGCGCGGCGGCGAGCCTCGTCGTCGAGGAAACCGCGGGCGGGATCCCGTGCGTCGCCGGCGTGCGGCTCGAGGACGGCCGGGAGCTCTCCGCGGCTGCGGTGGTGATCACGACCGGCACGTTCCTGCGCGCGATCATGCACACGGGCGAGGCGCAGAAGGCCGGCGGACGCGCGGGCGAGAGCACGACCGAGGGCCTCTCGCGCGAGATGGAGAGGCTCGGGATCGTGCTGGGAAGATTGAAGACGGGCACGCCGCCTCGCCTGGCGGAGGACGGCATCGACTGGGACCACCTCGAGGAGCAGCCGGGCGACGAGAGACCGGTGCCGTTCTCGGCGTCGACCGATCGTGCGAGGTTCCCGGTGCTCCCTCAGATCTCCTGCCACGTGACGTGGACGAACGAGAAGACGCACGCTGTCATCCGCGCCAACATCCACCGCGCGCCGATGTACGCGGGGAGGATCAAGGGCGTCGGACCGCGCTATTGCCCGTCGGTGGAGGACAAGGTGATGCGGTTCGCCGACAAGGACCGGCACCAGGTGTTCCTCGAGCCGGAGAGCCTGTCGACGGACGTGATCTACGTGAACGGGGTGTCGACGTCGCTGCCCGGGGAAGTGCAGGAGGAGTTCCTGCGGACGATCCCGGGGCTCGAGCGAGCGCGGTTGCTGAGGCACGGGTACGCGGTCGAGTACGACTTCGCGCAGCCGAGTCAGCTCTCCGACACGCTCGCGGTGAAGAGGGTCGCAGGGCTGTTCCTGGCCGGGCAGATCAACGGCACATCGGGCTACGAGGAGGCCGCGGGGCAGGGGCTGGTCGCCGGAGCCAACGCCGCGCTGTGGGTGCAGGGGCGCGGCGCGTTCGTGCTCGGTCGCGAGGAGGCGTACATCGGCGTGATGGTCGACGACCTCGTGACGTCGAACCCGACCGAGCCCTACCGCATGTTCACGAGCCGCGCCGAGCACCGGCTGCTCCTGCGCGGCGACACCGCCGAGGAGCGGCTCGTGCCGCGGGCGGCCGAGATCGGGTTGGTGGGGGAAGAGGCGGTCGCCCGGCTGCGGGAGAGGAACGAGGCGAAGGATCGCGCGCTCGCGCTGCTCACGACGCTGAAGAGCGCAGCGCACGGAGGGAGGACGCTCGCGGAGGTCTTGAAGCGGCCGGAGGTGAGCCTCTTCGAGCTGCAGGACGCCCACCCGGAGCTCGCGGCGCTGCATCTGGATCCCGAGATCGCCCAGTCGCTCGAGATCGACGTGAAGTACTCCGGCTACGTCGTGCGCCAGCGCGAGAACGTGGAGCGGATGAAGCGCCAGGAATCGGTCGAGATCCCTTCCGACCTCGACTTCAAGTCGCTGTCGGGGCTGGCCAACGAGGCCAAGGACAAGCTCACCCGCCTGCGCCCGCGGACGCTCGGCCAGGCCTCGAGAATCGCCGGCGTGCGACCTCCCGACGTCGCGTTGCTCGCCGTGCACATCGAGCGGCGGCGCCGGGAAGCCGCTCGTGCCTAGGGTCCCGTGATTCGCCAGCGGCCATCGTGGGGCAAGGCATCCCACACGCGCATCGCCCTCGCGAGAGCCTCGATCTGCTCGGGCGAGTCGGACCGGCGGTCGGCAGGTCCATGGATCGAGATGGAGTATGTGCCGCGCGATGTCCTGACCCTCACGCCCCCGGTGCTCGAGTCGGGACCTGGAGCGTGGCCAAGGCTTTCCGGAAGGGAGTAGAAGTCCTCGCGCTCGATGGTGGCCACCAGCCTCTGCATCGTGGAGGGGACGAGGATCAGGCGCGCCTCGCCGTGACAGTCCTGGATCCTGCCCTTCCCGTCTGGCCCGATTTCCAGCGCAATATTGCACGGCCCGTTCGAAACGATCTGAGCCTCGATCCGCGGTGTATCCACGACGATCTCTCGACGGAGCCAGATCTCGAAGGTCTCGAAGGGGACACAAACGGGTCGATCGCTTCCAGGTCCTTGTCTCGCCGTCGTGCGCAGGTCCGGCGGGAGGGCGGACACCGGCCATGGGAGCACGACGAGATCCCGCTGATCGCGTCTCTCCAGCCGCAAGCAGCCCACCACATCCTGAAGGCCGACCCCGTGCCTGATCTGAAGGAGTTGCCAGAGCGTGCTCCGGTCGAACTCGTTCCTTGAGAGAGTGCTCGGAGCGAGGAACCACACGGCGCGTTCTCCTTGGATGACCGAAGGGCGTCCGATCTCCGGATGGGTCGGATCGAGGAGATCGATTCGGTCGAGGCAGGGAAAGGACCAGAGTGAAGTCTCGACCTGCAACTCCGCGATGCGAACGTCTCCGATCCCTTCGATGACTCGGGACTCGTCGACTCGACCGATCTCTACGCGCTCGCACCTGCGGACGAGATCGGAGAGCTCCGCGGCGCCGGCAGCAATGGGGGAGAGGAGTCCGAGAAGCGCGAGCACGCCCTCACGTAGCCCGGCCCCGGCCCACGGTCACGGGCAGAACGTGACCGCCAGCCCGTCCGTGAGGTTCGTCCTCGCGCCGCCGGCCGCAGGGTCGCGGTACCAGAGCTGGAACCTCTTCGTCGAGCCGGTCGTGATCGCTCCCGACCCGGAACGCATCGGCGGCAGCGTGAAATCGAGCTGCCGGAACGCGTCGCCGAAGGCATCGGTCGTGATCGCCCCCAGCCGGTGGATCGGCGAGGCCACGCATCGGAATCCGTTCCCGAGCGGGATCTGCGCCGCGTCGTTGCCGTAGAAGAAGATCCCGGTCTTGTTCGGCGGGCAGCCGTACGCGAACAGCTGGAAATCGTTCGCGCCGAGGCTCGCCTCGCCGCTCCAATCCATGACCGCGCCCGCTCCGACCGAATTCGGGGATGTCACGCAGTAGTTCGCAGGCGGCGGGCACGAGAGCGGCGCGTCGTAGACGATCGTCACCGTCGCGACGTTCGACGTCCCCGATGGCGTCGTCACCTGGAACGTCACCGCGTCGCTGCCCGACGCGCCCGCGTTGGGCCTCACGATCCGGTACGGGCCGCTTCCTCCTCCGATCACGGCAGCCTGCGCCGGATTCGACAGCAGCGAGAAACTGGCGGTCGGCAGGTCGTCGTCGAAGCTCGCCGGCAGCTCGACCACCGCCGCCTGGGTCGCGAGCACCCGCTTCGTGTACCCGTGGGCGACCGGCGCCGTCCCGCTCAGCGCGCCGCTCGAGTACGCGATCGTCACGTCGGCCGGAGCGCTGCGCGCCCGTGCGCCGTCGGAGAACTGCGCCTCGAGCTCCAGCCTCACCGTCCCCGCGCCCAGATTCCGCCCGTACACCGAGAGCGTCGCCGGCGACACCGCGCTCGCTGCGACCACGCGGCTGCCCTGCAGGAGCCGCAGCTCTTGCACGGTCCCGCCGCCCGCGGACACCGTGAAGTCGAAGCGCGTCGTCAGATCGCCGCTCGCGGCGAGGGGCGAGAGCAGCGCGCTTCGCCCGCGATTCGAGACCCAGATCGCGCCGCTCCGGCGTCCCACCGATCGGACGAGCGTGTCGTCGTACGCGAGCACCCGCCACTCGTGGTACCCGTCCGCCAGCGCGGTCGTGTCGAGCGCGAAGTGCCCGCCCGGGAGGCAGGTCGACCGCCAGATGCCGTCGACGAGCAGGTCGAAGCTCGCGATGTGCGCGGTCGGATGGGTCGTCGTCGCGGTCGGCGTCAGCGCGACCGTGTCCGACATCGGCCCGGCCGCGACGCCGGCCAGGTCGACCGTCGGCAGGTACGCGAAGGGTCGCGTCAGCGGGTCGCCCAGGAACAGCGACTGGAACGGCGCGAACCCCATGCTGCGGAACCACGCTTCGCCGAGCGACAGGCCCTGGAAGTAGAAAACGTGCAGCCGCGCGTGCGCGAACTTTCCCGGATAGTTGCAGGGTTCCTCGACCGTGCCCGACGTCCCGCTGGCGCCCTTCGAGATCCAGCGCGACATCTTGGTCTGCGACGAGCTGTCGAACGTCGCCGCGTAGCTCGTCAGGTGGTCGCAGAACGCGCCCGCCAGGACCCCCAGGTTCGCGTTGTCGATGTCCGGGTCAGCCAGCCCGGTCATGATGCCCATGCAATCGAAGTTCCCGAGCGGAAAGTCGGCGAACAGGTGCTGCGCATTGCCCCCGAAGGCGATGATCGCGGCGACTGCCGCCGGGAAGGCGCCTTGCCGCGGACCCGAGCGCGCCGGATCGCTGGTCTGCATGAAATAGAACGTGCCCGCCGGCCGAGTGGCGTCGACCGCCAGGCTGCGATCGATCATCGCCAGGACCTCGGGCAAGGTGTTCCCGAGCGGGCCCGTGTATCCGAGCATCGCGGCGATGAAGTAGCGTTGGCCTCCCACGGTCAGCGGCTCACCGCTGCCCCATTGGATCGAGCCGTCGAACGCGCGTGCCTCATCGCTCGGGCGGTAGTAGCCGTTCGGAAGGCTCGAGTCCGTGCCGGCCAGGATCTGCGCCCTTTGGTGCGCGAGCGCGTAGGGCGCGGTGGCCGAGAAACGGCTCACGGAGTAGCACCCGTCCGTGACGAGCCCGGGAGCGCTCGTGTAGAACGTTCCGCCCGAGGGCAGGATCACGTAGTCGACGTGGTCGCCGATCCCGAGGTTCTCGAGCGCCCCCAGGAACGCATCCAGCGTGGCTCCGGCGAACTGCGCGTAGGTCGCGGGCGTCGGGCTCATGTAGACGACGTTGACGTCGGGGAGGTCGCGCTTCTGGCGGTAGTAGTTGGCGACGTAGAGCGACTCGGGGTTCGTGGGATCGACGACGAGGATCGCGTTCTCGGGTGTTCCGCCGGCGAGACCCCGAGGGCAGGCGCAGAGCAGCGCCGTGAGCCAGAGCGCGGGCCGGAGACCGATCGCGAGGGGGGAGGGACGCACGGGCATCGAGCCTACGCGGATCCTCCCGATCCGGCCAGGGATCCTCGCTTCCTTGGCGAGGGAAGGTCGCGCGCTCGCCGGCGCGCTCACTTCTTCGTGTAGCTCCGCTGGACGAACTTCTTCCACTCCGCGTCCAGCTCCTCGAAGCCCTTGCCGAACGCCGCCTTGACGGCCACGGCCTGGTGCTCCTTCGAGACCTTGGCTCGATCGGTCTCCGCGACGTCCTGGAGCGTCTCGGTGATACCCATGAGGAAGGTCTTCATCTCCGCCGGCTTCCGCGAGAGGAGCCAGGAGACCCGCGACCAGGCGACCAGGTGTCCCTGGGTCTTGATGTCGTCCCACTTCTCCCAGGCGATCATCCCCGTCCACGGCAGGGCCACGTTGTTCTGGATCAGCCCGCGCACGCGCGGCTCCCACTTCCACGAGTCCTCATCCGACGCGCTCGCCTTTCCGGCGGCGGGGGTGAAACGCTCGTCGACCCGGCGCGCGGCGACGTGCGCGAGGCCGTATCCGAACCAGAGCGGGCACGCGGACCACGACTTGCGGAAGCCGTCGAGGAGGTTGTGGGTCACCTCGGCGACGACGGCGCAGTGCAGACCGGCGTCGAGGTCGTAGCCGAGCGTGCGCACGCCCTCCGCGCTCATCCCCAAGAACATCGTTCCCCCGGGGAGAGGAAACCGGTCCCACTCGTGTGGCTCGCGCTCGCCATAGCGCTTGACGAACCGCCCCAGGCTCGAGGTCTTCTCCGTGAGCAGCACGGTGAACTTCCGGTCCATCCCGAGGTAGGGCCCGTCGCCCAGGTAGGGTCCGGTGGCCGAGGGTGCCTTGCGGCCGTCGGGGAACTCGGTCTCGGCCAGGCCGAAGCGCGCCACGAAGTCGGCGTAGACGTCCTCCAGCCGCTGCGCGAAGAGGTGCAGGCGCATCCACGGATCGATCTTGCTCTTGGGAGGCTTGAACCTCTCGAGCCTCGGCTTGAGGCGGGCGAATTCGAGGTCGAGCTTCTTGTCCTCGCGCGGATCGCCCGGCGGCTTGTAGGACTCGAGGGTCGAGCCGATCTTGAAGTGCGCCGTCTCGACCCACAGGACATCCAGGCCGCCGAGGGTCTCGCGGATGTCGTCGGTGCGGATCCCCTCGGCCCACTCGAACGGCCCGAGCGAGACGTAGCCCGCTCGCTCGAGGGCGTCGCGCTCGCCCCGCGTGTAGGGATCGACCTTCTCGAAGACCTCCGGCTTGGCATCCGGGCCTTGCGACGGGGCGACGAGGTTTCCGGGGAGCGCCGGCGCGGCGACGAAGGCTGCCAGCGACAGGGTGGCGCGCGAGAAAACGAGGAAGGCGGGCGACGGGCACCCGCCTTCACCTCTTCGCAGCATGGCTGCCGTCAGGAACGCTCGGCCTTCTTGGCGGGCTTCAGATCGAGCTTGGCGAGGCGGTCGATCGACCTGAGGGAGGCGTCGATCTCCTTCTTCGCCGAATCGATCTCCTTCTCGAGCTTCTGCACCTTGTCCTTGTCGAGCTTTCCGGCAGTCTCCAGGAGCTGGTCCCGGCTGTTCTCGAGGTCGCGGACGTGACCGTCGAGGATGTCGAGCTTGTCGAACACGTGCACGATGTCCTTGGCCGCCGCGGACGGGTCCTTGGAGTATGCGGTCGAGAGGACCCGGCTCATCGCCGACCACAGTTCGACGCGCGAGGTCTGGGACTCGAGGGGGATCTTGCCCGAACCATCGGCTGAGCAGACGAACAGGTGCTCGGCATCGTTCGTCGGGAAGAG
The DNA here is from genome assembly GCA_041488095.1 of Planctomycetota bacterium. Taxonomy (GTDB): domain Bacteria; phylum Planctomycetota; class UBA1135; order UBA1135; genus DASYPQ01. Next base: position 20,727 of record JBGPOP010000031.1, read on the forward strand.
CGCGTTGAAGGGGTGGTCGGGCTGGATGACGTCGACGGGCAGCTTGACACAGTGGAACCAGCGCGACAGGAGGAGCGTGCGCTCGTTGTCCGCACCTGGTTTCAGCAAGGCCTTGTCCGTCTTGTTGCAGAACTGGCACTCGCGCAGCACGATCAGCGGCCGAGGGTCGGACCCCGCGATCGCGTGGAGGGCATCCTCTCGGGCCAGCGCCTGACGCTTGGCCTTGACGTCGGTCCCGTCGCTCTTCGAAGCATCGGACCGGTACACGGCGTAGTCCCAGGCGAGCTTCAGCCACTCCTTGGTGGATGGGCCCCGTGGGGCGTTGCCTGGGCCGGCGCCACCGGGTCCCATCGGGCCGGCTGCAGCGGGCGCTGAGGGTGAACTCACCCCCCCGGCCGGGCCTCAGCAGCCTGGCAGGGCGTGGGCGGGGACAAAGCTCGAGATGGCGAAGGCAGCGAGAAGGCTCGCCGCCAGAAGACCGTTGTGCTTCATGGGTGGCCTCTGCGAAGGGAGTGTGCGAAGCGGACGGGAAACCTGCGACCTCGGGCGGCTGCGCGAAAGCGGATCCGATCCGGGTGCAGGACTACCCCTTTCTCGGGCTCGATGTAACCACCCGCGGAGAGGGCTGTCCAGGGACTTCTGGGAGACCCCCGGGCCCCTGATCTGGGGCGAGGAATAGCATCCTGGCCCGAGAGCCCGAGGAGGGTCCGGCGGGCCCGACGGCCGTCCCGCTACGTCCCCTTCCGCAAGATCACGATCTTGACCGTGTTGAACAGGATCGAGAGGTCGAAGAGCAGCGACTGGTTCTTGATGTAGAAGAGGTCGTACTGGAGCTTCTGCACCGCGTCCTCGAAGCTCGCGCCGTAGCGGTAGCTGATCTGCGCCCACCCCGTCAGCCCGGGCTTCACGATGTGGCGCTGGCGGAAGTAGGGGATGCGCTTGGCCAGCTCCTCGACGAACACCGCCCTCTCGGGCCGCGGGCCGACGAGCGACATCTGCCCCGCGAGCACGTTGAAGAGCTGCGGGAGCTCGTCGAGGCGCGCGCGACGGATGAACCGCCCCGAGCGCGTGATCCGGGGGTCGTCCTCGATCGCCCACACCGGCCCGGTCGCCTTCTCCGCGTCCGCGAGCATGCTGCGGAACTTGAGCAGGGTGAAGGGCAGGCCGTCGCGGCCTACGCGCTCCTGCCGGAACAGGATCGGGCCGCGGGAGTCCAGGCGCACCGCGAGCGCCGTCGCGAGCATCAGAGGCCAGGAGAGGAGGATCATCACCCCGGACAAGACCACGTCGACCGAACGCTTCAGGAGATCGCTCCACGGGTGCGCGGCGAAGCCCTCGTTGAAGATCAGGTAGGAGGGCCGCAAGGCCTGGACCGCGATCTTGCCCGTGATCTGCTCGTACAGCGCCTCCTGCTCGCGCACGGAGATCCCCGCCAGGCGGCACTGGAGCAGCTCCTCGACCGGCAGGCCCGCGCGGCGGTCCTCGAGGGCCACCGCGAGCACGTCGACCTCCAGCTCCTGGGCCAGCGCGAGCAGCGTCGCAGGCCGTCCGCGCGCGGGCGATCCGTTTCCCGCGTGTCCGGCGGGGCGGGGCTGCGGCACGTCCGCATCCGCGGCGAGGGGCAGCGGATCGAGCACGAGCGCGGCGGTGGCAGCCTCGAGCTTCGCGGCCGCGGCGTGCGCGGCCTTCTCCTCGGCCTCGCTCACGATCGCAGGACGGAACTCCGTGCTCCCCGCCACCAGCGCCAAGTTCTCCGTGCCCCGCCCACCGGCGGCCTTCCGCTCGCTGCTGAGCCGGCCGCGCTCCTTGGTTTGGGCCGGATCCTCCGGCACCAATCCCACGACCTGGTAGCCCGTGTCGGGCCGCTCCAGCATCTCGCGCGCCAGCTGTCGCGCGGAATTCCCCGCCCCGAAGATGAGGACACGCTGGCCGAAGTTCGCGCGCCGCAGCATGTAGTGGAACAGCCCGCGCCACCAGTACAGGAGCACGAACCCGGTCAACATCGCGAAGACGAGCGTCTGCACTCGCTGCGACGTCGTCAGCGGCGGCGTGTCGAGCACGTGCTTCAGCTCCCAGCGGTCGACGAGCACGACCGCGAAGAGTGTGAACGCCAGCGCGGAACCGGCCGACTCGACGAACCGCGAGGCGCGGTTGTAGCGCGAGCTGGAGATGCGCACGTCGTAGAGCTCGTTGAACGCGATCGCGAGCTGGGCGATCAGCGAGAGCAGGAAGGAGGTCGTGACGCAGCTCAGGAACGCGTCGTGCGTCGAGAACGACGGGATCCCGCGCACGAGGAGCTTCTGCACGCCCTCGGTCGGGTTCCACAGGTGAGCCGAGAGCCACGTCGTCAGGCACGCGGTCAGGATGGCCGTCTCGCTCAGGATGAGCAGGGCCTTCCGGATGGGGAGGTAGTGGCGCAGGACGCTCAGCATCGCGGGTCGGGCTCGTTCAGCCTCGGTCGCAGGGGAAGGCGGCGTCCAGGCGTGTAGGGGGAGCTCGAGATTACCATGATCGGAACGACGGCGTCGCCGTCTCAAGCGAGCCCTCAAACAAGAGGAGTCCGGAGGTCTTCGTGGTGGAGAACCCGGAAGCGACGGCGAGGTTCCTCGAGCAGGACCTCGATCAGGTCGACCCGCGCCCTCACGCGCCCGCCGCGGGCGAACGCGCTGAACGTCGGATCGGCCCCGATCTCGCGGCCTACGGCGGAAAGGCGTGCGAGACGGCGCGCGTCGCAGCGCAGGCCGGGCCGCCAGCGCAGGGCCACCTTTTCCGGGAGGTGCGCGCCCCGGGGACGGGGGATCGGCGCGGTCCGGCCGGTCTTCACCTCGACCACGGCCAGGACCTCGTCCGAGCGCGCGACGAGGTCGGCCTCGCCCGAGGGCGTGCGCAGGCGCCGCCCGAGGATCCTCCATCCGCGCGCCGCGAGATGATGCGCGGCGACCTCCTCGCCGAGCTCCCCGAGCTCGCGGTCGTCGGGCGCCCACAAGGCGACGAAGAGTCGCGGGGTGCGCAGGAGGAGGCGGCGCAGACAGCGCGCGGGGGAGAAGCGGCTCATGCCGGGTCTCCCCTCGACGCGCGCCTTCGACCTACTTCTTCTCGCCGGCCTTCTCGAGGACCCTCTCGCCCGCCTTGTCCGTCGCGCTGGCTTCGTCCGAGACGATGCTCTGCACCGCCGAGCGCGAGAAGCGCGCGCGCACTCCGTCGGCGATCTGCAGCGTGATGACGTCTTCCTGCACCTGCGCGACCGTTGCATAGAGACCGCCGCTGGTCATCACCTTGTCGCCCTTGGAGATGTTCTTGAGCATCTCCTCGCGCTTCTTGCGCTGCTTGCGCTCGGGCCCCAGCACGAGGAGGTAGAACACCCCGGCGCAGAGGATCAACGGCACGAGCATGCCCGTGAACGGGCTGGCGGGGGCGGCAGCGGGTGCGCCGGGGGCGGGTCCGGCCGGGGCGGTCGTCTGCCCGGCTGCGTCCTGGACGAGGGCGGTTCGAGCGGTGGGGAGCATGGGATGAGAGAGGTTCCTCGACCGGTGGGGATTCAACCCGGGGCGCAGAAGCTACTAGAATCCCGCCCACCGCGAAAGCGTGGGTCTCCTCCTCCCGGCCATGACCAGCACCGAGAAGCGTTTCGTCGTCGCCATGAGCGGCGGAGTCGACAGCTCCGTCGCCGCCTGGATGCTCCGTGAGCAAGGGCTGTCGGTGATCGGCCTGTTCATGCGGAATGGTGTGCATGTCGAAGCGCACGAGTCCTCCAAGAAGTCCTGCTGCTCCGCGAGCGACGCGCGGGACGCCCGGATGGTTGCGGCCCATCTCGGAATTCCCTTCCAGGCGGTCGACCTGAAGGACGAGTTCGGGGAGATCATCCGCTACTTCCTGCGGGAGTACTCGCGGGGGAGGACGCCGAACCCCTGCGCGGTGTGCAACCGCGACCTCAAGTTCAATCGGCTCCTGCGCTTCGCCCGCGACCTGGGGGCGGAGGGGGTCGCGACCGGGCACTACGCGCGCCTCTCGGTCGAGCGCGGACGCGTGAGGCTCCTGCGTGGCGCGGATCCGGGGAAGGACCAGTCCTACCAGCTCTTCGGTGTCGCCGAGGAGAACCTGGCGCGAACCCGCTTGCCGATCGGCGAGATGAAGAAGAGCGAGGTGCGGGAGCTGGCTCGCCAGGCCGGCCTGAAGACGGCGGCGAAGAAGGACAGTCAGGAGATCTGCTTCGTGCCGGGGAACGACTACCGGAGGCTGCTGGCGGAAAAGGGGATCCAGCTGCACCCCGGCGAGCTCGTCGACACGGCGGGGCGGAAGGTCGGCGAGCACGAAGGCACGGAGCACTTCACGATCGGCCAGCGGCGCGGACACGGGATCGGCGGGGGAGAGCCGCTCTACGTGGTGGCGCTCGAAACCGGCTCGGGCCGCGTCGTGCTGGGCTCCCGCGAAGAGTGCACGGTGCGCTCGATGCGCGTGTCGGACCTGAACTGGATCGGCTACGACGTGCCGGCGGGCGGCGAGCTGCGCTGCGCGGTGCAGCACCGCTACCACTGCGTGCCGGCGAGCTCGACCGTCTTCGTGGAGGGACGCGAGGCGGACGTCGTCTTCGACGAGCCTCAGATGGCGGTGGCGCCCGGGCAGGGCGCGGCCTTCTACCACGGCGACCTCCTGCTGGGCGGCGGCTGGATCGACTCGACCCCGCGAGCGAGATCGAGGGTGGAACAGACGTGTGAGCAACGCGCACCCTGACGCGGCCGTAGAGGCGGCGAACGACGCCGCGAGCCTGGACGTCCGCGCCTGGAGCGCGCGCATCGCCGTCACCTCCGCAGCGCTCGGCACGATCCTGCTCGCTGTCGGCGCCTGGCTCCTCTTCCCGCGCGAGCGGGCCGGGACAGGTCCGATGCTCCCGCCGCTGCGCGTATGCCTCGTCGACGTGTCTGCGAGCGCGATCTGGCGACGGCGGGACTGGGGCGGGTGGATCGATCAGGCGTTGGTGGGACAAGCCCGTGAAGCCGAGCGAGCCGGCGAGGATGTCTGCACGATCCTGTACGGAAGTGCGGTACGGCGAGACTTTGGACCTGCCCCGGCCCGCTCCTTTCTCGATGAGGCGGCGCAGTCGAGTAAGGACGGGGGACTCCTAACCGTCCCTCCGGCCCATGCGGGCCACCTCTGGGCAGAAGACGCGACGCGCGTGTCGGATGCGCTCGAAGTCGCGCGCGGCCTCGCGCAGGATCCGTCGCGTGCCAGCTGCAGGGTCGTGCTGATCGGCGACGGCACGTACACCGGCAACGATCCGCGTCCCATACTCCGCGAGCTGCGCGATCTCGGTGTGTCCCTCGAAAGGCTCGACCTCCCACTCGCGGACGTCCCCGAGGTCACGGTCGGTCCGCTGTCCTTGCCGCGCGAGGTCGAGGCTGGCGCTCCGATCGCGGTCGATGCCGAGGTCTTCTTTGGCCCAGGAACGGGGCCCGCGCCTGAAACCACCGTCGCCCTGACGGTCAAGCACGGATTCGAGTCGGGCTTCAACTCCGAATACGTCAAGGTGCCCGTTCCCACCGGCCTTGCTCCCGACGAAGACGGCTACCTGAGATGGAGAGTGCGACGCGAGGTCGGGCGTGCCGAGCCAGGCCTCAATACGGTTCGCATCACGGGCTTGCGCCACGGCCGGGGCGACGACGCCGACACCGCTGACTCGAGCGAGGGCTTCGTCTGGTGCGCAGGGCGTCTCGCTGTCGGCTGGGTAACGGCTGAACGGCGCGTGATGCCGGGGGGCGACCGTCCTCAGGAGATCCCGGGCATCCACTCCACCGAGGGCTTGCAGGTCGAGGCCCTGTTCGCGCACGAGCTGGCCGGCCAGCTGGGAAGCCTCGATGCAATTGTCACCTGCGACATTCCACTCGACCGGCTGCCAGGCGAGATCCTGGCTTCGTTCGTCCGACGCGGCGGCGGCTGGCTGGCATTGGCTGGCCGCGGGTTTCTCTCCGGCTTCGATCGATCGTTGCCCAGCCCCCCAGACGACCCGCGGCATCTCCTGCCGCTCGAGCCGCCCGACGAGAAGCTCGAACCGCGCGACGTCGTCCTGCTCGTCGACCGCTCGGGGAGCATGGCGGGCGAGCGCTCCGATCTCGTCCGTCGCGCAGTCCTTGTCCTGATGGACGACGCGCCGCCGGGCGACGCGGTCGAGCTGCGGTTCTTCTCCGACCGTCTATCCGAGGCGATCCCGCTGATTGGCCCGGGCGATCCCCGTGGCCGGGAGCGCGCGCGCAGCGAGGCCGCGGATCGCGTTTTCGTTGCGCAGGGTCCAGGCGGGCCTACGGCGCTCGTCCGCTCGCTCGAGGAGCTGGCCTCCGCCCGCGAGAAGAGCGGGCGGGAAGGGCTCGTCTTCCTTCTCACGGACGGGCGAGACAACACCGACCCCGATCCTGCCGCAAGCTGTCCGCGGATCCTCCAGCGCATGCTCGCGGCGCGCGCGAAGCTCGTTGTGATCGCCGCGGGGGACGACGCCGACCGCGGCCTCCTCTCCCGCCTCGTCGCGCCGGGCGAGCGGCTCGAGGAGGTCGGCTCGCTCCTCGACCTCGGCATGTCGGGCAACCTCGAGCGGATCTTCCGGCGTGAACTCGACAGGGACCGCGTTCGTGAAGGGGAACAGCTGCGGGTGCTCCCATCCCCGACGCTGCTCGCACCTTCGTCCGTCGCTACCGTCGGCGCGGACGTCTTGCGGGCCCAGAAGCCCGAGTCGGCCGCCGATTGGCCCGCGATCCAGCGCTACGTCCGCACCAAGGTCGTCCCCGGCGCAGGGGTATTGTGGATCTCGGAGACCGGCGAGCCGCTGCTCGCGCTCCAGCGCGTCGGCCTCGGGATGACCGCGGCCTGCGCGTTCGCTCCCATCGCCGACTCGGGCCAGGCCTGGCGCGACCGCAGCGATCTCTTCGAGCCACTCCTTCGTGCGCTCGCACGCGGCAAGCGCGAGCCTCTGCCGCGATTGCGCGTCGAGGCCGACGAGCTCTTCGTCGAGGATCTCCCCGCCGATGCGCCCGCGTTGCTCGAGGCGCGTGTCTTCAGCGCGCAAGCGCGAGAAGGCGACGCGCCGGCGGCCGTGATCGCGCTGTCACCGCCGATCCAGGGCGCCGATCCGCGACGCGTGCGCACCGGACGCTGGTCAGCTAGCCTCGGCGGGGGTTTCGGGAGCCTGTGGGACGAGTTCCAGCTCGACACGGAGCGCGAGCGCACAGCCACGGCGCGTGTGCCGCGGGTGGAGATCTGCGCGAGCGGAGCAGCGTCGCACGCCTGGCCACCGATCCAGCTCGCCCTGGCGCCGCCGCAAGTGGCCGAATTCCGCTTGCCGCGCCCCCGTATCCCCGCCATGGAGTTCCTCGCCGCCAACCCGGCGCGGGGAGAGCACCCCGGAGCGTCTCGGGGAGCGCGATGGCCTCCCCAACCGCACCCCGCCGCGCCCTGGGTCCTCTTTTCGGGACTCCTCCTCCTCGCTGTGGCAGGCCTCTCGGGCTTCTTCTCGCGCCGCGCACCTTGAACCAGCCTGCGCCGCAGCGCACGGTCAAGCCCTTCCTTCCCCCTGCCGAAAACCTCTCGACGCGACTTCGTCGGCGCACTGCACGTCGCCGGGTCGCGCTCGACCCGTCAACCGACCCCTCCGGAGGAGCCTCATGAATCCGAACCGATCACGGCGCGAGCGCAGCCGACTGAGGCTCTGCCTGTCGAGGCTCGTCGCGGCGAGCCTCACCGCTGCCCTCACATGCGCTTGCGTTTCCACGACTTCTTCCTCCATCAGCCGAAAGGGGTCGGATGGACCCTGGCTCGAGCCCTCGCCCGCGCTTCGCGCTCAGATCGAGGACAAGGCCAAGCGCCTGCCCTGGACGCACGGCTTGGAGCGCGTCGAGCTGATCCAGTGGTTCGCAGGCGTCGGCGAGCCCGCGTATCCGACCCTCCTCCAGCTCGTGCTGGACCCGCGCCCCGACGTCTCGGGAGCCGCGCTGGCGGCGCTGGGCGCGACCCGTGACTCTCGCCTGGTCGAGCCGCTGCGGGCGATTCCGCCCGCCAAGGGCGCCGGCGGTGCGGACCTCGCGCTCGAGCGCGCGCGCACGCTCCTGCGCCTGGGCGATTGGCAGAGCGTGCCGGATCTTATCGCCGGACTCCGCGACGATCGCCCGATCACGCGCGCACTGTGTGCCCAGGCTCTCTACGAGGCGACGCACGAGCGCTTCGACTTCGACCCGCGCGGCGAGCCGCAGGTGCGGGAGGACTCGGTCCGCCGCTGGGAGACCTGGTGGCAGACCCGTCAGTCGGATCCGCTGCTCCCGAAGAAGAGCTAGGCCAGAGGTCGCGTGCTTCCGCTCCCACGGACGGACGGAACCCTTGTCCGATCAGGACGAAGGTCGCGATGAGGTCAGCGCGCGGACGAGAGCCTGGAAACGCGCCACTCCACGAAGGCTGGTGAGATCCTCGTCGGCGAGGAGATGGTCGACGTCGTCGTAGCCGAGTGCGATCGCCCGCTCGAGTTCCTCGAGCGACGCCTCGGTCCGACCCAGGAGCGCGAGCGAGCAGGCCAGGTTGTAGTGGGTCATCGGGTTCGCAGGGCAGCGCCGGACGAGCTCGCGGTCGACCTCGAGGCCCTTCTCGTAGAGCCTGGCGCGGGTGTAGACGTGGCCCAGCTCGGCCAGGGCGCCGAGATTCTCGGGGTGGCGGGAGACCTCAACCTGGAGAATGCCGGCCAGGAATTCCAGGCCCAGGGCTTCGAAGGCCGGGGCCAGGTGCGGCGCAGGAAACTGGCGTTCTTGTTCCACGGTCTGGTCGATCTACAGAATAGGCTCACCGGAGCCCGACAGGCAGGTGACTCTGGCCCGCCGGTTGCCTAGGCGCCCCTCCCCAGGTGCGGGTGCCTTGGAACGGGGGCGAGCAAGAGAATGCCACCAGCTGCGCCGGAGCGGGAGAACGAAGCTACGCCATGGAGATCCACTTCTGCGACCTGTGCAACGAGTCCGTGCCCCAGACCGACCTCGACCAGGGTCTCGCCTTCATCCGTCGCGGCCGAGTCGTGTGCGCGAAGTGCGACCGCGCGATGACGCACGCCGAAGGTGCTGACCCGCACGGGGAGACGTCCATGGGATCGCCCCTGGAGGCGGAGTCCAGCACGTCCGCTCGGGAACCGGCGACGCTCGCGGCCTCAGCCACGCTGGATACGGCGGCACGCGAAGCGGCCTCGCTGTTCTCGCCTGCGGCTCCGCTGCACTCGCCTACGGCTCCGGTGCTCTCGCCCGCAGCACAGGCACTCTTGCCCGAGGTTCCGGGGCTGTCGCCCGCAGTTCCGGGGGCGCTGATTCCCGCGGCGCCCTCTTCCACGGGCTCGTCCGGACTCGTGCTCGCCATGGTCGCCCTGATCTTCGCCGCGGGTGCAGTCGCTGTGCTCAACGAGCAGATCCGCACCCTCGGCGAGCACGGGCGAGCCGTCGAGCTGCAGCTGCGCAACCAGAACGGCGCCTTGCGCGACCTGGAGCGCTCGAATGCCGACGCGCGCGGCGCGGTCGCGGCCCTCGAGGGCCAGGTCGGGGAGCGGCTCGCGAACGAGCGCGAACGCGCCGAGAAGGCGCTTGCCGATCTGCGCGCCGAGGCCGAGCGGCTGCAGAAGGAGCAGCGCGACCTGCTCCAGGGGATCGACGAGGTGCGCGAGGGCACGCTCGCGAAAGGCCAGGACATCGATCGCCGCTCCGACGACTTGTCCCACCGCCTCGCCAAGAGCGAGGACGACAGCCGGGTGCTGCTCGAGCGCATCGCCAAGCTCGAGGAGCAGGCGCAGCAGGCCCCGCCGCCCTCCGCCGGTCCCGGTGCGCCCGCGGCCTCGCGTTGGACGGCGCTCGTGAACCAGCTCCAGAGCCCCAAGGCGGCGACGCGCTGGGAGGCCGTGGACCAGATCGGCCAGAGCAAGGACCCCGAGGCGGTGCCCTACCTCCTGCCGATGCTCAAGGACGCGGATGTGTTCGTGAGGATGGCGACGGCGCGCGTGCTCGGCGATCTGCAGGCGGCGGGCGCGGTGCCGGCGCTGATCGATGCGCTGGAGGATTCCGAGGCGGCGGTGCGCGAGGCGGCGCTGGGGTCGTTGAGGGCGGTCACGGGGAAGGACCTGCGCTTCGATCCGCTGGCGAGCGAAGGGGAGCGGGCGAAGAAGGTCAAGGCGTGGAGGGAGTGGTGGAAGAAGATGGAGGAGGAGGGCGGGCTCGGGCAGGGGAAGGGGCAGGGGTAGGGTAGGGGGATCGGGATCGTTCGCGGACGCCGAGGCTGACGGGGGGCAACGCGCAACCGTGCCGCCGGCGAGGTCCCGCCGGCGGTTCCGCTGCTCTCGCAGCCCGCCGCGGACGGCGGGCTGCGAGAGCAGCGGCCAAGTGGGGGACTCGACACTCGGTGCACGGGGTCGTTCTCGGCTTCGGGCGGGGCCTCTGTGCGCCTGCGACCCATGACCGCGCCGGAATCCCTACAATGAACCGGATCATGCGACACCAGGTCACTCTCATCCGCGGCGACGGCACGGGACCCGAGCTCGCGGCGGTCACGAAGGAAGTTCTCGAGGCCACCGGCGTTGCCTTCGAGTGGCGTGAGGTCGACGCCGGCGTCGACGTCATGGAGAAGCGGGGCACGCCGTTGCCGGACGAGGTGCTGGCTTCGATCCGGGAGACGAAGAACTGCATCAAGGCGCCGATCACGACGCCGGTGAACCCTCCGGCGGGGGTCAAGAACTTCCGCTCGGTCAACGTCGCGCTGCGCAAGGAGTTCGACCTGTACGCGTGCGTGCGGCCGTGCAAGAGCTACCCGGGCGTGCGCTCGCGCTACTCCGGGATCGACCTGGTCATCTTCCGCGAGAACACCGAGGACCTCTACGCGGGGATCGAGTTCGAGCAGGGCCAGCCGAAGACGAAGGAGCTGATCGCGAAGATCCAGGAGCTCTCGGGCGCGAGGATCCGGCCGGACTCGGGCGTGTCGATCAAGCCGATCAGCATCAGCGGCAGCGAGCGGATCGTGAAGGCGGCTTTCGAGTACGCGGCCCGGAAGAAGCGCAAGAAGGTCACTGCGGTCCACAAGTCGAACATCATGAAGTTCAGCGACGGCCTGTTCCTCACGACCGCTCGCAAGGTGGCCGAGCGCTATCCCCAGATCGCGTTCGACGACCGGATCGTCGACAACATGTGCATGCAGCTCGTGCAGAAGCCCGAGGACTACGACGTCCTGGTCCTGCCGAACCTGTACGGGGACATCCTCTCCGACCTGTGCGCGGGCCTGATCGGGGGGCTCGGCATCGCGCCGGGCATGAACCTCGGCGACGGCGGGATCGCGATCTTCGAGGCCACGCACGGCTCGGCGCCGAAGTACAAGGGACTGAACAAGGTCAACCCGACCGCCATGCTGCTCTCGGGCGTGCTCATGCTCGAGCACCTGGGCGAGGTGGAGTCTGCGCAGCGCCTCGAGGCCGCGATCGCGAAGGTGATCCGCGAGGGCAAGCACGTCACGTATGACTTGAAGGCCGACCGCAACGACAAGACCGCGGTGGGCACGCGCGAGATGGGACAGGCGGTCGTCCGCGCGATGGAGACCGTCTCGGTCTGAACGACCGCGGTCTCCAGGCGTAGAAGCTGGCCGGCAGCGCGTTCACGGGGTCGAGGCCCGTGCTTCCCGGCCGGCCGGCATCGCGGAGACTTGGAGCGGACCGCAGCGCGCCGTACTCTGGCGCGCACATGAACGAGATCGCCGGGCGGAAGATCACCGTCGTCGGTGCCGGCTACGTCGGCTCGACGTGCGCGCACCTGTGCGCGCTCAAGGATCTCGCCTCGGAGATCGTGCTGATCGACGTGATCGAGGGGCGTCCGCAGGGGATCGCGCTCGACCTGAACCAGTCGGCGGCGGTCGAGGGCTTCGGCGGGAGGATCGTCGGGACGAACGACCCCGCGGACACGTGGGGCTCGCACGTCGTGATCGTGACCGCTGGGATTCCGCGCAAGCCCGGGATGAGCCGCTCGGACCTGCTCGGGACGAACGCGAAGATCATCCTGCAGGTGTCGGAGTACGTCCGGAACGGTTCACCCGACGCGATCGTGATCGTGGTGACGAACCCGCTCGACCCGATGGTGCACCTGTTCCGCGCGAAGACCGGCTTCCCGGGCAAGCGCGTGGTCGGGATGGCCGGCGTGCTCGACAGCGCGCGATTCTCGTGGTTCATCGCGGAGGCGACGAAGAGCTCCGTGAAGGACGTCGACGCGATGGTGCTCGGAGCCCACGGCGACTCGATGGTGCCGATGCCGCAGCACTGCACGGTGAACGGCGTCCAGGTCGGCGATCTCCTGCCGCGCGCGCAGATCGACCAGATGGCGGCGCGGACGAAGAACGGCGGGGCGGAGATCGTCAACCTGCTCAAGACCGGGAGCGCGTGGTACGCGCCGGCGTCCTCGGCGGTCGCGATGGCGGGCTCGATCCTGCGCGACGAGAAGCGCATGCTCCCGTGCGCGTGCTTCCTGAACGGGCAGTACGGCTTCGAGGGGATCTACATGGGCGTTCCGGCGATCCTCGGGCGCGCGGGCGTCGAGAGGATCGTCGAGCTGCCGCTCGACAACGAGTCGCGCATCCAGATGCAGAAGACCGCGGGGGCAATCCAGGCGGACGTGCAGATCCTCAGGGACCTGAAGCTCCTGTAGGAGCAGCCTAGCGCGCCGGATTGCCCTGGCCCGATGAGCTCGGGCCCCTGTTCCGGGCGGTGTCCTCGTCGCGCCCGAGTGGACTCTCCTGCACGGAGGCCGAGTGCTCCTGGATCGAGCGCCACCAAACCTCGAGCGGCCCGTCGGGCGGCCTGTTCCAGTACGCGACTTCCTCCTTGCGAGTCATGCCCTTAATTTTCTGGTGGATCCCCGCCTGGGCGCGACGCTTGACCTCGATGCAGTCGAGCACTTCCTGCTTCGACCTCTTCGTCGGCTGCGCCTTCCGCTTGCGGTTGTTGCTGGTCATCGAGGGAATACCTCCCCGGGATTCAAGATCGTCAGGAAGCCATGGCCCAGCTGGAGGTTAACGCGATTGTACCCGCGGATGCGGTCCAGCCGGACCATGTGCTTGAAGTTCCAGGACACGATCGCGTCCGCTCGCGCCACCGTCGCCGCGGCGACGTGCGTGGCATCTTCAGTCGACCGCCGCCCTACGACCCCGGCCGCAAGGTAGGCGTCGCGCGAGGCACGCACACTGTCGCTTATCGGGACGTCGCAGAGGTGCTCGGGCGGCAGGGAACAGAGTAGTTCTCGCACCTTTGCGGGCGAGCCCTCGAGCTCGTCGCGAACCACCCGACTCAGGAGCAGGAAGACTCTTCCTGTCTTCACCCAGCGGAAGAATCCTCGCGAGCTCTCCGCGAACGGCGGATCGAAGCACCCCCCGAACACCGAGGTGTCGGCGTAGATGCGGAGCGGGCGCTTTTCGGGTATCGCCACGGCCCCGGGACCGGGCTCTGCGGAGGCGGTTGCAGGGGCATCCGGACTTTCCCATCCTTCCCCCCATGAACACCCGCACGGAGACCGACTCCTTCGGCCCGATCGAAGTCCCCGACGACCGCCTGTGGGGCGCGCAGACGCAGCGCTCGCTCCAGAACTTCAAGATCGGCGGCCACACGTTCACGCGCCCGATGATCCGCGCGCTGGGGCTCGTCAAGAAGTGCTCGGCGCAGGCGAACATCGAGCTCGGCGAGGTCGCGATGCTCGACAAGAAGCAGCACAGGGCGCTCCTCCAGGCCTGCGACGAGGTGATCGCCGGCAAGTGGGACGCCCACTTCCCGTTGGTCGTGTGGCAGACCGGCTCGGGCACGCAGACGAACATGAACGCGAACGAGGTCATCGCCAACCGCGCGATCCAGATCCTCGGCGGCGTCCTCGGCTCCAAGCAGCCGATCCACCCGAACGACCACGTCAACCGTTCGCAGTCCAGCAACGACGCCTTCCCGACCGCGATGCACATCGCCGCCGCGGAGGAGTGCCACCACCGCCTCCTCCCCGCGCTCGAGCTGCTGGGTCTCGCGTTCGACAAGAAGGCCAAGGCCTGGAAGAAGGTGGTCAAGATCGGCCGCACCCACCTCATGGACGCGACGCCGCTCACGGTGGGCCAGGAGGTCTCGGGCTGGGTCCAGCAGATCCAGGACGCCCGCCGCGCGATCCAGGCCGCGCTGCCCGGCGTCCGCGAGCTCGCGCTGGGCGGCACGGCCGTCGGCACGGGCCTCAACTCGCATCCGCGCTTCGCCGCCGTCGTCGCTCAGAGGATCGCCGAGGAGACGAGCCTGGCGTTCGTCTCCGCGCCGAACAAGTTCTCCGCGCTCGCCGCGCACGACGCGCTCGTGTTCCTCTCCGGCGCGCTCAAGGCCTGCGCCGTCGCGCTCCTCAAGATCGCGAACGACGTGCGCTGGCTCGGCTCGGGCCCGCGCTGCGGCCTCGGCGAGCTCAAGCTCCCCGAGAACGAACCCGGCAGCTCGATCATGCCCGGCAAGGTCAACCCGACGCAGTGCGAGGCGCTGACGATGGTGTGCGCGCAGGTGTTCGGCAACGATGTCGCCGTCGCCTTCGCCGGCAGCCAGGGCAACTTCGAGCTGAACGTCTACAAGCCGGTGATCATCCACAACGTGCTCGGCTCGATCCGCCTCCTCGCCGACGCGTGCGACAGCTTCCGCGAGAATTGCGTCGCCGGGCTCGAGCTCGACAAGGCGCGCATCGACGCTCTCATGCGCCAGTCGCTGATGCTCGTCACCGCGCTGAACCGCCACATCGGCTACGACAACGCCGCCAAGGTCGCGAAGAAGGCCCACAAGGAGGGCACGACGCTGCGCGAAGCGGCGGTCGCGCTCGGGGTGATGACGGGCGAGCAGTTCGACAAGGCGGTCGTCCCGGAGGACATGGTCGGTCCGAGTGCCGGCGGGGCGGGCTGAGCCCTGCCGCGGGATTCTGCGCCAACCAGGTTTTTCCGGTTTATCCCTGACACCGAATCCCGACCTACAGGTTCGGACGGCCGTGAGCACTCCGTCCACCTTCCCTGGGGACCGGCAGGTATGCCCGAACTGACCTTCGAGCGCCTGCCCTTCCTCCTTGCCTTGATCGTCCCGGGCTTCGTCTGGGCCAGGGTGCACCGCTACTTCCAGCTTCGTCGTCCAGCGCGGGAGGACTCCTGGCTCGACATCCTGGTCCTCAGCGCGATGAACTTCGCCCTGTGGTCCTGGGTCCTCCCGTCCCTCTGGATTCGAACGAATGAGGCTCTCGCCGCTCGCACAAGTCTTCCCCTCCCCGTCCGGATCGCTTGGCCGGTCATCGCGCTTCTCAGTCCGGCCCTGCTCGGGATCGCGAGCGGCCTTGCCCACCGCCGCGGCTGGCTGCGAGCGTTCCTGACCTCGAAGCTGGGCTTCGCCGTCGAGCTTCCTTTCGACACGGCTTGGGTCTTCGCGTTCAAGGACCGGGAACCCGAGTTCTGGGCCACGGTGACCCTCAAGGACGGGTCGATCGTCGAGGGCCGCTACGGCCGGGATTCCCTGGCGTCGACGCTATCCCCGGATCGCGATCTCTTCCTGGAGGAGGTCTACAGGCAGGATCCCTCCGGTCGATTGGGGCGCGTGCTCAATTCGGCAGGTGTCTGGATTGCCGGTTCGGAGATTCGCACGGTAGAGTTGAGGCATGTTCGGCTGGCTTCGAAGGGGAAGGGCGTTGTCGGTGGAACGCACCAGGCCTGAACGCATCGACTGGGACGTCTACCGCATGCCCGACGGCTCGATCGTCATCGGGTTGATGGGCAGCGCCTCGTCGGATCCCGACGATCTCGAGATGCCCCTCTCCCTGGCACCGACCCGAACCGAGCCTTCCAATCTCGTGACGCGATCCGGAACTCATCCCGAGGTCGGGCCGTCTCCGGAGCCCGACGATCGCTGACTTGCGATCGACTCCATCGCCTTCGACGCCTGGACCGCTTGAGCATGGGAGGGATGCCCTTCTCGAACAATCCGGCGGGGGGGACCCTCGCGTGAAGCGCGCCTGCGCTCCTCGATCACGCCCCCGGACCAGACCGACACCGGGCTCCCGGAGGTGGCTCGACCTCCTCGTCCTCCTGCTGCTCGCGGCCTGCAGCCGCTCCCCGCTCGTCCCGCCGCGCCACGTCCTGCTCCTCGTGATCGACACGCAGCGGGCGGACCACCTGTCCTGCTACGGCTACCACCGGCCGACGTCGCCCGCGCTCGACGCGCTTGCGAAGGAAGGCGTCCTCTTCCGCCGCGCCGTGTCGCAGGCGTCGTGGACGGTGCCGAGCATGGTCTCGATGATGACCTCCGGCTACGTCGCCGAGGAGGTCATGCGGATCCCCGACGAGAAGTCGACCCTGGCCGAGGTCTTCAAGGTGCACGGCTGGCACACGGGAGCGTTCATCTGCAACGATCTCCTGGCGCCGGAGAACGGCTTCCAGCGCGGGTTCGATACGTTCGAGTGGCATCTCGAGCCGTACAAGTCGAACCAACCGATCCTGGACTGGATCCACGCGAACAGGAAGGAGCCGACGTTCACCTACGTCCACCTGAACGAGGTCCACGATCCCTACGATCCCGAGGCTCACGGCGGGAAGGCGAGATGGCGCAACGTGAAGGAGGGCCTGCCCCCGGAGCGGCTGCGCACCTACGACGAGATCACCGAGAAGCTCCACCTCGTCGAGAAGGAGGCGAGCCTTCGGACGATCGAGGCGGAGATCGGCGGCTACGACGACGACGTCGCGTACTCCGACGCCCGCATCCGCGAGATCCTGGACGCATACAAGTCCGAGGGCCTGTGGGATTCGACCGCGGTCGTGATCGCCGCCGACCACGGCGAAGGACTGTGGACCCGCGTCCAGTTCCCCGAGGGCACGCGCAAGAAGGCGATGGACGCCGGCAAGCCGGCGACGCTCGTCAACACGCTTCAGCAGACGCACGGAAGCCAGGTCGCGATCGAGCTCGTGCACGTGCCGTTGATCGTCCGTGCGCCCGGACTGCGGCCGGGGACGGTGGTCGACGCGCGGGTCGAGAACGTCGACATCCTGCCGACGATCCTCGAGCTGTGCCGGCTGCCGGTGCCGAAGTCGGCGGAGGGGACGAGCCTGCTCGCGCTGGCGGACGACCCCGGAGAGAAGAACGGGTTCGAGGAGGCGGTCTTCAGCTACACGCGCTTCAACTGCTCCGTGATCACGCAGGACGGGATGCAGCTCATCCATCCCACGCCGCGCGGGGAGTGCGACTTCGCGCTCGCCGACGAGATCTACGACCTGAACCGCGATCCCGAGGCGCGCACGAACCTCCTCGCGAGCCGGCGCGAGCTCGTCCAGCGGCTCGCGAGGATCGCCGACAAGCGCGTGAAGGCGGGGATCAAGGGGATCCCCGTGAAGCTCACCCCGGCGCAGGTCAGCCGGCTCCAGAGCCTGGGCTACATCGACGCGGGCGTCGTCGACGTCATCAGCGAGCAGCTCGCGGCCGAGAGCATCGACGAGCTCATCGAAGGGATCCGGAAGTCGACCGACTGCCTCGTGCGACTCCAGAGGGTCCGTGCGCTGAAGGACCGGTCGCTCTCGGACGAGCAGAGGGCCGCGATCCGCGCCATCGCCGAGAAGGAGATCTCGAGCGCGGTCAAAGAAGGACTCGAGGCGCTGCTTTCGCGCTGACCCGTCCTCCGCTACACTCCTCCGCCCGAATCACCAGCCTGCCCGGGCTCCGGCCGCGGCGGGCCCCGCGAGGATGCGCCCAGGTCGCATCGGAGGACCCACCGACATGCACGTCAAGATCCGCATGAGCAGCCTGAAGCACAAGAAGAAGACCGGCTACCTGACGCGCCAGCGGACCAAGGGCGGCCGCAAGACGAACCGCCGGCAGCGCGCTCGGCACGGCAGCTTCTGAGCTTCACGGCGCGGGCACGATTCGGGGGCCCGGTGTCCTAGAATCGATCGACCCGTGTCGAGCCTCACCGAATTCCTCCCGCGCACGCGCGAGCAGATGCTCGCGCGCGGCTGGGACGCGCTGGACGTGCTGATCGTCACCGGCGACGGCTACGTCGACCATCCCTCGTTCGGCGCGGCGGTGATCGGGCGCGTGCTCGAAGCACGCGGGTACCGCGTCGGGATCCTCGACGTGCCCGAGCTGGAGCCGGGCGGAGAGGGCTGGAAGCGCCTTCCCGCGCCGAAGCTCTTCGTCGGCGTCACCGCGGGCACGATCGACTCGATGGTTACAAACTACACCGCGGCGAAGAAGAAGCGCAGGATCGACGTCTACCGCCCCGGCGGCGTCCCCGGGCGGCCGAACCGAGCGACGATCGCGTACACGGCGCTCGCGCGGCACCATTTCCCGGGCGTTCCGGTGGTCGTCGGCGGGCTCGAGGCGGGTCCGCGGCGTCTGGCGTACTTCGACTACTGGGAGGAGAAGATGCGCCGGTCGATCCTGGTCGACAGCAAGGCCGACCTCCTCGTATGGGGGATGGGGGAGCGGCAGACGATCGAGATCGCGGAGCGCCTGGCGCGCGGCGAATCGCTATCGGGGATCGCGGGCACGTGCGAGGTGCTGGCGGAGGCAGGGCTGCCCGCGAGGACGCGCGTCGTGCCGTCGTTCGAGGATCTGGCGGCGGACTCCGAGAAGCTGATCGACCTCTTCTACGCCGTGCGCGAGGAGAACAGCCCGTCCTCGAGGCCGCTCGCGCAGCGACACGGCTCGCGCTTCGTCGTGCAGCATCCGCCGGGGAAGCCGCCGGGGCAGGCCGAGGTCGACAGCTACTACGATCTTCCCTACCGGCGCGAGTGGCATCCCGACCACACGGCGGCGGGCGGGATCGCGGCGCTCGAGCCGGTGCGCTGGTCGCTGAACACGCACCGCGGGTGCATGGCGGACTGCTCGTTCTGCTCGATCACGTTCCACCAGGGGCGGACGATCCAGGGGCGGAGCGAGGAGTCGATCCTGCGCGAGGCGGCCGCGATCGCGGCGCACCACGACTTCCGCGGCACGATCACCGACGTCGGCGGGCCGACGGCGAACATGTACGGCCTCGGGTGCAAGCTGCTCGAGAAGGGCGAGCCGTGCCTGGGGCGCGACTGCCTGACGCCGGATCCGTGTCCGGCGCTGCGCCTGCACAAGACGACCGAGGGCTACCGGCGGCTGCTCTCGCTCGTGCGCGGGGCGAAGGGCGTGAAGCACGCGTTCGTGAGCTCGGGCATCCGCTACGACATGTTGCGGAACAAGAAGGGCGAGCTCCTGCCGCTGCACCACGACCTCGTGAAGCATCACGTGCCCGGGCGGATGAAGCTCGCGCCCGAGCACGCGTCGGCGGAGACGTTGAAGGCGATGAACAAGCCCTCGTTCGACGTCTACGAGAGCTACGAGGCCGATTACAAGGCGGAGTGCAAGGAGATCGGGCGCGACCAGCACCTGGTCAACTACTTCATCGTCGGGCACCCGGGGACGACGCTCACGGACGCGATCGTGCTGTTCGAGAAGCTGCTCGAGCGCAACTACAGCCCGGAGCAGGTGCAGGAGTTCATCCCGCTGCCGATGACGCGCGCGTGCGTGCAGTACGTGACCGGGAAGGATCCGCTGACGATGCAGGATCTCTACGTCCCGCGCGGGGAGCGCGAGCGGAGGATGCAGAAGGCGCTCGTGAGGTGGAAGGCGCCGGAGTCGCGGCGGCTGGTCGAGGAGGCGCTCGCGATGGCTGGGCGGAAAGACCTGCTCGAGCGATTTCGGAAGGCGATCCGGGCGTCGAAGGGCCGCGCCGTCGAGCGCGCGAACCTCGAGCTCGATACCTGCGGTTAGGAATACGGTACCGGGTCAGTTCTTCCACGATGAACCCGCAAGGCTCCGGGAGTGCGATCCGATCGCGGAAGAACTGACGCGGTACCGTATTCCGCGCTCACCGCTCGATCGGCACGATCTCGATCTTGCGGAACTCGATCGGCGCGCCCTCCGACTGGAGGAGGATCTTCCCCGGAAGCTCGTCGACCCAGTGCGCCTCGTTCTGCTTGACGCCGTTCACCTCCAGCGTGAGCTCCCCGCCGTCGAGCGTGATCACGTAGCGGTTCCACTCGCCGAGCGGCTTTTCGCTCGACGGCGCGAGCTTGACCGTTCGCCGTCCCTCCGTCCGCGCCGGATCGATCTGCATCGGCACCTCGTCGATGTTCCAGATGTCGCCCGCATCGCCGCTGTTCAACTGCGCCTCGACGCTCCGCGGCCACACCTTGTCCGCGCCCGTCATCCGCAGCAGCACGCCCGAGTTTCCCGCGCCGAGCGCCGGATCGAAGCGCCACTCTACGGTCAGGACGAAGCTCGTGAAGTCCTCGGTCGTGCGCAGGTACCCGATCGGACGTCCCTTGCAGTGCAGGACGCCGTCCTTCACCGACCAGACGTCCTCCATCCTCGCCTTCGGATCCTCGAGGAAGAACGTCCAGCCCGTGAGAGTCTTCCCGTCGAAGAGGCTGCGCTTCTCGAGGCGCGTTCCCGGCGCGCGCGGGTTCGAACGCAGGAACTCGAGGATGTCCGCGAGATCCTGCGTCGAGAGCCCGAGCGCGATGTCGTCGGGCATCGTCGAGACCTTCTGCTGTGTCCGCGTCTCGATCTCGGAGGCCGGGATGACGTGGCGCTTGCCGCTCGTGTCCTTGAGGACGACCGCGTCGCCGTCGGAGAGGAGGAACCCGCTCTCCAGGAGCCCGTCCTTCGTCTCGACGAGCCAGGCCTCGTAGCCGTTCGCGATCGCCTTGCTCGGGTTGAGGATCGCGTCCAGCATCTGGGGCTTCCCGTACTTTGCCCCGATGGTCGTGAGGTCCGGGCCGATGTCGCCGCCGCGGCCGTGGTAGGCGTGGCAGACGGAGCACTTGGCCGCGTCGCCGAAGAAGACTCGCGCCCCGCGCCCGGCGCTGCCGGCGAGCTTCAGGGCCTTTTCGGCTCGCGGTGCCGAGGCTGGGGATGCCACCGGGAAGCGTTCGAGCGCGAGCGCGCGCACGGAGAGATCGGGGTTGTCGCGGATGGATCGTCCCGCGGCCTCGACCGCGCGGGGGGTGAGCTTCTTGTTGCCCGCGAGTCGGAGAAGGAGGAGCCCGCCCTCGCGCTGTGCGCCGAGGGCCTTCGCGGCCGACTCGACGTCCTCCGGCTTCGCGTCGGCGGTGACGAGAGGCTTCGCCATCGCCTCGAGAGCCACGGGATCGGGAGGGGACGCGACCCAGACCTGGAACTCGACGTCGGAATGGCAGCCTTTCTGCAACGTCCCGCCGTCGTCGAGCCCGGCCAGGGCATGGAAGCGGCTGCAACCCTTCGGCAGATCGAACGCGATCTCGGAGACGGCGTGCGTGCCGATCCCCTCGTCGTACGGCGTGCCACCGATCGCGAGCGGCCCTGCGTTCGCGTTCTTCCCCTTGTTGACGTTACCCCATTCGGCGGTCGCGCTGCGCCAGGAGAGATCGACGAGGCGCAGGTCGCCGTTCGGTCCCGTGAGACGCGGCTCGATCCAGTCCGACCAGTCACAGCCGTTGCCGAGCTTGCCGCTCGTCACGACGAGCCACAGGGTCCTCCCGCCCGCAATGTCGACGTCGACGTCGACCGAGCCCTGGGTGAGGATGCCGCTCGTCCAGCGCAGGGTCGCGCCCTCGCGCCCGCTCTTCGGGAGCTGCGCCGCGAGGTGGTACTCGCGCCAGTCGGCCGTGTCGTTGTGCTCGACCCACCACGCCGCCAGCGGCCGAACGTCCTCGGGCCCTCCGAGCGCCAGATCGAGCATCGCCTCTCCGGCTTTGCGATCGCGGATGAACGCGATCGCTTCAACGGCTTGTCGGCGGTCCTCGGGTGCGAGGGTTTTCGAGCGACCCGTCGCGGTCAGCGCTGCCAAGCTGCCAGGAGGATGCAGTCGCCAAGCGATGTCGGCGAAGCGCTCGCTCCACTTCGACGGGTCGGTCTCGTTCTCCGACGCAAGCACGTCATAGAGCTTCTGTTCCTTGCCCTGCGCAGCGATGCCGATCGCCTCGATGGACCATCGGTCATGGGCGATAGAGCCTCTGCGGGCCGCACGATCCGCGCGGATGTAGCCTTGTGCGAGTCGGGTCACCCTCTCTTGGGATAGCTCCCAGCCCTGGTCGCGCAGGGAGATCGCGAGCTCGCGCTCGACGGCTGAAGGGTGACTGTAGGGGCTGAACAGCTGGCTCCACTGAGTCAAGTCCGCATTCGCCTGTTCCAGGGCGCGGAAGACAGCCACGGTCCCATCGGAATCCAGCATCGAGAGCTTGCTCTTGATGAAGCTCTGCCCCGCGGGAGTCCGCGCCAGGAGCCACAGGGCACGCGCGCGGAGGCGAGGATTCTTCGCATCGCACAATCCGCACAGCTCGCCGAACGCCCCTGGGTCCTGACGCCCGAGAGCCGTGCTGCCGAGCGCTCTCACGTTGACTGCCGGACTCCCCAGCGCCTTGGCCTGTCCGTCGAGCGTCGTGACATCGAGGTGCAGCGGGCTGTACCGTGCGCCGATCGGCGCGATCCGCAGGATCCGCCCGTACGCTTCCCGATCTCCTGCCTGGTGTCCGCCGACACCCGGATCCCACCAGTCCGCAACGAGGATCGAGCCGTCCGTCGACACGCACACGTCGCTCGGACGGAACCAGCGCCACTTCTCGTCGCCCTCCTTCGGCTTCGCTGCGATCAGCTTGCCCGGCGCGAGATCGATCCCGGCGCCTTTCGCGACCGGCGTGTGCGCGTACACGCAGTTTGCGCCCGCGTCGGCGTCCAGGACCTTCCCGGTCATCTGCGGGACGAGATCGCCCTCGTACACGCACACGCCCGTCGGTCCGCCCGCGCCGTTCCGCGTGCCAGCCGGACACACCCCCGGATCGTCCTGGTGCCAGTGCGCCGCCCACACGTCCTGCCCCGGCCGCCGATCCGCCTGCCACTCGCGCGATCCGTCCGCCGAGAAGTACCCGTAGTTCCCGCCCTCCATCACCCACGCCGTCCGGCAGCCCTGGCTCCCGTCGTCGTCGTTGTCCTCCGTGAACATGTTCCCGAACGAGTCGAGCGCGACCTCGTACTCGTTCCGGAAGTTGTGCGCCATCACGGTGAGCTTCGTGCCGTCCGGCTCGCAACGGAGGATCAGCCCGCCCGTCCACACCCTCCCGTCGTCGCTCACGAGCCCAGGATGGTTGTCCGCCTCGAACTCCCCGCCGCCGCGGTAGATCGACCCCGACCGCAGCGTCCATCCCGATTTGTCCTTCACGATGTGCGGCCCCGCGTTCCCGACCGCGAAGTACCAGCGCCCGTCCGGTCCGACGACGACCGAATGCACGCCGTGGTCGTGGTCGTGCCCGCCGAAGCCGGTCAGGAAGACTTCCTTCTTGTCCGCCTTGTCGTCGCCGTCCTCGTCCGTGTAGACGAAGATCGACGGCGAGCACGACACGACCACCTTCTTCACCTTCGGATTCTTCGGGTCGCCGATCACCGCGATCCCGAGCGGCGAGACGAGGTCCTTGTCCTGCACGAACACCTTCGAAGAATCGCACGCGCCGTCGCCGTCCGTGTCCTCGAGGATCACGACGCGGTCGCCCTCGGGGTGATGGAGCCCCGGGTTCCGCCCGTTCCATTGCCGGTAGTTCACGCCCTCCGTCACCCACACGCGCCCGCGCACGTCGACGTCCATCGCGGTCGGGTTGTAGAGCTGCGGCGACTCGGCGAAGAGCGTCACGGCGAGGCCCGCCGGCACCTCGAAATTGGCGCTGAGGTCCTTCGCGCCGGATCCCTGCGCCCGGTCCTTGGATGGATCGTCCGACTTCCTGTCGGACTTCGTCATCGTGCCGGACCGGCCGCTGATCCCGGCCCGGACCTCCCCGTGGATCTGCGGTCCCGACCCGCCCTCGCTCTCCGAGTCGCCCTTGCGCAAGGGCCTGCAGGAAAAGAGGAGCGCCAGGATCGCAACCGACACGGCGAGGGGGAGCTTCATGGCGCGCCAAGGTATCCCGCTGCGCGGACCGCGGCCACCGAGACGAAGCGTGACCGGGAACACGCCGTCGAGTAGACCGTCCACCCGACCCTCCCCGCGGCCGCACTTCCTGGCGCCGTGCCCTCGACCCCGAACCCTCGAAGGAAGATCGCCCTGACCTCGGAAGTCTCGGACCTCACCGCCCGCCTCGAACGCCTCGAGCGCGAGAACCGCCGCACGCGGCGTCTCGGCCGCCCTCTCGCCGCCGCGGGAGGCCTGCTCGGCCTGGCCGCCCCCGCCCCGTGCGACACCGTCTTCGCCGAACGCCTGGTTCTGCGCGACACCGCCGGTCGCCAGCGCATCGTTGCCGACGCCTACTCCGGCGCACCGGCGCTCAGCCTCTTCTCCGGCGAAGGCCGCGTGCTCGCGCGGATCGGGGTCGGGCAGGACGGCGACGCGTGCCTCACGTTCTTCGACCGCGCCGGCGATCCGAAGGGCACCTGGAAGGGCGAGGCTCATGACGCCGCGCGACCGGAGACCCGGCCCGATGGCCATCGCGAAACCGGGGCCGGCAAGGACCGGCCCGTGACGAGCTTGGAACCTGGCACACTTCGCTGTCCTTGACCCTCGGGGGGGTCCAGTCGGCGCAAGGGGTTGCGACCGATCACGAGCGCCAGGCGCGCCGGGGGATCCTGGGCCGCTGACAGAGTGTTGGCGGAAAAGGACTTGGGGCGGATCGAGGCACAATCAAGGGGGCCAGATTCACGAGCTTGCGTTGACCGGCTGCCCAGAGGCCTTTCGACCACTTCCCGAGGTGTCCGGACGCGGAGGACGCGGCTGCCGCCGCGAGTCCGCGCGGCGGCCCGCGCGGCGGCCCACCCGGCGCCCTGAAGGGTCCCCGCCGGGCCGGGATTCCCTTCGCGCTCAAGAATTCCCCGGCCGCTTCCCGACACGTGGAACGATCGCTCGTGCCCGGTCGGTGGGTGGCAGCGGGGATGGAGGAGACTCCCCCTCAGGCTGCCGCGTCCCCGGCTTGGCCGTGCGGGCCGCGCCCGATCCCAGATGACCCAGACCACCTCCCCGCGCGCGCAGGCGCCCGCCGCCTCGCGTCTTTCCATCGCGCAGATGCTCGGCGTGATGCGCGTCGAGTTCCATCGCGCGCGCGCCCAGCGCCAGCCGCTGTGCTGCCTCATGGTGGCCGTTGACGGGCTGGCCGGGATGCAGGAGAAGGGCGGCTGGGTGCACAAGCAGACGGCGATGCGCGCGGCCTACGAGCTCCTGAAGACGGTTGCGCGCGAGCGCGAGTGCTTCGGGATGTCGCTCCTGTCGGGCGACCGGATCATGGCGGTCTTCCCGGTCACTCCGCCGGGGCGCTTCTCCGAGTTCGGGAACCTGCTGGTCGAGCGCGCGCGCACGTCCCCGGTCAACACCGGGAGCGAGATGCTGCCGCTCACGCTGAGCCTCGGCGCCTCCCACAACCTGCTCGCGGAGACGAGCTCCTCCTTCGAGGGGCTGGTCGAGAAGGCCGGAAAGGCCCTCTCCGCCGCGCGCGAGGCCAACGGCGACCGCTACGTGATGTGGCGCGAGGCCGAGGCGGAGATCGCCGGCCTGCGCGAGGACATCGCGGCGCAGCGCGAGAGCTTCCGTGTCGAGCGGGCGGTCCTCCAGGAGGAAGCCAGCGAAGTCGGCGGCATGCAGCAGGCCGCGCTGATCGACCGGATCCAGGCCATCTTCGCCAAGGCCACGCGCACGCCCGAGATCGAGATGCTGGAGAAGGAAATCATCGCGCTCGCGGTCGAGGAGCTCTACGAAGGGCGCAAGAAGGCCGTCGCCGCGCAGATGGCCGAGCACGCGCGCCAGGTGGACAAGCTCGAGCGGAGGATCGCCAAGCTGACGAGCCTCCTCGGCATCACCGAGGAAGAGCTCCAGCGCGTGCTGTCGATGAAGGTCGTGGACGAGGGCGTGGCCTCGATCTACCGCACCGTGCAGGGCCTCGCGCTCGACGCGGCCCAGGCCGAGCAGAAGCGCGCGATGATGGCCGTGATCTTCCGCGAGAATCTGGCCTTCCAGAAGCGCGAGGCGCAGCCGCAAGCGGCATGAGAACACTCCGGGCCGGGCGCGCCGTGCGCCGGGCCGGATGGACCCGGGTAAGACAGAAGTGCACTTCAACGGAGAACGAAGATGACGAAGAGCAGCGCAGCCGAAACGAAGGACCGCGCCGCGGGGGGCTCGATCGCCCCCCACATGGCGGTGAGCAACGACGACACCACGAAATCCGAGACCGGCGTCCTGTACCTGGGCGTCGACCTGGGCACCTCGCGCACCTCGGTGGCGGCGAGCAACGGCCAGCGCGTGACGCTGTCCTCCCACGTCGGCTATCCCAAGGACGTGGTCAGCCGGAAGCTCCTGAAGAAGGAGGTGCTCTTCGGTGACGAAGCCCTGCACCACCGCCTCTCGTGCCGCTTCTACCGCCCGCTGGCGGCTGGCGTGCTCAAGCTCAGCAACAACAAGACCGACGACGTCGAGGGCAACCTCAAGGCGGCCGCGGACCTCATCCGCGAGATCATCCGCGAAGCCAAGCCGCGCAAGGACGAGCTCATCTACGCGGTGATCGGGGTGCCTGCACAGGCCGCGATCCACCACAAGGACGCGATCGTCAAGGCCGCCCGGGAGTCGGTGGACTCGGTCATGCTGTGCTCGGAGCCGTTCAGCGTCGCGTACGGGCTCGACATGCTCGACGACGTGCTCGTGATCGACATCGGCGCGGGCACGACCGACTTGTGCCGGATGCACGGCACGATGCCGGAGGACGCCGACCAGCTCACGAACACGTTCGCGGGCGACTACGTCGACAACCAGATCATGGAGGCGGTGAAGAAGAAGCACCCCGAAGCGCAGTTCACGATCCAGATGATCAAGGAGATCAAGGAGCGCCACGCCTCGGTGGCCGACAACATGACGCCCGTGGTCGTCGAGCTGCCCGTCAACGGCAAGCCGACGGCCTTCGATGTCACCGACATCATGCGCAAGGCGTGCCGGTCGATCGTGCCGCACATGGTCGAGGGACTGGGCAAGCTGATCGCGACGTTCGACCCGGAATTCCAGCAACGGCTGAAGAACCGCGTGCTGCTCGCCGGCGGCGGAAGCCAGATCAAGGGTCTGGACATCGCCATCGAGCACGAGATGCACGAGCGGCTCGGCAGCGGCAAGGTGCTGAGGATCGAGGAGCCGGTCTACGGCGGCTCGAACGGCGCGCTCAAGATCGCGCACGACATGCCGGCGGAGTACTGGGAGAAGCTGAAGTAGGCTTCCTGCCCGCGAACGAGTCCATCCACGCGGCCGGCCGCCCCTAGCGGGCTGCCGGCCGCGCTTCGTTCGGGCGGATCGCGAGAGTGACCCGCGCTCCAGCCCGCAGCACTCCGACGTCGAGCTTCGCCCCGATCGCATCGCGGGAGAGGGAGCGATGCAGGTCCGCGACGGACGCGACCGGCTTCCCGGAGAGCGAGATGACGACATCGCCCGCGCGCAGGCCGGCTTGGGAGGCCGGGCTGCCGGGCTCGATGCTGCGGACGAGGACTCCGCGCGGTGACGCGAGGCCTTCGCGCTGCGCGACGGGAGCGGGGACGAGCACTTCCTCCCCCCCGATCCCGAGCCGGGCTCGGCGGACGCGGCCGTGGGTGACGATCTCGCTCATCACGAACGAGGCCGTGTTCGACGGCACGGCGAAGCAGAGGCCCTGCGCGCCGAGGAGGATCGCGGTGTTGATGCCGACCACGCGCCCCGACCCGTCGAGGAGCGGGCCGCCCGAGTTGCCGGGATTGAGCGGGGCGTCGGTCTGGATCACGCCTTCGATCGTCCTCCCGGCAGCTTCGCTCTTGAGCGTGCGCCCGAGCGCGCTGACGATGCCGAGCGTCACGGTGCGCGCGAGGCCGAAGGGCGAGCCGACCGCGATCGCGAAATCGCCTACGCGAAGGACGTTGCTGTCGCCGAGGGCGGCGTGGGGGAGCGCGGACCCCGGGGTGAGGCGGAGGAGGGCGAGATCGGTCGCCGGGTCGTCGCCGGCGACGTCGGCGATCAGCGTGCGCCCGTCGGCGAGCTCGGCCTCGACCGCCGCCGCCCCGCGGACCACGTGGCTGTTCGTGAGCGCGTAGCCCTCGCTGGAGACGACGACGCCCGATCCGCTCGCGTTGCCGCTGCGCCCCGAACGCATCGCGCGGACGTGGACGACGGCGGGGGAGACCTGGTCGACGACCGACGCGACCTCGTCGGAGAGGGAAGTGAGGAGGGACATGGCGCGGTCTGTGGTCGCGCGACGCCTCGAATTCAAGAGCGCCGTGTCGCGCGCGCCCCTAGCTCGACCGGAAGCACCGCGCCAGCGTCAGGTCCTGCTCGCCGTACGACGCGCTCCGGCCCTCGCCGTAGAGGCGCTCCGGCCTCCCACTCGTCCGGTGGAAGCGCAACCGGCACAGCGCCTGCCCGTCCTCGATCAGGAACGGCACGCTGTGCGCGCGCACCTCGAGCACCGCGGGCGTCCCGCCGGGCAAGGGCTTGCCATCCGGGCCGACGCGCCACCCGAAGCCGCTGTCGAAGAAGCCCGCGTAGTTGTTGCGCAGCTCCCCGATGCCGATGTCGACCGGCTGCATCTCCGCCGCGAGCTCGGGCGGCACGCGCAGCCGTTCGCGGCTGGCGAAGAGGTAGAAGGTCCCCGGCGCCAGGATGCAGCGTCCCCCCGGAGCGTGCACGGGCTCCCAGAATTCGCGCGGGTCGTGCGCTCCCTCCTTGGAGAACTCCAGCACGTCGGTGTGCGCCGCTGCGCGCCATCCGGCCGGATCTCGTCCCGTCAGCCCGACCGAGAGCAGGATCCCCCCTTCTTCGTCGAATCGCACGTGCGCGAAGGAAAGCGGCTTGCCGTCCGGCCCGCAGGCGAGCGGCGCCTCGCGGTGGACGTCGCGCAGCTCGCCCTGCGAGAGCGCCGATCTCCCGCGCAAGAGGCGCATCTGGCACAGGCGGTCGCCGCGGCGCAGTCGCACGGGGAAGGAAAGCGGCGAGATCTCGATCCACACGCGCCCGGCGTAGCCCTTGGGAGCCTCGTCGAAGCGTCCGTGGCGTTCACACAGAACGCGCGTGAAGACATCGCAGCGCCCGGTCGTGCTGCGCGGGTTGAAGCGCGCGCGCACGTCGGCCGGCAGCGAGAGCTCCTCTTCGACCTCGGCCAGGTAGACGAGTCCCCGCTCGAGCACCGCGCCCTCGCCTTCGAGGGAGAAGCGCGAGAGCGCGAGCTCGGCGAGCCGGTCGCCGATGGACTCGGGCCCGGGCAGGAAGCCCGAGCGGATGCGCCATGCGCTCGCGGCCAGGCGCAGGTCGATGCTCGCGGGTTGGACCTGCTCGGGCGAGGGCGGCGTGCCGCCGGGCGGCGCGCGGATCGCGGTCCCGAGCAGGGCCGCGATCTCGCGGTCGACGAGCAGGTGCCCGCGGCTTCGATCTTCGGGTTCCATCACACACCCCCTCCATTATCCGCGAGATCCTCGTTGCCAGCTACGTGCGCGGGCCTGTGGCCCGTCCGTGGCCCCGCGAGTACACTCTGCGGCCCTCTTTCGCCTCCCGTTCCCGCATGAAGATCCACGAGTACCAGGCCAAGGAGCTCTTCCGGAAGTACGGCATCCCCGTTCCAGAAGGCCGCGCGTGCAAGAGCGCAACCGAGGCCGAAGCCGCGTTCCGCGACCTCAAGAGCCCCGTGTGCGTCGTCAAGGCGCAGATCCACGCGGGCGGACGGGGAAAAGCGGGCGGAGTCGTGCTCGTCCGCTCGGCCGAGGAAGCGCGCGCAGCGGCGGAAGCCCTGCTCGGCAAGCCCCTCGTCACGCACCAGACCGGGCCGAAGGGGCGCATCGTCCAGCGCCTCCTCGTCGAGAAGGGCTCGTCGATCGCCAAGGAGTACTACCTCGGCGTCGCGATCGACCGCGAGAGCCGTCGGCCGACGATGATGGGCTCCTCGGAGGGCGGCGTCGACATCGAGGAAGTCGCGGCGAAGTCTCCGCAGAAGATCGTCAAGGTGCCTTTCTCGGCCGTGAAGGGGCTCACGCCCGCCGACGCGCAGGGGCTCGTCCGCGGGATCGGCATCCGGCCGGGGCAGGAGCCCAGGGCGGCCACGCTCATGACGAGCCTCGCCCGTCTCTTCCTCGACCTCGACTGCTCGATCGCCGAGGTCAACCCGCTGATCGTCACGAAGGAGGGGCAGGTCCTGGCCCTCGATGCGAAGATCGTCTTCGACGACAACGGCCTGTACCGCCATCCCGAGCTGGCCGAGCTGCGCGACCTGAACGAGGAGGACGAGAAGGAGATCGAAGCCGCCCAGCACGACCTCTCCTACATCGCCCTCGACGGCAACATCGGCTGCATGGTCAACGGCGCGGGTCTCGCGATGGCGACCATGGACGTCATCAAGCTCCACGGCGCGGAGCCGGCGAACTTCCTCGACGTCGGCGGCGGCGCGACGGCGGAGAAGGTCACGGCGGCCTTCCGCCTCCTGCTCTCGGACCCGCACGTCGAAGGCGTCCTGATCAACATCTTCGGCGGCATCATGAAGTGCGACGTCATCGCTGCCGGCGTCATCGAGGCCGTGAAGCACGTCGACCTCGGGGTCCCGCTGGTCGTGCGGCTCGAGGGGACGAACGTCGAGAAGGGCAAGCAGCTCCTGAAGGAGTCGGGGCTGCCGATCATCCCGGCCAGCGACCTCGACGACGCGGCTGCCAAGATCTGCAAGGCCGTGGCGGCCTAGCCGCAGGAGCGTCGATGAGCATCTACGTGAACCGGGAGACGCGCCTCGTCTGCCAGGGCTTCACCGGCAAGACCGGCACGTTCCACAGCGAGCAGGCGATCGCCTACGGCACGAAGATGGTCGGCGGCGTGAACCCGGCCAAGGCCGGCACG
>JBGPOP010000032.1:0-50262 GCA_041488095.1 Planctomycetota bacterium
GCCCAGTACCCTGGCGGCTTGGCGGTGAGTCACCTTGGAGACGAAGGGACCGAACAGGCTCAGGTTGAGATGAGGCTTCTTGAGGCGGTAGTCGACGCGGAAAGTCTGGGTGGAGAAGGTGTGACGGCACTCCAGGCACACAAAGCGCTGGACGGTTCTGCCGTCGCAGGCCCGGCGGAAGTGGCCCTTGAAACACCAGCGGTGATGGCCCGAGGAATGGGAGGGGCAGTCGGGGCGTGGGCAACGAGGAGGCTGGAAGCGCACGAGAGGTCCTTTCTCCCCGGGCGAGGCCGGGGGCTGTTCCCCGGCGCGACTGGATGAACCCCCTCCGGTTTCAGGACAAAGCCCGAAAAACCTCCTCTAGCGTCAGCATCCCTGAACAGCGGTGGGGGCCAGATTCCAACGCGCAACGCCGGGGCGTGCTCCATTGCGCCCCGGTGGTGCGACGAGCACACTGAGCCCTCCGTCTGCTGCGCGGGAGCGGTGCGGGTGGGGAGATGACGCGGGAACGCGAACTTTCGGGGCCGGCCCGCGGACGAGTCGACGCAGGGCCCATCGCCGCGATCGTGCTCCTGGGGCTCGCGCTCCGTCTCCTGGGCCTCGGCCGCGAGAGCCTGTGGTTCGACGAGGCGATGACGGTCACGCTCGCGCGCGGTCCCTTCGCCGGTGTGCTGCGCCACGTGGCCGCCCAGGAGATCCACCCGCCGCTCTACTTCTGGACCGTTTGGGCATGGATGAAGCTCGTCGGCGGCGGCGAGGTGCAGGCGCGCCTCCTGTCGGTCCTGTGCGGCGCCCTCTCGATCGTCCCGGTGCACATCCTCGCGCGCCGCCTGTTCGACCGGCGCACGGCGAACCTCTCCGCGCTCCTGGTCGCGATCTCGCAGCTCCTCGTCTACTACTCGCAGGAGGCGCGTCCCTACGCGGCTTTCCTGCTCGTGTTCCTGTGCACGGTCGTCCTGTTCGTGGAGGCGGTCCTGGGCGGGAGGGCCTGGGCGTGGTGGGGCTTCGTCGCCTGTGCGGTGTTGGCGACCATGACGCACTACTACATGGTCCTGGCCCTGCTCCCGCTCGGCCTCTTCGCGCTCCTCTTCCGCCGTCGCCATCCGCTGCCGCTCGGCTGGGTCGTGCCGGGCCTGGGGCTGTACGTCCTGCTCGTGGTGCCGTGGTTCCTGAGCGATGCGTTCGCGAGCGAGATGCGGATCTCCGTCCTCCCCCACCGGCCGCTGGCGCACCGATTCCCCGTCGATGTGATGACGTTCCTGCGGATCCTCCACGTCTTCAACAACGGATCCGTCGCCTGGAAGTTCGCCTACACGCCCTCGTGGACCTACGCCGTCGGCGGACTGATCCTCACGCTGCCAGCGCTCCTCGCGTTGCGCGGACTCTTCGCGCGCGGTCCGGAGAATCCGGAACGAGCCCCGCTCGCATTCGTCACGATGCTGTGGCTCCTGCCGGTCTCCCTCCTCGTCGCTCTGGGTCTGAGGGGAATCAAGCTCGAGGTGCGCTACGTCGCGTTCGCGGCTGCGCCGTACTACGTGCTCGCGGCGCGCGGGATCACCGGCCTCCGGGGGACGTTGCGCCAGCTCGCGGTCGTCGCCATCCTCGTCTGGGGTGCGATCGGGCTCGCGCGGATGTACTCCACGCCGTCGAGGGAGGACTGGCGCGGCGCGCTGGCCATGCTCGCGCACGAGATCCAACCCGGAGACGCGGTCCTGTTCCTGCCTTTCGGAGAGCCGCCGCTCGAATGGGAGATCTACCACCCCGGCGGCCCGGAGCTGCGCTGCGTCAGCCTGGATGAGGCGGCCGAGGGTTTCTCGTGCGAGCGGCTGTGGATCCTGTCGTACGAGCGCGTCCCCGTCACACATCCGCGCGCAGACCGCGCGCGCGAGGCGGTGGCATCCCGTTTCCGCAGGGTCCGCGAGGAACGGTTCTTCCTCGTGAACCTCTCGCTCCACGTTCCCTTCGATTCCGGGGAGAAGCGGTAGGGCGAACAGGAAGCCGGGCGGGGGCGCTGGCCAACGCGCGGACGGGCTCCTAGACTCCTCCTCGCGCCTCGCGCGCGGCGTCCCCACAGAACACTCGAGAGATCCATGCGTCCCAGCACTCCGCCGCTCGCCCTGATCGCCCTGCTTCCGCCGGTTGCCCTGAGCTTCCCTACCTGCGGAGGAGGCGGTGGCGGCGGCGGCTCCCACGCCGCTGTCCTCGAGATCGAGCCGAACGATTCGATCGGTCAGGCCAACCGTCTGGTGCTCGGGACGCCGTCCAAGGGCGATGTCACGACCCTCGGAGACGTGGACTGGTTCCAGACCCGGCTCGCGAGAGGGCGCACGATCAAGATCGAGCTCTTCGGCACCCGCCTCGACCAGGCCACCTGGGACGCGGCCGGCACCGTCCCGCGGCTCACCGTGTACTTCCCCAACGACGCCACGAAGATCCTCGAGCACAGCTTCACCTCGGGCTGGTCCTTCGGGGCACAGGACTTCGACATCCCGCTGTTCCGCGTCCCGACGAACGGGACCTACTGGTTCGTCGTGAAGCCGGACGACGATCTCGCCACCGGAGGACGCTACGCCCTGCGCGTCACGTACGTCAGGCCGCCGCCGAGCCAGTTCGAGCTCGAGCAGCCGCTCGACACGGGGGTCGACGACACACCCGGGACGGCCCAGACGATCGGCGCCGGGACGCTCTCCGGGTTCCACCGGGACGGCAACGACGACTTCTATGCCATCTCGGTCCCCGGCCCCCGCGTCCTGCGCGTGGAGATCGTCGGCCAGCGCAACGGCGCCTGGGAAGGCGCGACGAGCACCTACGATCCGCTGCTGCGTCTCTTCGGCGTCGACGGCGCGACCCTTCTCGCGGAGAACGACGACGCCTTCTTCGCCGATCCGGCGATCCAATACGAGGTCGCCGCCGCGGGGACCTACTTCATCCAGGTCACGCAGAACCCGGCCAGCAGCGTCGACGGACCCTACTTTCTCACCCTCTCGGCAGACTCGGCCGCGGCCACGGCGGAGTCGGAGCCCAACGACTCCCTCGCCACCGCCGACCCGATCGCCTACGGCCAGGCCGTGTCGGGTTCGATCGCCCCCGGCGAGGAAGACTGGTTCCGCTTCTCGGGCAGCCCCGGGGACATGGTGCGGCTCCAGGTCTTCGATTCGACCATCTCCCAGGCCTCGAGCAGCCCGGTCGACGTCGCGCTCCTCGCGGCCGATGGACTGACGCCGGTCCCCTTCCACGAGGGTCGAGTGTTCCAGGTCCTGACGACGATCCTCCAGCAGACCGGCACGTTCCACATCCGCGTGAGGCCCGACCCCGCAGCGGTCGCGGCCACGAGCTACCGGCTCGAGCTGAAGCGCTTCCATTCCGCGCCCTACGAGACCGAGCCCAACGACACGATCGCCACGGCGAACGCGTTCCCGGGCGGCAAGTTCGCCGCGGGCGTGATCTCGATCCCCGGGGACCTGGACCTGTTCCGCTTCGTGGCCGGAAACGGCGAGCTCGTCACCTTCGTCGTCTACGCCGACGACACGGCGACAGGGAGCGACGGCTTCTCCGAGTACTCCGGGCACGGGTCCGACCTCGACCCGCTCCTCGTGATCCGCGACTCGACCGGCGCGGTCCTCGCGACGAGCACGAGCGTGCCGCCGGGCTCCGTGTACACCGAGAGCGTGGCCGACGGCCTGCCGACGGCGGCGCTCACCTTCGTCGGGCCTCCGACGAGCCACACGTTCTACCTCGAGGTGACCTCGGCCGATGGCTCCGGGGGCAGCGGCCACTACTACGTGGTCGAGCGCCGCTGAGCCGTGCGCCGGCGTTGAATCGTCCCGGCTCGCTACCGGGACGCCGCGCCAGGATGCCCACCCTGTGGGCGGTTCGCGACCGCCAAGGCGAGCGCGCGCCCGATTGCGAGGAGCCGGTCGATCTCCGCCCGCGAGAAGTCGCGGGGCTCGACCGTCGCCACTCCCAGGGCTCCGACCGCGTCGTCGCCGAGCAGGAGCGGCAGCGCGAGCGCGCCCTGCACGCCGGTCGCGCGTGCTCCCTGGCGGATCACGCCCCCCGCGTCGTCCTGCTGCAGGTTGCACGTGGTCACCGGCTGCTTCGTCTCGACGGCGACGCCGGCCATGCCCTTCCCGATCGGGATCAGCTGGATCTTCTCGAGCACGGGCGGGGGGATCTGCCGCGCCGCAGCCAGGCGCAGCATCGTCTCGCCGGCCTGCAGGAGGTGGACGGTGCCGCACGTCGTCCCTGTCGCCGCGAGGATGGCGTCGAGAGCCTGCTCGATACCCGCCTTGGCGGTGGGTGCGTCGCGAACGAGGCGCGCGACGGTCTGGGTGATGTCCATGCTCGCTCCTTCCGGGGCCGTCACTCTACCCGCGTCACCACACTTCAGCGCCGCGATCGCTGGTCGGGAGAAACACGGAACGGGCGAGAGAAGAATCGCGGCGAGTGCCAGGCTCGACGCGGCGAGAACCGGCTCCCGTCGCGGTGCAGGTTGCATCCGGTGCGGGGATTTCAGGCCGGCCATGGTCAGATCCTCCCTCTCATCGGTCGCGGCAATGAGATCGGTTGTCATGGTGGCAGCTCTCGCCCTCTGGCCTGAACGAGGCTCACGCCAGGACTCTCCGACTCGCGGCCCCTTCCCGCGAGAACCCGGATAGCATGGAGACCTCGACCCCACTCCTCAGCTCTCACCATCGCCGGCAGGGTTCCCATGAAGCATTCGAGCACCGCGTGGCTGACCACGGGCCTCTTCCTATCCGTCCTCTCCTCTCCGGTGTCGGCGCAACACCCGGCCGCCGGGAGTTCCCGAGCCCTGCGGCTCGAAGTCACTCCCGCCGGCGCTTTCTGTCGCGAGGTTCCTTCCGCCACGCCACACGACCAGGGCGGCCCCGGGAACTTCACGCCGGCGGGCTCGATCTGGACCCACACGGACGGCGGGCTGGCCTGGATCGGCAACGCCGTTTCGATCGGCAACTTCGGGAGCGAGGTGTTCGCCGAGTACGAGCTCAACAACGAGGCCGCGCAACTGTTCTCGTGCTACGACACGAACCCGCCCGCCGCGATCTGGACCGACAACTCTCCTCTGGGTAGCAATGACCACCACGTGGCCTCGGCGGAGTCGACGATCACGAAGATCGCGCTCCACACGACCGGCTCCGGCTCCATCGTGCTCAACAAGTACACGACCCACTCCTCGACGCCGGACTGGACCTACACGTTCCCCTTCACGACCACCGGCGGCGGGACGAATTGCGCGATCTCCCGCGACGGCCAGACGATCGTCGCGGTCGCCAGCAACCCAGGCGGGACGGCCGACATCGCGGTCTTCTCGCCCTCGTCGAACGTCCCCTCGAGCTACACCCCCATCGCGATCGGCGCAGGCAACGCCGTCCGCGGCTTCGACCTCTCCGCCGACGGATCGACGCTCTACTTCAGCTCGGCGGCGACGCCCACCGCCTACGTCTTCGACATCGCGACCCACGCCGTCGTGTTCTTCACGAGCATCGGTGCGAGCTTCGACAGCCACGCCATCTCGGGGGACGGCTCGGTGTTCGCCTTCGGCAACTTCAACGCGATGACCGTGTACCACAAGGTGGGCGGCGCCTACGTGTACGCGTTCACGCGCCCCCTCGGCGGAGCGACCTACTGCGCCCAGATCGACATCTCCGACGACGGGTCGACGATCGCCTACGGGTGGTACTTCTACAGCCCGGGCCTCGTCGACCAGGTCGAAGCCATCGACGTCCCGAGCCAGACGGTGATCATGACGGACGTCATCACGGGCGCGGGGGGCTATCAGAACCTGCTCTCCGCGGTCTCGATCTCGGCCGACGGGCGGCGCTTCGCGGTCGGCCTGTGGGGGGATCAGAACGGCCAGGCGGCCGAGATGCGCCTCTACGCCCGGAACCAGAACGCGCCGCTCGGCACGGTGAACCTGCCCGGCTCGGTGTTCGGCATCCAGATCTCGGCCGACGGCCAGCGCATGGTCGCGGGCAGCAAGGCGGTGCACGCGAACGTGTTCGGCAACGGGGGACGCATCGACCTCTACGGCGACGCCACCCCGTTCACGTCCTACTGCTTCGGCAACGGCTCGCTCGCGACGCCCTGTCCGTGCGGCAACAACGGCCTGATCGGCCGCGGCTGCAACAACTCGGTGGCCACGCAGGGGGCGCTGCTCTCGGCTCGCGGAAGCACGACCCCGGACACCGTCGTCCTCACCTCCTCGAGCGAGCTGCCGACCGCGCTCACGCTCTTCCTGCAGGGCACGACCAGCAACCCCTCCGGCCTCACGTTCGGGGACGGCGTTCGCTGCGTGACCGGAACGCTGAAGCGCATCGGCGTCAAGATCGCGTCCGGCGGGACGGCCTCCTATCCCGGTCCGGGCGATCTGTCGATCACCGCCCGCTCGGCGGCAGTGGGCGATCCGATCCCTCCGGGAGCGACGCGGTACTACCAGGCCTACTACCGCGACCCCGCGGCCGCCTTCTGTCCCCCGCTGACCTTCAACGCGAGCAACGGGACTGCGGTGATCTGGTAGGGAATCGAACGCCCGACGCACGGAGTCCTGGGAACGCCAGGCGGCTGGCCGGAATCAAAGTCGTCGAGACCGGGAGATGAGCGAACCTGCTCTACAGCGGCGATGGAGCGCGACATCTCCTTGGACACTTGCGCGAGGTGCAAGGAACGGCTCCTGAAGCCGGGCCCGGCCCACGGTCCCCCGGGCTCTTTCCCGTCCGGAAGGCCTGGGTCTTCCCGGGGGTCCGGGGCTCTTCCTCTGGAAACGAGCACCCCGCAGCTGAGAATTGGTTATCCTGAGTGGAACCCCGGACCCCCCGGGGTCCATCCAATGAGAGAGGGTGGCCCCACGGGAGGGCGGGAGAGCTTCGCCACGAGCCTGGAGGTTCGGAAAAAGGGTCGGGATGGTGTCCTCGTCTCCCTTCGTGTTGGCCCGAGCACGGGTCCTGTGCAGCGCGTCCTGCGCGCGGTCGCAGCGCCACCCGCCGCCGGCGTTCAGCATCCGACCGAAGGCGTGCCGGAGGTCGCCTCATCCGGACGCACGGGCACGCGAGAGTGGGGCCGCGCTGACTGCTCACTCACCAGTTCTTGAGGACCGTAATGCATAGTCACTTTCTCACCACCACGGCCGTCGTGCTGCTGGGCGCGAGCGCGATGGCCCAGCGCGACATCCATTCGCGCCTGCAACCCGTCACCGCCCCGATCAGGCACTTGGGCGTGTATCACGTCGCCACGGGCACGTGGACACGCAACAGCACCCTCGCCAACGTCACGGGCCCTGATGCGATCTACAACAACAGCTGCGCGCCCGCCTACTTCGGCCGACAGGTCACCGGCGAGAAGTGGCAGCACAGAAGCCGCGTCCCCAGCCCGACCGGCCCGAGGACGCCGAGCGTCTTCTACTACACGGAGCGCGACGAGGCTCCGGGCTGCCAGACCAGCTACACGGTCAACGGCTTCCGGATCGCGTACTGCTCCGACCTGATCGGGGGCGGCATCACCTACGTGTACGAGTTCGCCAACAGCTACGCCTTGTGCGGTGGCGGCGACATGGTCCCGGACTACACCTTCACGGTCACCGGCCTCCCGGGCGGCACCGCGGCCGGCAGCGAATTGTGCTGGAGCGTCGACATGGACGTCAGCGCGACGACCCCGGCTTTCGTCCTCTCCGGCGACCAGGACGGCACGTGGACCGGCCCCTCGAGCTCGGAGCAATTCGGCTTCTCCCAGGGCCCGACGGCCCCCGCGAACGTGGGCACCGGCACGGGCCCGATCATCGCGGGCGACGTCACCTGGACGGGCGGCACCTTCACCGGTCCTCTGACGCCCTGCACGGGCACGGACGGCACGATCTGGGATTCGCCGATCAACCTGGCGGAACAGGGCACGGGCATGTCGTCGAACGACTTCTTCCGGATCTCCGGAGCGACGTTGGTGCCCGGGGGCCCGGGCTGCTACTTCTTCGGTGGCAACCCGCACGCCGACTTCTACTTGAAGCTGTTCGCGGTCGCCAACTGTCCTCCGCCGGGCATCAAGTTCTGCGAGCCCGGAGTCAACGGCGTGATCGCGTGCCCTTGCGTGAACCCGCCTTCCGGACTGGGCCGGGGCTGTGACAACTCGTCAGGGACAGGGGGTGCCACGATGATCGACATCGGCGTGGCGAGCCTCGCGTGGGACTCGGTCGTATTCACGACCACCGACGAGACGCCGACTGCGATGAGCATCGTCCTGCAGGGGGATGCCGAGGTCACCACCGGCATCGCGTTCGGCGACGGGGTCCGCGGCGCCGGGGGCCTCTTGAAGCGCCTGTATCTGAAAACGGCCCGGAGCGGCTCGATCACGGCCCCGGCGGTCGCAGACCAGTCGGTCCACTTCCGCTCGGCCACTCTGGGCGATCCGATCCTGCCTGGGTCGACCCGTTACTACCAAGTCTACTACCGCGACACTTCGATCTTCGGCTGCACCCTGCTTCCCGGCGGCTCGAACTTCAACATCTCCGTCGGCCGAACGATCCTCTGGAACCCTTGACGGGCCGTGCGCCCAACGCGGCGGACCCGATGTGCATGCGGAAGCGGATCACTCCGACTCTGGCTCCGGTCCGGGCACCTCCGCCGCGCCGATACTCCCCCCGTTGCAAGCAGGACAATCGAGAGATGAAAGTCCCCCTCCTCGCCTTCGCGGCGCTGGCATTCGCGACCGCGGCCAGCGCGCAGAAAACCAGCCCGATCGGCCAGAATCAAGCCTCCGGCGTGGCCGTGCCCCCCTCCAAGACGGCCCTCGCACCGGCCGCTCCCGGGAGAGCGATCCTGACCGGCTCGAATGGATCGAACCTCGTGGGTCCCAATGACAACTGCTCATCGGCCACGGCCATCTCCGGCCCCGGGCCCTTCTCGTTCGACACCGTAGGGGCCAACACCGACGGCCCGTCGGCATGCGGGCTCTTCACCGCCGACGTCTGGTTCAACTGGACTGCGTCCGCGAGCGGGTCCTTCACCGTGAGCCTGTGCGGCGGAGCCAGCTTCGATACCGAAGTGGCCGTGTACGCCGGCACCAGCTGTGTCGGAACGCAGCTCGCGTGCAACGACGACTTCTGCGGTCTGCAATCGCAGACGAGCTTCACGGCCGTGAACGGCAGCGTGTACAAGATCCGGATCGGCGGATTCGCCGGAGCCCAGGGAACCGGAACGTTCACGATCCAACCCCCTGCGCCGCCCTCGTCCGACGACTGCACCGGAGCCCAGCTCATCTCGGGCCCTGGCCCGTTCGCGTTCAGCAACATCGGCGCGACCACGGGCGCGCAGGGGCAGGCCAACGCCAACTGCAATTTCTTCGGCCAGCTCGGGATCGACAGCGACGTCTGGTTCACGTGGACGGCGGGCTCTTCGGGAATCGCCCACCTCTCGCTGTGCGGCGGGACGAGCATGGACTCCAAGGTCGCCGTCTACGCCGGTGCCGGCTGCCCGAGCGCGCCGGCGCTCGCGTGCAACGACGACTTCTGCGGCCTGCAATCGTCCCTGTGCTTCCCCGTCACGAACGCGCAGGCCTACACCATCCAGCTGGGCAATTACCCCGGCGCCGCGGCGGGCTCGGGCACGTTCGTCATCACCCTGGCCCCGCCGCCCTCGCCGTGTCAGTACGACGACGGCACGACCGAGAACCTCCTCGGCTGGCTCGCCGGCGGCGAGATGGTGTGGCTGAACCGGTTCGGATCCACGAGCGGCTCGACCTCGGTCTCGACGATCCAGGTGGCCTGGGGTTCGGCGCTGTTCCCCGGCAACGGCCCTGGCAACGGATCACCGGCCAAGGTCGCGATCTGGGACGACCCGAACGACGACGGGGATCCCAGCGACGCCGTCCTGCTGCAAGTGGTCAACACGACCGTTGCCGCCGTGGACACGGACACGTTCAACACGATCCCCATCACGCCGGTCACCGTGAACGGCGTGTTCTTCCTCGGCGCCGGCCTGGCCCACAACGCGGGCCAGTTCGTGGCTCCGATGGACCAGACCTGCGTCACGCCGGGCGTTTCGTGGTTCTTCGGCAACGACAACACCACCCCGGCGGACTACGCGAACCTCCTCAACAACGCCCACCCGCCGGCAACCTTCGACTCGGCCGGCTTCCCGGCCAACGTGCTGGTGCGCGGCAGTTGCAGCGCCCACCCGGGGGCCACGTTCTGCGAGCCCGGGCTCAACGGTTGGATCGCGTGCCCGTGCGGAAATGCTCCCTCCGGACCCGCCCGGGGCTGCGACAATTCGTCGGGGACAGGTGGCGCCACGCTGACCGACGTCGGCGTGGCACACCTCTCTGCGGACACGGTCGTGTTCACGACCACGGCTGAGAGGCCGACGGCGCTGAGCATCGTCCTCCAGGGGAATGCCGCGATCCCTCCCGGCCTCGCGTACGGCGACGGAGTGCGCGGCACCGGAGGCCTCCTGAAGCGGCTGTACGTGAAAGCAGCCGTCGGCGGCTCGATCACGGCGCCGGTGGGGGCGGACCCGACCGTCTCCGCCCGCTCGGCCGCGCTCGGTGACCCGATCGCACCCGGCACATTCCGCTTCTACCAGGTCTACTACCGCGACCCTGCGAATTACGGCTGCGCCTTCCTTCCCGGCGGCGCGACCTTCAACATCTCGGTCGGCAGCAAGATCCTCTGGACGCCCTGACGATCTGGGCGATCAGCCCGGACCGCCGCGCATCTCGAGCTCGGAGGGGGGCGCTCGCGCGGAGCGCGGCAACACAGGTCCACCCCCCCTGCCGGCCACAAGGGCGCACGCCTCGCCCCAGGTGGCGCGGCATTTCCTCGGGGAACGCGCCCCCGAAAACGGGGAATCGACTATCCTGTGCGGCAACCCGGATCGGCCAGGGTCCATCGAGGAGATGAGGGTGACCCCGGGAAAAGCCGGCCGGCTCGCGAGAACGCTGCCTGCGCCACGCGTGTCGGGGCAAGACAACCCAGGAGTTTCCATCATGAAGAGAACCCTAGCGCTTTCCACCATCTTCGCTCTGTCGCTCGCCGCGGCTGCGTCGGCCACCACGTTCTCGGTCTCCGGACCGGGCGGCTTGGTCCCCGACTGCACGTACCTCGGGGGCGTGTGGAACACGGCCCCGTCGTGGTCGATCTTCACGAGCGCGGTGACCGTGCCCACCACGGTGGCAAGCATCACCCAGATCACCCTCACGGGATTCGGGTACGACACGAGAGGCGAGGTTCACGTGTTCCTCACCT
Source organism: Planctomycetota bacterium (assembly GCA_041488095.1). Classification (GTDB taxonomy): domain Bacteria; phylum Planctomycetota; class UBA1135; order UBA1135; genus DASYPQ01. Next base: position 11,246 of record JBGPOP010000032.1, read on the forward strand.
CTCCCACCGGCGCCCGCTACAACGTCATCGTGCGCCCCGGCTTCGACGGCACCAACTGCGGCGATTCCGGCTTCTACTACTTCGGCAACTACGACATCGTCCAGACCGGCGGCTCCAGCCTCAGCCAAGGCTCGACGGGCATCTACGGCGGCACGTACAACCAGTTCCTGAACTCGGGCGCCGGGGCATGGACGAGCAGCTCCTACCCGATCCAGAACACCCCGCTCAACTCGATCACGGGACCGGCCGGCACATGGACTCTGAGCATCGTCGACTGGTGCTACTCCGGCGTCCCTTTCCTACCCTACGATGCGCTCCAAGGCTGGACGCTGTCTGGCGTGAGCGGCGGCCCTGGGGTCACGTTCTGCGAACCGGGCATCGGCAGCGTGATCGCGTGCCCGTGCGGGAACCTTCCCTCCGGGTTGGGCCGGGGCTGCAACAACTCGTCCGGGACGGGCGGCGCCACCCTGATCGACTTGGGCGTGGCAAGCGTGTCTGCGGACACGCTGGTGTTCACGACCAGCGACGAGAGGCCGACCGCGTTGAGCATCGTGCTTCAGGGACATGCCGAGCTCTCCTCGGGCACCCCGTACGGCGACGGGGTCCTCTGCCTCGGGGACTCCCTGAGGCGCTTGTACGTGAAATCAGCGTCGGGCGGCTCGATCACGGCCCCGTCGGGTTCAGACCCGTCGATCTCCGCACGCTCGGCAGCCCTGGGCGACCCGATCCTCGGCGGCTCGGAACGCCGGTACCAGGTCTACTACCGCGACCCTGCAGCGTTCGGGTGCTTCTTCAGCCCCGGTGCCGCAACGTTCAACGTGTCCGTCGCCCGCCGGCTCGCCTGGAACCCCTGACACCACGCGCGATCAGCGCGGCGGCCCGATGTAGATGAAGGGCGCCCAGTAGCGCGGGCTCCCTTCGTCCCCCCCGCCTCCCGTATCGCCCGGCCTCAGGCCGCGCGAGCCGGAGCCGCGTCGGATGGCGAGCTTGGCGGCGTGAAGCGCCTCGGCGGGGATCTCGTGATCCTTGCCCAGGATTCGTTCGTAGAAAGACTTCATCGTCTCGGCCGCCACCCAGTCGACCACCTGCCAGAGGCTCGCGACGACGCCGCGCGTGCCCGCGTGCAGGAACGCGATGGCCATCGACTCGACGCCCTCGCCTGCGCGAACCTTCCCCAGCGCGGTGTCGCACGCCGAGAGCACGACCAGGTTGGCGTCCAGGTCGAGCCCGACCGCGTCGGCGATGGTGAAGAAGCCTTGGTAGGGACCCGTGCCCGACCACGCCAGGGCCACGCCGGTCTTCTCGGGGGACTCCCCGTCGACCCAGCCGTGCGCTGCGATGTGGATGACCGAGTAGGGCCGCAGGTCCCCCGCCAGCATCGCGGCCGATGCATCGGAGCCGAGGCACAGGTCGATGTACTTCGCACGCAGGGAGCCGCCGCGCCCGTCGTGCAGGCGGGAGAGGCGTGCGAGGGCTTCGGTCTCTTCGGGGAGGACCGTGGTCGTCGCGATGGCGAACGCCTCTTCGCGGGTCTTGATCAGGCGCCCGAACTCCTTTCCTTCGGGGCGCGATCGCGTTCCCGCGAGAAGGGAGGGGGCCGACGTGGCCTTGGAGGCCGAGGCCTGGATCTCCTTCTCTTCCGAGGGGTAGACCGGGTCGGCCAGCACGAGCACCTTCCCGGCCAGCTTGCGCAGTCCTGCCGTGGAGATCCCGACCAGGATCGACGCGGAAGGACAGTAATCCACTTCGCAGTGCTCGATCACGAACTCGAGGTCGCCGAACCCTCGCACCTCGGGCTTGGCCGAGACGACGAGCGCGTCGAAGGGCAGCACGGCCAGCGACGGGGTGGGGATGACCAGGATCCGCGCCACTCCCGCTCCGGCGGCGGCGAGAGGGGTGGCGAGGAGGCGATCGTAGAGCTCCCGGCCATCCTTGGCGATCGCGGCCGCGCTGGCCGGCTCGAGCTGCGACCCGATCAGGCCGAGATAGCGCTCGACGGCCTCGTCGACGACCTTGCGCTTGCCCAGCTCGAAGAAGCGGAGATCGCTCTCGGTCAGGACGTAGGCATAGAGGTCCTCGTCGCCCTCGGCGTATTCGATCAGGGCACAGCCCTTCGTCACCCCCGCATTCCGGACCGCCGCGGGATCGATTCCGTCGGGGAGGTCCAGCTCGGCGTCCTGAGGCGAGATCGCGCGCAGCGCCAGCCCGAGCTCCTCGGCTTTCGTCCGCAACGCCAGCGCTTCCTGCTGCACGTGGCCGACATCCTCCGAAGGCCGGTCGTCCCGGATGGCCTGTGACACCTCTCGCTGCTTGTCGTCCAGCAGGGCCAGGGTCTTCTTCCAGTCGGACCGGACCGCCAAGGCGTCCTTCGAGCGCGTGCCGCGCCGGTGCTCGGTGATGCCGCTGGCCAGCTCGCGTGCACGGGCGCGGTCGGCCGCGCGGAACCCCTCGGCGAAGAGCTTGTTGCGCGCGGACGGTGCCTTGTCGCCTTCGAGGTCCTGCAAGCGGACGAGATCCTGGGTGTAGCGGTCCCACGGCGGGTAGAGGTGCCAGGGATTGACGCCGACGTCCTCGGGTGTCGCCTGGACTTGCAGGCGCACATCCTCGAGGACGCCGCGCGCGCGCTCCAGCAGCTGCCCCGCCCCGGCGGCATCACCGTTGCCGATCGCGATCGCCGCGAGCGCGGACAGCGGGATCAGCGACTTTTCCGGCTCGCTGGAGTCCGGAGCGCCGAGCACCGCCAGGGAATCCGTGGCGAGCTGCTGCGCGCGCTCACGGTCGCCCAGCTTGTGCAGCGCCCGCGCCAGCTGGCCCCGGAACTCGGCGACGTAGTACGCGGGAAGCTGCATCTCCGCCCCGAACTGGACCGCCTGCTCGAAGAACGGGCGGCTCTCCGCGTAGCGCTCGGCATCGAAGTGGGCCAGGCCGATGTTGTTCAGCGCCGCCGCTTCGGGGAGGTTCTGGTGGAGCTTGCGGGCCAGCTCCACGACCTTCCCGTAGATCTCGAGCGCCTTGTCCTGCTGGTAGAATTCGAGCCACACGTTCGCGACGTCGTTCAGGGTGTCCAGCTCCTGTTCGGGATCGCTGGATTCGCGCGCGATCGAGAGCGCCTCCTCGAGGTACTTCAGCGCCGAGTCGAGGGCGCCGACCTTGCAGTACTCCACGCCCAGGCACTCCAGACCCTCTCCCTCGTCGATCCGGCGGCCGAGCGTCCTGGCGATGTCGACCATATCGGTAGAGCAGCGGATCGCCTCGGCGTAGCGGCCGCGGCTCGAGTGACACAGGGCGAGGCTCCACTGGATCTCCATCCGCAGCAAGGCGTCCCCGCTGGCTCGGGACTCCTCCAGGCATCGCTCAAGAATTTCCTGCGCCTTCGAGATGTTGCCCTGCTCGATCTGATCCGTGCCCTCTCCGAGCCGCGACCACGCCTCGTCCTGCCCGGAGCCCGTTCGCAAGCTCTTGGCCCGCTCTTTCTGCTTCAGCCCCTTCTCGGGATGGCCGGTCCTGATCTCGATGTTCGAGAGGTACTCCAGCGCGTCGGCCTCGGCCAGATGATCGCCGGCGCCTTTCGCCCGCTTCAGCTCGGCCTCGAGGCAGGTCCGGGCGCGCGCGAAGTCCTGTATCGCCACGAGGCACCGCCCGATCTTCAGGTTGGCCTGGCCCGCGGCGGTCCCCTCCGTACCGGCGGCTGCGAGCTGCTGTTCGTGGAACTGCAGCGACTTCGCATAGTCGTGCATGCCGAACCAGACCCGGCCGAGGCCCTCGAGCGCTTCGAACTGCGCATGCGGATCGCCGATCTCGAGCGCGATCTTGTGCGCGCTTTCGAAGCACTCGCGCGCATGGGCCCAATCCCGAGCCTCGAGCCAATCCAGGCCGAGGCCCGTCCAGGCCGCGCCCTCCCCAGCCCGGTTCTTGGTCTCGCGGGCGATCCCGGCGGCTTGTTGATGGCGCTCGCGTGCCTTGGGAAGGTCGCGCTTGGCGCGCCAGAGATCGCCGAGCTTCTGGAGCGCCTCCCTCTCGCCGCCGCGGTCGCCCGAAGCGTGGTGCAGATCCGCGATGTGGCCCAGGGCGAGCGCCGTGGCCTCCGTGTCCCCGAGCTTCTCCGCCACGGCGAGCGCCTCGCCGTACCGCGCGGCGGCGGCAGCGGGATCGCCAGCGGCTGCACGGGCGTCCGCGATGGAGAGCAGGGTCCGCGCCTCGCCGGCCGCGTCGGGGAGCGCGCGGTAGGCCGCCAGGGCCTCGGAGAAGCGCTGCTCGGCTCCGGTCCAGTCCTTGAGCGCGCTGGCGATGCGGCCGAGCTCGAGCGTCGCGTGGGCCTCCTGCTTCTTGTCCTTCACGTCCGCCCACAGCGAGCGCGCTGTGTCCCAGGCCTGCTTCGCGTCCTCGAGCTTCGCCTGCTCGCCGAGGAAGAATCCCTTCCGCTCGAGGTGGGACGCGGCCGAGGGCTTGTCGCCGCCCGACAGCGCCTTGTTGGCCGCCCCGCCGTGGAATGCGATCGCCGCGATCAGGTTCGCCGCGCGTGGGAGCGCCGGATGCTCGCCCGGTTGGCAGTCGACCCAGAACCATCCGGATCCGTTCGCCTTGGCGACCACGAACACCTGGTAGGTGCGGTTGCGCTGCAGCTCGACCACGAGGCGAGCGTTCGTCTCGACCCCGCTGTCGTCGTCCTCCTTGAGAATGTCGCCGGCCTCGGTCTCGACCCGCAGGAAGACGTCGAAGTCGAACGAGCTGGCGGAGATCGTCACCTTGCCGTCGGACTTCGAGAGGAGCTGCAGCCGCTGAGTGGCGCTGCCGAGCAAGAGGCGCGGGTCGTCAGGCTTGATCGAACCCCACTGGGACTTTCCGACCCCGAGCTGGGGAGCCTGCCCTTGGGGCAGCGCCCCTGGAGCGAGCAGGCAGGCGAATGCGAGGCTGAGGATCGACTCCTTCATGGGAGCCCTCCGGAATGGTTCGTAGCATAGCGTACCGGAGCGGCTTCCGCATGAGCTGCCTCTCCAGGGCCTCGGCGGCGGGCTGGCTTGCGGACATTCCAGCCGTCCTCGCCCCGGCGCGACGGGCGAGCCGCGCACTCCGTGGGCGCTGCCCAGGCGAGGAAGACTCAGCTCGGGGGACGGGCTACTTCGGACTTCGGCTCCGCCGCCGGAAGCGCCGGTCGGACCGAATCCAGCATGGTGGCCACGTCCGGCTTCCGCTCGGTCGCCGCGCGCTCGCGGAGAGGCGCCGTGACCTCGTTCAGGAGCGCACAGAACTCGTGGAGCTCGTCCGCCTTGCGGATTCGGCACGGCTCGATCTGCCTCCCATCCCTCACGGAGCGAAGGAACTGCTCGAGCTTGTAGAGGGGGCCCGCGATCCGGAACGTAGCCAGGATCCCGATTCCCAGGGTCACCGGAGCGAGCAGCGCAAAGGTGAGGAGCAGGTTCGTCCTCATGAACCTCGGCATCTCGGCCATGAGCCGGATCCCGTCGTTGGGCATCCGATCCACGACCTGGGAGAACGTGTGGTTGAGGAAGATCGCCTCGATTGGAACCGCCAGCGCGGCGGTGCAAAGGAAGGCTGCGACGAGCCTCAGCTGGAGGCGCGGGTTGATGATCTTCTTCTTCCGAAGCCGCATGGGGCGTCCTTCTCGGAGATCCGTGGGGACGGTCGGACGGGTTATCGACCGGACCCGTGGCCGGGTTGAGTTCCGTCGGAGGGGTGCCCCGCGATCCGGTCCGCGGCCCCAGGCCCGGGCCTTCCCATCGAAGGAATCGCGTGCCATCTCGTCCCCCGGACTCCTGTCGGACGCTACGCTCCTCCGGTCTCCAGTCAGACCCGCGGACCCTCCGCCCGATGATCCAGCTCCTCCTCGCCGTCGCCACATTCCTTCCCGCCCTCCAGACGCCCGTCCCGGCTCCGACTCCTCCGCCCCGGGCCGACCCGGACAAGGTCCACTGGCTCGAGCCGGGTCTGGACGTCGCGCTCGCGGATGCCAAAGCGCGGACGAAGCTCGTCCTGGCCTGGTTCCGCATGGACGGTAACGAAGCCTGCTCGCGGATGACCCTGGAATCCTTCTCGAACGACCAGGTGGCCGACGCGCTCAAGGACGTGCTGTGCGTGCGCGTCGACGTCGGCAAACAGCACGACCTGGCTGACCGCTACCGCGTGAAGGACCCTCCGGTCGTCCTGTGGTTCAACTCCGACGGAAGCGTGCGCGACCGCATCAACGGCTACGAAACGACCGATGCCTTCCTGGCCAACGCGACGCGCATCCAGTACGACCTCGGCACGATCAACGCGGTGCGCCGCAGGGTCGCGGCGAAGGCGGACGACCTCGATGCGCGCCTCGAGCTCTACACCCGCCTCAAGGAAAGCGGCGACACGCCGGGATCGGATGAGCAGAAGGCGGCCATCTCGAAGCTCGACCCGCAGGGCGTGTCGCGGGCCTCGCACCATCTGCAATACGAGCGGATCACGAGCGAGATCGAGCAGTACTGGGCCCAGACGGGCACGCTGGACATGAAGAGGATCGACGACCTGCAAACGTTCGTCGAGCTGGAGGCCGATCCCGAGTTGGTCTGGGACGGGTGGATCCGGCTCGCCAATACGCACGCCTACCTGGCGGAGCTCTCCACCACAGGCGGCAAGTTCGCGGATGCCAAGGAGCACCGCGCCACCCGGCGACGCGATCTGAGCCTGGCCTGGCGCGCGATCTCCGCGGATCGCGACCTCGTGCACGCCTGGGGTTTCTCCGACGCCGCGCTCTTCTGGGACCAGAGGGACGAGCTCTCTCCCGCGGACAAGGAGTTCCTGCTGACGCTCACCGGACGGCTCGTGCAGGTCTTCGACGCCGAGCCCCAGGCGTACGATCTCCGGGCGCGCGCCTTGGGCATCGCCGGCAAGCTCAGCGATGCGATCGAGGCGGAGAAGAAGGCGCTGGAGCTCGAACCCGCGAACAAGACCTTCCAGGACCGCCTGAAGCAGCTCGGCGGCTGAGCCGCCGAAGGGCGCACCCTTCCCGCCGCGGCTAGGGGAGCCAGCGGATCCGCAGCCCGCTCGAGACATTCCAGGTGTTTCCCGGGGGGTCCGGGCAGAACGTCGGGCTCGGATCGCGGTAGTACACCTGGTACAGCCTCGTCGCGCCGACGGAGAGCGGATCTCCCAGCGCCGCGGAGCGCGCCGACACCTTCGGATCCCCCGCGAGCGGTGCCGATACGACTCCGCCGCTCGCGGTCCTTGCGTACAGGTGGTTCAGCTTGCCGCCCGTGCAGCGCAGCCCGGCCCCGAAGACGCTCGGCGCGATCTCCGCGCTCCCCTGCAGGAAGATGCTGAGTGCGCTGGAGCGTTCCCCGGAGGAGGTCAGCTTCAACGAGTCGAATGCCAGGCTCGTCCATCCGGATGAGTCGAGCAACGCGCCACCGGTCGAAGCCGAGTTCTCGCACCCGTGACCCCGCGCTCCGCTGTTTCCGCACGGGCAGGACCCGGCGCTGCCGTCGCCGAAGCAGAACTCGGCGCCGGGCTGGCCGCAGCCCAGCCACTGCGCGATCCCCCCGGAGGGCGTGGCCCCAGCCGATTGGAACATGCCTCCGACGTAGAGATCCGGCGCTGGATCGGACGCGCCTTCGAAGACGATCAAGGCCGAGATGGAGCTCCCCTCGCCGTACACGCTCCCCACCGACGACCAGGTCGAGCCGTTCCACTTGTAGAGATCGGACGCGGCACCCTCGAACAGCCCGCCTGCGCCGGCATAGAGCTCCGCGCCCGAGCCGTCGTCGAAGACGGCCAGGGCCGACACGCCGATGTAGGACCAGGAGGCGAACCCGCTCCCCAGGGCGGACCAGGTCAGGCCGTTCCACTTGGCGATGTGGCCCGCGCTCGCTCCCCCCGCGGTGGTGAAGCATCCGCCCGCGTAGAGTGCCGGGCCCGTGCCGCCATCGAACACCGTCAGGGCGTTGACGGAGGCGTACGGTCCACTGACGCCGCTGGCCAGAGCCGACCAGCTCGATCCGTCCCACTTGGCGATCCGGTTCGTGCTCGTGCGCCCGGCGGTCGTGAAGTTCCCGCCGGCGTAGAGCGCCGGGCCTGAGCCGTCGTTGAAGACGGTCAAGGCATGGACCTCGCCGTTCACTCCCCCTCGCAGAGCCGACCAGGTGGAGCCGTTCCACTTGGCGATGTTGCTGGCGGTCGCGCCCCAGCCGGTCTTGAAGTTTCCGCCGACGTAGAGCGCCGGGCCTGTGCCGTCGTCGAAAACAGCCAGGGCCTGAACCTCGCCGTTCACTCCCCTTCGCAGGGCCGACCAGGTGGAGCCGTTCCATCTGGCGATGCTGTTCGCGGGCACGCCTCCGGCGGTCTTGAACTGTCCGCCGATGTATAGCGCCGGGCCTGTGCCGTCGTCGAAAACCGTCAGGGCGTTGACGGAGGGGTGCGGCCCATCGACGCCGCTCCCCAGAGCCGACCAGCTCGATCCGTCCCACTCGGCGATTCCGCTCGCGCTCGTGCCTCCGGCCGTGTGGAAGTCCCCGCCCGCGTAGAGTGCCGGGCCCGTGCCGTCGTCGAAGACGGCCAGGGCGGAGACACTGCCGGTCATCCCGTCCGCGCTGCCCACGGGCGCCCAGTTCGATCCGTCCCACCGAGCCAGGCATACGGAGGGAGTGCCCGGGAACTGCAGCACGCTGGCGCCCGCGTGGAGCGCCGGGCCGGCGCCACTGTCGAAGAAGGCCAGGGCATTGATGGCGAAGGGAGACCAATCTCCACTGCGCGGACTCGCGAGGGCCGACCAGCTCGATCCACTCCATCTCGCGATCCTGTTGGCGCTCACGGTCCCGGCGGCCTGGAACGCTCCGCCGACGTAGAGCGCCGGTCCGGAGCCGTCGTCGTGGACCGTCAGGGCAAGGACTCCGCCGTACACTCCGCTCCCGAGAGCGGACCAGGTCGAGCCGTTCCACTTCGCGATGCTGCTGGTGCTGACGCCTCCGGCGGTCGTGAAGCCTCCTCCGGCGCAGAGCGCCGGGCCCGAGCCGTCGTCGAACACGGTCAGGGCCAGAACCCCGCCGTCCGTTCCACTCCCCAGAGCGGACCAGACCGAGCCGTTCCACTTGGCGATCCCGTCCGCGCTCGCTCCCCCGGCGGTCGTGAAATCCCCGCCCGCGTGGAGCGCCGGGCCCGAGCCGTCGTCGAAGACGGCCAGTGCGTGCACCCGGGCGTCCGTTCCACTACCCAGCGCCGACCACTTCGAGCCGTTCCACTTGGCGATATGGCCGGCACTCATACCTCCCGCGGTCGTGAAGGACCCGGCCGCGCAGAGCGCCGGGCCGGTGCCGTCATCGAAGACGCTCAGGGCCAGGACATCGTTGTCCATCCCGCTCCCGAGGGCCGACCAGTTGGAACCGTTCCATTTGGCGATGTCGTTGGCTGGCACGCCTCCGGCATTCTTGAAGTGTCCGCCGACATAGAGCGCCGGTCCCGTCCCGTCGTCGAAGACGGTCAGGGCGTTGACGGAGGGGGAGGGCCCGGCGACGCCGCTCCCCAGAGCCGACCAGGTCGAGCCGTCCCACTTGGCGATGTAGTGGGCAGGAACGCCCTCGACGTTCGTGAAGGATCCCCCGGCGTACAACGCCGGACCGGTGCCGTCGTCGAAGACGGTCAGCGCTTCCACGGCTCCGGACGGGCCGGGCAATCCGAACCCGGCCTTCCAGTCGAGGCATTGGGCACGGCCCGAGCTCGCGCCTGCCAGCAGGCTCGCGACACAGAGCCAGGCCGAAGTCCAGAGAGAGCGCGTCCGCATGGGCGTCTTCGGGAAGAATTCGAGATTCGGGGGCGTGGGCATGGCCCCCGGGTCGCGGTAGCGCGAGCCCCGCCGGTGCAATTGTACCCCGCCACCGGCTGCATGCCGAATGCGGTCCGCCCCGGTCGTCGCCAGGACGTTTCGTCGCGTCTTGATCGAGATTCCCTTCCTCAGCGCAGGGATGACGCGTCCTCGAGCGAGCGGATCGCGTCCTCGCTCAAGGCGGCGCTCCAGATCGTGAACTCCCGGATCTCTCCCTCGAAGCGCCGCTTCTTCTCCCACGGGTCCGGGGGCGCGAAGCGCACCGCGTTCTCGTCGTCGGAGAGCTCGACCTCGCGCTCGCCGATCTTCCGTCCGTCCTTGAACAGGCGGAGGATGCGGCCGTCGTACGTGGCCGTGAGCATCTGCCAGCGCCCGAGATCGAGCGGCGTGCGGCCCGGCACGTCGCGATTGCGGCTCCAGAAATGCACGCCGTTCGAGAACTTGGTGAGGTATCGCGCCCCGCCCTCGACGGTGTCCTCGCAGACGCCGAAGCCGGCGATGACCGTGCGATCCTCCGGCTGCTTGTCGGTGCGCACGAACAGGTTGATCGTCCACGCATCCTTGGCCTTCGTCGGCAGACCGGGCACGTCGCGGACCTCCGAGCCCATCTGCTCGCGCGCGACCTCGCCCAGGTGGAACACCGGCCCCTTGACCGTCAGCTCGATCGAGGCCGGCTTCATCGTGTTGTGCGCGGGAGAAGCGTCCTTCACGCCGGCGATCTTCAACCGATAGGTCCGGTCCACCTCGGGCGGAGCCGCGAGCTCCAGGATCACCTCGCGAGCCTTCCCGCCCTTCCGGACCGAGCGCACCTCGATGGCGGGATCCAGCGCCCAGTTCTCCGCCAGCGCCGAGGACTCTTCGATCGGCTCGGAGAACTCCACGCGCACGACCGGCGAGCCGTACGCCGGCGAGACGCGCTCGACCGTCGGAGGCGTCGCGTCGTCGATCTGGAGCTTCGCCGACGTGATTGGGCCGGGATGTCCCTGGCCGTCGACCACCGCGGCCTGGATCGTCACCGTCCGATTCAGCGAGAGCGGCGCGCCGTAGACACTGGAGCTCGCGGTCGGCTCGGCGCCGTCCAGCGTGTAGCGGATCGAGCCGGCCCGCCAGTACAGCCTCGGCTCGATCCTCACGTCGACCGCGTCCCGGAACGCGCCCGCGCCCGGCACGATCCGCGGCGCGTCCTGCGCACGATCGTCCAGGGTGTCGAAGAGGGGTGACGCCGGCACCACTCGGTCGCCGCCGGACTTCACCGCGGTCGCCGCGAGAACCTTCACGCGCTCGTCATCGGGCAGGCGCACGGTCCTCGCGCCCTGGGGCAGGTCGATCGCGATCTTGTACAGGTAGCAGTACTCGTAGTGCGCGTCGCCGGAGCGGGCGTGGTGATGGGAGCAGAACCACGCGACCGGCGTGGGCTTCACGAACCCGGGCTCCAGCCCGCCGAGCCCGTTGGACCAGCCGAAGGCCTGCTCGGGCACGTCTCCCTGCCAGAGCCGATGGTCCCACTGCCCGACGTAGCCGGTCCAGTCGCCGAACCGGATCGCGACCGACTGGCCGTCGACCCGGACCGCGAGCTTCACGTCCTTCCCTCCGCCGTTCGCCGCCGCGAGCAGATCGAGGCGATCGGGGTCGCCGCGGGGGATCTGGATCTCCTGTCCGCGGCATGCGACCGCATTCTTCCTTCCGTCGGCCGTCGGCCCGAGCTCGAAGGTCGCCTCCTCCGCGACGATCGTCGCGGGCAGCTGCTCGGCCGGGTACGCGCGGCCCTGTGCGTCCATGGATCCGTCGCCGCGGTTGGCGTTCGTGCTCACGACGTCGGCGTCGAAGGCCAGAGCCAGGGGCGTGCTCTGCGCCTTCGGCGCTCTCGCCGGGGGTTCGCCGAGCTTGACCGCGAAGGCCCGCAGCTCGAACCCCCGGATGTCCACCGCGAGCTCGCCGTCGCGCACCGTCGCCGGGCCGATCTCCCGCTCCTGCCCGTCGACCTCGCGCGCCGAGACGATCGGTCTCGCGGCCGCGATCCGCACGCCCTGGACCTCGCGACCGGAGAGCTCGCGCAACCGCAGGACGACCTCGTCGCCGTCCTCGGCCTTCTTGACCGCCGAGATCCTCACGTTCTCGTCGCTGATCCTCAGCAGCGAGAAGGACCGGCCCAGGCGCCCGTCGTGCGGAGCGGCGCGGAACGCCACGATCGGCTGGTTCAGTCGGGCTGCCTGCACTGCGCTTTTCCCCCGACGCCAGTCGCCCGGGTGCCCGGAAAGGGCGTAGAGCACGCGCTGGCGGCCGAGGTCCTGCGTGCCCTGATCCTGGTAGCCGCCGCGCGTTCCGGGCGTGTGCAACAGCGTCAGCCTCAGCGTGTGGTCGTCCGGCTTGTCGCAACCGTACTTGCTGTCGCACAGGACGGTGACGCCGTAGTCCCCCTTGGCGTCGGTCAGGTCGAACCACTGCTGGAAGGCGTACTCGTATTGCTTGGCGCGACCGTTGCCGCGCTCGAGCGCACCGACCTGGATGTCGTAGGTCGCGATCGGATTGCCGACGGAGAGCGGGAACGCCGCGCGCAGGCTGCGCTCGCGGGTCGCCCAGTCGATGGTCGTGTCGAACTCGAGGCGATCGGCCGCGCCTCCGGCGCACAGACGGATCCTCTGGACGAACGTCGAGCCGCCCGACTCCCGCGAGACCTCCACGGCCACGCGCGCCGGCCCGCGCTCCACCACGCGGATCGTCGCCGGTCCGCCGACGAACTCCTTCGCCGGTTGCTGCCGGTCCGACCAGTCCTGGTTCCATGCGGGCCAGTTCCTGGGGTTCTCGTAGTGGAGGCCGAGGCGCGCCGGGCCGGAGAGGAGCTCGCGCTTCGCCGGCTTGTCGAAGATCGAGGCGACGTCGCCCGCGTCGTCCAGCTGGACGGCGTAGCGCTCGTTCTCGATCCGCTTCTCCGCGACGCGCAGGGACGATTCCGCGTGCGACTCGGACGCCGTCAGCCGGGCGTCGTAGACCGCGAAACCGACCGACGGCACCTTGGCGAGGAACGCCACACGGACGGACTGTGACGTCCCGCCGAGGACCTGGGCCGCGACGAGCTGGCCGTCGGGGCCGACGACGCTCACGCCCTTCGCTCCGCCGGCGTCGCCGGGAAGATCCGCCTCCACCACGTCCTCGCGCTGGATCGACAGCGGGTTGAACACGACGACAGCGACGCCCTGCGTGCGCGTGTCCATCGCGCCGGCGACCACTCCGGCGGCGTCCTCGAGCACCGCTGCGAACTGGTTGGCGGCCAGGACCTCGTCGTTCCAGGCGTAGTCGTAGCCCTTGGCGAGGGCGGTCCCGGAGATGATGTCGTGCATCTGCGATCCGAGCACGAGCGTCCACGCGGCCTCCAGCTTCTGCGCCGGATAGGAGCGTCCTCCCAGCCACCACGCCGAGACCGAAGCCCGCTCGGCCGCATCGGCCAGGAGCTCGTTCTTGCGGTTCCACCGCTTCATCGCCGCCTGGGACGTGAGCGAGCCGGCGGAGTGCTCGGTGAGCTCCAGCTCGCCCTTGTACCGCGGGAGGCGCTTCTGCATCTCGGGCGTGATGGCCTTGAACATCGCATCCGCCGGGCCGGCGACGACCCGGATCGGGCCGGCGGCGGCGACGCTCTGCTCGACCTTCTCGACCGAAGCTTCGCTCGGCGCGCCGCCGACGTCGCCAGTGCCGTAGTAGTGGAAGTCGACGAACACGCCGGACTGCTTTCCGTTGGCTTCGATCCGCTTGCTCCAGGCCTCGCTCGTCGCCAGGTTCTCCGTCACCTCGCCGTCGTACTGACCGGGGTCCAGCGCCGCCGTCACGCCGCGTCCGTCCGGACCCTCCCAGAAGCCCACCTTGAAGGGGATGCCGACGACCGAGCCCCACGTGAGCTTCTGCGTGGAGAATCCCTTGATGCCGCAGTGCGCGAGCACGCTCGGCAGCGCCGCCGGGAACCCGAAGCAGTCGGGGAGCATGTACTCCTCGCTGGCGACACCGAGCTCGCGCCGGAAGAAGCGGTTGCCGTACAGCACGTTCCGCACCAGCGACTCGGCCGACGGCATGTTGGAGTCGTTCTCGTCGACCGAGGATCCGCAGGGGAACCACCGGCCCGCGGCCACGTAGGCCTTCAAGCGCTCGTACTCGGCCGGGTAGTACTCCTTGAACATCTGGTAGCGCCGCGAGCCGGTGAAGTTGAAGACGTAGCCCGGGTGCTTCTCGAGCAGCGCGAAGTTGTCGTGGAGCGTGTTGGCCAGGAACTCGCGGATCGTCTGCGGGTACGTCCACCGCCACTGCGTGTCGAGGTGCGCATAGCCGACGACGTAGAGGGTCGGCTCCTTCGTCAAGTCCTGGCCCCGGCCCGGTGCGATGAGCCCCAGGGTTGCGACGACTGCGATGAGAAGCGCGCTCCACCTCTGCATGTCCGACCTCCTTGCTCGAGTGAGCAATCTATCCAACCTGATCCGTCGAGAGTCCGAGCTCGTCCGCCAGGCACGTCAGCAGGCCCGCGCGGTCCGGCGCCGCGAGCATCCGCTCGCGGAATTCCTCGTGCATGAGCTTGCGGGCGAGCTTCGAGAAGACCTTCATGTGCGCGTCGTCCTGGTCCGACTCGCGCATGGCCAGCAGGATGACGCAGCGCACCGGCTCGCCGTCGACGGATCCCCACTCGACGGGTTGCTCGAGCCGCACGACGCCGATGGAGTTCGCCGCGATCGCGTCGGTCTTGCAGTGCGGGATCGCGAAGCCGTGGCCCAGGCCGGTCGAGTACACCGTCTCGCGCGCCCAGACCGCCTCCTCGATCGCCTGCGGCTGGTCGGTCCGGCCGGCGGCGTAGAAGGAGTCCACGATCTCCTGGATCGCTTCGGACTTGCTGGCGCTGTCCGATCCGACCGCGACGAGGTCGGGGTCCAGCAGGCTGCGCGTACCGCCGCGGCCGCGAAAGCCGGCTACGACCTCCTCCACCTCGGCGACGCTGCGGCAGGCCATCGCTTTCGCCAGGAGCACGCGGCAGTCCGCCGCGGACGACTGTGCGATGGCTGACTTCAATGAGGGAATCTCCGGCGCCGCCGTGCTGATCTCGTCCAGGCCGAGGCCGAGGAGCAGCGGAAGGTCCCTGGGGCTCCGCGTCATCTCGCCGCACATGCCCACCCAGCGACCGTGGCGGCGCGCGTCCTCGACGATCTTCGCGAGCAGTCGCAGGAACGCGGGATGGCGGGCGCTGTAGAGCCCGGCCACGTCAGGGCTGTCGCGGTCGACCGCGAGGAAGTATTGCGCCAGGTCGTTGGTCCCGATGCTGAAGAAGTCGATCTCGGCGGCGAGTTGATCGATGAGGAAGGCCGCGGACGGAACCTCGACCATGATGCCGACCGGCATGGCCGGGTCGCAGGCGAGGCCGGCCGATTCGAGCTCGGCCCGGGCCTCCGCGATCCGCGCCTTGACCCACCGCACCTCCTCGAGCGCCGAGACCATCGGCACCATGACCCATACCCGTCCGAACGCGGAGGCGCGGAGGATCGCGCGCAGCTGGGCGGCGAACACGTCCCGGTGCCCGGGATAGACCCGCACGCCGCGGCAGCCGAGGAACGGATTGGCTTCCGGCCGCACGTGCAGGTACGGGACCGGCTTGTCGCCGCCGACATCGAACGTGCGGATGATGACCGGTCTCCCGCCGGCGGCCTTCGCGGCCTGGACATAGATCGCGAACTGCTCCTCCTCGGAGGGCGCGGCGTTGCGGTCCATGAACAACATCTCCGTACGAAACAGGCCGATGCCGTCGGCACCCTGCGCGAAAGCCGGGGCGAGCTCCTCCGTGGTCGCCACGTTCGCCCCCACCTCGAGCCGCAGGCCGTCGAGCGTCACCGCGGGGGTGCGGGCGTGGCGGCCGAAGCGCTCCTGCCGGCGTCGCAGCTTGCGCATCTCGCGCTCGTAGTAGCGCCCGACCGGCGGGGAGACTCCCGGGATCACGATCCCGAGGTTCGCGTCGACGATCGCTTCCTGTCCCGCCGTCAGGATCGTGCGCACCTCCGTCACGCTCGTCAGCGTCGGGATGTCGAACGACCGCGCCAGGATCACCGCGTGCGAGGTCACGCCCGCGTGGGCCAGCACCAGCGCCTTCAGGAAGCGCTTGTCGAAGGAGAGGAGCTGTCTCGGCGTGAGGTTCTCGGCCGCGACGACCGACGGCTGCGTCAGCACGACCCCGGCCGCCTGGATCCGGGCACCGTAGATCTGCTCCAGGAGCTGCAGGCCGATGTCCTCGACGTCGACCGCCCGCTCGCGGACGTAGATGCTCTCGGCCGCTCTCATCCGGGCAGCGAAGAACGCGGCGGCCTTCACGATCGCCTGCCCGGCCGACCGGCCGGCCGCGACGAGCGCCGCGATCTTCTCGCCGAGTCCGACGTCGCCGACGATGGCGAGGTGCGCCCGGAGGATCCCCGCTTCGACGGCGGAGGGCCGCGCGGCCATGTCGGCCTCCATCGAGGCGCGGACCGAGGCGATCGCCCGGCGAACCCGCTCCTGCTCCTGCCCTCGCGAGAGGGCCGGCTCGTGGGCCAGGTCCGCCGGGAGGGCGAGCCCGCCCGCCACCACCACGATTCCCCTTCCGATGCCGGGGCAGACCACGGTCCCTGCGTGCCAGGGCACGTCGATCTCGCGGAGCGTGCGCGGGAGCACGACGCCGAGGCCGGCCTCGGCCACCGGCAGCGGCTCGTCGCAGCCCGGGAGAACATTGCGGGTGAACTCCCGGAGCGCCGCGTGAGCGGTCTCGGCGTCCTCGCCTTCGATGCGAACCCGACAGGAGTCGCCCATCTTCACGTCGATCCCGACGAGCGCCAGCACGCTCTTCGCGTTCGCGACGGCGGTGGTCCTGCCGTTCGTCACCGAGATGTTGGCGGAGAAACGTCCCGCCACTTCGGAGAGCAGGCTCGCCGGCCGCGCGTGCAGCCCGTTGGGCAGCGGACACTGGAATGTGTACTCGTGGACCATGGTGGGCCCCGCAGGCGACCGGCGACCTCGCGATTCCGAGCCGCCGTCGTCAGGCCTTGATCTTCTCGAAGACCGCCTTCGGGCTCTTGATCGCTTCCTGGACAGGCACTTGGACGATCCTCTTGCCGTCGAACCGTTCGCGCCGCTCCACCTCGATGTCGACGGCGAAGATCGCGACGTCCGCCTCGCGGATCTCCTGGACCGAGAGCTCGTTCTCGACCCCCATCGCGCCCTGGGTCTCGACCTTGATCTGGTGTCCCAGCGCCTTGGCGGTCTTCTCGAGCTGCTCGGCGGCCATGTAGGTGTGGGCGATGCCGGTCGGGCACGCGGTGACGGCGACGATCCTCACGCCCACACCTCGGCAACCGCGGCCGCGGGCTTGCGCGCGAGCCTCTTCAGCAAGATCGCCGTCACGGCGGTCACGATCGTGCCCGCCAGGATGGCGACGACGTAGACGAAGCGGTTGTCCACCACCGGCAGGACGATCGGGCCGCCGTGTGGGGCGTGATCGCCGACACCGCCGAGCGTGGCGATGACCGCCGCTACCATCGAGCCGGACATGATGCTCGGGATCACGCGCAGCGGGTCCGCCGCGGCAAACGGGATGGCTCCCTCGGTGATGCCGATCATGCCCATCGCGATCGCGGCGATGCCGGCCTCCTTCTCTTCTTCGCTCCAGAGCCTGCGATTCAGCAGGGTGGCGAGGCCCATTCCGAGCGGCGGCGTGCAGATCGCCGCGGCGCAGGCTCCCATCACGCCGTAATGGCCCTCCTTGATCATCGCCGCGCCGAAGAAGAACGCGGACTTGTTCACCGGACCCCCCATGTCGAACGCGATCATGGCGCCGAGGATCATCGCCAGCACGACCGCGTTGCCGGTGTGCATGGACTGCAGCCATCCGCCGAGGCTGACCATCAGATCGGCGATCGGGACGCCGAGCACCTTGAGCATGAGCACGCCGACGATGCTCGACGAGACGATCGGGATGATCAGGATCGGCATGATCGGCTTGACGTACTTGGAGACCGGGATCTTCTTGATCGCGTCGACGATCCAGCCCGCGATCAGCCCGATCAGCAGGGCTCCGAGGAAGCCGGCCTTGATCTCGCCGGCGAGATATCCGCCGATGAAGCCTGGAACGAGCCCCGGCTTGCCCGCGATCGCGTAGGAGATGTACCCGGCGAGCACCGGCAGGAGCAGCCCGAACGACGCCGTGCCGATGTCGTGGATCAGCTTGAGGATCGGCGCGTGCGAGAAATCCGGGCCTGTGGGCGTCATCGGGACGAAGGCGATCCCGAACGCGATCATGATGCCACCGCACGCGATGAACGGGATGGCGAAGGAGACGCCGGTCAGCAGGTGCTGCCGCAGCTTCTGGAGCGCCTCCTTCATGCGGATACCTGCGACACGCTAGCACCGACCCCCTTCCCGAGGGAAATCCGAGCGACTCAACCGCGCAGCCACTCGTCGAGCGCGCGCTCCACCAGGACCTCGAGAGGGATGTCTTCCGCCTCGGCGCGCGCGCGCAATCGATCGAGGAGCTCGGGCGCGAGCGGGATCCCTGCATGCGCGCCGTCATGCGGCACCGGCGCGGGCCGCGGGCGCGGCGACGGCGGTTCGTGGGGCGGCTCGTAGGTCCAGTCGGGGCGCTTGCGTTGCTGGAGCTCGTCGAGCAGGAACGTCCCGGTCGATTCGTCGAAGTCGACGATCTTCGGGACCGGCACCGCCTGCGAGGCGCGCGCCGGCTCGCGAACCTGCGCCTCGAACTCCGACGAATAGCGGGTGATGAGGCTCGGGATGAGCGCCGCGCCCTCGGCCGGGAGGTAGCAGCGGTTGCCCTGCGGTGCGCTCAACGCGCCGTAGCGGGCGCGAGCGAGGTCGTCGGGACGCGCCAGCTTCGGATCGAAGAGCGCATCGAGCGCGCGGCTCGCCGTGCGCAGCCCGTGCTTGCAGGCCGAGCACTGGTTGCACGATTCGACGTAGAGGAAGCGCGCGGCCATCTGCGCGACCCTCGGCATGCACGCGACATCTTCGTAGACGACGAAGCCAGCCGAGCCGAGCCCGGACCCGATTAGCGCGAGCGAGCCGAAGTCGGCCGGTGTGTCGAAGCGCTCGGCGGGGATCACACCGGCCGAGACGCCCGACAGCGCCGCCTTGAGCGTTCGGCCCTCGCGCGGTCCTCCGGCCATCTCGTGGAAGAGCTCGGCGAGCGTGATTCCCGCGGGTCGTTCGTAGACTCCCGGCCGGCACACGTCGCCGCTCACCGTGAAGAGCAGCGTCCCGGGCGTGTCGCGCGTGCCGATCGCGCGGAAGGAGGCCGCGCCGTGGCGCAGGATCGACGGCACGTGGGCGAAGGTCTCCGCGTTGTTGACGAGCGCGGGGTTGGGCGAGCCGAGGGTGGCGAAGAGGCCCTGCTCGTAGGGCGGCCGGTCGGCCTCGCGCGGCAGCGGGTCGTTGCCCTCGATGACCTCGAGCAGCGCCTTCTCCTCGCCGAAGAGGTACTCCTCCGGTCCGGAGACGAGCGTGACCTGCACCTCGCCGAGCCCGCCCTTCTCGCCCATCTCGGCGAGAGCCGCTTCGAGCCGCGCGCGCTCCTTCGTGAACGACGCCTTCAGCGCGACATACGCGGTCCGCGCGCCGACGACGTGCGCCGCGACGAGCAGCCCCTCGAGGACCGCGTAGGGGTTGCGGCGCAGCAGCCAGCGATCCTTGAACGTGCCCGGCTCGCCCTCGGCCGCGTTGCACACGACGTAGCGCGTGGAGCAGGGATGCGAGGCGATCGTCCGCCACTTGGTGCCCACCGGAAAACCGGCGCCGCCGCGGCCGCGCAGACCCGATTCGGCGACCGTCGCAAGGACCTGGTCGGACGGCGCTGCGCGAGCCAGCGCCAGGGCGTCGTCGCCCGTGGCGGCGCGGTATTCGGCGAGCGACGCATAGGGTCTCTCGCCCAGGAGGAAGTGGACGCGGGAGTCGGGCATGGCGAACCCCGGACGAGCGGTCCGGTCCCACCACTCTAGACGGAGACCTCGCGAGGGTTCCCGTCGCGTACGCCTCTGTCCGTATTCAGGCTCGGGGATCGCTCTGGCTACCATCTGGCCGTATCCGGATCCCTTCCCAACCCTCGAGCTCGAGAGAAGAGTCCAGCATGAAGCTCAAGATCCTGACCCTGACCGCCGCAGTCGCCGCCCTCGGCTTCGTCGTTCCCCAGCAGACCCCCAAGAGCACGGCCGCCGCCTACGGAGCGCTGGCGGACACGATCCTCGCGGTCAAGCGCACCGAATCCGAGTTCGTCCGCTCGCTCCTGGCCCACCACTTCCGCGTCGCGCGCGACTTCGTGGCGCGGGCCGACTCGGAGCACGCAGCCGCGGAGATCGCGCTCTTCGCCAACGAAGGCGACAACGCGATCGGCGGCGTCCGCAAGCGCCTGCTCGAAGGCGGCCACCACCACAACGCGGACGGCGAGGCCAAGGGCGTCTACGAGCCCGGCTTCGTGATCGTCACCCGCAAGGCCAAGGAGGAAGCCCTGGCGGTCTCGGCGACGATGCGCACGGCCAAGACCGAGGCCGATCGCAAGGCAGCGTGGGAGCGCTTCGCCGCGATCGCGAATCCCCTGGTCCACGAGGAGTGAAGCGCGCTGCGGCGCTTTTCCTGTTCATTGCCTGGGCGTGCGGAAAGGAGGAGGCCAAAGAGCCTCCTGCCGAGCCGTCGCATGCCCGGTTCCACTTCGTCGACGCCGCGCGCGAGGCGGGCCTGACGATCCCCACCTGGTGCGGACGGCCCGAGAAGCCGCACCTGCTCGAGTCGGGCGGGTGCGGGCTCGCGCTGTTCGACTACGACGGAGACGGCGACCTCGATCTGTACCTGGTCAACGGCTGGAAGCTCTCGGGCGCGACCATCGTCGAGCGCGGCCGGAACGTACTCTATCGAAACCGGGGCGACGGGACCTTCGAGGACGTCACCGATCGGGCCGGCGTCGGCGACGATGGCTGGGGCTGCGGCGTCGCCGTCGGTGACATCGACGGCGACGGCCGTCCGGACTTGTTCGTCACGAACTTCGGGCCGGACAAGCTCTACCGCAACAACGGCGACGGGACGTTCAGCCTGGTCCCGGACGGACCCGGGATCGACGGCTGGTCCACCGGAGCGGTGTTCTTCGACGCGGACGGCGACGGCGACGAGGACCTCTTCGTGGCCGGGTACGTCCACTGCACGCTGGACGAAGTGCTCCACGCCGAGCCCACGCTGGACTGGAAGGGCCGCAAGGTGATGAAGGGCCCGTTCGGGCTGGAGGGCGAACGCAACCGCTACTTCGAGAACCTCGGCGGAGGCCGGTTCGTCGATGCCACGGAAAAGGCCGGTCTGCAGGACGTCGGCGTCTACTACAGCTTCACCGCGGTCGCGCTCGACCTGGACGGGGACGGCGACCTCGACCTCTACGTCTCGAACGACTCGAACCCGAACTACCTCTACAGGAACGACGGCCACGGGCACTTCGAGGAGGTCGGCTTGTGGAGCGGCGCGTCCCTGGACCACAACGGCGCGGCGCAGGCGGGGATGGGCGTCGCCGCGGGCGACGTCGACGGCGACGGACTCACCGACCTGTTCGTGACCAACTTCGCCGAGGACGCTTCGACGCTGTACCGGAACCTCGGCAACTGCCTCTTCGTCGACGACACGCGGCGCTACGGCCTGTTCGAGCCGACGTACAAGCCGCTCTCCTGGGGCACGATCCTCGAGGACTTCGATCTGGATGGCGAGCTCGATCTCTTCGTCGCCAACGGCCACATCTTCCCGCAGGCCGATCAGCCGCCCGAGAGCGGGACGCGCTACCGTCAGGCCAACCTGCTCCTGGCGCGCGAGGGCGCGCGCTTCGTCGACGTGAGCCAGGCGGCCGGCCCGGGGCTGGCGGTGATCGAGTCCAGCCGCGGAGTCGCGGCCGGCGACATCGACGGCGACGGGGACATCGACCTCGTCGTGTCGAACGTCGACGCGCCGCCGACGCTCCTGCGCAACGACACGACCCGCAAGGGATCCTGGCTGCTCGTGGACGCGCCGGGCGCGCTGCGCGTCGTCGTCGAATGCGGCGGCCGCAGGAGGGTGCGCGACGCAGTGCGCGGAGGCTCGTACGTCTCGGTGAGCGACACGCGCTTCCACTTCGGTCTCGGACCGGTCGCGCGGGTCGACCAGGTGCTCGTCTCGTGGCCCGACGGCAAGGAGACGAGCCTGCGCGACGTGGCCGCGAACCGCGTGGTGCGAGCGCGTCGATAGCGGCGAACGACGGGGACCAGCGAAGGAGCGCGCGCTATTCCCGCCGAGGACCGAGCATCTCGCGGAACCGCTCCACGCACTCCTCCCGCAACGGGCACGACACCTCGTCCGAGGACGGCGGCTCCAGGCCCACGGAGCCGTAGCGGTCCGAGCAGTCGGGCCACAGGGTCGCGACGGCGAGGCCGCGATCGCGCAGCCGGCGTGCGGCGACGAAGTTCGCGCCCGCGCTCATGCCGACGCAGAAGCCGTGGTCGCTGCGGATCTCCTCCGCGGCCGCACGGGCTTCCTCCGTGGAAACCCGGACGATCTCGTCGATGTCACGGAGGTCGACGATGTCGGGCACGAAGCCGTCGCCGATCCCCATGATCCCGTGGTTCCCGGGCGCGCCTCCGCTCATCACGTCCGACTCCGCCGGCTCGACCGCGACGAGGCGCAGCCGGGACATCGTCTCGCGCAGCGCCTGGCCCACGCCCATGAGCGTCCCGCCGGTCCCCACACCGGCGACGAAGGCGTCGATTTGGGGATGGCCACGCTGGCCGAGCTGCTCGGCCAGCTCGCGGCCCGTGGTGAGACGATGGCAGCGCACGTTGTCGGGGTTCCCGAACTGGTCCGGCACGTAGAAGCCCGGCCGGCCCCGGTAGGTGTTGCGGATCTCGATCGGGCCCTCGAAGCCCTGCTCCTTCGGCGTGAGCTGCACCACCGCGCCGAGCGTCTCGATCATGCAGCGGCGTTCGGGGCTCATGTGCTCCGGCATGAAGATGAGCGCGCGATGGCCGAGCTCGCGAGCGACCAGCGCGAGAGCGATCCCCGTGTTGCCCGAGGTGGCCTCCACGATCACGTCGCCCGGGCGCAGCTCTCCGCGGCGCCGCGCCTCCTCGAGCATGAATCGCGCGATGCGGTCCTTGACGCTGCCCCCCGGGTTCGAGCACTCGAGCTTGACCCAGATGTCCTCGATGAGGACGAGAGGCGTGCCGCCGATGCGGTCGAGGATGCCCACGAGGTCCGATTCCAGCACGACCGATCGCGCGCCGCGCTACGCAATCGTGCGCAGGGACGGTACGGACTATCCGAACTGCACCGGCCGTCCTACCTCGCCAGGATGCTCCGCTGGTTCGAGAGGATCCTCTTCTGATTCGCGAGGATCTTCCCCTGGTTGGCCATGATCTTCTTCTGGTTTGCGACCGTCGCTTGAGCCATGTCGAGTCTCCTTCGAGCCTTGTGCGGGACGTTCTCCTGTCCCACGCGGCATCTCTCGGACGCCGGGTGGGACGTCACGAGGCCCTTGCTACCGGATCACGACGCGACGAGTCAATGCCTCGAAGTGCGGATCGGCTGATCAAGAATTACGCGTCTACCCGGAACTAAAGCGCGTGATGCGCGGGATGGAGAAGCCGGCGTCCGGATCGACTCTCCGAGCTCAACCCGCGAGCCCTTCGCCGAACCCGCTCGACCCGCCCGCACCGGGATGCCCGTGCGACGTCTTCCTTCCTCCGTGCGGAAGGACCGGCCGGGGGAGATGAGCTCCGTGTCCGGAGCGCGGGGTCCGTGCGTGAGCGTCCTTGCCCCGAGCCTCGTGGTGACGCGCCCCCGCGGAAATCCCTCGTCCGCGAGCGTGCGGGTGGTGCCCGCCGGCGGCAGGTCCTCTTCCCTGGGCTCGATGAGAGTGCGCACGCGGCCCGTGAGCAGCGTGATCCTGGCCGCGGGATTCCCACTCGCGCCCGTTCCGCGTCTCCTTCGAACCGCCTACCACCTTCACTTCGCGCCGGATCAGCCGCTCGATGTCGCGCAGGAAGGCGCGCTCCTCTCCGTCGCACAGGGAGATCGCCACCCCGCTCGCGCCCGCTCGCGCCGTGCGGCCGATGCGGTGGACGTAGCTCTCCGGAACGTTGGGCAGCTCGAAGTTGATCACGTGCGTGATGTCGTCGATGTCGATGCCGCGCGCGGCGATGTCGGTCGCGACGAGCACCCGCGTGCGGCCGCGGCGGAAACCGAGCAAGGTGCGCTCGCGCGTACCCTGGGACTTGTTGCCGTGGATCGCCTCCGCGGGGATGCCGCCCTGGACGAGTCCGCGGGCGACGCGATCGGCCCCGCGTTTGGTGCGGGTGAAGACGAGCGCTCGCTGCACGGCGGGATCCGAGAGCACCTTGGCGAGCAGCGCCGGCTTGCCGGAGCGATCGACGAAGTAGACGCGCTGGTCGACCTCGTCGACGGTCGAGGCCGCCGGGGTCACCATGACCTTGACGGGTTTCGTCAGGATGCCGTCGGCCAGCGCCGCGATCGCGGGCGGCATCGTGGCGGAGAACAGCAGCGTCTGGCGCTGCTTCGGGACCGTGCGGAGGATCTTGCGCACGTCCGGGATGAACCCGAGGTCGAGCATCTGGTCGGACTCGTCGAGCACCAGGACCTCGAGCCGATCGAGCCGGATGTGGCCCTGGCCCATCAGGTCGAGGAGCCGACCGGGCGTCGCGACGAGGATGTCCACGCCGCGAGCCAGGGCGCGCACCTGCGGGTTCTGGTTGACGCCGCCGTAGACGACCGCGACCGAGAGGTGCAGACAGCGGCCGTAGGTCTGGAAGCTCTCGCCGACCTGCGCGGCGAGCTCGCGGGTCGGGACGAGAACCAGGGCGCGCGCGCTGCGGCCCGGCGCGCGACCGGATGCACCGGGGTGGCTGGCCGAGAGCCGTTGCAGGATCGGGAGCGCGAAGGCGGCGGTCTTGCCGGTGCCCGTGCGCGCGCAGCCGAGGAGGTCGCGCCCCTCGAGCAGATGCGGAATGGCCTGCGCCTGGATGGGCGTGGGATGGGTGTACTTCTCGTCGCGCACAGCCCGTTGGAGCGGCTCGACGAGACCGAGGTCGGAGAAGGAAGTCATCAAGTTCATTTCGGCGCTGCTGGGCGCCTGGGAGTTCAAGCGGGCGCTGTGAAGCGCCTGCGGTTCGGAAAGGGAAGTCATCAAGTTCGTTGTGGCGCCTCCTGGCGCCCGGTGGTTTCGATCGGGCGCGTTCAGGCGCCAAGAATTCGATCGGGCGCTCTTCGGCGCCTGGTGGTTCGATGGGCGCGTTCAGCGCCCGCTGATTCGGTTGGACGCCGGCGGCGCCCGGGTGGGTTCGCTTCTGCGCTCGCGAGCGCCTCGGGTCCGGCGTCGCTGGCGTCATGAGATCGGGTTGGGTCGCTCCGGGAAATCAGGGCGACGCCGACGTCGCGCGCGGACTCTCAACACGGGCCTCGACTGCGGCACGGCCCGCGGGCCGCGCTCGGGCCTGTGGCGATCACTTGTGGCGCTTCTCCACCCGCTTCGCGGTCTTCAGGGACTTGTAGCCCGGCCGGCGGACGAGGATCTGATCGCGCGTCTCGCGCGGGCGGGCGACCATCTCCTTCGTGAACAAGGATACGATCTTTCGCGCTGCGTTCGCGGCTGCGGCGCTGTCCGCGTGCTCGCTGACGATCGAGCGCAGGAAGCGCGGCTCGCCCTCGAGATCCCCGGACCAGCGCGCGTGGAGGACGTGCCATTGGTCGGAGGTGACGGCGGGGCTGCTCTTTCGATTGATGGTTTCTCGGATCATGTCAATGGCCCCTCGGGGCGCGGCTCTGTCGCGGGGCCATCCCCGGCCAGGGCCTGAGC
This sequence comes from Planctomycetota bacterium, assembly GCA_041488095.1. Taxonomy (GTDB): domain Bacteria; phylum Planctomycetota; class UBA1135; order UBA1135; genus DASYPQ01. Next base: position 36,913 of record JBGPOP010000032.1, read on the forward strand.
GGTGTCGGACGGGGCCTGCACGGGCTCGGATCCAGGCGCGTCCTGGTGCTTGACCTCCGCGCGCTCCTTCATTCGATCCTGCTTGTCCTTGCGCTTCTGGAGCTTTCGACGCTCCCGATTGCGCTTCTGGAAGGATTCCATGCCAAGGCATCCCGCGGCTCGCGGAATCAAGCCGAGCCTTCGTGCCGAGCCTTGCAGGAAGAAGCGGAGCGTCCCTGGAAGACCCTGGGACGCGTTGAGGGCATGATTGTAGCGGCTGCGGGTCCGGATTGCGAGCTTCGTTCCGACAATCCTGGGGCCGGGGCCTGCCACGCGATCCGGCCACGAAGAGCGGACTCATCCGGTGTTTCCGGCTCGGATTCGACAGCACCCACGTGACGCCATGAAGCCCAACGAATTCCGCGAGACCGGACACGCGCTCGTCGACCGCATCGGGAACTACCTCGAGGGGGTCGAGGGCCGCTCCTGGTTCCGCATCTGCCCGGTCAACTTCCGCACGCGTCCCGAGCACATCGACGAGCTGTTCGAGATCCTGCAACGCGAGTGCGAGCGCTGCTCGACCACGTCGATCGCCGGGAGGTAGGCCACACCGCCTTGCACCCGGTGCGCGGGGCGAGGACGGGTGAAAAGCGTCCGGTCCCCACGCTGCCCTCGGCGATCAGGAGCGGCACCGAAGGTCCCCCCCGTGTGGACCGGACTGGCGCCGATGATACCCGTGCGGGCTTGCGGCGGCTCCCGGTCCGGAGGATCGCCCCGCCCGGGGTTCGACGGGCCGGATCGAGCCCTTCGATTCCCCAATGCAGCGGGCGCGGAACGCTCGATCCCCGACCGGGGTCCGATTCGCACGGGCGCTCGCCCCCGGATATAAGGTAGGCGACCCGTCGAGGTCTCGTTCGTCGACCGCCGCCAGGAGCCAGGGCCGTGACCAGCCTCGAAGATCTCGAGCGTCGCATCCGCGACCGCGGAGTGCGCGTCGAGGAGCGGCTCGAGGTCCTGCGCGCGCTGGTCGAGGCGGACGCGGAAGGCAGGCTCCGCGCCCGGCAGGAGGAGCTGCTCGCGGCCGTGCGCGCGACCGCCGACCGGCTCAAGGGGACGGCGGGATGATGCGACCCCTGCGCCTCGAGATCCGCAACTTCCGCGGGTGGCGCGAGGGTTCCGTCGCTCTCGACCGCCAGGTCACGCTCGTCGTCGGCGAGAACCGCCGCGGCAAGAGCAGCACGTTGAACGCGATCGAGTGGTGCCTCTTCGGCAGGGAAGTCGAGAAGAAGGCCAGCGGGATCGCCGAGCGCGCGGACTGGGAGGTCGAACGGCGCGAGTCGGACGGGGGCTTCGTCGAAGTGGCCTTCTCCCTCGAGGTCGGGGGCGGCACGGCGAAGATCACGCGCCGGCGCAAGACCGGAGCGGGCGCGCGGGAGGAGGACGATCTCGCGGTCGAGCTCACCGACGGCCGCCGGCTCGTCCAGGCCGAGGCGCTGGCCTGGATGCGCGAGCAGAAGCTCCCTGACTGGGAGACCTGGCGCCGAGCTTGCTGCCAGCACCAGGAGATCCTGCGCAGCCGGCTGACCGTCGCGGACGACCGCTCGCTGATCGTCTCGTCGCTGCTCGGCCTGGACGAGTACGATCGCCTGCACCGCATCCTCAAGGACCAGCAGCCCGGCAAGCTGATCGGGGAGCTCGACCGCGTGCTCGCGGATCTCGAGAACGTCGTGCTGTACCGCCTGCGCGCGCCTTCGGAAGAGCTGTTCGAGAGCGAGCGGCGGCTCGAGGCGCTGGGGATCGAGCGCGCGCGGCTCTCCCCCGCGCTCCCGATCGAGATCGGACGCGGCGCGATCGAGCGGGCGCGCGCCCTGGCAGAGAGGCTCGGCCTCGCCGCGGCGCTCCCGGCCTGCGAGAGCGAGGCCGACGAGCCGGAGCTGCGCAAGTGGGCGGACGGCTGGGCGGCGCTCGTGCGCAAGGAATCGAAGACCGGCGAGCGCCTCGCGAGCGCGACGAAGCGGCGCGCGAAGCTCGCCGCCGAGATCGAGCAGCTCGAGCCCTCCGAGGAGCGCTGGCGGAAGGCGAAGGAGCGGCTCGACGCCGAGCAGCGCGAGAAGGGCGACGAGGCGACGCAGAAGACGCTGCTCTCCGAGGCCGAGAAGAAGGTCTCGGAGGCCGAGGCCGGGCTGCGCGCCGAGAACCGGACGCTCGCGCTCCTGCGCGAGACGCTCGAGGTCCTGCGCGGCTCCCCGGACAAGGACCAGTGCCCGGTGTGCGATACGCGCGTCTCCGGACTGGCCGGGCGTCTCGAGGCGACGGTGCGCAAGGGCACGGGCGAGCATCTCGCGGCGCTCTCGTCCGAGCGCGACCGCGCGCGCGAGCGGCGCGATGCGCTCGAGAAGACGATCCGCGGGGGCGAGAAGCTCGTGGCGGAGGAGAAGGAGGCGCGCAAGAGCATCGAGGGGCGCCGGGGCAGCCTGGCCGCGCTGGTCTCGCCCGGGCGGCTCGACGGGGGCGCAGACCTTCTGGCGGCGGCGCGGGCCGAGGACGAGGCGCTCGCGACCGAGATCGGTGGCCTCCAGACCGCCGTCTCGAGCCTCGACGCGGAGATCGAGGAGCACCGCAAGGACGCCGAGCGCTTGCGCGAGATGGCCAAGTGGCGCGCGGCCGCGAAGCGCGCCCAGCAGCGCGGCGATCTGACCGGCTCGCCGGAATGGAAGACGTTCCAGGAAGCGGTCGACGCGGCCGCGGCGCTCGCTGCCGATCTCGACGTTCTCGGAACGATGGCGCGCGAGGCGCAGGAAAAGTGCTCCGAGAGCCGCGAGGTGGAGGTCAACCGCGCGCTGGGCGGATACTGCGCGCTGATCGCGGGCGAAGAGGCGGGCCTGGACGTGCGGGTCAAGGTGAAGCGGACGCCCAAAGGGCTCACGTACGACATCGAGGACGCGGGCGGAGGGCGCGCGCTGTCGATCCTGAACCAGGCTTCGCTGAACGCGATCTCGCTGGCGCTGCTCTTCGCGCAGGCGGAGGAGCGCGCGAAGGCCGGGGTGCCGACGATCGTCGTGCTCGACGATCCCGACCAGAGCCTCGACGAGGAGCACCAGGCCGGGCTCGCGCGCGCGATCGAGCGGGTGGCGAAGAGCTGCCCCGTGATCGTGGGGACGACGCCGGGACGGTTCGCCGAGCGGCTGATGAGCCATGTTTCGGTTCCTCGCCGGGCGGTGCGGCTCGCGCCGCGGGACGTGAAGATCGGCGTTCGGGTCGAGTCGCAGGAGGAGCGATGAAGCTCGAGGTCCACCAGCGGCTCTCGGAGCTGTCGGCGGCAGCCGGCAAGGAGTACGGCAAGCTCGTGCAGAAGCTGCTCGCGATCGCGCTGCTCGACGCGGGCGCCGAGAGCCTGACCGACCGCAGCACGCAGGGGATCGACCTCGAAGCGACGATCAAGGGCAAGCGGCGCGCGATCGAGGTCAAGACGACCGAGAGCGGGGCGGTGTCGCTCGGGAAGAAGGATCTCGATGGCCTGGCAGCGCGGGAGAAGGAGGGCGCGCGAGCGTACGTCGCGGTGCTCGGCAACCGTTTCCTCGACGAGTGGACCTTCGCGCGCTTCCACGCGGGCGAGCTGCAACCGTCGCAGAGCTACTCGGTCACGCAGCTGCGGCCGTACCGGGACCGCGAGCTCGAGCGCTCGGTGGTCAAGCCCTTCGCCGACGCCGTCCTGAAGCACGCCGATGCGGCCGCGCGCGGCGGGCAAAGCGCGCTGGACGAGGTGCTCGCGGCGCATCCGGCCTATCGCCGGGCTTGACCTCCCGCGCGAACCCTCATACCGCTTGGCCCGGGAGGCTCACGACCTCGACGGTCAAGCCCGGAGCTCCCGGCTTCAGGGTCACATTCAGCTTCTCGAAGCCGATGATGCGCCCTTCGGCGTTCTTCATGAGGACCGTGTCGTCGTCGGCCTCCTCGCAGACGTCTTCGGTCTCCGGATCGCCGAGCCAGACGGTCAAGGTATTCCCGGTCGCGTCATAGCAGACCTTCACTTTCTCCACAGTAAGTCTCCTTGCTTCACCTTGTCGGCTGGGTAGGCGGTGATCAGACGGGCCGCGGGGCGACCTTGGCGCACGACCGCGCAGATCCATCGAATCCCCGATCGCCGATGGAACAGGATAACCTCGCTTTCAGGCTGACTCCTGCGGATCTCGTCGGGATCGGACAGGGTCTTCGCGACCTCGTGGATCCGACCGCGCATCGTCGGATGCTTGACCCCGGCGATGCGCTCCCAGTCCTCAGCGGAACAGATCGCCCGGAAGTTGAGCGGCGTCATCACGACGAATCCTGCTTCCCTCACGCCCGGCGGACAGCGCGGCCGAAACGGGGTTGCGGGCCAATCTCGGGTTTTCCCGGGACGCGAGCCGGTTGGAGCACCCTCGGCCGGCAGCCCTCCGCGGATTGGGGTGGGCCGCATGGGGAGGAGGGCTCCGGCCGAGGTTCATTCGGAGGCAAGTCCCGGAACTCCGTCAGGTCCCTGCGCCGCACCTCCCTACCCCTCCGCGCCCCAAGCCCTGGCCGTCGTGTGACTTATCCGGAGTCGACCTGGTTTCCGCGAGAATCCAGTGAAACCAGCGTGGGGTAGGATGGTCTCCGAGTCGACGTCCCTTTCGGGAGAATTCGACATGACCAGCAGCAGCTCCAACCAGCAAGAAGCCTTCGAACGAAACCGGCGAGCCTTCCAGGACCATCTCGAGCGCCTCCTCGCGGCGCACGAGGGGAAGTACGCCCTTGTTCACGCGGAAGTGATCGTGGACACCTTCGACTCGATGCGGAATGCCTACGAGCACGGCCGCCAGCATTTCGGGCTCGACCCGATCTACATCGGACACGTCGTGGGGAAACCGGACGTCGTGCACATGCCGACGCTCGTCCACGGACTGATCCATGCCCATCTGTAATCGCGGCCACCTCCAGGTCACGCCGGCCGGAATCGAGGGGAACCCGTCTCAGCTGCGCATCGAGGGAGCTCGCATCGCGTGCGAGGTCCGGACCGACCCTCGGGACGTGCTCGCGCTCCAGGCCAGTGGCCGAGCGATTCCACCGGGAGTCTCGGGGATCCTGTTGGTCGACACGGGAGCTGGAATGACTGCGATCGACGAGTCGATCCTCGCGGACCTCGGGATCCCGTCGATCACGGACACGCGGGTGTTTACACCGATGGGCTCGGCGATCCAGAGCGTCTATTCCTGCTCGCTGGAGTTCCCCGGGTCCAACTTGCCCCCGGCTCGAAGCCTATTCGTCCTCGGAGCTGATCTCGGGAGCCAGGGCATCGTCGGCCTTCTGGGCAGGGACGTCCTCGAGCAGGCTGTACTCGTCTACAACGGCACGGCCGGAGGATGGACGCTGGCCTTCTAGGCCCGCGTCGAGCACTCTCCGAGCCCGTGGCGAGCGAAGAGCCTCCCTACCCCTCCGCGCCCCGCGCCTGGTGCGCGGTCGTCCTCCTTCTCCTGCTCTACGTCCTGTCCTTCGTCGACCGGCAGGTGATCAACCTCATGGTCGCGCCGATCCGAGCGGAGTTCGCGATCGGCGACTTCGGCGCAAGCCTGCTGATGGGCTTCGGCTTCGCGGTCTTCTACACATTCTTCGGGATCCCGATCGCTCGGCTCGCGGACACGAGGAGTCGGCGCGCGATCGTCGCGGCGGGACTCGCGGTGTGGAGCGCGATGACCGCAGCGTGCGGCTTCGCGAGGACCTACACCCAGCTCATCCTCGCGCGCATGGGCGTCGGCGTCGGCGAGGCGGCGCTCTCGCCGTCGGCGTACTCCTCGATCGCCGACGCCTTCCCGCCGCAGCGCCGCGGGGCCGCGATGGGCGTCTACTCGATGGGTTCCTACCTCGGCAGCGGGCTCGCGTTCCTGCTCGGCGGGTACCTGATCGGTTTCGTCGGCGAGGACCGGCTGCACGAGATCCCGCTCGTCGGAACCGTGCACTCCTGGCAGCTCGTCTTCCTCCTCGTCGGGCTGCCGGGACTCCTGCTCCTGCCCTTGCTCGCGACCATTCCGGAGCCGTTCCGCCGAGGAGGGCGCGGACTCCGGGGGAGCGGTGCCGTGTCGTCGCGCGAAGCCTGGCGCTACCTCCGCGAGAACAAGGCGGCCTTCCTGTGCCACAACCTCGGCTTCGCGCTGCTCGCCTTCTCGGGCTACGGCTCGGGCGCATGGACGCCGACCTTCCTGCAGCGCAACCACGGCATGAGCGCCGCCGAATCCGGCATCGCTCTCGGGTGGATCATGACCCTCGCGGGCACGCTCGGCATCGTGTTCGGCGGCTGGCTCGCCGACCGCCTCGCCGCCGGCGGCCGGCGCGACGCGATGATGCGCGTCGGGCTGATCGCTTCGCTCGTCTGGATCCCGGCCGGAGTCCTCTACCCGATCGTCGAAGACCGCTCGCTCGCGCTCGCGCTCATGGTGCCGGCGCTCTTCACCTCCGGAATGCCCTGGGGAGCCGCCGCCGCCGCCGTGCAGGAGATGACTCCCAACCCGATGCGCGCGCAAGCGACGGCGGTCTACCTCTTCGTCATCAGCCTGATCGGTCTCGGCATCGGACCGAGCGCTGTCGCGTTCCTGACCGACTACGTCTTCCGCGACGACCTCGCCGTGCGCTGGTCGTTGATGTGGGTTTCGCTCGCCGCGCACGTCGGCGCCGCGCTCTTCCTGAGGTCGGGACTCAGGCCCTTCGTGCGCTCGCTGGACCGCTGCAAGCAGTGGAGCGAAGTCAGCGCGCCGCGCTGACGAGCCGGACCTCGTTCTCGAGGCGCACGTGTCCGCCGGCGCCGCGGTGCCGCTTGGCTTCGCGCTCGACGGCCTTCCACACGCGCTCGCGGACCGGCTCCGGCTGCTCCTCCAGGGCGCGCTTCAGGCTGCCGGACAGGTCCTTGAGGAATCCCGTGTACTCGCGCGGCGAGGCGAACTCGAGGGTCACGGTGATCGACTCGGAGCGCGGGTCGCGCAAGCCCGCTTCGAGCATGACCTGCTCGAGCTGTCCGGGCTTGCCCAGGGCGAGCGGCCCCGGCGTCCCGGGCGGCGGCGTGGGCAGCCCGGCCTCGCGCTGGGCGATCGCGATCGGGATCGCGATGAACGGCACGCGCTCGGCCTCTCCCCATACCGCCGCTGCGAAGCGCGCGCCCGGCTTCAGCGTCCGGCGGATGCCGCGGCACGCCGCGACCGGATCGAGCATGAGCATCAGACCCCAGCGGCAGGTCGCCGCGTCGAAGCTCTCGGGCTCGAGCGCCAGGTTCTCGGCGTCCGCTTCGACCAGCTCCACGTTCCCGAAGCCCTCCTCGAGCACCCTCTCCCGCGCCACCGCGAGCATCTGCGGCGCGAGATCGGTCGCGACCACGCGGCCGCGCTCGCCGACCTGGCGCGCGGCGGTCAGCGCGGGCTCGCCGATCCCGGTCGCGATGTCGAGCACGCGGTGGCCGGGTCGGATCTCCGCGAGCTCGACCAGCCGCACGTTCACCGACTGGGCACCCGCCTCGAAGATGCGCCACCACCTCCTCCATCCGGCGGCGACCGAATCCCACGTCTCGCGTTGGGTCGCCTTGAACTCGCGCGGGTCGGGAGATGAGCTGCTCACATCCGGCTCTCGAAATGGTAGCTGCCGGCACGGACGTCGAGGACCGCCTCGCCGGCCTGCACCGAGACGAGCCTCACGTGCGGCGCGGCCTCCGACAAGGGCCGGCCGCCCTCGCTGACGCTCGCAGCGTCCTTCGCCGGCACGATCACGGCAGCCGACGTGTTCGCCGGGATCGTCACCTCAAGCCGGAACGTCCCGCCCTCCCGCGACCACGCGCTCACGATGCGACCGCGGATCGTGGCGTGCTCAGCCTTCACGGACGTGATCCCGGCGCTCGGACGCGGATGGACGGTGAAGCGCTCCCAGCCGGGATGCTCCTCGTCGGGCTCGAGGCCGGCGAGGACGCGCATCATCCACTCGCCGATCGCTCCGAAGGCGTAGTGGTTGAACGAGTTCATGCTCGCGTCCTGCAGCCCGCGCTCCTTCACGTAGCCGTCCCAGCGCTCCCACAGGGTCGTCGCGCCGTTGTCGACCGCGTAGCCCCACGAGGGGAAGCGATGATCGAGCGCGAGCTTCGTCGCCAGCTCGACGTGCCCGCGGCGCGACAGCTCGAGCATCGCCGGCAGCGTGCTCGTGAAGCCGGTCGAGAGGTGGCCGTCGTAGGCCTTCTCGATGTTCTCCACCAGGCGCGCGAGAGCATGATCCTGCTGCGCCTGCGTCAGGAGATCGAAGTCGAGCGCGAGCGCGTACCCGCCCTGCGCGTCGCCCTGGATCTTCCCGTCCTCGGCGACGAAGGCCTTCCGGAACGCGGCCCGGATCCCCTCGGAGAGCTCGCCGAAGTGCTTGGCGTCCGCCGCGCGCCCGACCGACGCCGCCATCCGCGACACGAGCCGGGCCGAATGCGCGAAGTACGCCGTCGCGAGCACCTCGCCGGGGGTGGCTCCTCCGGTCTTGGGCCAGCCTTCGTGCGCGATCTCGTCGCCGTTCAGCCAGTCGCGGTAGTCGCTCCCGCGCGCGTTCTTCCACACCAGGTCCGGGTTGTTCGAGCGCACCCACTCGACCCAGCGGATCATGGAGTCGAGGTGCGCCTCGACCAGACGCCGGTCTCCGTAGTTCAGGAACGCGACCCAGGGCACGATGACGCCCGCGTCGCCCCACGCCGGCGTGCCGGTGCAGCGCTCGTTCCGGCCGTAGGGATGCGGGGCGAAGTCGGGGTAGCGCCCGTCGTCGGCCTGCGCGTCGCGCACGTCCTGGATCCACTTCCCGAAGAAGCCGGCGAGGTCGCGCTGGAAGGCGGCCGTCTGCGCGAAGGCGGCGATGTCCCCCATCCAGCCCATGCGCTCGTCGCGCTGCGGGCAGTCGGTCGGAATGGAGATCGCGTTGCCGCGCAGCGTCCACTGGATGTTCGTCCACAGGCGATCGAGGAGCGGATCCGAGGCGTGGAACGTCCCCGCGTCGCCGGCGGAGTTGCTGACGACGCAGCCCTCGAGGTCGGAGAGGGCGGGTTTCCCGGGCAGGCCGGTGACCTCGACGTAGCGGAATCCGTGGCAGGTGAAGCGGGGCTCGAAAACCTCGGCTCCTCCGCCGCGGCAGAGGTAGCGGTCGGTCTGCGAGGCGGTGCGCAGGTTGGCGGTGTAGATCGAGCCGTCGTCCTCCGTCATCTCGGCGTGGCGCAGCGTGACCTCCGTCGCGGCGGGCGCGGAGATCTTCAGGCGGCACCAGCCGACCATGTTCTGGCCGAGGTCGAAGACGAAGACGCCGGGCTTGGGCTCCTTCATCGCCACGGGCTTCAGCACCTGGACGATCTTCGCCGGCTCGCTCGCGGGTGCGTCGAGCTGTGGGTGGAGGTCGGTCGAGACCTCGGCCGGCTCCCACTTGGAGTCGTCGAACCCCGGCGAGTCGAAGCCCGCGATCTCGGCGCGCGCGTCGTAGACCTCGCCGTCGAGGAGGTCGGTGCTGCGCACCGGGCCGGCGGTCGAAGAGCGCCAGCTCCCGTCCGTCGCGACGGTCTCGCGCGCGCCGCTCCCGTGCTCGATCTCCATCTGCGCCAGGAACCGCGGCTTGCGCCCATAGATCCCGCGCGGTGGGCCGCCCGGGAGGGTCCCGGGGAGTCCGAGGCGTCCGGCGTACCACCCGTCGGCAACCTGCGCGGCGATCGCGTTCTTCCCCGCGTGCAGGAGAGCGGTGACGTCGTAGGCGCGGTAGGGCACGCGCACGCTGTAGTCGGTCCATCCCGGCGCGAGCTGGTCTTCACCGACGCGCCGGCCGTTGATGCGGATCTCGTAGAGTCCGAGGGCGCTGGCGAAGAGCGTCGCGCGGCTGATCGGAGCTGCGAGCGCGAGCTCCTTGCGGAGGATCGGAGCCGCGAGCGGATCCCGGCCCTTCGGCCCGTGGGACACGGTGTCGCCGTCGGTGAGGTTCGCGACGCCCCATCCGCCGGTCTCGATCGAGTCGCTGGCGGTCGCCTTCGCGCCACGTGAGATGACCTGGCCGCCGTTCGTGATCTCCATTTCCGCCAGAGCGAAGGCGCAGCCCTTGCCCTCGATGCGTCCGAGCTTCGTCGCCCCGAGCCGCACGTAGCGCACTTTGTACGTCGCGTTCTGGATCGGGAGCGCGAGGGGCTCCGTCCCGGGATTGGGGAGGTCGATGTAGGTCTTGTCGACGAGCTTCATGAAGGTCCCCGCGAAGAGCGGGTCGTCGGCAACCCAGATCTTGAGCTTCAGGGGGAAGAGGAATCCGGGCGTGTCGGCCCAGTCGTAGGGCCGCGCCGGGTAGATGCGGAAGCCGTCGAAGGGCGTCGGCGCGCCGAGGTCGATCTGGACCCACTTCTGGTCGTCTTCCTTGTCGGAGAACTGGCTGTGGAAGCCGTTGTTCGCGGGAACATCCGGGGGGAGGGGCGACGCGTCGCCGATCCACTGCGCCTTCCAGTCGGCGGGAGCCAGCGGTCCCATGCCGAACACGGCGGGCTCGCTCCAAGGCGACGCGCGACCCTGACCGTCGTAGGTGCGGACCTTCCACGAGTAGTGTTGGAAGCTCTCGAGAGCCGGGCCGGCGTACTCGATCTGGCAGGTCTCGCGCGACGCAACCTTGCCGCTGTCCCAGGCGGTTTGGCCGGCGGGGCTCGCCGGAAGATCCTGACGGCTCTTCACGACCACGATCTGGTACGCCGACTGCACGGCGCCCCGCCGTGGATCGACGACCTCCCACGAGAAGCGCGGCTTGCGCTCGCCGAGGTCGAGCGGATCGACGTGGTACTCGCAGCGCAGGTGCGTCGGCGCGAGCGGGTGGTCCTGCGCCGTCGCCGGAGAAGCGAGTGCGATCGCGGACGCGAGAGCGCGGGCGAGGATCGTCAGCACCCGCGCTAGGATAGCGAGTCCGCCTTGGACGAGCCGCAATCGACCTGGACCGAGGTCTCGCGCACCGCCGACCGGCGGAAGAGCCAGGAGCACGACCTCGTCCTCCAGGCGATGGGGATCCCGCACGGGACGATCTCGGCCGAGGGCGCGTTCCTGGTCCTGGCCCGGAGCGAGGACGCGGCCCGCGCCCGGGAGCAGCTCGAGCGCTACGAGCGCGAGAACGTCGGCTGGCCCCCGCGGGACGAGGCGCCGCTCGCGATCTCCGACGGCGTGCAGGCGGCGGTCGTCTACTGCGCCGTGATCGCGTCCACCTTCCTCTTCGAGCGCCGCGGGTCGTACGGGCTGGATTGGTGGCAGGCGGGAGCGGCGAAGAGCGCTGCGATCCGCGGCGGAGAGTGGTGGCGCGCGCTGACCGCGCTCTCGCTGCACACGGACCTCTCCCACCTGGCGGGGAACATGCTGTTCGGCGCGGTCTTCGGCGCGATCCTGGCGCAGAGCCTGGGCTCGGGTCTGGCCTGGTCGGGCTTCGCGCTCGCCGGTGCGATCGGCAACTTCGTCAACGCGTACATCCAGTCCCCGGAGCACGTGTCGGTCGGCGCCTCGACGGGCGTGTTCGGCGCGCTCGGCATCCAGGTCGCGTACGAGTGGATGCGTCGCAAGGAGCTCGGCTACGGCCGCTTCCGCCGATGGGTGCCGCTCGCGATGGGGCTCGCGCTGCTCGCGTGGGTCGGGATGGGCGGCCTCTCCTACAGCGAGATGCAGACCGCGAAGGAGACGGAGAGGGAGATCCGCGAGGTCCTCGCGAAGGTCGACGTGATGGCGCACGTCACCGGGCTGGCGGCCGGACTGGCTCTGGGGATCCTGCTCGGCGCGTTGCGAAGGAGGATCCGCTTGCGCGGAAGATGGCAGATCGCGCTCGCGTGGGGGACGCTCGCCGCACTCGCGGGCGGGTGGGCGCTCGCGCTGACGCATCGGTAGGGATGCGAACGAGATCCGAGTCAACGAGTTCGCGACAGGGCCATTCCCAGGAGCCATATCACCGCGAGCAGGCCAACTGCGGCGGGTAGGTTGATCAGGGCCAGCCCAACACGGACGCCCTCACGAAGCTCATTGTCGCTCTCTCCGCTGACCCTCACGAACAGCGAATCGATCTTCGAGTCGGCTCCGTTGAGCATCGGCCACAGCTCCACGTCCGTTCTTCTTCGATCGATCACGAACAGAGGAACGTCCTTGATCGAACCTGTCTCGCGGAACGGAGAGGAGATACCGTACCAGCCGGTGTCGTTGGTCTCCGCTTCGATGCAGTCGAACGGCACGCCGTGAGAATCTGCGGTAGTAGCCTTGACGAGCAGAGTCGAGACCTCGCCACTTCGATCCGCGCGGGAGTCGAGGCCGGGAGCACGAGGGTCCGCAAGGAAGAACGAGAGGAGAGCGTTTCCCTTTTCCTTCGGCCAATCACCCCAATCGATACTCGCCTTCAACGGACCCCGTGTGTCAGCGCGAGAGGCCTTGAGCACCAACTCGTGATTCGCCGCCTCCCTCAGGCCGATCAGGTGCGTTCGGTACATGAGCCAACCCCACAGCACGACGCCGAGGACGACAACGCTCGCCAGCAGACTCGAAGCGATCCTGAAGGATCTGGTCACGTGCGGCTACTTCGCGGCCCGTTGGTGCCCGGCGGCGGGGATCCTGCGGAGACTCAAGTGCAGCTGCCAGCGTGCCATCAATGACCCACCGCGTGTGTCTTCGCTTCCCATGGGCTCGACCTAGCCAGTGCTAGTGCCAGACGATGATCATGCCGTTCGTGGAATTGAATGTGTTGCCCGAGGGCGTCGGGCAGAAGCTCGGATCGGGATCGCGGTAGTAGGTCTGGTAGTAGCGTATCGTTCCCGGGAGGATCGAATCGCCGAGTGCGGCAGAGCGGGCGTGGACAGCAGGATCGCCGACCTCAGGAGCGTTGGCCGCGCCTCCGTTCGCAGTCTTCACGTAGAGACGCTTCAGGCTGCCCCCTGCGCAGCGCAGGCCGTCGCCGAAATTGACCGAGGTAGAGACGAAAGCGTTGCCCTGGAGGAAGATCGTGAGCGAGCTGGGGAGTTCGTCGATGGCGTGGAAGATGAGCGTGTCATTGCCGAGCGCCGGGTTGCCCGTGGACCGCAAGAGCGCTCCGGGGTTGTTCGTGCTCGAATTCTTGCAGCCGCGCAGTGAGTTGCTGGTGTTCGAGCAGGGGCAGGCGGCGACCGTGCCGTCGCCGAAGCAAAAGGAGTTCACGCTGCCGGCGCAACCGTGCCATTCGGCAACGTGGATTGAGGGAATGGCGCCAGCCTGTGTCACGTTACCGCCCGCGTACAGATCCGCGGCGGCATTCTGACCGTCGTTGTGCACGGCTAGGGCGAGCACCCAGTCATTCAGTCCGGCTCCCAGGGCCGACCACCGTGTGCCATCCCAGCGGACGATGTGACGC
>JBGPOP010000033.1:0-46577 GCA_041488095.1 Planctomycetota bacterium
CACTCGAGGAGGCTCGCCCCACTGACCGTCCCAGTGCTCATCGAGCGCACGAGCTACTTCGTCCTCGACGTCCAGACCGCCTCTCTACCCTGCAGGGGAAGCCTCTCCGAGGCCGACCGGTTGCGCAAGGCGGAGCGGGAGCGGATCTCGGGCGTACGCAAGAGCGGATCGCGGGAGGCGGTCACGAAGTGCTTCCAGACGTTGGCCAACTTTCACCCGCGCTCGGGCCCGGTGAAGGTCCAGACCGACTTCAAACGAACCTACGCCGGCATCTTGAAACGCCAGTTCCAAGCTCGGCTCTTGCACGAACGGCACTCCGCCAAGGACAAGCGCGACTACACGAATCCTCTCTTCCCGATCAACCACACTCTGGCGATGATGCGGGATGGCATCTCGAGGCTAGTCCGCAGAACCTGGGCGGCTTCAAAGCTGCGGGAACGGCTCGAGCGGCACGCCTGGATCTGGGTGGTCTGGCGCAACTTCGTGCGCGGGATCACCAACAGGACGCCGCAGACCTCGCCGGCGATGGTTCTTGGCGTCGAAGAGGAGAAGTGGAGGGTGGCCGAGATCTGCGCCTGGAAGGTGCCGCCTTCGACCTGATTCCTGCACAGCGGTGTGGGCCAGATTCATCGTACGGCCTGAGCGGCGCTCCCCGCACGACGCCGCGGCCGGAGGGAGTGGGCCCCCCCGCAGGGCCCGCGTACAATCCGCAGGTCCGACGACCCGCGCGAGAGGAGGCACCAACCTTGTCCCTGACACCCTCGACGATGCTCCCCCTGGGCACGCTCGCGCCCGCTTTCGAGCTGCCCGACACGGTCAGCGGCCGGACGGTCAAGCTGTCTGATTTCGCCGCCAAGAAGGGACTCCTGGTCGTGTTCCTGTGCTCCCACTGCCCCTACGTGAAGCACATCCGCGACGGCCTCGCGCGCTTCGGCCGCGACCACGTGGCCAAGAACCTCGCCATCGTCGCGATCAGCGCCAACGACCCCGCGACGCACCCCGACGACGCGCCCGGGAAGCTCGCCTCCGACGCGCGCGCGGCCGGCTACACGTTCCCGGTCCTGTTCGACGAGTCCCAGGAGATCGCGAAGAGCTACACCGCCGCGTGCACGCCCGACTTCTTCCTCTTCGACCGCCAGCGCAAGCTCGTCTACCGCGGCCAGTTCGACGCCAGCCGTCCGGGGAACGACGTCCCCGTGACCGGCGCCGACCTGCGCGCGGCGGTCGAGGCCCTGCTCGCCGACCTACAGCCCTCGAAGGCGCAGAAGCCGAGCCTGGGCTGCAACATCAAGTGGCGTCCGGGCAACGAGCCCGGCTACTTCAAGTAGGATCTCCAGGGGAGTGTCCCGGCCCGAAGGACGCGCAGGAGGATGCCGATGCACGACTGGATTCTTCGAGGGTTCCCTCTCGCACGTTCGGCCGCCCTCTCGGTCCTCGCGTGGCTCTCGAGCACAGCCCCGGCTCCGAGCTCGACCGGCGCGAGCTCGCCGTCGCCGCCCCGCCCCCGGACCTACGTGTACGGACGGGCGTCCTTCGCCACCGGCGGATCGCCCGTGGCCATCGCGCGGCGCGATCTCGACGGCGACGGCGTGCCGGACGTGGTCACCGCCAACAACGCGGACGACACGGTCTCGGTCCTGCTGGGCACGGCGCGCGGCGGCTTCCGACCCCACGTCGACTACGCCGCCGGAACGGAGCCGAACGCCCTCGCGATCGCGGACCTTGACGGGGACGGAGCGCTCGACCTCGCAGTGGTCGATCAGGACTGCCCCTTGGGGACCTGCGGGGGCGGCTCGGTCTCGGTGCTTCTCGGCAACGGCGACGGCACGCTCCGCAGCGCGGTCCCCTACGCCACGAGCACGAATCCCCAGTCGATCGCCATCGGCGACTTCGACGAGGACGGCGTCCCGGACCTCGCGGTGGTCAATGCGGTCAGCATCATCACCCAGGGACCCGGCACGATCTCGATCCTGCTCGGGAACGGCGACGGGACTTTTCAACCCGGGACCGAATTCCCCGCGGGCGACGGTCCCGGCGCGATCGTCGCGGCGGATCTCGACGGCGACGGCCACCTCGATCTCGCCGTCACGAACTACATCGCCGTCAACGTCGCGCACGCCGTCGCCGTCCTGAAGGGCAACGGCAACGGAACCTTCCAGAGCCTCGTCTCCTACCCGGCCGGCAACGGTCCGGTCGATCTCGTCGCGGCGGACCTCGACGGGGACGGGATCCTCGACCTGGCGACGGCCGATCTCGGCGCCAACGCGATCTCTGTCCTGCTCGGCAACGGAAGCGGCGGATTCCAGGGGCACGTCGACGTCCCGGCGGGCTTCGGGCCGAAGTCGATCACCGTCGCGGATCTCGACCACGACGGGAAGCTCGACCTCGCCCTGACCGCCTTCACGGCCATCTCGGGGGGAGGATCGGTCGTGATCCTCCCGGGCAACGGGAACGGGACCTTCCAGCCCTACCGCGAGTACCCGACGGGGCCGATCGGTCCGGCCATCGTGGCCGGCCTGGTCGACGCGGATCTGAAGCAGGATCTCGTCGTGACGAATCTCTCCGGGCACGTCACCGTCCTCCTGGGAAACGGCGACGGCACGCTGGTCGGCCCGGCGACCTACGCCACCGGGAGCGTTCCCGTCTCCGTCGCCCTGGGTGACTTCGACGGAGACCGGAGAGCCGACCTGGCGGTGGTCGATGCGTTCGCCCGCTCGTTCTCCCTGCTGCTCGGCAACGGGGACGGGACCTTCCAGCCCCGCGTGGACCGCCGCGCCGGAGCCTCTCCCACCGCGATCGTCGCGGGCGATTTCGATCGCGACGGGACGTTCGACCTCGCCATCGCGGACGCCGGCGTCGACGCGATCCTCCTCCGTCTCGGCCGGGGAGACGGCACGTTCCGGCCGGCACGCGTCTTCGCCACCGGCGCGGATCCGGAATCGCTGACGCGCGGCGATTTCAACGGGGACGGCCGTCCCGACCTGGCGGTCGCCAACCGTGGCGGCAACTCCGTCTCCATCCTCCTCGGGAACGGCGCCGGCCGGTTCCGCCCGCGGATGGACTTCAACGCCGGTCCCGGCCCGATCTCCGTGACACGCGCCGACTTCGACCGGGACGGCCGGCTCGATCTCGCGGTGGCCGACGCGAACACGCCGTCCTTCGGGCCGGGGAAGGTCTCCGTCCTCCTCGGTCACGGCGACGGGACGTTCGGCGCCGCCATTCCCTACTCGGCAGGGATTTCCGCGGCCGCCGTCGCTGCCGGCGATTTCAACGGCGACGGGGCGCCCGATCTCGCGGTCGCGACCGACCTCGACGTGTTCGGCTCGGTCACCGTGCTCCTCGGGAACGGCGACGGGACCTTCCAGCCGCAGGTGAGCTACCCGACGGGGCGATTCGCCCTGTACGTGTCCGTCGGCGACTTCAATGGGGACGAGATCCTCGACCTGGCCGTGGTCAACGAGGGCAACAACACGGTGACGATCCTGACGGGCCGCGGGGACGGGACGTTCGCGTTCCAGGCGAACTACGCGGCGGGCCTCGGACCCACGTCGATGGCGGTCGGAGACTTCGACCAGGACGGCGAGCTCGACATGGCGCTCACGAACCTGGCCGACTCGCTCTCGGTCTTCGTGTCGAAGTGATCGAGCCGGTCGCGATCCGACGCCGTTCCCTGCCCTTCGCTGACCCCGATGGAGAATGGGATGAAGACCCTGATCAGGGAGCGGTGGAACCTGGCACACTTCGCTGTCCTTGACCCTCGGGGAGGTCCAGTCGGCGCAGGGGGTTGCGACCGATCACGAGCGCCAGGCACGCCGGGGGATCCTGGACCGCTGACAGAGTGTTGGCGGAGAAGGACTTGGGGCGGATCGAGGCACAATCAAGGGGGCCAGATTCCGAGGCGTAGAGACGGTATTCTCGCGCGGCGAAGTGATCCTCGAGAAAGGCAAGCTCCTCGGGAAGCCGGGAAGAGGACG
Organism: Planctomycetota bacterium; assembly: GCA_041488095.1. GTDB lineage: Bacteria > Planctomycetota > UBA1135 > UBA1135 > DASYPQ01. The sequence continues at coordinate 3,975 of JBGPOP010000033.1, forward strand.
GTATGTCAGACGCTCAACAAGACCCTAGTGACCCTCGGACCACGAGACTTCGAAGCCCCATGACGCTCCAGCTGCTGGCGGCCGCGCTGATGATCTTCGGTCCGATGCCGTCCCCGCTGCACGCCGGCCTCCAGGGGGTCGGTCAGGAGAAGGCCGGCGCTCCGGAGGCGGCTCGAGCGAAGCCGGACTCGCCGCCGGTCCGACTGGTCGTGTTCTCGAATCAGATCCGGGTCACGGAGGACTGGTTCGACGACACCATGGGTCACGAGCACGCCGAGCACGTCCGCGTCGAGCGCAAGGAGGCCGATGGGAAGGTCCAGCTCACCGTCGCATCGGATCACGACTCGGGGATCGATGTGGAGCTGTCGTTCTCGATGGGCCCGGACGGAAGCCCGAAAGTGGATGCGGCCGCGCATGTGCGCATGAGCCAGGGTCTCGGAGGCGAGCCTCAGGCCCTGCCGATGGAGGACCTGGGAGGCACCGTGTACCTCGGCTCGAACTATCCTGTTCGAGCCAACCCGATCATCGTGAAGTTCGCCCTCCATGGAACCATCAAGGGCGTGTCACGGATCGTCATGGGCGCAGTCAAGGCGTCGTATTGATCCCGGAGCCCAGGCGCACACCATGGAAGCACAGAGCCGGGAGAAGAGCTCTCGCAATCCCCAGTCGGCGCGGGTCGAGACCCGCCTGGACAGCGCGGCCGTCCGCGCCAAGCACAAGGAGTACCTGTTCCCCTCGTGCGCGAACTACTACCAGGAGCCGATCGTGCTCGAGCGCGGCGCGGGCTCGCGCGTCATGGACCTCGATGGGCGCGAGTACCTCGACTTCTTCGGCGGGATCCTGACGCTGTCGGTCGGGCAGGCCAACCCGCGCGTGAACGCGGCCCTCAAGGCGCAGATCGACCGGTTGGGCCACGTCTCGACGCTCTACCCGACCGTGCCGATCGTCGAGCTCGCCGAGACGCTGGCGCGGATCACGCCCGGGAAGCTGAAGAAGACGTACTTCGTCGCGTCGGGCACCGAGGCCGACGAGACGGCGGTGACGCTCGCGCAGGTGTACACCGGCGCGCTCGAGATCATCGCGCTGCGGCACGGCTACTCAGGCCGATCGATGCTGGCGCAGTCGCTGACCGGGCACGCGCCGTGGCGCGCGGTGCCGTCGCAGATCGCGGCGATCAAGCACGCGATGTCGCCGTACTGCTACCGCTGCCCGCTGGGATTGAAGTACCCGGACTGCGGCGTGAAGTGCGCGCAGGACATCGAGGAGCTGATCCAGACGACGACGACCGGGAAGGTGGCCGGCTTCCTGGCCGAGCCGATCCAGGGGGTGGGCGGGTTCATCACTCCGCCGCCGGAGTACTTCAAGATCGCGGTGGACATCGTGCGCAAGCACGGCGGGGTGTTCATCTGCGACGAGGTGCAGACCGGGTTCGGGCGCACGGGCACGCACTTGTTCGGGATCGAGCACTGGGGCGTCGAGCCGGACATTTTGACGATGGCCAAGGGGATCGCGAACGGGATGCCGCTCGCGGCGTGCATCGCGACGAGCGAGATCGCGGACTCGTTCAAGAAGATGCAGATCTCGACCTTCGGCGGGAACCCGATGTCGTGCGCGGCGGCGAACGCGACGATCGCGGTGATCGAGGAGGAGGGGCTGGTCCGGAATGCGGAGGTGCAGGGGAAGCGATTGCGCGAGGGGCTCGAGGAGCTCAAGCGGCGCTTCCCGAAGGCGGTCGGCGACGTGCGCGGCAAGGGGCTGATGCAGGCGATCGAGCTCGTGGTCGACGAGAAGGGCGGCGATCGCACGACGGATCCGAAGGCGACGGCGCAGCTGTTCGAGGAGACGAAGAAGCGCGCGCTGCTCGTCGGAAAGGGCGGGCTCTACGGCAACGTGGTGCGCATCTCGCCGGCGCTCAATGTGACTGCGGCGGATGTCGACGAGGCGATCAGGATCCTGAGGGAGTCGTTCGCGGCGATGGCGGGGTGAGCGGAAAGCCTCGAGGCATCCAGGGAATCCTGAGCGAGAATGGATCGAGGCTGGTGGAGGCATGGCATGGAATCTGGCACCCTTGATTGTGCCTCGATCCGCCCCAAGTCCTTCTCCGCCAACATTCTGTCAGCGGCCCAGGATCCCCCGGCGCAACTGGCGCTTGTGATCGGTCGCAACCCCCTGCGCTGACTGGACCTCCCCGAGGGTCAGGGACAGCGAAGTGTGCCAGGTTCCATCGCATGGCTTCTTCGGAACCTAGGCTGGGCGAGCGGGTGAAGGACGTCCGCTTCACCGAGGACAGCATCAGCGTCGACCTCGTCGACGGGCGCACGATCACGGTCCCGCTGGCGTGGTATCCGCGGCTGTTGCACGCGACCCCGGCCCAACGAACGAAGTGGAAGGTGGGCGGCGGCGGATACGGGATCCACTGGCCCGACATCGATGAGGACTTGAGCACCGAAGGACTGCTGCGCGGGGCCCCCACTCCCCGACCGAAAGCGCCGGCCAAGTAGATCCCAGACGAAGGCGCGGGTGCTCGACGGTGTCTCCTCGGGAGTCTTGCCATCGTGCTCGCTGCCGGCTTGCTCGCGCTTGGATTCCTTGACCACCGCGATCTCGCCGTCGCGGGCTCTGGTAGCGCTGCGTTGGTCTGACCGTGTGGCAGGATCGTGCCCTGGCCCCTGTCCTCCTATCCGCCTTTCCACCCCTGGATAAGATGTAGGCCGGCAACCAAATTTCGCGGCCCCCGCCGCGGGGACCCGAGGTGCCAATCCGAAGACCGAGGGAGGAAGTCATGGCTCGGTTGATTCGCTCGAGGGGCAGCACGTTCGGACTCTTGTTCGGCGTCACCATCCTCCTCGCCATTGCTACTCGCGCCGCGTCTGCGCAGTCGGGCATCGCGGGCTGGGGCGAGCAGGTGTTCGACAGCCGCTGGAATGACGGGCTCTACGTCGGCATCGCGGCGGGCAGCCAACACACCGTCGCGCTGCGAGCCGACGGCTCGGTCGTGTCTTGGGGACACAACTTCCCCAACCACCTTTGCACCGTGCCCTCTCTCCCAGCCGGGCTCACCTACGTCGAGGTCGCGGCAGGTTACGACCACACCGTCGCGCGGCGCAGCGACGGCTCGGTCGTCGCATGGGGAGACAACTATTCCGGCCAGTGCAACGTGCCCGCGCTCCCCGGCGGGCTCACGTACGTCGAGATCGCCGCGGGAGGCTACGAGAACAACGCCGCCTACGGGCACTCCGTCGCCAGGCGGAGCGACGGTTCGGTCGTGGCGTGGGGGGACAACACCTACGGCCAGTGCACCGTGCCTGCCTTGCCAAGCGGGCTCACCTACGTCGAGGTCGCGGCAGGCGGCCGCCACACCGTTGCGCGGCGCAGCGACGGCTCGGTCGGGGCGTGGGGAGACAACAGCTCCGGCGAGTGCAACGTGCCCGCGCTTCCCGGCGGGCTCACGTACGTCGAGATCGCCGCGGGAGGGCACGACCTTGCCCCCAACGGGCACACCGTCGCCCGGCGCAGCGACGGTTCGGTCGTGGCGTGGGGAGCAAACAACAACGGTCAGTGCAATGTGCCTGCCCTCCCAAGCGGGCTCACCTACGTCGAGGTCGCGGCAGGCGGCCGCCACACCGTTGCGCGGCGCAGCGACGGCTCGGTCGTGGCGTGGGGTGGAAACAGCTCAGGCGAGTGCAACGTGCCTGCGCTTCCCGGCCGGCTAACCTACGTCGAGATCGCCGCGGGAGGCGGCTACGACAACTTCTACGGACACACCGTGGCGCGGCGCAGCGACGGCTCGGTCGTGGCGTGGGGAGCCAATGGCTGGAGCCAGTGCAACGCGCCAGGGCCTCCAGCCGGACACACCTATATCCAAGTCGATGCGATGGAAACCACCACGGTCGCTCTGCGCAGCGATGGTTCCGTCGTGGTGTGGGGATGCTACGCCCAGTGCAACGTGCCGGCGCTTCCCAGCGGGCTCACCTACGTCGAGGTCGGTACGGGGATCGCTCACTCTGTTGCGCTGCGAAGCGACGGCTCGGTCGTGGCGTGGGGATGGAACGGCTACGGCCAGTGCAACGTGCCAGCCCTCCCAGCCGGGCTCACCTACGTCGAGGTCGATGCGGGCGGCTACTACAGCGTCGCGCGGCGTAGCGATGGCTCAGTCGTGGCGTGGGGAGACAACTCACTCGGCCAGTGCAATGTGCCAGCGCTTCCCAGCGGGCTCACCTACGTCGAGGTCTCAGCTGGCGGAAGCATCTGGAACGACTCGGAGCACGCCGTCGCGCGGCGCAGCGACGGGTCGGTCGTCGCGTGGGGAGACAACACGTACGGCCAGTGCAACATTCCGGCGCTCCCGAGGGGGCTCACCTACGTCGAGGTCGCGGCAGGCGGCTACTACACAGTGTTGCGGCGCAGCGATGGCTCCGCGTGGGGCCTCCCTGTGCTCCCAACTGGGCTGACCTACGTCGGGATCGGCGCGGGCCAGGATCACAGTATCGGAGTGCGCAGCGATGGCTCGGCCGTCGCGTGGGGAGAGAACTTCTTCGGCCAATGCAACGTGCCAGCCCTTCGGAGCGGGTTCGCCTACGTCGAGGTCGCAGCGGGGTGGTCTCACACCGTCGGCCGGTACGAGGGGTGCCCGACGTGCGAGCTCCCCTTCTGCCTCGGCGATGCCGGCCTCAGCAGCGTGCCCTGCCCGTGCGGGAACAACGGCACGAGCGGCCGCGGCTGCGAGAACTCGGCTTCGACCGGCGGAGCGAGGCTGACGGCCCACGGGTCGGTCGACCCCGATCAGGTCGTGCTAGGCACGAGGGGCGAGCTCCCCTCCGCGCTGACGATCTTCCTCCAAGGCACGTCCGTGCTCGGGACCCCGGTTCCCTTCGGCGACGGCATGCGCTGCATCGGCGGCACGCTCAAGCGGATCGGCGTGAAGCCCGCCGTCGCGGGAGCGGCGAGCTACCCCGGCTCGGGCGATCCCTCGATCAGCGCGCGGTCGGCCGCGCTCGGGGATCCGATCCGTCCCGGCACCTACCGCTACTACCAGGTCTACTACCGCGATGAGAACCCTGGGTTCTGCAATCCGCCGCCGGCGACGTTCAACGCGTCGAACGCAGTGATGGTCGCGTGGTGATGACCCACTTGCGACCCATTCGCCTTCAGCCCCCTTGAGGAGGGCCCTGACCTCAGCAGGAATGGAGGCTCGGTGGTACCCTCGGAGCCAGCTCGCGCGCAGGAGTGCCGAAGGCCGGTTCGATGGCTGCGGAAGGAACGCCATGATTCGCCCGATCCGCTCGAAGAGCAGCCTGTTCGGTTTCTTGGTCGGCGTCGCCGTACTCATAACCGTCGCGACTCGCGCCGCGACCGCGCAGTCGGGCATCGCGGGCTGGGGTGGGCAGGTTTTCGACAGCCGCTGGAACGACGAGCGATTCGTCGAGATCGCAGCGGGCCGCGATCACACCGTCGCCCGGCGCAGCGATGGCTCGCTGGTCGCTTGGGGATTGAACTACTGGGGCCAGTGCAACGTGCCAGCGCTTCCAAGCGGGCTCACCTACCTCGAGATCGCAGCGGGCCGCAATCACACCGTCGCGCGGCGCAGCGACGGTTCGGTCGTGGCGTGGGGAGACAACGGGTTCGGCCAGTGCAGCGTGCCCGCGCTCCCGAGCGGGCTCACCTTCGTCGAGGTCGCGGCGAGCGAGAACCACAGCCTCGCGCGGCGCAGCGATGGTTCGGTCGTCGCGTGGGGAGACAACGCAGCCGGCCAGGGCCACGTCCCTGCGCTTCCGAGCGGGCTCACCTATGTGGAGGTCGCAGCGGGGTATGTGCACAACGTCGCCCGACGCAGCGACGGCTCCGTCGTCGCGTGGGGATCGAACGGCTACGGTCAGTGCAATGTGCCCGGCCCCCCAGGCGAGCTGACCTACGTCGAGATTTCGGCAGGCGGCACCCACACCGTCGCGCGTCGCAGCGATGGCTCCGTCGTGGTCTGGGGTTCGAACTTCTACGGCCAGCGCGACGTGCCCGCGCTCCCGAGCGGGCTCACCTACGTCGAGGTCGCCGCGGGCGCTGAACATGTCGTCGCACGCCGCAGCGACGGCTCGGCCGTGGCGTGGGGATGGAACGCCACCGGCCAGTGCAACGTGCCCGCGCTCCCGAATGGAGTCACCTTCGAAGAGGTCGCGGCGGGTTCCAGCCACTCCTGGGCGCGGCTCAGCGACGGCTCCTTCGCGGCGTGGGGGGCCAACGGAATATTCCAGCGCAACGTGCCAGCGCTTCCAGGCGGGCTCGCCTACGTGGAGGTCGCCACGGGTGGCGATTTCCTCGTGCGGCTCAGCGATGGCTCGCTGGTGAGATGGGACGGCAGCGACGTCGCGCCCCCGCTGCCCCCCGGGCTCACCTACGTCGGGGTGGCAATGGGCCCGGCCCACGCGCTCGCGCGACGGAGCGATGGCTCGCTCGTCGCTTGGGGCTGGAACGATTATGGCCAGTGCGACGTGCCGGCGCTTCCGCGCGGCCTCACCTACGTCCAGGCCGCGGCTAGCTGGGCACATTCCATCGCGCTCCGCAGCGACGGCTCGGTCGTGGCGTGGGGATCCAACAGCTACGGTGAGTGCGACGTCCCTTCCTTGCCGCCCGGGTTGAAGTACGTCGAGGTCGCAGCCGGCAGCGATTGGGTCGGCGAGTCCGTCGGTTTCAGCGTCGCGCGGCGCAGCGATGGCTCGGTCGTGGCGTGGGGGGACGGCTTCTGGGGCCAATGCGCCGTGCCTGCGCTTCCCCCGGGTGTCACCTACGTGCAGATCGGGGCTGGCGACATCCACACCATCGTGCGGCGCAGCGACGGCGTCGTCCTTGCCTTTGGATTGAATGACTCGGGCCAGTGCAATGTGCCGGCGCTTCCGAGCGGTCTCACTTATGTCGAGATTGCGGCGGGCGGCGAAACCAGCGTCGCGCGACGCAGCGACGGCGCAGTCGTCATTTGGGGATACAACTTCCCGAGCGAGTACTACCTGCCGGCGCTTCCGAGCGGGCTCGCTTACGTCGAAATCGATGCGTGGGGGGGTCGATACTCGGGATGTCCCACCTGCTACCCTTCGTTCTGCGCTGGCGACGGGGGCAGCGCGAGCGTGCCCTGCCCGTGCGGGAATGACGGTACGGACGGCCGCGGCTGCGAGAACTCGGCTTCGACCGGCGGAGCGAGGCTGAACGTCCACGGGGTGGTCGACCCCGACCGGGTCGTGCTCGAGACGACGGGCGAGCTCCCCTCCGCGCTGACAATCTTCCTCCAAGGCACGTCCGTGCTCGGGACCCCCGTCACGTTCGGCGATGGCATGCGTTGCATCGGCGGCACGCTCAAGCGCATCGGCGTCAGGAGCGCCGTCGCGGGATCGGCGAGCTACCCCGGCTCGGGCGATCTCTCGATCAGCGCGCGATCGGCCGCGCTCGGGGATCCGATCTCGCCCGGCACCTACCGCTGCTACCAGGTCTACTACCGCGATGAGAACCCTGGGTTCTGCAATCCGCCGCCGGCGACGTTCAACGCGTCGAACGCGGTGATGGTCGCGTGGTGAGGGGATCCATGGCCGAAGCCGATCACCTCGAGTGACCTGGAGAATGCCGCCCGCTCGAGTAGCAATGCGACACCGCGTGATCGGACGACAGATGCGTTCACGCATCGACTTCAGCAACTCGTGAGGACTGCGTAGCTGGCCGCGACTCGTCTCGGGCGGGCTCTACGGCAACGTTTTCCGGATCGCGCCGCCGTTGAACGTGACGGCGGGCGATGTCGACGAGGCGATCCGAATCCTGCGCGAATCGTTCGCGGCAATCGGGACCTGAAATCGGCGGCTGCGATCGGTTCGCGTGCCGGCCCCGATCGAGGCCTATCTCGACCCTCGTCCCAGCGCGGCTTCCAGCGGCGGATCGCGGCCGGAGAAGTAGTCCTCGGACGACGAATCGACCCGGAGATCCGGCTGCACCGCCGTGCCGTCTCCTCCGCGTCCGACGAACTTCCACGTGAGGCCCACGGAGAGCTTGGAGTTCGGCAGCGGGAGCTGCATGGACTCCCGGAAGGGCGAGTACGGATTGCCGCCCGTGGGCTCGCCGACGACCGTCGCCTTCCCCGATAGCTTGAACTCCAGGGCGTGCCCGCAGGCCGAGGAGAAGGTCTGTCGGCCGATGAGGACGTAGAGCCGGTCCTTTCGGTCGAGGAACGGCCTCGACCGCAGGCCGGTGAGGAAGGGCGTCAGGACCTCGGAGTTGCCGCCCCCGTTCGCGCGCAGGTCGACGACGAGCCGCTCCGGCTGCTTCTCGTCGGCGACGGCGAAGAGCTCGTTGCAGAACTCCGCGAACGGCTTCCCCGGCATCTCCGCGCAGCTGTTGTATTCGAAGTACAGCGTGCGCGAATCGGCCCAGTAGTCGAACCAGTAGCACCGATCGCGCTGCTTCCGGTACTCCGGCACGGGATCCGCGAGCGCCGGCGCCCACTCGAGCGGCTCGCCCTCGGTCAGGGCCGGCAGCTCGAGCGTCTCGACCGCGCCGGTCGGATCCTGGAGCTCGAGCCGGGCCGCGTCCGCCGACGGGAGGATCCCGAGGCCGTGGAGGACGTCGGGGTGAACGAGCAGGCTCACCACGATGAGACGGACCCAGCCCTCGCTCCCTTCCGAAGGCACCAGCTCGGCCGCCTGCCGCGTCGCCTTCTCGATCCCTGTCTCCCCGATCCGGACCAGCTTCCGGCGCAGCGCCGAGCGATGGCTCGGATCCGCTGCGACGACGAAGATCCCGTCGCTGAACCAGTACAGGGTGACGGGAAGCCTCTTCGCGCCCAGGAGCACGCGCGCGTGGGCGTCGTCCGCCATCGCGACGATGCGCGCCACGCGGACCGCGATCTCGTCGTCGCTGAGCTGCGGAACGGCCGCGTCGAGATCCCGGACGGCGGCCTCGAAGTCCTCGCGCTTCAACGTGAAAAAGAGATTGCCGTGCATCCGCGGAAGCTCCTCGGCGAGGTAGCGCAGGTCCTGCCTCCAGCGCCCGTCCCGCGTGTCGGCCGGAGGCGGCGGCGGAGAGGGCTTCGGGGCCGGGCGGAAGCGGTACGCGGTCAGGCTCGCCACGACGCAGAGCGTCGAGAGAGCGAGCGCCCCGATGAGCTTCGTCCTGTGCGTCATGCGGGCCGTTACGAGGGCGGCGCGAGAGGATTGCCGGATTCCCTCCTGAACGCCGGGCAGGCGGCCTTCGGTCGATGCCGGTCGACCCGGTACGCCCACGCGACGAGCAGCCACTGGCCGTTGTCCGACCACGCGACCGCCTCGGGGCTCGGCGGCGGCGGCGAGAACATCATCGCCGCGTAGAGCACGGCCAGGCACCCGACGAGTCCGACGAACGTCCAGCGTCCCGCACGATCGGCAGCTCGCGTCGCGCGTGCGTACAGACCGACGCCGACCGCGAACATCGCGCCCTCGACGAGCACCGTCCCCAGCCTCGAGTTCCACAGCCCGAGCCCGACGTACGGTCCGTGGATCCCGGTCGGCATGTCCGGCCGGTGCGTGATCCAGTCGAGCACCCAGTGGCTCAACACGACCGCGCCGAGAAGCGTGGCCGTCCCTCCTCGACGCCTCATCGCGAACCAGACCCCGCCCACCGCGATCGCCCACACGGCCGCCATGAGGAGACTATGGCTCCAGGGATAGTCCTGGAACTCGAGCGGCGTGACCTCCGTGCTCCCCGGTGCGATGCGCACGTGCTCGACGCCGGCGATCACCAGCACCGGCCACACGAGGTCGAGGAGCTGCGCGGCGACGAACCAGGTCCCCAGCGACGGGCCGCGTCGCGTCGGCGCGTCCGGAACGGCCCCTCTCGCCGCGAACGCGACCCCGAAGTGTCCGATGAACATCGCCGGATTGTCCGGAAGCGGGCGCACGCTTGTCCACGCCCGACCGTCGAGCCTCATCGCTCGCGGGCTGGCGCATGTTCCCTCGCCCGTGGCCACCGCAAGATGCCGGGAATGCCGGCTCGCACCGACTCCCCCCTGCCTCCCGGCCGCCTCGAGGAGCGCTTCGCCGCCAAGCCTCCGCCGTACGGCCGCGCTACCTTGGACCGAAGCCGCGCCGAGCTGCCTTTGCCTGCGCCACGCGCTCTGCCGAGGTGTCGAGCGCGACAACTTTTTTCCCGGCGCGCGCGAAGGAGAGTCCGAGCGGTATCCCGACGTGCCCGCAACCTCCGATGATGACGACGTCGACCACGACCGAGTGGACTCCTGACGATCCCAGCATTCCACGGCCGAAAGGCAGCGCGTCGAGCGCCGGGCGTCTGTCGAGCGTCCTCCGCGAGCGAAAGAACGGTGCGGTCTCGGCCCGATCTTGCAAGGGATCGCAGGCCAGAGGCGCCGCTTCACCCCGCGCGCAGCGGACTACTTGGATTCAGCCGGCTTGAACAGGCCGTGCTCGAGGATGTACTCGCCGACGAGACGCGCCTCGGTCTGGAGGCCCTTCTCCTTCAGATGGACTTCGTCGATGAAAAGCACCGGATCCGTGATCAGCGACTCGAGGTCGAGCACCGTTTCGCCAAGCTCGGAATCGAGCTTGCGGACCTCGTCGTTGAAGGCGCGCATGCCGAGCTCGAACCCGGCTTTGTCGAGATGATGCTCACCGTCGTTGGTGAAGAAATTGCCCGGTGGCAAGAACGTGCGACGGGAACCGAGCGTCCACGGCATGGTCAGGAACAACACCGGCCAGCGCTTGCCGCGGCAGGTCTGCGCGATGTTGCGCATGTTGCGTCGGAACTCCGGCAGCGCGCGCAGGATCACTTCATCGGGCATCGAGACCATGACCGGCGGGGGCCGCGTGGGTGGCCCCGAGACTCCAACGATCTCGGACAAGACGGCGCTGTTGTCGAAAATCGCCCTGAAGAATCCGCGGACCGTGAAGTCGCGCTGTTCATAGGCTGAATAGCCCCTGGCCGGCCGCGCGTAGAACACGTTGCGACCATCCAAGCGGCTCTTGCCGCGGATCCAGAACGGATACAGCCCGCCCGCATAGTGCGAGTAATCGGTGTGGTACTCAGGCAGCGAGGCGTCCGGCGAAGTGAAGCCGCGGTAGAAGTCGTTGATGCACTCGAGCACGACGACCAGATCCGGCTTCACCTCGTCGCCGTAGGTCCACAGCTTGTACAGCGAGTGCAGCGAGCAGTGCCAGTCGTAGGCGCAGAGGATCGAGAGGGCCTTCGGACCTGTGGTCTCCACGACTCTTCGCGTGTAGACCGGATAATTCGTCGCGGTGGTCGAGCCACCGAGGAAGAGAATCTTCTTGCGCGTGGTGAGCTTCAGATCCTCGACAGGATCCATCCGCCAGCCCGGCAGCACGGGTCCCGTGAGCGTGCCGTGGCCCGGCTCGAAGACCAATTGAAAGGTCGGATGGAGCGTATAGGGCACATCGTCGGGCGACGCAGCCTTCGCCGCCGCCCCTTGCCGGTGTCCGCCTCCGATCGCACGGCAACTCAGCTCGACGGCCAGCAACAACAAGAGTGTGTTGCAGACGACGAAGTAGAGCGCGTGCCACACTCGCTTGTGCGGTTTCGTTTTTCCTGCCGCGTCATGTTGCTCGCTCATCGCATCAGTATTAGCGGGCGCAGCGGCGGCTTACCATCGGCCGGCGAGATCCCGTGCCGGAAACTGCGAGGCGCGCGCTCCCCGTCGGGAAGGGCGGGCTCTACGGCGACGGGGTGCGCATCTCGCCGGCGCTCAACGTGACCGCGGCGGATGTCGACGAGGCGATCAGGATCCTGAAGGAGTCCTTCGCGGCGATGGCGGGGTGAACCTCACCCGAGGCCACCGTAGGATGCGCGGAATGCCGGCTCGCACCGACTCCCCCCTGCCTCCCGGCCGCCTCGAGGAGCGCTTCGCCGCCAAGCATCCGCTGTACAGCCCGGACGACTCCCCCGCCGGAGGCCAGGCCGCGGCGCGCGCGATCGACGCGGCGCTGCGCAGCGCGGAGATCCCGCCCGGATCGAGTCCGCGGCCGGCGGCTCGGAAAACCTGATCGAGATCGAGGAGATCGAACATGCCCAGCGCGACGAAGAGGAAGTCCATCTACAGCGTCCACCCCGGCGTGGAGATGGTTCAGGACTGGATCGAGGCCCTGCCCGCCACGACCGGCCGCTCGCTCGAGCAGTGGATCGCGTTCGTGAAGAAGAAGGGCCCGAAGGACACCCCCTTACGCCGCGACTGGTTGAGAAGGGAGCACGGCCTGGGCACGAGCTCGGCCTGGTGGATGGCCGAGCGCGCCGAGGGCCGCGGGATGGAGGACGGCGACCCGCAGGCGTACCTGCGGGCCGCTGAGGAGTACGTCGAGGCGATGTTCGCCGGCCCGAAGGCCGGCCTGCGCCCGATCTACGCTGCGCTGCTGAACCTCGGCCTCTCCATCGGCAAGGACGTCAAGGCCTGCCCGTGCAAGACCATCGTGCCGCTCTACCGGAACCACGTGTTCGCGGAGATCAAGCCCAGCACGCGCACGCGGATCGACCTCGGCCTCGCGCTCGGGAACACGAAGACGCCGAAGCGCCTGATCGACACCGGCGGCTTCGCCAAGAAGGACCGCATCACGCGCAGCATCCCCATCCGCTCGCTCGACCAGATCGACGGCGAGGTGAAGCGCTGGCTGAAGGCCGCCTACCAGATGGACGCGCGTTGAGGGCGCGCGCGAGCCACCTGCGAACAGCGGCTCGCAGCGGTCGGAATCTGGCCCCCTTGATTGTGCCTCGATCCGCCACAAGTCCTTCTCCGCCAACACTCTGTCAGCGGCCCAGGATCCCCCGGCGCGCCTGGCGCTCGTGATCGGTTGCAACCCCTTGCGCTGACTGGACCTCCCCGAGGGTCAGGGACAGCGAAGTGTGCCAGGTTCCGGCGGTCGACTGGAACGGCCACCGGATCGTGGGGCGAGCTCGATCGGACGGACGGGAGCGTCTCCGGGCTCCCGCAGCGATCCAGCGCAAGAAAAGGAAAACCGGTTTCACCTGAAACCGCCCCCCACCTCCCCCGTCCCCCCCATCGAGGCGGCTGAAACGGTCGCCCGGCCTGCGGATGGGCGAGGCGCGTCAGGACGATCGTCGGACCTGGGGGGGACGGACGGTCGCTCCGGCGGCTCGCTCGCCACGGGCTTCGTCCGCGGGCCGGAGCGCACGGGAGCACGTGGGTTCCTCCGGAAGGTGCTGACCCTCCGGCCTGCGGACGATCTCCACCGGCCTCCCCCGGAAACTCCGGGTGGAGCGCTAGGGTAGGGTCCTCCCCCGCCGGATCCCGGAATGCCGTCGACAGCCGCGCCCCCGGCCCGTCTGTCCTCGCGCCGGCGCCGGCCAGCGGGCCCGAGCGATGGCGCGAACCCTGGACGAGATGCGCGAGGCCGCCACCGAGCAGGCCCTGATCCGCCGCGCTCGGAGCGGGGACCGCGCCGCCTTCGACCGCCTGGTGCGGGAGCACTTCACGCGCGTGTACGCCTTCCTCCACAGGATGATCGGGAGCCACGAGGACGCCGAGGACCTCGCGCAGGAGTGCTTCGTGCGCGCGTGGGGCGCGCTCCCCCACTATCGCGAGGAAGCGGCGTTCTCGACCTGGCTCTGCCGCATCGCGCTGCACCTCGCGCAGGATCATCACCGCGCCTCGTCGCGGCGCGAGGGCTCGGGCGAGGCCGCGGGGGATCGCGACCCGCACATCTCCGGGATCGCGCGGTCCTCGCCCGAGCCCTCCCCCGCCGAGGCGCTGTCGCGTGCGGAGCTCTCGCGCGCGGTGGCGCTCGCGCTCTCGCGGCTGCCGCCGCGCCTGCGCGCGGCGCTCGTGCTCCGCGGAATCGAGGGCCGGGAGTACGCCGAGGTCGCCGAGATCACCGGCGTCAAGCCCGCGACCGCGCGCACGCACGTCATGCAGGCGCGCCGGATCCTCCAGCGGGCTCTCGCGCCCTGGCTCGGAAGCCGGCGCGAGGGGGGTGCGTCGTGAAGACCTGCCGCGAGCTGCGCTCTCGGATCCTTCCCGCGGTCGACGGGTCGCTCTCGATCGAGGCGATGTTCGAGTTCGAGGAGCACCTGCGCGCCTGCGCGGACTGCCGGGAGCGGTACGAGGAGGCGCGCGCCCTCGACGCGGCGCTCGCGCGCCTCCCCGAGCCGCCGGTCGAGCGGGTCGACGTCGCCCGCGCGGTTGCGCGCGTCCGCGCGGCGATCGATCGCGAATCGGCTCCCGCGCCGCGGAGGGCCACGCGCTGGGTTCCGCTCGCGATCGCTGCCACGGCCGCGGCGGCGATCCTCGTCGCCGTCTTCCGCCCGCGCTCCCTGCCGGCGCCCGCAGCGCCCAGCGCGGATCGCGGGGAGCCGACGATGGCGACGGAATCGCCCGCGCTTCCGCCCGCGACTCCCGAGCCGGTGGACATCCCGCTCGACCCGGCGCGCTTGGCCCAGGCGCGCGAGGAGGTGCGCTGCCTGCTCGCGCTCGCCGCTGAGCGCCTGCCCGCTCCGGGCGATCCCGCGCTCCCCGCAGAGCTTGCCTCGCGCTTCGACGAGGGCTCGCGCGACCTGGAGCGCTCGCGATGGCCGGTCCTGCGCCTCGTCGAGGGAGCGCTCGGCGACCCCGATCCGGCCGTCGCGCGCGCGGCGCTGCGCTATCTCGGCATGCGGGGCGACCGCCTGTCGATCCGTATGCTCGAGGGCGCGCTCGCCCGGCCGCAATCGCTCGTCGACGCCGCGCTGGCCCTGTGCGACGCCGGCGAGGCCGGTCTCGATTCGCTCGCGCCCGCCGTCCGCGACCCGCGCGCGTCCTCCCTCGTGCTCGCGCGCGTGTCCGCGCGAGGTGGCCCGGGAGCGGCCCGGTTCCTGGAGGCCTGCGTGCGCGAGACGGCGAGGGTCGAAGGGTCGCGCCGCGGGAGCGCTCGCCTCCTCGAGGAGATCGACGCGCTCGCGCGCACGGGGACGAGCGCCGTCGCGAGCCTCTTGCGCCTCGGCTCCGACGGGACGCTCACGCCCGCCGAGGTCATCGACGCGCTCGCACGGACCCAGGGCGCGGGGGAATCCGTCGCCGACTTCTTCCTCTCGCGCCCGCGCGGCGTCGACGACGGCCTCGTGCTCCAGGCCCTCGCCGCGCTGCAGCCCTCGCGAGCCCTGCCGCTCCTCGAAAAGCGCTGCCTCGAGCTCCGCGAGCGCCGCGGCCAGGTCCTCGAGTGCATCGAGGCCTACGGCGGAAAGGACGGGCTCGCGACGCTCCTGCGTCTGTCCGCATCGGGCCGGATCGCGCCGGCGGACCTCGAGATCCCGATCCTCTCGACGCTCTCGCGCGATCGCGGCGCCGGCAGCGCGGTGGTCGAGGACTGGTCGCGCGCGGGACGGCGCGTGGAGCTGCACGTCTTCCAGGGTTTCCTGTTCGACCACCCTGTTTCCGCCAGCGCTCCCGCGTGCATTGCGCTCTCCGGGTCCGACCTGGTGCCCTCGTCCGATCGCCGCTGGGCCGTTCTTCTCGCGGGCGAGACCGGCATCGCGGAGGACGCCGACGCGCTGGCCGAGCTCTTCTGGCGGCTCAAGCCCGCGGAGAAGGAGCTGCGCGCCGCGTGCCTGATCGCGATCCGCGCGCTCGCCGGCGTCGACCGCATCGAGCGCGTGGTCGATTCCCTGCCCTCGCGCACGGCCGGCCGCGTGCTGGCGCTGCTCGCCGAGCGCGACGCGCGGACCAGGCCCGCCTCCACCGCCTCCAGGCTCGCGCGCGAGCTCGAGAGCGCGCTCGCGCCGATCGTCCCCTGAACCTCGCCCCTGAACATCGAAGGACCGGCCATGATCGCTTTCCATCTCCTCTCCCTGGCCCTGCTCTCGAACCTCCACCTGGAATCGACCTCGCCCCAGAAAAGCGAGTCGAAGCCCGCCGAAGCGAACGTCGTCAAGGTGTACGAGCTCTCCTCGGCCCTGCCGGGGCTTCTCGTCCACGCGCCTCCCGAGCCGTTGCTGCCCTACCTGACCTCGATCGAGGAGGAAGGAGGTCAGGGTCCGTGGGATCCGATGTTCGGCGCCGACACGCTGGTGGAGCTGCTGCGCAGCCTGTGCGGCGACGAGTTCGACTACGAGGGCCGCGAGATCGTCTTCGACGGCCATGGACGGCTGATCGTCAAGGCGCCGCCGGCGCTGCAGGCCAGGACCGAGCGCTACCTCGCGTTCCTCGAGAGCGTCTTCGGCGCGAGCACGGAGCTTTCGATCGACGCCCTCGACCTCTCGGATGTCCCCGACGGCGAGGCGGCCGTCCCGGCGCTGATCCCGGTCTCCGACATCGAGAAGCTCCTGGCGCGGTCCAGGAAGGGAGGCGTGCGGAGCTGGCGGCTCATCCTCCGGGCGGGCGACACGGCGCACCTGGACCTGACTCGCGTCGCGAGCATGGTGACCGACTACGACGTCGAGGTCGCCCAGGCCTCGGCGATCGCCGATCCGATCGTCGAGGACGTGCCCGTAGGCTCGCGGATCTTCGCGCGCGCGGCTCCCGCGGCGGGGGGAATGTGGTTGTCGCTGATCCTGCGCCGGGGGGATCCTCTCTCCGACGTCCAGGACCGCGAGAACCCGACCGCGCACGAGGTCACCACCCAGGATCGCCTGGTCTACCCCGAGACGACGCGCGTGTACCAGAGCATCGACGTCCTCAATCGCTCGCTCGCGCTGAGCACGTACCTTCCCGAGGGGAAGGCGCTCGCGATCCAGTCGGCGGTGATCTCGGCCGGCAAGCCGCACGCGGAGATCTTGATCGTGCGCCGTTCGGGGGGCGCGCTGCCGATCTTCAAGCGGATCTCCCTGGATCCCAAGGCCCCCCCGGCCGGCGAGCAGCACGGCGAGATCCTGTTCGTCAACGCGCAGTCCGCCGAGCCGCCGCGCTGCGAGATCAAGGCCGACCCGATGACGAGCGGCGCGGCCTTCAGGACCTGGACCATGATCCGCGCGCGGACCTACATGCCAGACGTGTCGGCCTGGTTCCCGGACGACTCCTTCGACGTGCTGCGCGAGGTGATCAGCGCCGGGAACGAGAGCCTCCGGATCCGCGACGTCGGGCCGTGCTTGTTCCTGACCCGCGAGAGCTCCGGGGCGGCCCCGCCCCAGGACGATTTCTTCCTCGGGCGCAAGGACAGCGATGGCCTCGACCGGTTCACGAAGTACGCTCCGGCCGCGCGCGTCGTGCAGGTCTCGGTCGCGCTGCGGCGCGGTGGCAACGCAGCTCCGGTCGCGCGCTGCATCCTCCCGCTGCGGCCCGGGGAGCCCGCGATCGCCGTGCTCGGATCCGAGGGCATCGAGATCGCCGACTACAACGTCGAGGTGGCGCAGAGCTCGAACGTCGCCGACCCGGTGATGCGCGTGGCCTTCGACGGTGTCGAGCTGTGGTTGAAGCCCGCCTTCGCGCTCTCGGGGGACCTGACCCTCGAGGTGGCCGCGCGCGCACACATCCGCCGCGGCGAAGGCCGCCAGCTCGACCTGAAGGTGCCTTCGCTCGGCAAGCTCGACGAGTCGACCTACGACCAGCTCACCGCGCACGAGAAGCTGGTCTTCGGCAAGG
Organism: Planctomycetota bacterium; assembly: GCA_041488095.1. Lineage (GTDB taxonomy): Bacteria > Planctomycetota > UBA1135 > UBA1135 > DASYPQ01. The sequence goes on from JBGPOP010000033.1 coordinate 21,508, forward strand.
GCGAGGGCGCGCCGCGCCGCTTCGTGCTGGGCGATTCCGCCGCGGAGCCGGAGACGAGATCGCTCGCGCTGGAGATCGAGGCGGTCGAGATCAAGTGATCAGCGCCCGGGCCTGAAGCGCGGCCGCGCCGCCCCCAGAGCCTCGCGCAGCCGGACGGCGAAGCTCTTCAAGACCTCCGCGTCCGCGTCTTCGCCCGGCGCCGCCTGGCCGAGGAGCGGCGCGGCCTCGGCCAGGGATTTCCTGGCCTCGAGGACGTCTCCGCGCCGCAGCAGGCGCTCGGCGAGGACCGTGAGCGGCTGCGCGAGCGCGTGGGCGTTGTCGTCCCCGCTCGCGATGGCGAGCGCGCGGCGCGCAGCGGCGATCGAGGTGCGCAGATAGCGGTCGCCCTCGACGATCTCGCCGCGGCCGTCGGCGCGCAGCGCCTCGCGCAGCTCGCTGTCGGAGATCGAGCGCTCCCAGAAGGCGTTTCCGGGGTCGGCGCGCTCGAGCGCGTCGAGCAGCGCGGCGACGTCGACCGGGCTCGCGCCGCTCTCGCGCCATTCCAGCGAGCCGTCGAGCAGGTCGAGCGCCTCACGGTCGAGCCCGTCGCGCGCGGAGGCGACCGCCGGGCGGAGGGCGACGCCTTCGCCCAGGCATTGGGCCGCCTCGGCGCGCCGGTCCGCGAGAAGGTGCGCGAAGCCGCGCCCGAGGGCGCACAGCGCGAGGTAGTGGTCGGTGTTCTCCTTGTAGTCGGGCTTCAGCGCGGCGCACTCGTGGAACCGGCGCTCGGCGCGCCCGTATTCGGCGATCGCGCGGTCGGGGTCCTCGCCGCGGCGGGAATCCTCGGCCGCGAGGATGCGTGCGTAGCCGGCGTGCCAGGCGCAGTCGGCCGAGTCGGGATGCTGAGCGGCGATCCACTCGGCCTTGGGGGCGGCGAGGTCGATGCGACCGCCGGTCCACAGAGCCGCGTTGAGGGCCGAGCGCAGCGCGGGCGACGCAGGGAGCCTCTCCGCACCAAGCTGGAGGACCGCGAGCTCCTCGCGACGCATGCCGAGCGCTCCGAGGAAGGACGCCAGGCTGATCCAGTCGGTCTCGTCGGCTGTCGGGCCCGCAGCGACGTCCATCAGGGCGCGAGCTCCGGCCACGATGCCGTGCATCTCCACGGCGGGATCGCCGCCGGATCGTGACGCGAGCATGCGCGCGGCGGCGTCGCCGAGCCAGCGGAGGGTTTCGATGCGCTCGTCTCCCCGCGCCGCGGCCTCGGCCTCCAGCGCGATCCGCTCCTCCTCCTCGAAATGGCCCATGAGGTAAGCCGTGCGGGCGCGGTCGAGGAGGAGCGACACGTTGGCGGGGCCGGACGCGGACGCGCGCGCCAGGAAGCGGTCGGCGTCCTGGAGAAGGAGCTGCGCTCCCGAGACGCCCGAATCCATGCGTCGCCGCGCGAGCGCGAGCGTGGCCCGGCCGTAGCGCGCGAGGAGATCGGGGTCGTCGGGTCGGCTCTCGAGCGCGTGGTCGAGGTCCGCGAGCTCGGTCTCGAGCGCCTCCGCCGCGGGCAGCTCCTCCGGGGGCTTGGCGGGCCGCTCCGGCGCGGGGCCGGCTTCGCGCACGGTGGACAACCAGCTCTCGATCTCGGCGCTTTCCCCGGTCTTGCTCGAGAACATGGGGACCAGGTCCCCCGCGATCTGGCTGCCAACGACCGCCGCCGCGGCGAGCGAAGCTTCCGACTTGTTGCCCAGCAAGAAGTAGGAGAAGAGCAGCGACCGGGTCGCCCCCGAATTCCCGTCCAGCCGGCCGAGCAGCGGCAGGAGCGCCTCGTCGTCGCCCAGACCTGGAGCGCCCGGCCAGCGTCCCAGGCTCGCGAGTCGCTCGCGGATGGCTATGGCCAGCGGCGCCTCGACGTGCAGGACCTGCGCCGCTGTGCCGATCTCCTCGAGGAGGCCTGCGGAAGGGCGCGGTTTGGGAACGAGCAGGATGCGCAGCCCCTCGACCGAGCCGGCGTCGGCGCACGCGATGATCGCTTGGAGAGCCCTCTCGCAGTCCTTCTCCGAGCGCAAGCCGACGAGCTCCGTCTCGAACGCGAGCCGGGTCCGATGGTCCTTCGCGCAAGCCAGATCGAGCCACTTGCCAGGCCCTCCGGGCGGACTCGCGCCCACGTTCGGCGGCGGCGCAAGCTTCTGCGAGTCGGCCAGCTTCTTGTCCAGGTCGCGCAGGTCGAACAGGAGGAACAGGTCGAAGCTCTTCGTGCCGTCCGGCAGAATCAGCGCGTGTCGCGGGGCGATGCGCTCGCCGCCGAGGTAGCGGTCGAAGAGGATCGGCTCGAGGGCGATGTGCTCGCCGCAGGTGATCTCGCCGAGACGCGGGCAGGGGATGCGCCGGCCCTCGTCGTCGTGGTCGCGCGGCGCATGGCGGAAGGCGCTGGCGACGACGCAGACGAACGGGCGCGTGAGGGCGACGAACGCCGGATCGCGGTAGCGATCGCGCACAATGCGCTCGCTCGCGGATTCGCCGTCCATGTTGACGGCGACGAGGATCGGCCGGCTCTCGGCCTTGGCGATCGCGAGAGCGTCCTCGAGGCTGCGCTGCCAGAGGATCTGCCGGGTGATGTCTGTGGGCTTTGCCTGGGGCTCCGCGGGTTTCGCGTGGGAGACGTGCTCGGCGCGCAGGCTGGCAGCGAGGACGGCACACGCGAGCGCGAACCTCAACGCTTGAACGGGGCGGACGGACGGCGGAAAGAGACCGAGGCTCCAGGACATGGGATCAGGGGACTACCGTCGCCCTGCAGGCGGCGCATGGTAGTCAGGCTCCACCCGTGCGGCTACGGAGGGATTCCCCCCAACACGCAAGCGGCGCGCAGCCTCCGCCGCGCGCCGCCCACGATCCTGACTCGCTTCAGCCCCGCGCTCTCACTGGCACCACGGCACCTGCAACCCATCACTGGCATTGAACCCCGCTCCCCCCGCCGCCGGATCGCGGAAGAAGCTCTGGAAATTCCAGGTCTGCCCCGCGCTGATCTGTCCGCCCGACGGCAGCGAGTTGAGGTTCAACATCGTGACCAGGTCGCCGAAGGAATTGGTCGTCGTCACCGGCAGGCGGTGGAAGGGGTTGGCGACGCAGCGCGTCCCGTTCCCGAACGGGACGAGCGTCTGGGTCTGCCCGTAGAAGAACAAGCCCGTCTTGTTGGGCGGGCAGCCGAAGGAGAACAGGACGAAATTGTTGTTCGAGATGTCGTTCGTCCCGCCGTAGCTCATGGTCGCCCCGATCGGATTGGCCGAATTGGGGGTGGTCACGCAGTAGTTCGACGGCGACGGGCAGTTGATCGCCAGGCCCGGGAAGCCCTGCTGCCGGAACCCGCCGTCGATGTCGGCGAAGTGGGGCGTGCCGTCGCCGATGTTGCCGTTGTCGTCGTCGAGAGTCATCCATTGGGTCTCGATGATCGACTTGATCTGCGTCTGGTTGTAGCCGTTCATCCAGCCCATGAAGAGGTTGCTCGCGATCAGGCCGCCCGCGGCCTGGCCGTTCGTGGTCTCCAGGCGGGAACGCACCTTCCAGGCCGCGCCCATCCACACCTCGCCGTCGTTGTGCACCTCGCCGTAGCAACCCGGACAGCAGTCGCCGCAGAACTGGCGGTTGTTGTTGCCGTTGCGGATGTTGCAGTTCACGCCGCAGAAGTCCTGGCCGATGATCGGGTTGTCGTAGACGTACAGCGACCACACGTCGGCATTGCCCTCGCCCATCCCGTCCGAGCCGTTGCCGGTCCCGTACAGGGCGTTCATCCAGTGCCCCAGCTCGTGGGTGACCACGGTCGAGTAGGCCGTGTTCACGCACCCGCCGCCGGCGCGGTAGAAGTTGATCGAGCCGCCGTCCCAGAAGGCGTTGCAGCTCGAATTCTCGTTGACCTTGGTGAGCGCCGAGAAGTCGGCGTGCGTGTCGGTCGGATTGATCGAGTGGATGAAGTCGCTCGTCCGGTCGACGAACATCAGTCCGTTGGCCTGCGCCGTGACCGTCGCGACCGCGGGCGAGTTCATGAGGATCGAGTTCGACACGTTGGGCTGGAGGCTGAGGGTCAGGCTGTAGTTCGCGCCGGCCTGGTTCTGCACGTTGGCGAGCGTGCCGTTCGTGTACTGGAAGGTCACCGACAGCGGCGTGTTGACGCCCGGATAGTTGAAGTCCCCGTTGGCATCCGTGAACACCGTGCCCGAGGGGCTCGTGACCCTGAGGTACTTCATGACCTGCGCGGCGGGCGGGTTGGAGCCCTCGTCGGGCCTCACGCCGGGCGTAGCCATCGAGGTGACGTTGCCGGAGACGTCGAAGTGCACGCTCCGCTCGGTGCGCAGGATCGCGCCGTTCCGCGCGTCGACCGAGTACCTCCATCCCACCGGCTCCTGGTCCGTTCCCTCCCACAGCTCGTTGACGAGCCAGGAGAGGCGCGGCGTGCGGCGGGTGCCGTCCGGGATCGCGTCGATGACCAGCTCGGGCGTGCCGACCTCGGTCGGTGCAAGGCCGGTGAGGCGGGAGAAGGCTGCCGTCGCGATCGCGGCGGCATCGGGGGCCGGGATCGAGGCCGTCGTGCCGAAGCCCGAGAGCCCCGGCATGCCGGTCGACTGGACCGACAGGAGCGCGCCGCGAGCGGAGAACAGCACGTTGACGTACCCGCCGACGACGCGCACGCCGCCGACCTCTTCGCGGAAGCGGACCGTCTCCTTGTCGCCGCTGCCGACCAGGCCGAGCGGCAGGAACTGCGCGCTCTCGAAGGTCAGCGTGTCGAGGTCGATCCCGTGCATCGCCGCGGTGCTCTCCAGCGCCGCCCGGCCCAGGCTCTCGAACTGGGCGTCATTCGCGGGGTGCACGGCGGAAGGCACGCTGCCGCCGTAGAGCATCTCGAGGTAGCCGGTCTGTGCGTCGGCCTTGGCTCTCCAGTTCTGCCCGTGCGCGGCGCGCCACTGCGCGAGGTGCGCGTCGAGCTGCGGTGACCCGGGCGCGGTTCCTCCGGTGGCGGAGGCCTGCGCCAGCAGCGTGAAGATCGAGAGAGGGAGGGACAGGAGCAGATGGGATGCAAGTCGTCGCGACATTACGGACCTCGGAGGCTGGGGGATCGGGGAGGAGCGCTGGAATCTCCTGCAGGTGACGGCTCTCGAATCGCGCGTCGCCCACTGCGGTATCACGTTTGGACGGAGCCCCCCGGAACGGAGTTCCGTCCGGATGGACGCAGCCCCTAATCTACCGCGCGGACCGCTCGGGTGGGCAGCCTCTGTTCGGATAGGATTAGCAGGCTTTCAGGGGGGGACCGGGGCAGCGTCCGGGTCTCCCCCCACCCGTCGATCGGATGTGCCGAGGTGCCCTTCCCCCCCAGATGGCTGCGCCGGCGAGCGTTCGTGATCCCGCGCGAGGAGGTCACCTTCGCGCGACGGGGGTTCGCGGCGTGTGATCGGGGAGTGCGGGAGCACCTGGAAGGCATCGGCGGGGCGGTCCTCGCCGGGTACCACGCCGCGCTGCTCGCCGAGGACGCCGCAGCGCTCGCGGTCTCCCTGCGAGAGGTCGATCCCGAGCGGCGCGGCTACGCTTGCGAGGGCGCGGCGATGGCGATGGCGATGCTCGATCACCTGACGCCCTGGCCTCCCTGGCGCTCGCAGCGCTGGGTTTCGTTCCAGCGCGGCGCCGGCGCGGCGCACCCGTACATGGTCCACGTCGGAGCCGGCCTTGCGCTCGCGCGATCGAAGCAGCGGCTGCAACTGCCGGGGAAGGAGTTCGATCCCCTGCTGTGCTGGCTCGTCGCCGACGGCTACGGCTTCCACGAGGGGTTCTTCCGCTGGAAGGAGATCTCGCAAGGCCGGACGGTGACCCATCGGGCCCAGGGCTACGCCCGGCGCGCATTCGACCAGGGCCTCGGCCGAAGCCTGTGGTTCGTGTGCGGCGCAGGCGCGCGGCGGATCGATGCCGCGATCCGGGCCCTGCCGCCGGAGCGATGGTCCGATCTGTGGAGCGGCGTCGGGCTCGCGTGCGCCTACGCGGGCGGAGTCGAGCGAGCCGAGATCGAATCGCTGCGCGGGCTCGCGGAGCGCTTCGGACCCGAGCTGGCCCAGGGCGTGGCCTTCGCGGCGCAGGCCCGCGCGCGCGCGGGCAACCCGGCGGAACATACAGAGGTCGCCTGTCGTGTCCTGTGCGGCTGCGGCGCCGGCGAGGCGGCCGAGGCGACCGTGCTCGCGCTCGAGGGCCTCTCCGTCGAGGGTCGCGGCGACGGAGAGGGCGCGGTGCCCGCCTTCGAGGTCTGGCGCAGGCGGATCCAGGCGAGGTTCGGCGCGCGGGAGGCGGCGTGAGCGCGCTCGGTGACCTCGCACGCCGTCACGCCAAGCGCGTCGCGGCGGTCGCGATCGCCGTGCCGCTCTACTTCGCGGCGCGGCCGCCCGCGCTGGCGCCGGAGGAGCGCGCCGCGATGGCCGGGCGCTTCCGCTTCGAGCGCCGCGAGATGCCGAAGGTCTCCGATCGCGCGCCCAGGAGCACGCGGCCCGTGCATCCGAGCCTCGCGCACATCGCCGGCTGGATCAACGTGCTCGGAGCCGGCGTCGCCCTCGACGACTTGGACCGCGACGGGCTCCCGAACGACGTCGTCTGGGTCGATCCGCGCTTCGACCAGGTCTTCGTCGCGCCCGCGCCGGGCACGGGCGAGCGCTACGCGCCCTTCGCCCTCGATCCCGCGCCGCTCGCCTACGACGAGCGGACCACGGCGCCGATGGGCTGCGTGCCGTGCGACATGAACGAGGACGGCCTGCCCGACCTGCTCGTGTACTACTGGGGCCGCGCGCCGATCGCGTTCCTGTGCCGCGAGGAGCCCGGGAGGAGTCGCCCGCTCGCGCTCTGCGCGCGCTCCTACACCCCGTGCGCGATCGGCGAGGCGGGCGAGCGCTGGTACACGAACGCGGCCACCTTCGCCGACCTCGACGGCGACGGCCACGCCGACCTCGTGATCGGGAACTACTTCCAGGACGGCGCACGGATCCTCGACGAGAGCGCCGCGGGCAGCGAGGAGATGCACGAGTCGATGTCGCGCGCGTTCAACGGCGGCAGGAACCGCCTGCTCCGCTGGTCGGGCGCGAACGCGGGAACGGAGCCGTCCGTGCGCTTCGTCGAGGTGGAGTGGGGCCTCCCCCACGAGATCGCCTGCGCCTGGACGCTCGCCGCCGGCGCGGCCGACCTCGACGGCGACCTCCTGCCCGAGATCTACTTCGCGAACGACTTCGGGCCGGACCGGCTGCTGCACAACCGGTCGATCCCCGGACGCTTCGAGTTCGCCGAGCTCGAGGGCGTGAAGACCTTCACGATGCCCAACTCGAAGGTGCTCGGACGCGACTCCTTCAAGGGCATGGGCGTCGATTTCGGCGACCTGAACGGCGACGGGCTGCTCGACATCGTCGTCAGCGACATCACGACCGAGTTCGGGCTCGAGGAGAGCCAGCTCGCGTGGATCTCGACCGGCGAGACGGCGCGCATGAAGGACGGGATCGCGCCGTATGTCGACGAGAGCGAGTCGCTGGGGCTCTCGCGGAGCGGCTGGGCCTGGGACGTCAAGCTCGCCGATTTCGATTGCGACGGCGTCCTCGAGGTCGTGCAGGCCCTCGGCTTCATGAAGGGCGAGGTCGGCCGCTGGCCCGAGCTCCACGAGGTGGCGATGGGCAACGACCAGCTCCTCGAGCATCCCGGGAGCTGGCACGACTTCCTTCCGGGTGACGACCTCTCCGGGCACACGCCGAATCCATTCTTCGTGCGCGCGCGGAGCGGCCGGTACTTCGACCTGTGCCGGGACGTCGGCCTGGGGGAGCCGCAGATCTCCCGCGGCGTCGCGATCGCGGACGTCGACGGCGACGGCGATCTCGACTTCGCCCTGGGCAACCAGTGGGAGCCGTCCGCGTTCTACACGAACGTGTCGCCGCGCGGCGGCGCGTTCCTGGGCCTGCACCTGCTCCTGCCGGTCGGGCCCGGCGAAACGGGCGAGACCGTGGTTCGGGACGGACATCCGCGGCCGGAGCTCCTCGCGCGCGCGGCGATCGGCGCGCAGGCGTGCGTGCGCCTTCCTGACGGCCGCCGGCTCGTCGCGCAGGTCGACGGCGGGAACGGGCACTCCGGCAAGCGCAGCCACGACCTCCACTTCGGCCTGGGAAGGATCGCCGAGGGCACGGCGCTGCCCGTCGAGCTCGTCTGGCGGGATCCGATCGGGCGCCCGCACCGGAAGTCGATCGCGATGACGCCGGGATGGCACACGCTGGTCCTCGGATCGCGGGAAGAGGATCGATGAACGCGCCGGCGACGGACCGTTGGTATCGCCAGGACCGCCTCGGAGGGCTGCGGCGGTTCGCGATCGCGATCACGGTCCTGAACCTCCTCGGGCACACGGTCCTCGGCTTCGAGCAGTCGTACGCCCAGCCCCTGGTCGGGATCGCGGCGGCCTACGCGACGGAGATCGCGCTCGAGCTCGTCGATGCGAAGGCGAAAAGGAGGAAGCCGCGCTTCGCGGGCGGCGGGGAGAGCCTGGTCGACTTCCTGCTCGCGGCGCACATCACCGGCCTGGCGGTCTCGATGCTGCTGTACGCCAACCAGCGTCTCGCGCCGATCGCGTTCGGCGCCGCCGTGGCGATCGCGTCGAAGTCGGCGATCCGGCTGCCTGTGAACGGGAGCGTGCGGCACGTCTTCAACCCGAGCAATTTCGGCATCGCGCTGACGCTGCTGCTGTTCCCCTCGGTCGGCATCGCGCCGCCCTACATGTTCACCGAGAACCTGGGGGCCCTCGGCGACTGGCTGCTCCCGGCGCTCATCGTCGGCCTGGGCACGTTCCTCAACGCGCGCTTCACCCACCGGCTGCCCTTGATCGCCGCCTGGCTCGGGGGTTTCGCCTTGCAGGCCTGCCTGCGGCACGCGCTGTTCGACGCGCGGCTCTCGGGCGCGTTCATGCCGATGTCGGGCATGGCCTTCCTGCTCTTCACCTTCTACATGGTGACCGATCCGGCGACGACGCCGAGCCGCCCGCGGGAGCAGGTCGCGTTCGGGCTCGCCGTGGCGCTCGCCTACGGGACGTTGATGCGCCTGCACGTCGTGTTCGACCTGTTCTTCGCGCTGGCGCTGGTGAGCAGCGTGCGCTGCCTCTGGCTCGCCGCCCTGGCGCTCGCCGGCAAGACGGTTCCCGTTGGGGCGGCGACCCGCGTCGAGCCCGGGAGGGTTCCCGTCCTGGCTTCCGAGCGGAAAGTCGATAGGTGATCGCATGCCAGCCTACGAGCACCGCCACGTGGTCGGCTTCGAGGAGACGAGCCTGGTCGGCAACGTCTACTTCACGAATTACCTCTTGTGGCAGGGCCACTGCCGGGAGATGTTCCTGAAGGAGCGCTGCCCCGAGGTGCTCGGGCTGCTCGAGCGCCGGGAGATGGCCTTCTTCACGAAGAGCTGCTCGTGCGACTGGCGCGGCGAATGGGGGTTCTCGGGGCTGGACGAGGTGCTGGTGAGCATGCGCCTGGCGAAGTTCCGCGGCGGGAGGATGTCGCTCGAGTTCACCTACTCGCGCGCGGAGGGGCCGGACGAGGTCGTCGCCACCGGGGCGCAAGAGGTGCACTGCAAGGTGCGGCGGAACGGAGCCTGGGTGCCGGCACCCTTCCCTGCACCGATGGTCAGCGCGCTGATGCACTTCGCCGATACGGACGAGCTACGCGCCGCGCTGCGGGAGGCGCTGGAGTTCGGCGCGGCGACGTGAAGAGGGGATGGCGCGCGATCGGCGTCAGGGCGTGAAGACCACCTGCACGCCGTTCGAGAAGTTGGTCCCGCCGTGGCAAGGGCCTTGGGGGTCGCGGTACCAGATCTGGAAGTTCCACGTCGTTCCAGGCTGGATGTGACCGGCGGTTTGAGGGAAGGTCTGGCTCTGAGCCACAAGACCCGGGCCGCGCATGGCCATGCCCTGTGCGTCCGCAGCGAGGCCGCCGAAGCGGAAGACGCCCACTCCGTTCAGTGCGGAGGCAACGCGGATGCCGTCGCCGTAGATCGTCGTCGACTGGCCGGGGCCCATGAAGAGCAAGGTCAGCTTGTTGGGTGGGCAGTGGGTCACTTCGAGCTGAAGATCATCGGTGGTGACGCTCCCTGAGGCGCATGCAGCAAAGACCGCCCCTTGGTTGGTGGAGTTCCGGCAGCCACCGTGGTTGTCAACGTTGTTGCAGGGAGCGCCGCTCGGGCAGTGGCCGTACTGAACGGCGGTCGGAGCCAGCTGAAAGATGTAGGCTGCACCCGACTCGCAGTTGGGGTTGTTGGTGCAGGCGTCGTCGCAACCGGGAGCTCCGATGAGAGTCGTATTGCCCGAGATGGCAACCGAGAGTCCGAAGAGGTCACTAGTTGCCGCGTCCTCCGCCAGGAGCTTGCCGGCTTCGATCCAATTCGCACCGGAAAGACGAAAATCGTAGGCAGATCCGGAAGTCCCTATACCCTCGTCGTCTCCATCGGCGCCGACTACGACGTGATCGCCGGAAATTGCCATGCGCACCCCGAGCTGATCGTTCGTGCTCGTATCGTCCGCCCAGAACCCCTGTGTCTGCACCCAGCCGGAGACCGTCTTCTCGAATGCGTAGACGATTCCCCCATTCCCTGCTCCCGGATGACTACGGCCGCTTGCACCGACGAGTGCACGCGTGTCCAGAAGAGCGACCGACTGCCCAAAGAAGTTGTTCGCGGCTCCATCGCTCGCAAGGAGCTTCTGCACCTGCGTCCAGCCGGTCGGGCCGTTCTCGAACACATACGCTGCACCCTGGGCGTTTCCGGCTGGACCATCCTTGTTGCCCGTCCCGATCAGCGCCTGGTCGCCGAACAAGCTCACCGAATCTCCAAAGGCGTCGAAGGGCAATGTGTCGTTTCCCATCAGCTTCGCGGCCTGGACCCACGCGTTCCCCACCCGGTCAAAGACATAGGCTGCGCCCGCGTCCCAGCCATGCTCGTCGTCACCATAGGCTGCAACGAGAATTCGATCCCCCGTCGTCGCCAAGCTGACACCGAAGTAGTCCTGGGAGTCTGGATCGCCCGCCACGAGCTTCGCCGTCTGCGACCAGGACGAACCACTTCGTTCGAAAACGTACGCGGCGCCCGCGTCCAGGATGCCTTGTGGAGTGTCATCTCGCGCTCCGACGACGAGGACGTTCCCTGCGATCGCCAAGGATGAGCCGAATGCACTGAACATCGCCGCGTCGCTAGCCTTGAGCTTCTGCGTCTCCACCCAGCTGGAGCCGACACGCTGGAACACGTATACCGCGCCCGAGGAGATGAAGATGCTGTCCTCGTAGGGCGCTCCGACCGCCGCCCAGTCGCCGTCGATCGCCGTGGAGAGACCAAACCAGTCCCCGAGCTGCGCATCCGATGCCAGGAGCTTCTGCACCTGGCATTGCGAGTAGCCCTCGCCGATCCAGACAAGAGTCGCCAGGATCACCGACAGGGTCTTGATCGCATTCATGATCCTCGTCCCGTCGTCATTCCAACGCCGGTACAGAACGAAGCCTCGCTCCGGCTGTGCCCGACGGTGACCCGCCCCCCGACTCCGTCGCGGCGCAAGAACGCGCGCGGCACCGCACAGCCGTGCGGCGCCGCGTCGCGACTTCTCTCTGGAACGTCTTGAAAGCCTACGGTTGCCACACCACCCCGTAGGCGTTGGTGTAGTTCCACGTCGCGGGCGTGCAGAACGCCGGCGGGTTGCGGTAGTAGACCTGGTAGTACTTCGTGCCGCCGGGAACCGCGCCGCCCTGCACCGCGATCGACGGATCGCCGTAGGGTGCGCCCCGGTTCGCCTTGCCGCACACGGCGAACTCCACCGGCAGCAGCCTCACGATCCCGCCCGTGATGGCGAGGACGCCGTCGCCCACCGCGACGCCCAACCCCCCGCCGAGCAACCCGTTCGCCTGGAAGAAGAGCACCGTCCCGGTCGGCTGCATGCTCTCCGCCTTCAGCTCGAGCGTATCGGCTCCGACGCTGGCGATGCCGGCGCCGTAGAGCAGGCCGCCTCCCGTGCCGTACGAGTTGTTGCAGCCATGGCCGAGCAGCCCGCTGTTGAGGCACGGGCAGGGCGTCCCCGTGCCGTCGCCGAACCCGAACGGGACTCCCGGAGGCCTGTTGTTCGGCAGCACGCCGTGGGCCGCGAGCATCGCCATCTCGGGCGTCATCCTCTTCTGCGAGGGACCCCCCGGGTTCACGCAGTTGCCGCCCGGCATGTCGACACCCGTCACGAAGTTGGTCGAGGGCCCGAAGGCCACGGACGCGGTGGTGGTGTTGCAGTCGTGGTCGATCATCCCACCCGGCGACGCGTCGATCGGCAGGCCCAGGTTGCTGTAGGTCCACACGCCGAGCGCGGTCGAGAGCACGACCGGCGGACCGGGATCGGCCAGGGCCGAGCCCACCGCCGCGGCCGTGGTCGTCGTGCAGCGCGTGAAGATCAGCCGGGGCTGGACGGGCAGCCCGGAGCTGAAGGTCCCGCCGTTCACGTGGCTCCTGATGATCTGCATCCCCCCGAGCTGCTGGTTCGACGTGCTCGAGAGGCAGGCCCCGACCTCGTAGGTCGCCGAATTCACTCCGCCGCCGAAGGTGACCGTGATCGGGTTCACGCTGACGAGGTTCAGCGCCACGATCTCGATCGGAACGGTCGCGGCGCTCGGGCACCCGGTCAGCATCGCGTCGGCGTTGCGGCGCACGATCGTGTCCGTGTGCCCGTTGACTCCCGTCCCGACCAGAGGCACGCCGCGGAAGGACACCATCCCGATGAAAGGATCCGATCCGGGCCCGAAGAATCCAGCCGGGATCGGGGTTCCGCTGAAGTCCTCGTAGGTCATGCCGCCCGCCGGCGTCACCAGCAGGTCGGAGCCCGCGATCACGACCTGCGCGGCCGCGGGCAGTTGGAAGAGCAGCGCGGCGAACCCGGCGCCGATCGACGATCCCAGACGAGTCATGTTCATTTTCTCCATGAGAGGCCTCCGGAGGGGGGTCTCGAGAGCCTTGAGGGAGATCGCGGAAGAAAGAGTGCCGCGCGCGAGGCGCTCGGGAACGGGCCCGGGGGATCGCGCGAAGGCAGGTACAGTCTAGCAGGCAGGGCCGGAACCGATAGGCAGCCCGTGTCGCCTCGCATGCGGAATCGCCCTGGAACCGGCCCCTTCCTCGCCTCCCCGGCCCCGCCGGGCCGTGCCTGCCTCGCCCCGGACCGTTCGGCATCCGGTGCCGGAGGTCCCCAGCCTGCCTGCCCCGCGCCTCGAGCCCTCTTCCGACGGCCTCCCTCGCGCGCCCCGGTCCGGCCGTGGATGATGCCCATCCGCCCGGAGATCGATCCCGCTTGCACCGTCTCTACGGCCCCGCCATCGACAGGCCGCTGCGCGTCCTGCTGACCTTCGGTCTGCTCCTCGCGCTCTCCCTGCCGGGCCTCTTCCGCCTGCGCCTGCTCACCGACGGCCGCGCGCTCGCGCCGGCCGCCTCGCCGGAAGCGTTCGAGGACCGCTCCATCCGCGCCGAGTTCGGCGTGCGCGACCTGCTCGTCGCGGTCGTCCGGAGCAGCGACACGTCCGGCGTGTTCAACGCGCGCACGCTCGAGCACGTCGCCGCGCTCACGCGCGACCTCCAGGCGATCCCCGGCGTGCGGCCCGAAGACGTGACCAGCCTCGCCACGGAGCCCGGCGACCACGTCCACACGGGCTCGTTCGATTTCAAGGCCTGGCTCGACCCGCTGCCGAAAACGCCGGAGGAGGTGCGCGACCTGGAGCGCCGTCTCCTGCGCGCGACGATCTACCGCGGCACGCTGATCTCGTCCGACACGCCGCCCTCGGCCACGGCGATCCTGCTCGGAGTCGAGGACGGCGCCGACCGCGGCGCTCTCGCCCGCGCGGTCCGAGGCGCGGTCGCAGCGCACGCCACCGAGGGCGACCAGGTGCTCCTCGCCGGCGCGCCCCTGGCGGAGTCCCAGCTCGGACTGCACCTGCTCCAGGACCTCGCGCTCCTCGTCCCGATCGCCTTCGCGGTGATGGGCGCGATCCTGTTCCTCTCCCTGCGCAACGCGTGGCTCGTCGTGCTGCCGCTCGCGGGGGTCGCCGCCTGCCTGCTCGCCACCTTCGGGCTGATGGGCTGGTGCGGAGCCCCGGTCTACCTCACCTGCCTGGTCATGCCGGTCTTCCTGACGGCGGTCGGCGTGGCGGAATCGGTCCACATCTGCGACCAGGTCCTGCACCGCCTCCGCGGAGGCGACGCCGGGGACCCTCGCGGAGCCCTGCGCGCGACGATGGACGAGCTCGCACGCCCGATGACGAACAGCGCGGTGACGACCGCGATCGGCTTCCTCTCGTTCGCGGTCTCGCCGATCGACCCCGTGCGCGTCTTCGGGTTGTTCATGGCGGCCGGCGTGATGCTGTCCCTGCTCTTGTCGCTCACGGTCTTCCCCGCCTGCCTGGCGCTGCTCGGCCCGCGCGTCGGATCCGGCGCACGGACCGGCTCCTCCCTGCGCGAGCGGACCGCGCCCCTCTTCGCAGCCTGGACGCGCGGCGTGCTCGCCAGAAGACGCACCGTGCTCTTCGCGAGCGTCGTGCTCGCGGCGGCCGCGGCGCTCGGAGCTTCGCGCGTGCGCATCCAGGACAGCTGGATCGAGGGCTTCTCGCCCGGGAGCGAGCTGCGGCGGGACACGGCGGTCGTCGACGAGCTGTTCGGCGGCACGCATCTCCTGCGGCTGCGCCTCCGCGGCGATACGGCCAAGGCGAGCGCGCACGTCGACCTCGGCGACCTCGACCACTCGAGCCTGCTGCTCTCCCCCGCGCAGCTCGGGCCGGGCGGGGGAGGGCCGCCCGGGGGCTTCGTCGGCGATCGCGTGGTCCTGAAGCCGGTCAACGTGCCGACGGTGATCCAGGCCTGGCCGGTCGAGGTGCGCGTCACCGACGCCCGCGCGGAGGCGGGGGGCACGCGGCTCTTCCTCACCAGTCCGTTGATCCCCGAGAGCTCGCTGCTCGACCTGCTGCCTCAGGGCACGGTCGAGTTCGATTGCGAGATCGACTCGAAGAACAGGCTGATCGAGCCGTCGATGCTCGAGGTGCTGCGCGCCTTCGAGGAGCACCTCGCGGCGCAGCGCCCGCTCGGCGTCGGCGCCGTGCTCGGACCCTGGACCCACCTCTCGAACCTGAGCGCGATGCTCGGCGCCGACCCCGAGAAGGCGCGCGCGATCCTGGCGCAGCGCAAGGGCGTCGCCCGCACGCTCGACTTGTACCGCAGGAACCGCGGCGAGCGCCGCACGCGCGAGGTGTTCTCGGCGGACTTCGACCGGGGCCTGGTCACGCTGCTGCTCGGGAACGCGAGCTACACCCGGGTGTCCGAGCTGATGCGCGACCTCCGCGCGTGGGAGCGCGAGCATCTCGCGCCGAACGGCGTCCGCGTCGATCTGGGCGGCGACCTCGCGCTCTCCCAGGCCACCGTGGGCGGGATCGTGGAGACGCAGCTCGGGTCGCTCGCGCTCTCGCTGCTCGGCATCGTCCTCGTCACCGCGCTGCTCTCGCGCTCGATCTGGATCGGGCTGTGCTGCGCGGTCCCGTGCGCAGGCGCCGTGATCTCGACCTTCGGGCTCATGGGAGTGCTCGGGATCCCGCTCGGCGTCGCGACCGGAATGTTCGCGGGGATCACGATCGGGGTCGGCGACGACTTCGCGATCCACCTGTGGGAGCGGCTGCGCGGACGGCTGGGGCGGGGCGAGGCGGTCGAGGGCGCGATCGTCGCCTCGATGGCGGACGTCGGCCCGGCCATCCTGGTCGACGCGCTCACCGTGGGCGCGGGGTTCTCGGTGCTGGTCCTGTCGCGCGTGCCGACCGACGCGCGGCTCGGGGCGCTGCTGGTCTTCTCGATCGCGGGGTGCCTGGCCGCGACCCTGACCCTGCTGCCCCCGCTCCTGCGCTTGCGGGCGCGGCGCGTCGCCGGGGGCGGCTGACTTCTCCTGGCGGCGACCGAGGCTACCCTCTCCGCATGAGCGACCCCTTCCTGGAAGCGGCGATCGAGGAGGCCCGCGCGGGCTTGATGGAGGGCGGCATCCCCGTCGGATCGGTGCTCGTGATCGACGAGGCGATCGTCGGACGCGGCCACAATCGCCGCGTGCAGCGCGGCAGCGCGATCTTGCACGCGGAGATGGTCTGCCTGGAGAACGCCAGACGCCTGCGTGCGAACGACTACGCGCGGGCGACCCTGTACACGACGCTGTCTCCCTGCGACATGTGCGGCGGAGCGGCGCTCCTGTACCGGATCCCCCGGATCGTGGTCGGCGAGAACCGCACGTTTCGCGGGCCGGAGGTCTATCTCAAGCAGCGCGGCGTCGCGATCACGGTCCTCGACGATCCCGCGTGCTTCGCGCTGATGCAGGAATTCATCCGCCAGCAGCCGGATCTGTGGAAAGAAGACATCGGAGCGTAGGATCCGGCCGGCATGAGAGGCCTGTTCTGCGCCGCCGCGCTCCTCACCGCGATCTCGTGCGCGGGCTCCTCGTCGCGTTCCGCGCCGGCGGAAGAGGGCGAGGCCGCGACCCTCGGGATCACCACGCGCGCGCCGAGCGACTACGAGGGCCAGTGCTACCGGCTGCTGTTCGAGACCCGTTGGCAGGGCCGGGTCGTCGCGTCGGTCGAGCCCGGCGGCTCCGCCGCGCAGGCCAAGGTCGGCGAGGGCGACGTGATCGTGCAGGTCGGGGAGGTGACGCTCTACAGCCAGGACGACCTCGACGACCTCTTGCGCGTCTCCCGTCCGGGCGATCGGGTCGAGTTGAAGTTGCGGCGCAAGGACGGAGCCGCGGAGGAGACGGTCCAGGCCATTCTGGGCGCCGCTCGCGCGTCATCCGGGGCCACACGGCGCCTGCGCTGGCAGCACGCGAGCCTCGGTCAGCTCCCCTTCGCGCTGAAGGAAGCCGAGAAGACGCGCAAGTCCCTGCTGATCGGCCTCTCCGGCGCCGAGACGTGATGACCGTCGACGCGATTCGAGAGCCGTGCGTTCTCGACGATCCTCGACGACCCGGAAGTGATCGCTGCCGCGGAGCGCTTCGTGCGCGTGATCATCCGGCGCCCGCACGCCTACCGCTTCCGGGACCAGCACCGGGAGGCCCCGATCCCCGGCCTCGTCTTCCTCGGGCCGGACGGGAAGGTCAAAGGGACGTTCACGTTCGGCGGCGAGGACGACAAGGCGTCGCTGCTCGCGAAGCTCCTCGAGATGCGCTGAGCCGGTCCTGGGAACGACGGCGCTCCTCGTCCGAGCCTACACCCCCGTCCCGATCGGAACGGGCAGGTCCGCGGGCCCGATCTCGCCCTTGGCGAACACCGCCGCCCGGCGGATGGCGTTCTCCAGCTCGCGCACGTTCCCGGGCCAGCTCCAACGCTCGAGCGCCGCGAGCGCCGCTTCGGAGAGGTGGACCGGCCGGCCGACGTCCTTCTCCATGCCCGTCGCGATGACGCGCGCGAGCAGGCGCACGTCGCCCCCGCGCTCGCGCAGCGGCGGCAGCCGGATGGTGATGACGTTCAGGCGGAAGTACAGGTCCTCCCGGAACGTCCTCTCCCGCACCATCGCCTGGAGATCCTTGTTCGTCGCGGCGACGACGCGCACGTCGACGTGCAGGGTCTGGTTCGATCCGACCGGACGCACCTCGCCTTCCTGCAGGACCCGCAGGAGCTTCGACTGCATCGCCAGCGGCATGTCGCCGATCTCGTCCAGGAACACCGTCCCGCCGTCGGCGGACACGAAGTGCCCGGCGCGGTCGGCGATCGCGCCGGTGAAGGAGCCCTTGGTGTGCCCGAAGAGCTCGCTCTCGAGCAGGCTCGCGGGGACGGCGGCGCAGTTCTCGGCCAGGAACGGCTTCGCCCTGCGGCGGCTGCCCTCGTGCAGCGCCCGTGCGACGAGCTCCTTGCCCGTGCCGGTCTCTCCCTGGATCAGGACCGAGACGTCGCTCGGGGCGACCTTCTCGAGCAGCGCGAACACCGCGCGCATCGGCGGGCTGTCGCCGACCATGCCGAACCGCGAGGGGATCGCCCCGGCGGAGGCCGGAGACGGGCTGGCAGGCTCGGCTGCGCCGCCGGCCTGTCCCAGGAGCTCACCCAGGATCGCAGGGACGTCCCGCTCCATTCCCGCTGCGCGCGCGTCGCGGACGATCTCCTCCAGGCGCTTCTTCAGCGCCTCGCGGTCGCTCTTGGCGCTCAAGCCCCGCTCCTTCCGACCAGCGTGAGCCGGGCGTACTGCAGCAGGAGCTGCCTCTCGCCGGCCAACGTGAAGCGCACGGTCGCGCGCGCGTTGACGCCGGATCCCTGCAGGCGCTCGACCGTGCCGCGCCCGAAGTGCTCGTGCTCGACCCGGTCGCCGACGCGGATCTCGGGCGACGCCGGCGGCGGATCGAACGCGCCGAGCATCTCGTCCTCGTCGGCATCGGGCTCGTACCCCTCCACGATCTCGCGCGGGATCTCGGAGAGGAATCGCGAGGGCGAGCGGAAGCTCTCCTGCCCGAAGTGCAGGCGCGTCCGTGCGTGCGTCAGCACGAGGCGCTCCTTGGCGCGCGTGATGCCGACGTAGAAGAGCCGGCGCTCCTCCTCGACCCCCGCGTCGGGATCCGGTCCCTCGGCTTCCATCAGCGATCGAGCGTGCGGCAGGAGATCCTCCTCGACGCCGGCGATGAACACGACCGGGAACTCCAGGCCCTTGGCGGAGTGCAGGGTCATCAGCGTCGCGCGCGGGACGTCCGCCTCCATCCCGTCGACGTCGCTGACGAGCGCGATGTCCTGCAGGAATCCGCGCAGGCCGCCGGCCTTGGCGTCCTGGGCGGGCGTCTCCTCCGCGGCCGCCTCCGCGGCGGACAGGCGGTCGTGCTCGGCGGCGTGCGCGAGCAGCTCCTCGACGTTCGCCTGGCGGTCGACACCGCTCTCGTCGTCCATCTGCGCGATCCAGGCGTCGTAATCGATCTCCTCGAGCACCTGGCCGAGCGCCACGGCAGCCGGAGCCTCGGCCAGCGGCTCCAGGCGCGCCATCAGCTCGGCGAAGGCCTGCAAACCCGCGCGCGCGCGGCCGCGCACCAGGCCGAGGGCCTCGCTCGAGCGCAACGCCGAGAGCACCGGCACGCGCCGGTCGACCGCCCAGCGCGCGATCGCATCGACGCTCTTCTCGCCGATGCCGCGCTGGGGCGTGTTCACCGCCCGACGGAAGGCGATCTCATCGGAGGGGTTGACGGTCAGCTTGAGATAGGCGACCAGGTCGCGGATCTCGCGCCGGGCGTAGAACTCGAGGCCTCCGACGACCTGGTAGGGAACGCCCTCGAGGCGCAGCCGGCTCTCGAGCGCGCGCTGCATGAAGTTGACGCGGTAGAAGACCGCGAAATCGCTGGCCGCGCGGCCCGCGGCGACCTGCGAGCGGATCTCCCGCGCGATCTCGCGCGCCTCGTCGTTCTCGTCGGCGCAGCCCAGGGCCGTGAGCTTCGCGCCCGGCCCCGAGGCGGTCCAGATGGTCTTCTCCTTGCGCGCCCGGTTGTTGCGGATGACCGCCTGGGCCGCGGCCAGGATGTTGCCGGTCGAACGGTAGTTCTGCTCGAGGCGGACGACGCGCGGGGCGCCGAAGTCCCTTTCGAAGTCGAGGATGTTGCGGATGTCCGCGCCGCGCCAGGCGTAGATCGACTGGTCGGGATCGCCGCACACGGCCAGGTTCCCGTGGAACGACGAGAGGTGGCGGGTCAGGAGGTACTGCGCACGGTTCGTGTCCTGGTACTCGTCGACGAGGACGTGGCGGAAGCGGCTCGCGTAGGCGTCGCGGATGCCGGGATGCCGCTCGAAGAGCTCCAGGACCTTGAGCAGCAGGTCGTCGAAATCGAGCGCGTTGCTCTTCTTCATCGCCGCCTCGTAGAGGAGCCGCACCTTCACCAGGACCTCGTGCTCGATGCCGTCGTCCCCGTCCTGCGGCGTCCCGTCGTCGCCGCGCTCCGACCAGCCCTGGTTCTTGCCGGCGCTGATCCAGGCGCCGATCACGGCCGGCTTGAAGCGCGTAGCGTCGTAGTTGGCCGACTGGATCAGCTTGCGCAGGAGCTCGTTCCTGTCGCTCGTGTCGTAGATCGTGAAATCGCGCGTCCAGCCGCCCCCCGCGCCCCCCTTCCGATCATCGAGCGCCTCGATCTCGCGCCGCAGGATGCGCGCGCACATCGAGTGGAAGGTGCTGATCCACAGGCCCCGGGCGGGCAGCATGGAGAGGACCCGATCGCGCATCTCACCGGCCGCCTTGTTCGTGAACGTGATCGCCAGGATCTCCCACGGCCGCACGCCGCGCTCGCGGACGAGCCAGGCGATGCGCCGCGTGATCACGCGGGTCTTGCCCGAGCCGGGGCCGGCGAGGATCAGGAGCGGCCCGTCCCCGTGCTCAACCGCCTCGCGCTGCGGCTCGTTGAGGCCGTCGAGGAGTCCGAAGGCAGCTCCGGAGGGCGCGCCGAGGTCGTCGAGGTTCGCGGCATTCATGGACGCGAGGATTCTAGCCTCGCCCTGTGGCCCCGGACCTCGCGCGTGTCCAGACGCAGCCGCGGGTCCGACGCGAGTTCCGGCGACTCCCCGAGTTCGATCGGACCTCACCCGCCCCTCGCCTTGATGAAGCGGGGCCGGCAGCCCGGCCACTGACCTACCGCCTAGGCCGCGTCCGGCGTACGATCGAGTCCCGCTTCTCCTTCCATTGGGCGGGGCCCAGATGCCCGAACCTCCTCTTCCCGAACGCTTCCAGGCGCTGGAGGAGCTCGCTCGCACCGAGTGCGAGGTCCTCCTGCGAGCGCGCGACCGGCTGCTGCAGCGGGAGGTCGTCATCAGCCGTCCGGGCCTCTCGACCAGCGCTCCGGCCGACCCGCGGGAGCTCGAGCGTTCCCTGCGCCAGGCCCGCGCGCTGGCGCGTGTGGCGCACCCGGGCGTCGTGCGCCTGCTCGACGTGATCGAGACGGCGGCGGGGCCGCTGCTCGTCATGGAGCCGGTCGCCGGCGAGACGCTCGCCGAGCGACTCGCGCGCGAGGGCCGGCTCGAGCCCGAGTCGGTGCGTAAGCTCGGGGTGAGCCTGTGCGAGGCGCTCGAGGCCGTCCACGCGGTCGGCGTGGTCCATCGCGGGATCTCGGCCGCGAATATCGTCCTGCGCACCGATGGCACACCGTGCCTCTCGGGGTTCACCTTCGCCAAGTTCGGTGCGGGGGAGCTGGCGATGCCGGGGACGACCTTCATCTACGACCGCCGACGGGAAAAGGGCGCTCCAGCGGAAGCGCGCACGCTGCCGCCTCACCCCGCCCCCGAGCAGATCGGCGGTCAGACGGCGGACGCGCGCTCGGATCTCTTCGGGCTGGGGTGGGTCCTGTACGAGTGCTTGACCGGGGAGGAGCCCTACCCTCGCGACCGCGACCCGGAACACTGGGACGCTCCGGTCGATCCGCGTCAGCTCGCACCCGCTGCGCTTCCCGCGCTGGCCGATGCGATCCTGAAGTGCCTGCGCACGAGTCCGCTCAAGCGCTTCGCGAGCGCGAAGGACCTGCGCGAGGCGCTCGAGGTGGGCGCCTCGGCCACCGCGGCCATCGCAGTCGGCGCGGGCGCCGCGCGAGGCCGGCGCAAGCGGGTCACCGCCGTGGCGGGCGCTGCGCTGTTGCTGGTCGGCGGCGGGGCGTACCTCGCGCTCGGCCCGGGCTCACGCGGGGTCGGCGCGGTGCTCGGCGCCGGTTCGCGCGAGTCGACTCGCGGGGTCGACCCGACCCGGCGCGGCCCTCTCGACCCGGGCAACCCGTTCAGCGGGAAGGTCTACGAGAACCTGTGGGCCGTCGTCATCGGGATCAACCAGTACGAAAAGTGGCCCGCCCTCTCCTACGCGGTCCCGGACGCGCTCGCAGTCAAGGAGCTCTTGATCTCGTCCTTCGGCTTCCACGCCGATCACGTCCTCGAGCTGATCGACAGGGATGCGACCGTGGCCAACATCCGGCACGTGCTCGGAGACGAGCTGCACCAGCGCACGCAGAGCCAGGACGGAGTCATGGTGTTCTTCGCCGGCCACGGCCAGACCGCCAAGCTTCCCGGCGGCGGTGACATGGGCTACCTCGTCCCCGTGGACGGCTCGGCCGAGGAGAACGAGTACTATTCGACCCTCTTGCCGATGTCGTCGGTCCGCGAGATCTCGAGCCTCATCCCCGCCAAGCACGTCTTCTTCGCGATCGACGCGTGCTACAGCGGACTGGCTGCGACGTCCGAGCGGCGCATGGTCGAGGAGACCAAGCTCATGCTCTGGCAGCACGCGCAGCTCCGCTCGCGACAGATCCTGACGGCGGGCGGGAAAGGCGAGCCGGTGATCGAGAAGCCCGAATGGGGGCACAGCGCGTTCACGTACAAGCTGCTCGAAGGCCTCGGAAAGGGAATGGCGGACAGCGACCAGGACGGGGTCATCACCTCGACGGAGATCGCCAACTACATCAAGGCGAGCGTTCCCGGATTCTCGGACCATCGCCAGATGCCCCAGTTCAAGTCCCTCTCGAACGACTCCGAAGCCGACTTCATCTTCATCAGGCCCGAGGCGGCGGCAGTCGAGGCGTCGAAGAGCGGGACCGCGGAGACGAAGAAGTAGCGCCGCGGCTAGCCTGCGCGTTCCGTCGAACCTGGCACACTTCGCTGTCCCTGACCCTCGGGGAGGTCCAGTTAGCGCAGGGGGTTGCGACCGATCACGAGCGCCAGGCGCGCCGGGGGAACCTGGGCCGCTGACAGAATGTTGGCGGAGAAGGACTTGGGGCGGAGCGAAGCACAATCAAGGGGGCCAGATTCCGTTCCGTCTCATTTCCCGGCGCTCCGGCGGCGCTGCTCCCGGTTCCACTCCTGGTAGGGCCGGCCGTCGACGAGGAGGTCGACCGTGTGCGCGCGCCCCGACGCGGTCACGCGCGCAACGACCGCGAGCCGGCGTCTTCCGGTGTCGTTCATGCGCCAGACGCTGGGGTCCTCCGCGTCCTCGGAGATGTAGAACCGGTCGATGTCGTAGGCCAGGCGGAGCTCCTTCGAGACCTCGGGGTTCCAGGGGGACTCGACGCGCGCCCGCAGGAACAGGCCTTCCAGACCTCCCGGGGATTCCGGGAGCTCGGCAGCGACCTGGGCGGCCTGCCAGGTCGTCTCGCCCTTCGTGACGCGCACGTAGACCCGGCTCCCGTAGCTCGGAATCGGCTCGGGGTGCGGGATCTTCGTCAGATCCAAGCGCGAGATCGCGAGCGGCACGCTGATGTAGCGGCCGGCCACCGGTTCCATCGGATCGTAGGCGCGCACCTCGAGCACGACCTCCGCCCCGGTCGCGCGGCCGTGCTCCTCGACCGCGACCATGCCCACGAGGAGCGCGACCTGCGGCGCGAGCGCGGCGATCCACAGCCGGCCGCGGCTCACGCGACCCTCCCCACGCTCAGGGCGATCCACTTGCGGCGCTTGCGCTCGAGCACCCAACCCATGCCGAGGAGCACGAGGCCGATGCCGATGAAGGCGTAGGCGCCCTCGAGCTTGTCCCACAGGTACTCGACGTAGCGCGTCGCCACGCACAGGACGAACGCGGCGATCCCCCAGTTGATGTCGGCCGGCCGCCCGCGGCGGATCCCCGTGTACACGAGCACGAGGATCCCTGCGAGCAGGAGGGCGTTGGCGAGCAGGAAGATTCCCCTGGGCCACAGCCACAGGTTCGCCGCCAGCGCCAGCGCGGCGCCGAAGAACGCGAGCCCCTCGAACACCCTCTCTCTCTCGCGCGCGCGCCAGGCGGCCAGCGCGAGCGCGGCGAGACCGGCGAGGGAGAGGGCCGCGAAGGGGACGAAGGCCTGCGCGTGCAGGCCGCCGTGCAGCGGCGTGAACCACTGGAATTCCCCGGAGCGGCCCGGGGTATCCATCTGGTCCCACCAGAAGTCCTTGAACGAGAGCGCGTAGGCCGCCCCGATCGCCGCGGGCCGCGCGAGTCCCGCCAGGACCGGGGCGAAGTGCCCGAAGCGGCTCTTCGACGACCAGGCGCCGAGCGACGACCACAGGAGCCCGAGCCCGGCGCCGACGAGAGCGAAGGCGGCGAAGAAGTCGTGGTCGATGTGCTGGTCGAAGCGGTCGACCAAGGTCCCGGTGTGCCAGAAGATCCACACGAGGAACAGCGCGATCACCAGCAGGAGGATGGCCGTCGATTCCGTCAGGAGGACGAAGGGCACCGACAGCGCCCACCACGCCAGGACCCAGTTCGGGTACTCCGAGGAGAGATTGTAGATCTGGGCGACGAGCCCGATCGCACCTCCGAAGCAGAGGATCCCGATCGAGGTCACCGCCCGGCCGACCCGCGGATACCCGCCCGGAGGTTCGGCCAGCCGGAATCCGACGTAGTGGATCGAGAGCCACACGCCGAACACGATCGCGAGCTTCTGGATCTTGGAGAGCTGATCCCAGTTGTAGCCGACGAGGTACAGGATCCCCGCCCCGACGAGCACACCCCCGAGCGCCGCGAGGATCGAGATGAATCGCCCAGCGCCGTCGCCCTTGCCCGCCAGCGCCTCGGTGACCCGCCTCTCGACGAGGGCGCGCTGCTCCCAGGAAAGGGCCCCCTCCCTCTCCAGCTCCAAGAGGGCCTCGGCGATCTTCCTGCCCGCGACTGACATGCCTTCCCTTCTCCGCGGACGCGCTGCGGGGTCCGAGCCCGGATCCTACCCAGGCCCACAGCGGGAAACACCCCCTCGGAATCTGGCCCACACCGCTGTGCAGGGATACTGACGCTAATGGAGGTTTTTCGGGCTTTGTCCTGAAACCAAGGAAGGTTCATCCAGTCGCGCCGGGGAACAGCCCCCGGCCTCGCCCGGGGAGAAAGGACCTCCAGTGCGCTTCCAACCTCCTCGTTGCCCACGCCCCGACTGCCCCTCGCATTCCTCGGGCCATCACCGGTGGTGTTTCAAAGGCCACTTCCGCCGGACCTGCGACGGCAGAGCCGTCCAGCGCTTCGTGTGCCTGGAGTGCCGTCACACCTTCTCCACCCAGACTTTCCGCGTCGACTACCGCCTCAAGAAGCCTCATCTCAACCTGAGCCTGTTCGGTCCCTTCGTCTCCAAGGTGACTCACCGCCAAGCCGCCAGGGTACTGGGC
>JBGPOP010000034.1:0-44774 GCA_041488095.1 Planctomycetota bacterium
CCACTGACGACCAGCTCGTCCCGTTCCACTTGGCGATACCGATCGCAGGCATGCCGCCGGCATGTCCGAAACAACCGCCTGCGTACAGGGCTGGCCCAGTGCCATCGTCGAACACCACGAGAGTGTCAATCTCGTCATCGGTCCCCGATCCGAGTGCTGACCAAGATGTCCCGTCCCACTTCGCAATGTAGTTGGCTGAAACGCTTCCGGCAGTCGTGAATTTTCCTCCCGCGTACAGATCCGCGGCGCCATTCTGACCGTCGTTGTGCACGGCCAGGGCATACACCCAGTTATTCAATCCGGCTCCCAAGGCCGACCACCGCGTACCATCCCAACGGATGATGTGACGTGCGGTCATTCCACCGATGGTGAAGATGCTACCGCCAGCGTACAGTCCAGGGCCAGTGCCATCGTCGAAGACGCAGAGCGCTTCTGCGGCACCGTTTGGTCCGTTCCCCACTGACGACCAGCCCGTCCCATTCCACTTGGCGATACCGAACGTAGGGATGCCTCCAGCGTGTCCGCCACCAGGACCTGCGTACAGGGCTGGCCCGGTGCCATCGTCGAACACCACGAGAGCGTCTATCTCGTTCTCGGTCCCCGATCCGAGGGCTGACCAAGAAGACCCGTCCCACTTCGCAATGTAGTTGGCTGAAACGCTTCCGGCAGTCGTGAATCTTCCTCCCGCATAGAGAGCGCGCCCGTTGCCATCATCGTAAACAGCCAGGGCCCTCACCACGGGACCGTACGTGCCTCCTCCGCCCATCCCGCTGCCGAGCCGGGACCAAGTCGTCCCATCCCACTTTGCGATCGATGCACACGTTGCCATCCCTGCATTCAAGAAGCTGCCGCCCACGAACAAGGCCGGGCCGCTGCTGTCGTCGTAGACGGCAAAGGCGAGTGCTCCAGGAGCAGGAGAGAGCCCACCTCCGACACCGGCCCACGACGATCCATTCCACTTCGCGATGCCCGGTGCAAGCGTGCCTCCTGCGTTCAAGAATCCCCCTCCTACGAACAAGGCGGGACCGCTCCCGTCATCCCAGGAGGTCAACGCGAGGACTACCTCGTCTGTGCCGGAGCCGAGGGGCGTCCAGGCGGTCCCATTCCACTTCGCGATGTGCGCGCCTGGGCCATGGAAATCTCCACCCACAAAGAGCGCGGGACCGCTTCCGTCGTCGTGACTGACCAGGGCAAACACTTGGCCGCTCGGTCCTGTCTGGGAGAACTGCGTGCTCCAGTTCAGACACTGAGCCAGCGCGAGAGCAGGGTGAAAAGCAACCGCGAACACGAGAGCGAGGAAGATCCGCCTCATTACCAGGCATCCTCGTGAATCACGGACCGCACCTGGAGGCGGGCAACCTCGAGCCGAATGGTCTGACGCGCCCGTAGGTCTTTTCCCTAGGATCCGTCATCCCCTACCTCCGTTGAGAAATTCGCGACTCTGGGTGCTGCCGTAGTCTTCATTCGCCGGCGCCCGGCCAGCATACCGCTTCCTCAAGGGAAGGTGGCCGGCATCTCCCAAGGCTTCCCTCCTGACGCGCCTGAAGGCTGGCAGCAGCGGATGGACAGCGGGCTGTTCGTCCCCAAAACTCCTCGTGCGTCGCGGGGAACCCTTTCCGCGGAACCTGGCACACTTCGCTGTCCCTGACCCTCCGGGAGGTCCAGTCAGCGCAGGGGGTTGCGACCGATCACGAGCGCCAGGCGCGCCGGGGGATCCTGGGCCACTGACAGAATGTTGGCGGATAAGGACTTGGGGCGGATCGAGGCACAATCAAGGGGGCCAGATTCCTTTCCGCGCCAAGCATGGCCACGTGCGGCTACTTCGCGGCCCGCTCGTGCCAGGCGGCGAGGACCTTCGCCTCCTTCTCCGGCGCGATCCCGGCGCGCACCTTGTACTCGGCGCCGCGCGTCTTGGCCCAGTCGAGCGTGTCCTTGATCGTCACCGCCGGCGGCCGGAAGGAGAGTCCGATCGCCGTCGCGCGATCGTTCCTGACGGTCGCCATCGCGACGCCGTCCTTCCCCGTCCACACCGGCATGTCGCTCCACGAGCTCACCTGCTGCTCGGTCAGGAACGCCTCGTCGACCCACGTGAACCGCGCATCGCTCCCGCTGACGGCCTTGCACCCGATCAGCAGCTCCCGGATCGTCTGCCTCCCGGGCGGGATGACGACGTTGTAGGTGCCCGCGTGCCCGTCCTCGATCGTCTTGACGCTGAAGTCGGCCAGATCGCGCGCGTCGATGTACTGGACCGGCGAGTCCGGATCGCCCGGAGCGAGCACCTCCCCGCCGCGATCGACGCGCAGAGGCCAGTAGGTGTAGCGATCGCTCGTGTCGCCCGGACCGACGATCAGCCCGGGGCGGAGGCTCGTGACGTGCCCGGGCATCTTCTCCTCGGCCGCCTGCTCGCACAGCGCCTTGCCCGGCCCGTAGTTCTCGAAGTTCTTCCCGAACTCCTCGACCGTCGGATCAGCCATCTTGCCCACCGGTGATTGCTCGTCGATCGGCGCCTGGCTGTCGTCCGGGTACACCGAGATCGTCGAGATGAACACGTACTGCCCTATATTCGGCGCGAGGATCTGGAGGACCTCCTTGATCTTCCGCGGGAAGAACCCGTGCGTGTCGACCACGGCGTCCCACTTCCGCCCCTCGAGCGACTTCAGGTCGCCCTTGTCGCGATCGCCGCGCAGCTTCTCGAGGTCCGGGAAGAGCTGCGGGTTCGTCTTGCCGCGGTTGAAGAGCGTCAGCGTGTGCTTGCCCTTCAACGCCGCGTCGACGATGTGCGGACCGATGAAGCCGGTGCCGCCGAGGATCAGGATCTTCATGGGAGGGTTCTCGCGAGGGGCGGAAGCGTCATGAAAGCAGGATCGGGTTCTCCGGAAAAGAGGTGCCGCGCCGTTCGCCGGCGCCGCGACCACCTTTTACACTGCGTGGCGATGCGCCGGAGCGACAGCGCGAGCAGCATGACGAAATGACGGAGCCTCCGCACGCGGGCGACGAGTCGAAGGACGCCGGACTCGGCTGGCTGCTGCGCAAGCTCGTCGCCGTGCGCGCAGGCGAGACGCCGGCGCTCTTCCTCGCCTGGGCGTATTTCTTCTGCCTGCTCACGATCAACTACATCCTGAGGCCGCTGCGCGAGCAGCAGGGGCTCGTGGGCGGGCAGGAGGCCCTGGCCGTGAACTTCCTCGGGACGTTCGGAGGGATGCTCGTCGCCAACCCGCTCTACGCCTGGATCGTCACGCGCTGGCCGAGACGGAAGTTCATCCCCTTCGTCCACCGGTTCCTCCTGTCGAACCTGCTCGTCTTCTACCTGGTCACTCGGTCCGCGCCCGAGAGCTGGCAACGCGGCATCGCATGGGCTTTCTTCGTGTGGGTCAGCGTCTTCAACCTGTTCGTCATCGCCGTCTTCTGGAGCCTGATGGCCGATTTGTTCGACCTCGAGGAGGGGAAGCGGCTCTTCGGATTCGTCTCCGTCGGCGGGACGCTCGGGGCGATCACGGGAGCGAGCATCACCGCGTGGCTCGCCCGGTCGATCCCGCCCGTCCATCTGCTCCTCGTCGCCGCCATCCCGCTCGAGCTGAGCGTGCACGCCATGAGGCGGCTCGTACACCTGCGCGGGATGCGGGACGAGATCATCCCGTCCCGGGCCGAGCGGGCTCGGAGCAAGCCACGCACACCGGAAGCCGCCGGACCCATCGAGGAGATGGATCAGGGGGGCGTCTTCACGGGGATCGCTCTCGTGTTCCGCTCCAGCTACCTCGCGTGGATCTGTCTCTACATGCTCCTCGGGAGCATCTCGGGGACGATTTTGTACTTCGAGCAGGCCGGGATCGTCTCCGCGGCCACCTCGAACAAGGGCGAGCAGACCGCGATCTTCGCCCGGATCGATCTGTGGGTGAACCTGGTCACGCTCGTCATCCAGCTCTTCTTCACGGGCCGGATCGTGAAGCGGATCGGCATCGGACCCACGCTGCTCCTGCAGTGCCTCGGCTTCGGGCTCGCGCTCGTGATCCTGGGCACGTCGCCCACGCTCGGCGTGCTGGCGCTCTCGATGGTCCTCTTCCGGACGGGCCACTACGCGACGTCGAGACCCGCGCGAGAGGTCCTGTTCACCATGGTCGGCCGCGAGGCCAAGTACAAGTCGAAGGGCTTCATCGACACGTTCGTCTACCGCGGGGGCGACGCGATCGGAGCGTATCTCAAGATCGCCTTGAGCTCGCTGGGCGGTCTCGGCTCTCGCGGCGTGGCCTTCGCGGCGCTCCCGATCGCCCTGGTCTGGTCGCTGGTCGCCCTGACCCTGGGACGGAAGCAGATCGAGCTCGCGCGCTCGCGCGCCCGGGCGGCGCCCCTACCTCGAGCCGAATCCGTCCGGTAGCCTGTCCTGCATGGCCCAGGTGATCGCACCGCAGCCCGCGTCCGCGCCGGCGATGCACGCGCTCGAGGGGCGGAAGTTCTTCGGCCACCCGCGCGGTCTCTCGACGCTCTTCTTCACGGAGATGTGGGAGCGCTTCAGCTACTACGGGATGCGCGCGATCCTGCTCCTCTTCATGGTCGCGCCCGTGACCGCCGGCGGCCTCGGATTCACCGACGCGCAGGGAGGCGCGATCTACGCGGTCTACACGTCGCTCGTGTTCCTGACGCCCCTCGCGGGCGGATGGATCGCCGACCGCATCCTCGGACAGGGGCTCGCGGTCCTCTACGGCGGCGTCGTGATCATGTCGGGGCACATCTGCCTCGCCTTCCACTCGCCCGCGACCTTCTACGTCGGCCTCGCGTTGGTCGTCATCGGCACGGGGCTCCTGAAGCCGAACGTCAGCGTGATGGTCGGCCAGCTCTACGGCGCAGAGGACAACCGGCGCGACGCCGGGTTCTCCATCTTCTACATGGGGATCAACCTCGGCGCCTTCTTGTCGCCGTTCGTCTGCGGGGCGCTGGCGCAACAGGACTGGTTCCGTCGCTTCCTCGGATCGATGGGAGTCGCTCCGGAATCCGCCTGGCACTTCGGATTCGCCGCCGCGGCCGTCGGCATGTTCTTCGGCCTCGTGCAGTATCTGACGACGCGCCGCCATCTGGGAGCGGCCGGTCTCTTCCAGGGAAGAGCCAGGAGCGCGGAGGTGAGCCGCAGCCGGCGCCTGCTCACGCTGGCGGCCCTCGCGGTCCTCGCGGCCATCGCCGTCGTGGCCTGGCTCGGTTCCACAGGGAGGATCGAGATCACCCGGGAGGGGATCGCGAACGTCTACGGGATCGCGCTCGCGCTCACGACGATCCTCTTCTTCGGCTGGCTGTTCTTCCTCGGCCAGTGGACGCCCGCCGAGAGGCGGCGCCTCGTCGTCCTGACGGGGCTTTGCGCCGCGTCAGCCGTGTTCTGGTCGGCGTACGAGCAAGCGGGCTCGACCCTGAACCTCTTCGCGGAACGCAACACCGAGCGGATGTTCCTCGGGATCGACGTGCCCTCCAGCTGGCTCCAGGCCGTGAACCCGCTGTTCATCATCATCTTCTCGGCCGTCTTCGCCTGGCTCTGGCTGAAGCTCGGCAAGCGCGATCCCTCGAGCCCGGCGAAGTTCGCGCTCGGGCTCGTTTCGCTGGGGATCGGGTTCGCCGTGCTCGGCGTCGGCGCCGTGTTCGTGAAGGACGGGCACCGGGTCAGCGCCCTGTGGCTCATCGTCGCCTACTTCTTCCACACGGTGGGCGAGCTGTGCCTGTCGCCGGTCGGCCTCAGCGCGATGTCGAGGCTCGCGCCGACTCGCGTGACGAGCATGATGATGGGCGCGTGGTTCCTGACGATCTCCCTCGGCGACTACACCGGCGGACGGATCGCGGGCCTCTACCAGACTTTCTCGCTGCCCGCGCTCTTCTGGACCATTGCCGGGATCACGATCGGCGCCGGACTGATCCTGGCCCTCTTCGTCAAACCCATCCATAGGATGCTGGAGCGGTCGTCATGATCGAAAGGACTCGATCGAAGGCGGGGCCGCCCGCCCCCTCCGTCGCACCCGCGGCGCTCTACCACGCGCACGTGCGCAAGCGGCAGGAGAAGGCCGAGGCCGCGCTCGCCGCGGCGGGCTTCGACGCGATGATCGTGCATTCGGGCACGCCGTTCACCTACCCCGCCGACGATCAGGACGCGCCGTTCCACTCGACGCCGCACTTCGCGCACTGGACGCCGATGGAAGGGCCGCGACATCTGCTCGTGGTGCGCACCGGGAAACGCCCGCAGCTCCTGCGCGTGAAGCCCGAGGACTACTGGTACGAGCAGGCGCCGCTCGGAAAGCCCTTCTGGGCGGGCGAGTTCGACCTCACCGAGGTCAAGAGCGAGGACGAAGGTTGGAAGGCGGCTGCGCCGAGCGGCCGCATGGCTTACGTCGGCGATTCGCCCGCGGAAGCGCTGAAGCACGGGATCTCGCCCGAGTGCGCGAACCCTCCCGCGCTCCTCTCCCGCCTCGACTGGAACCGCAGCTACAAGACGGCGTACGAGGTCGCGTGCCTCGAGGAAGCCGAGCGCATGGCCGCGCGCGGACACGAAGCGGCGCGCGCTGCGTTCCTCGCCGGCGCGAGCGAGCTCGAGATCCACCAGGCCTACGTCGGCGCCGTCGGCTGCACGGACGAGCAGCTGCCGTACCCGAGCATCGTGGCGCTCGACGAGAAGGGTGCGACGCTGCACTACCAGGGCAAGCGCTCGACGCGCAACGGGAAGGTGCTGCTGATCGATTCCGGAGCGAGGTACATGGGCTACGGCTCGGACATCACGCGCACGTGGACGGCCGACGGCTGCGACGCGACCTTCCGCGACCTCGTGCGCGGACTCGATGGCCTCCAGCGGGATCTGTGCGGGATGGTGAAGCCCGGCCTGCCCTACGGCGACGTCCACCACGCGGCGCACGTGAAGGTCGGCGATCTGTTGAACAAGCTCGGCGTGATCCGCAAGGGCGGCGAGGAGGCCGTGAAGCTCGGCCTGACCGCGCCGTTCTTCCCCCACGGCGTCGGACACTTTCTCGGGATCCAGGTCCACGACGTCAGCGGCCGGCAGAAGTCTGCCGAGGGCGGAACGGTGCCTCCCCCGCCGCAGCATCCCTACCTGCGCACGACGCGCACGATCGAAGAGTCCCAGGTCTTCACGATCGAGCCCGGGATCTACTTCATCGAGATGCTGCTGCGGCCTCATCGCAGCGGGCCGCAGGCGGCGATGTTCGACTGGGCCTTGATCGACCGACTGGCTCCATGCGGAGGCGCGCGGATCGAGGACAACGTGGTCGTGACGAAGACCGGCCACACCAACCTGACGCGGCCGTACCTGCGAGCGGACGAGTGATACGGTACCGCGACAATTCTTCTTCGATCCGCGCGGGTCAGCGCTGGAACCGAACTGTCGAAGGCGGATCGAGGAGGAATTGACGCGGTACGGTATTCCGCGACGGAGATCGTCGTCCCCTCGCGGGAGGTGTGGGCCGGCGCGTCCGTGCCTACCCGGCGGTACCATGAAATCTCGACAGGATATGTCGAATTTTCATGGTAGA
This sequence comes from Planctomycetota bacterium, assembly GCA_041488095.1. GTDB lineage: Bacteria > Planctomycetota > UBA1135 > UBA1135 > DASYPQ01. Next base: position 7,512 of record JBGPOP010000034.1, read on the forward strand.
CTCCTGCCATGTTCCTGGGCCGAAAGACCGACCTCGATCGCGTCCGATGGCTGTTCCGCACGTTCCCCATCGTGGGGATCCTCGGTCCCCGCCAGATCGGAAAGACCACGCTGGCGCGGGAGATCGCGCGTCGCCGCGGGCGCGACACGACCCATTTCGACCTCGAGAAGCCGGCCGATCTCGCGCGTCTGGCGGATCCCTCGCTCGCCCTGGAGGGGCTGAGAGGGCTCGTCGTGATCGACGAGGTCCAGCTCCGTCCGGAGCTGTATCCCGTGCTCCGGCCGCTCGCCGACCGGCCGCGCCGACCGGCGCGGTTCCTGATCCTGGGGAGCGCGAATCCTGCTCTGCTCCGTCAGAGCTCCGAGACGCTCGCCGGCCGGATCTCCTATCACGAGCTGTCCGGATTCCGCCTGGACGACGTCGGATCGGAGGCCTGGCAGAGGCTCTGGCTGCGGGGCGGATATCCCCGGTCCTTCCTCGCGAAGGATGAAGACGAGAGCCTCGTGTGGCGCCAGAGTCTGGTGGCCACGTACACGCACCGCGATCTGGCGATGTTCGGGAGCCGGATCGAGCCATCGACGATGGAGCGATTCTGGAAGATGATCGCACACAGCCACGGGCAGGTGTTGAACTCGTCCGAGCTCGCACGGTCCTTCGCCGTGTCGGACGCCACGGTTCGTCGCTATCTCGATCGGCTGCAAGGAACGTTCATGGCCAGGGTGTTGCCTCCCTGGAGCGAGAACCTCGGCAAGAGGCAAGTGAAGGCGCCCAAAGTCTACGTTGCGGACACGGGCCTGTTGCACGTGCTGCTCGGCATACGTGAACAGAAGGATCTGGAGTCGCATCCCAAGGTCGGCGCGTCATTCGAAGGCTTCGCGCTGGAGCAGGTCGTGCGACGCCTCGGCGCCGAGTGGAATGAGTGCTACTTCTGGCGCACGCACCAGGGGGCGGAGCTCGATCTGCTCGTCGTGCGAGGCCGGACGCGGCTCGGGTTCGAGATCAAGCACACCGATGCGCCGGGAGTGACGCCGTCGATGAAAATGGCGCTGGCGGATCTCAAGCTGAACAGCTTGGATGTCGTTCACCGCGGGCGGGAGGGCTTCCCGATGGGCGAGCGGATTCGGGCGGTGCCGATCTCGAGATTGACAAAGGACATCGAACCCCTCCGATGACGTCGAGCCGTTCCCTCATCCTGAACCAACTCCTGCGCCGCTCGGTTCCTCCTCGCGTCGCGCGCGATGAGCCCGCGGTTACACTGAGCCCGCGCGTCGACCTGCGCCAGGAGACTCAAGTGATCCCGAAGATCGACCTCGAGCAGAAGCTCGCCCTCTTCCGCGAGCACTGGAAGCCCAAGATCGTCGGCGAGGTCAACGACGCGCACGTCAAGCTCGTCAAGCTGAAGGGCGAGTTCGTCTGGCACCACCACGAGAAGGAGGACGAGCTGTTCCTCGTGCTGAAAGGCCGGCTGACGATGCGCTTCCGCGACGGCGACGTCGGGGTCGGCGAGGGCGAGATGATCATCGTCCCGCGCGGCGTCGAGCACATGCCGGTCGCGGAGGAGGAGTGCCACGTGCTCCTCTTCGAGCCGAAGACGACGCTCAACACCGGCAACGTGGAGAACGAGCGGACGGTCGCGCGGCTCGAGCGGATCTGAGGCTGGAGGAGCGGGGATGGAGCGCAAGAACATCGCCACGGGCACGCCCTGGGAGCCGATCGTCGGCTACTCGCGGGCGGTGCGGTTCGGTCCTCACGTGCACGTGTCGGGCACGACCGCGACGGGGCCCGACGGGAAGGTGGTCGGCGCGGGCGACGCCTACGCGCAGGCGGTGCAGACGCTGAAGAACATCGAGTCGGCGCTGTCGCGCGCCGGAGCGAGCCTGGCGGACGTCGTGCGGACGCGGATGTACGTGACGAAGATCGCGGACTGGGAGAAGGTCGGCCGCGCGCACGGCGAGTTCTTCGGGAAGATCCGCCCGGCGACGAGCATGGTCGAGGTCAGCCAGCTGATCGACCCGGCGATGCTCGTCGAGATCGAGGCGGAGGCGTATGTCTCCGGGGGCGAGCGCTGAGGCGAGCGGCGCCGCATCCGTCTCGCTCAACCGCGGTGATACCAACCGTACCCGATCCCCACGTGAACGCGGGGATATCCCGAGTCGTAGTACCTCCAGTCCGTCCGCTGGAAGGTCATCCCCATCGTCACCTTCTGCTCGCCGAAGGCGACGGTGAAGCGCAGGTTCAGACCCGAGAGGTTCAGGTCGTAGGGCCCTTTCCCCTCCGGCAGCGGGAAGGCGAGGTCGAACGTCGCGTTCTCCCCCGCCTTGATCTCGCTCGTCCCCGCCGGGCTCACCGTGGCCGCGCCGAAGGACTTCAGATCGGCCGTGACGAGGCTCAACGACTCCGCGTCGAGCGACGCGGGAGCCTTGCCCAGGTTCTCGAGCCTCATCCGCACGAGCGCCTGGTCCTTCGCGCCGTCCTTGCCCCGCTCGATCCCCAGGACCGTGACGAGCGCGCGCACCTGCGCGCCTTCGACCGCCTGCGTGGACACCTCGGCCTCCTGCGGGGCGGGTTGGAAGCGGTGCTCGTAGAGCCGCGAGGACTCGCACGAGGCGAGAAGGACAGGGAGCGCGGCGCAGGCCGAACGGAGAAGGCGCGTGATCATGGAGAGGCTCCGGCGAGCGGCAGGACAACGATCGGGACGGGTCGAGGATACGCCTCGGCGGATTCGACGTGGGAGGCAGCCTCCGGAAGGTCCTCAGACTGACTGGGTTCCGTGTGGAGGTCCGCGCCGGGAACCCCTGCGGAACTCGTGCAGTCCGTAGCTAAGTGCGAGGTGGAGGGGTTGTGGTTCCGGAAGTGCTCGCGTCAGCTGGTCTTGCGGCTTGCCCGCAACAAGGAACCCAGTCATTTCAGAAGGGCCTCGATCCGCTCGCGCCGGGCCCTATGCTCCCGGGATGCCCGATCTAGCCGGCGCGATCGCACTCGCTCTCCCCGTCTTCCTCCACCTCGCCCCGCACACGCAATCCCCCGCGCCCGCACCGCCGCGACCGGCACGCGAGTCCCTCGCGCCCTTCTTCGCGCGCGCCAACGCCGATCCCACCGGCGTCGTCCCGCTGATCCTCGCGGGCAGCGCTGCGTTCGGCTCGCTCGACGCGAGCGAGGCGCGCCTGCTCGCCGACACGCTCGAGCCCTACTGCCGCCGCGCCTTCTTCGCCCCCGAGCGGCTGCCCGGCATGGAGAAGCTCGGCCTCGCCGTGCACACCGTCCGCGCCGGCGAGGTGCCCGAGAAGATCGCGCGACATTGCCGCATCGGCGCGGGCATGCTGCGCTACCTTAACAAGGACTTCGACGAGCGCCGGCTGCACGAAGGGCAGGAGCTCAAGGTCCTCGACCTCTCCGACGCGGAGCTCGAGCTCGTCGTCGAGAAGAGCCTCTACCGCCTGGCCGCATGGCGCAAGCTCGCCGGAGGCGGACGGGCGCTCGTCGAGTACGTCCCCGTCGGACTGGGCGCGCCCGACTCGCCCACGCCGATCGGCCGCACCTCGATCGTCCTGCGCTCCCGCGATCCCGACTGGACCGATCCGGTCACGAGGCAGGTCTACAAGGCCGGCGATCCGCGCAACGTCCTCGGCGGCTACTGGATCGGGCTCGACGGCGCGGGCATCGGCCGCAGCGGCATCGGCCTGCACGGCTTCACCGGGGACGCGCCCGCGAACTGGATCGAGCAGCCCGCCTCGCACGGATGCGTGCGGATGCTCCAGAGCGATATCGACCGCGTGTTCCACCTCGCGATCGAAGGCACGCCGGTCTCGATCGAGCCTTGAGGAAACTGGCCCCCATCGCTGCGCCCTAATCGGTGTTGGGGAAGGCCCTCCAGGCCAGCATTTCCTCCTTGCTCCAGCGCCGTCGACTGATCCCCCACGCCATCGCAGGTGTGACCCGCGGCGCCGTATTGGTGATCCCACGCACGTAGTTGCGCCAGGCGATCCAGATCCAGAGGTGCCGCTCGAGCCTCTCCTTGAGCTTGGAGGCCGCCCACGTGCGCCGCACCAGCCGCGAGATCCCGTCGCGCAGCATCGCCAACGTGTGGTTGATGGGGAAGAGAGGGTTCCGGTAGTCGCGTTTGGCCCTGGAAGAGAATCGCCCGTGGCGGCAGCGCGGTCCGAAGATGAGCTTCAGCGCATTGCTGTAGCTCCCCTTGCAGTCGGTCTGCACTTCGACGAGCCCTGAAACCTTGCACAGTTCCGACAACCGCTCGAAACTCCTCGTGACCGCATCCCTCGAACCGCTCTTGCGCTTGCCCCGCGCGGCATCCCGCTCGGCCTTGCGCTGCTCCTCCGCCGCGGAGAGCCTCCCGCGCGCGGGCAGGGTCGTGACGCTGGTGTCGAGCACGAAGTAGCTCTTCCTCTCGATCAGCACGGGCACGCTCAATGGAGACAGCCGTCGGCTGTGCTCGTAGGTCTCCAGCTCGTCGAGCTGGAAAGTGCCCACCAGGCCGGCTCCGGAAGTTGCTTCCTGGAGCCTGCGCGTGTGGAATTCGCGGCAGTGCTCGCCCAAAAGCTCCAGGCGATGAGCCACGGTCTTGCGGGAGCAACCCAGAGTCCGCGCCGACTGTCGGTGGGTGACCTTGGAGACGAAGTCCTTGAAGAGGAAGAAGTGGAGGTGGGGCTTCTTGAGGCGGTAGTCGAGGCGAAACGTCTGAATGGAGAAGAAACGGCGGCACTCCAGGCACAGGAAGCGTTGGACAGTCCGGCCGTCGCAGTGGCGGCGGTAGAACCCCTTGCGGCGCCAGCGGAAGTGACCGGAGGAAGAGGAAGGACAGCCCAGACGGGGGCACAGTCGCGGCCGGAAGAGCATGGTGAGCCTTTCCCGGCCAAGCCGGGGTAGGAGACCTCACCCCGCGGAAGGGATCGATCCGGCTTGGTTGCACAGAAAGCGGGGAAAACCTGGCTCGAGGCAAGAGGTCGAGCGCAGGGGTGGGGGCCAGATTCCCTCAGTGGTTCCCGCGGTCGCCGTTCATCAGGTCCTGGAAGCGCTGGCTCTGCCGGATCGGGTCGAAATCCTTGTCCTTCCTCGCGCGCTGGACCGCGCCGGGCATGAGGCTCTCGGATTCGAGCAGCCGCGCGATCGCGACTTCCTCGTGCGCGAGCCGGGCGTGCGCGCAGGCGAGGTTGTAGGTGAGGCCGGCCCGCACGGGCGCGGTCAGCTTGGCGGCGATCACCAGGCCGCGCTCCAGGTGAGGGATCGCCTTCTCGGCCTCTCCCGAGTCGAGCAGCGCGATGGCCAGGCCGTCCTCGCTGGTCGCGTGCGCGAGCTTCTCCGGCAGCGACGGCTCCTTCCTCGCAGCCAGGAGCTCGATCGCGCGCGTGTAGGCCGGGAGCTGCTCCGCGGGCGGGGACTCGAAGTACCGCAGGAGCTCCGCGGCCGCGAACGGGACCGCGTAGTCCTCGGGGCTCGCCTTGGCGCGCTCGTCCAGCCAGGACTTCCACTCGGTCGGGCGCTGGAAGGCGGAGCTCATGAGCTCGATGGCGGGGGCCGGCATCTGGTCCCAGGTCCCGCGCCGCACGACGGCGAGACGGAGGCTCGCGAGCCAGGTCGTGAACGCCTCGCGCGTGAGCTTGAAACCGCGGGCCGTCGTGAGCGACTCGCTGGCGTGGATGTCGAAGCGATAGCCGCCCCGGACCAGGAAGGCGTGGAGGTCGTGGCTTCCGCTGCCCTCGATCATCATCGACATCTCCCCGCAGGCCATGCCGGATGCCTCGAAGAGCTTCCAGGAGGTGCCGGATCCGAAGAAGTTCTCGTCGCGCCACTGCGCGCTCGTCAGGGGCTTGCCGGTCTCCTTCTCGGCGGAGACGTCGACCAGGGCGAGCAGCTCGGGGAGCGCGCCGACGAAGACGCAGCGTTCGGCCAGGGCGTTCCTCACGATCAAGGCGTGGCGCTCGTCGGCTTTGAGGCCCGGGATCTCCATGCGCACCTGCAGGAAGGATCCCTGCACGCCCGCGACGACGACATCGCTTGGCGCCGCGACGGGTGCCGCCGGGGTTTGGCCGGGCGGTGGGTGAGCCGCTTGGAGGAGGAGGATCGGGAGCGCGAGGAGCATCGCGAGAAAGACTACCCGCTCACCCGGAATCCCTCCACTTCCCCCGGCGAGGTTCGGACGGTCAGATGGTGAGGATGGAGCGCCTGCTGTGGGTGTGCCTGGGCGGAGCCGCGGGCTCGGGTGCGCGGTACCTCGTCACGGGTTGGGTGATCGAGCGCCTGGGAACCAGCCTCCCCTACGGGACGCTGTGCGTGAACATGGTCGGCTCGTTCCTGCTCGGAGCGATCATGCAGATCGCCCTGGCGACGGACTGGATCTCGCCGACGGCGCAGCTCGCGCTGACGGTCGGCGTACTGGGGGGCTTCACGACGTACTCGACGTTCAACTACGAGACGATCGCGAGCCTGCAGCAGGGAGCGTGGCTGCTCGCGGGCGTCAACGCGTTGATGACGGTCGTCGGATGCCTGGTGGCGGGGCTCCTGGGACAGGCGGCAGCGCGCGCGCTCGTCGGCGGATGAAGGCCGTGGAGGTGGATCGATGCGGGTCTTGACGGGCGAGCAGGTGCTGGTGCGGGTGTTCATCGGCAAGGACGACAAGTGGCGGCACCAGCCGCTGTTCCTGGCGCTCCTCGAGCGTTTGCGCAAGGAGGGGTTCGCGGGAGCGACGGTGTTCCACGGGGTCGCCGGGTTCGGCCCGCGCAGCGTGATGCACACGGTGCACATCCTGCGATTGTCGGCCGACCTCCCCGTGCTGATCGAGATCGTCGACACGGAGGAGCGGGTCGAGAAGCTGATCCCGATCCTCGACGAGATGGTCGACGAGGGGCTCGTGACGATGGAGAAGGTGAAGGTGCTCAAGTACGCGCCGGGGAAGAGGCCGCTCGAGGAGAAGAAGTGAGGCTCGCCGAGCTCCGCAGCCGGCTCGGTGCCCTGGGAGCGAAGCCTCCGCATTCGCGTCGGATCCTGCGCGCGTGGCTCGGAGGAGAGGAGCTCCCCCGCGAGAGCGGAGCGCGCGAGGCTGCGTTTCCCAAGCGGCTGATCGAGGAGCTGCCGGTGCTCGAGGCCGAGCTCGGAGCGATCGCGACTCCGGTGTCGGAGCACGCAGGCGAGGACGGATCGTCGCGGCTGCTGCTGCGGTTGGCCGACGGGCTGACCGTCGAGAGCGTCCTGCTCCCGCGCGACGGCCTGTGCGTCTCCACGCAGGTCGGCTGCGCGGTCGGATGCGTGTTCTGCATGACCGGGCGCGACGGACTGCTGCGCAACCTGACCAGCGCGGAGATCGTCGCGCAGGTCGTGGTCGCGCGGCGGCGGCGCCAGGTGCGCCGGATGGTCATGAGCGGGATGGGCGAGCCCTCGCACAACCTTGCGGCGGTGCTCGAGGCGCTCTCGCTGCTAGGCGGCGAGGGCGGGTTCGCGCACAAGCTGCTCGTGTTCTCGACCGTCGGCGATCGCAAAGTGTTCGAGCGCCTCGCGGCGAACGACGTGAAGCCCGCGCTCGCGCTCTCGCTGCACACGACGGACGAGAGCCTGCGCGCCGAGCTGCTGCCGCGCGCGCCCAGGATCCCGCCCGAGGAGCTCGTCGACCTCGCCGAAGCCTACGCGCGCCGCACGAGCTGGCCGATCCAGTACCAGTGGACGCTCCTCGAAGGCGTCAACGACGGCGACGGCGAGCTCGAGCGCCTGGCCGAGATCATGCAGGGCCGCTACGGCGTCGTGAACTTCATCCCCTACAACACGGTCGACGGCCTCGATTTCCAGCGGACGCCCGTCGAGCGCGCGCGGGAGATGGCGCGCTACCTCCACCGCCGCGGCGTCCTGGCGAAGATCCGGCGCTCGGCGGGACAGGACGTCGAGGGCGCGTGCGGGCAGCTTCGCGCGCGCTCTCTCGGCGCTACTTGAAGCCGATATCCGCGAGCTTGCTGCGAAAGTGCTCGGCATTGGCCCTCTCCGGCCGCGCAGGATCGGAGGTGCGTGGCTTCCGTGTCATCCAGCCAATTCTCCAATTCGCTCAACGTTCGAGTTCAGCCGCGCCCGAAGGCCGTCGGGTGCAACGAGGGGTTAGGTCTCGCCATCGCGTGGTTCGCGCCCTCGTCCGCTCAATACCTGGCGCGACCACCGGACATGTCGAATACGGCACCTGTGTTGAAGCGGCTCGCGTCCGTACATAGCCACGCGACCAATTGCGCCACTTCGCTCGCAGAGCCGAGTCTTTTCATTGGGCTGTCAGCGATCATTGCGTTGACGGCATCGGGGCCAAGGCCACGGATCATGTCTGTGTCAATCGGTCCTGGGGCGACACAGTTGACGAAAATGTTCTGGCTTGCAAGTTCGCGACTGAGTGCTTTGGTGAGTGCGATGACACCCGCGCTTGCGGCTGAGTAGGCAGCGAGTGTTGCGAGGCCTTCCTTGCCAGCCAATGAACCCATGTTCACGATTCGCCCGCGGCCGGCGCGAAGCATGCGAGGCAGCACGGCTTGAGTGACCCGCATGGTGCCAATGAGATTCACCGAGAGAATCCGTTGCCAGTCTTCACTCGGGTGCGCAACGAAATCTTGCGTCCTACCGAGGTATCCAGCGCTGTTGACGAGGATGTCAGGCACTTCAGCGTTCGGAAGGCGTGATAGGGAAGCCTCGATGCCGGTGGGATCTGTGATGTCAACGACATCACTCGACGCGCCTGATACCTGCACAGGGTTTGCGTCCCGGATCCGGACCTTCGCTCCGCTGGCCACAAGCAATTCAGCGATGGCTCTACCGATGCCCTTGGCGCCGCCCGTGACGATTGCGGACTTGCCATGAAGGTCGTAGGAGTTCGGCATGTCATTCATCCGTTCGATGGGTAGGTGGCGTCTTGCGAGACTTAACGGTTCCCTTCAGCGATTGGTCGCTTCCGGCGCGTCCGCTGCAACGCCGGGTCAGGCACCAGCGCCTCGATGGGACAGCCTGCGGGAGATGACCGCGGCCATTGGAACAACAACCGCCATGAACACCCAGGACGCCGGGGGAACGACAACGAACACGAAGGCGTTGGGCGCCCCCGCGGGCGCCACGACGACAACATCCCCATAGATGGCCAGAGTGCCCAGCGTGAGAACGAGCGTCACGCTGTAGAGCGTCGCTCGGGTGACCATCGACCAATGCTTCGCAATCATGTTGGCCCATGCGAGGGCCACGAACGGGGAGAGCACCCAGATCGTGAAGAGAACCAGCAGGAGACGGGGGGTACGCTGGCTTGCACGGAGCATCAGGCCGACCGAGCCCACTGCCCCAGCCAGCACCGCGATCGCGGCCACTGCGCGCAGGAAGCGAAGGATCCCGCCATCGGGCCTTCCCCGGCTCGCGTCGGAGGTCATCTCACCGGGACCCTTCATGCTCATCGATTGCTCCTGGTGCCTGACGGATCGCCGATGAGCTGCCGGCGCCGAAGGCGACCGTCGGCCTCTTCGGCTTGATGGACAGCGCCCTCGGAGACATCACTCACCCGTGGGCGTGGAGTCGCCGTGCTCGATCGAGCGCCAGTAATCCTGCCAGCGACGGCGAACCTCCGCTTCGGTTGCACCGGAGTCGTAGGCTGGCGAGACGAGGGGCAGTGCTCGCTCGACTCGAATCACGACGATGTGCTGGATGGGACTGGATACACCGCGCTTCCGATAGAACGCGAGGATCTCGTCGAAGAGCGCGCCGTCGCCGAGGACACGGGCGGTGCCCTTGAACCGGTACCCCTTGCGGAGAAGGGGATCGACGACGTTGATCTCGACCGCGGGATTGCGCCGAAGGTTGGAGACGGTGCCGGGAGAGCGGATCTCGGCGAAGACGAGATGATCGTCATCCCATACGCCGGTCGTGCCCTTGGGGGAAAGGTTCGGCGTTCCGTCCGGGCAGACGGTCGCGACGAAGCCGAGTCTCTGGCGCTCGACCAGGCGCTTCATCTCGGAGTTGAGCACGCTCATGTCTGATTCCCCTGGTTCCCTTGGGCGCCCCCCGAGCTCGTATTGGACAGACCTGCATCAGCACCCACAACACGGCGAGACGGTCTGCCCTACCCGAGGCCTTCTGCCACACCACGCACAATCCCGAATGCACGATCCACGTCGAACATCTCGAACTCCCGGGGCCGCAGGACCGGACGCATGTGCGCGTCGAGTTGCTGCCTGAGGTCGTCCAACCGCTCCGGTGAGACGTTCACCGCACCGGTGCCGGGCACGGCGAGCTTGGCTCGCAGGAGCCGCACGAGCACTGCCCCGGTCACATCGAGCCCCTTGACGCGCACCGCGTGGTCGATGTCGAAGAAGTCGCGAATGGCAACCTCCTGTCGCGACAAAGCCGCGCGGAGCTTCTCGGCCATCGCCTCGATGTACGTCAGGCAGAGCGCCGGGAACGTCTCGAGGAGGGGGCCGCCCTGCACCCAGTGGAGGACCAACGTGCGCACCGGCAAGCGCTCGGGTGGCGTCACAGTCGGCTCGCGCAGGCCGATTTCGATGCCGATCGTCTCGGTTCTCGGAGCCAGGAGCGAATGATAGCCAAAGGTCGCGTTGTACTGGGTCGATGCGTTGTGGCCTTCGAGGGGAACCAGCAGCTCGAACCCGGGAATTCTGGTCGGAAGCCTGTCGACGATCGCCTTGACCGGAGCGATGGCGCGACTGCGAACACCGCGTGTCGAGTCCGGCGCGGTCGGAATGCTGAAGTCGAGATCTTCGCTCAGCCAGAAGAAGCCCGAGTGGACTTTGGCCAGACAGGTGCCGCCCTTGAAGACCAGCGGAGCAACGGACTCCGCAAGCGCTTCGAGGATCACGCTGCAGAAGTAGTCCTTCTCGATCAGGCGTGGGGCAAATCCAGTTTCCTCGCCGGTGAACCGGATCGCCTCGCGCAGATCCTCCGCCGAAGATTCGTGCCAGCGGATCGGCATGCTCAGGCTTCGCCGTTCCAGACCACGCCCCAGCGGCGCTCGACGGGGCCGCGCTTGGCACGGCGCGGGATCCAGGGGATCGGACTGGTGGTCTCGGGTAGCGCTCGATCGAGCTTGCGCAGCAACGATTCAGCGACGCCCTCGCGCTCGAGGAGGGCCCCGATCCGGCGGATCGTTCCCTTGTCGCCGTAGCGCAGCGTGAGTTCGACGAGCTCGGCCGGCTTGACTCGCTTCGCGTGGAGGTCGGCCCGGATCCAGCGGTATCCCCGCGGGAGGCTCCCGAAGCGGGACCAATCGTAGACGGAGTCGACCAGGGTCCGGGCGCGCGAAGAGTAGATGGCCGGCGGGCTGCCATCCGTGTTGACGGCCTCGTCGGTCGCTCCAAGGCGGGCGTCAGCGACTTTGATGAGAGTCAGTTGGACCGAGCCGATGCGCCGGTCGCCGGAGAGTCGGTTGTTGTAGGCACAGACGCGGATCGGCATCTGCTCGTCGAAGCCGTACCGGTTGAACGCGTTGAGGCCGCAGATCTGGTAGCGTCCGCCACGGGCGGCCATCAACGTCGCCAGGGCGAGGCCCTCGTCGGGGCTCCACCTGCCGCCGAGAGGCAGGCGCGGCGGCACGAGGTAGAGCCCGCGCCAGACGCGTGCGATCATCCCGGTGCGGGCCAGGCGACTGAAGAGCTGGCGCTCTTGTTCGGCACTGAGGCGCATCGGCTTGCGGAAGTCGCCGGTCCGCACAGTGGTCCAGCCGCGCATCTGCGCGTAGGCCAGGAGTTGCGCTTCGAGCCGGCCAATGTTCCGCTTCATGTCCGTACTCTATTTCCTGGATAATGTGCTATCAAGCAATTTACTCGGATATACAAGACGGCCCGGGGAATGCGCTTCACCGGGTGCGGCTCAAGTGCACGCAGGCTGAGGGAGCACGGCACGAACCTGCTCGCGGGCAGGGCCGCGCGCCGCAATCTCCATCCCTTCGTTCCGGCAGAGCTCGGCGAGGAGTTCGATCTCGCGACGGCCCTTGCGCACGGAACCCTGCCCGTCATCTGGCGCTCGCCGTCCCGCAAGGACGCGTTGGCGGCCTACGCGCAGATGGTCTTGCGGGAGGAGATCCAGGCCGAGGCCCTGGTGCGCAGCCTGCCCGGCTTCGCGCGATTCCTGCCGTTGGCGGCGCTGTTCCACGGCCAGGTCCTCAACTTGTCGAGCCTCGCCCGCGATGCGGAGGTCGCGCGCACAAAGATCGGTGGATGCATCGAGATCCTTGGGAGGACACCCTGCTCGCGTTCCGCCTGCCGGCATTCCAGGGAAGCCTGCGCGTGCGCGAGAGGAAGCATCCCAAGCTCTACTGGGTCGACGCCGGGATCGTGCGCGCCGTGCGAGGCCATCTCGGCACGCCATCGCGGGCGGAGATCGGTGCGTTGTTCGAGGGCTGGGTCGCCAACCTCCTGCGGATCCACGCCGACTACGGCGAGCTTTTCGAGGAATGGTCCTACTGGGCCCCGGCCGAGGCGGCGCGGACCGAGGTGGACTTCGTGCTGCGCCGCGGCCGCGAGTGGTTGGCGATCGAAGCCAAGTCAGGCGAGCGCGTCGGCCCCGAGGACCTGCGCGGGCTGCGGGCGATCGGGGAACTGAAGGGGCTCGTGCGGCGCATCCTCGTGCACCGGGGGCCGCGGGTGATGCGGACGCCGGAGGGGATCGATGTCTGGCCCATCGATCGGCTGCATCGCGCGTTGGACGAAGGGGGACTCTGGCCTTGATCGCGGACGGGCTCGGGAGGTCTTCCTGTGTGGGTCTATCAGCCGCTGCGCGGACCCACATCAGATTTCTTGCTGTCTAACGCTCCGCATCAGCCGTGGACGCCGTAGGCGGCCAGCGGCTGCACGCGATCGTTAGGCCGCCTTCAGCCACGTTGCAGTAGTTCCTCAACGATGAGACCGATGTCCCGGGCAATCTTTCGAAGCAAGGTCGGGGAGATATCGCAGCCCTAGTGGAATGGCACCGTCGTGCCTCGCCCGTCAGGGTGCCGGTATTGGCGATGCGATCCGCGCTGCCGGACTTCTTGAAAGCCGAGATGTACCAAGAGAGCGGCCACTTCACGAGGCTTCAGGACGGGCAGTGAACCCACGCCTATGCAACCCGGATCGTTTGAAGGCCCACAAACTCGGACTCGAGTTTCGGATCACCGTCCTCGAGAAGCATCGCAATGACTTCACGGAGGTTCGTGTAAAGTTCGTCGAGAGTCGCCCCCTGACTGTGGGCGCCGGGCCAGCCCGGAACCGAACCGACAAAGAAGCTGGTGTCAGGGTCGCGCTCGACGATCACGTTGAAGGTACGCATTCTACTGTCTCCTCGGCTCCTGGCTGCCTCTCAGACTACGGTGGTCGTTCGTCCACCGCAATCATCGGACCTCGTCGGCCCAACCCGCCCTGCCGATCAGGGGCGGGCTGAAGGCCACTCCGCCTGCACCGGCATGTTGGCCCCGCGATGCCGGTGCGTTCGAGCCACAGCATTTCTTGTACTTCCGGCCACTCCCGCACGGACAGGGATCGTTGCGGCCAGTCGAGGATGCGGCCTGCGCCGGCTCCGGAGGATGCAGCAGCCGTTCGACGTCCGAGACGTCTTCGTCCTGATCGGGCTCTACGCCCACGATGACTTTCCAGTCGTAAGGCTCACACACCGAGAGGATCTCCTCCGCCCTCGCCTGTGTTTGAACCCGCACGACGGCCGGCCTCTTGGAAGTTCCCAGTTTCGTCATCACCTCGCTCCTCTTCTCGTCGGGCTAACGACTCGACGATGAACGGCGCTGCGAAGCGGCGTCCGTTCCATCGGCTTGTTAGGCACTGCCTGCATTGTGCATCCGGTGGTACTCGGTCTCAAGTCGGGCAAGGAACGTCCGGTTTGCCAGCAGGGACGCATCCCGCTTCCGATCGAGATCACGTACGATCCTTGCCACAGACCTGGCGTCAGGAACCAGAGAGAGCACCTCAAGCGCCCGGTCCAGTTCACCTTCAGTGAGAGCGTTGAACGGGGGCCTTCCCTTGAAGACGGTCATGGCAGCGCGTATTCCAGCCTCATGGGAACCGGATGACCGTTGCCCGGTCCGGTACGCGGTCATGAACGTGACTTCGGTGAAGAAGCACGTGATGGCAAGATAGAGATAGACGGCGGCCCCCAGCACGACGGCGATCCCAGCGGCTATCCACATCTCGGATATTCCTGCATGTGGTTAACGAGCGCCTTAACCGCGGCGGCTCTTCTTTCCCCCTCGCGATGGCCGACGAACCGAGGGCGCGCCCGCCGGCTGCTGCACGTGCGAGTTGGGCTCCGAACCAGAATACTGGCCGGGCAGCCGATGAATCCCACGCGGGCCGCAGCCCTCACACCAGTGGTCCTTTCCCAGCTGAGAGTAGCCATCTTCGCCAAGGTTGATGGTCGTCCCACAGGCGGCGCACCTCGTGGGCTCGAATGCCGGCGGGTTCTCCAGCTTCTCGAAGTTGTACTCGTTCGTCGCAAAGTGCACGTAAAGTTCGGTTTCGAATTCCTCGCGGCAGGCAGAGCAGCTCTTCCAGGAGCCCGTGTGCTCCTCGGCACGGTGATATCCGCAGAGCGTGTAGCGCCGATGGTTCCGGTAACAGCTGTTCCTGGCATGAGAGAAGAGAACGTACTCGTCCTCGTCGTCACAGATCCAGTTGCCACAGCATTCGGTCCGCGTGAGTCGATCCGCCTTGCCACATAGGCCGCAAACATGCTTCGTGGAATGCGGGTCGGCCGCAGCCAGTCGAGTGCTCGGGGAAACCTTCTTGTTCTTCGATCGCGTCATGGTCTTATCTCATGCGTGGCGGTGGAGCGTAACGCCGGCGCTCACCCGCGCGCGTAGCGCGTCGGGTGCAGCGGCTGGTTAGCCTGCTCATTGCAGGGCCTTCTTGATACGAGCCAACGTGCGCGTCTGCTGTCTTTGGATTCTGAGAAGAGCTTTGGTTACCTCAGCGTCACGGTGGAACTTACCTCCAACCGCGTTTCCTGGTGGATTGGCGATGCGGAGAAGCAACGACTCAATGTCTTTCAGGTAGCGCACTCGCGCAATTCGATAGAAGACGAAACGGTCCCATCGCTTCTTGTGTTTGTCTTTCGTGTGTGAATGGAGACGTGAGAAAAGATTCCTAGCGAGGCCGATGTAATAAGGCGACTTGCGCTTGTACAGAACGTAAAGCCCTGAATAGCCGCGCATGAGCCCACGAAGCTCTTCCCGGAATGTCGGTTCGAGCAGCAGCTCGCGCGGCACTTTTTGCGACGCACCTCTGATCAGGGCGCCCTTGGTGGGCCTGCGCCGCGGCTTACGTTGTGCTCTGCGTCGTGCCATGAAGGTTCCCCCTAGAAAACCATGAGCAGGCTAACGTGTATTAGGCTGGTCTGCCTAATTCTCCTGAACGCAGCGACGCCGTCTGCCCAATACCGATCGAGGCTCGTGACCGCCGCGAACACAAACGCTCCCGCGCCAAAGAGTTGCACGACTCCCAGGCGCGCATGACCGACCGCGTTAGGCAGACCTGTCTAATCCTGTCCGGACGCCGTGTACTCCCATGTCGGAAGCCGTGCATCAATCTGCCCACGGAAGGCATCGGCCGCATCTCGGTCATCCCCCTCCCCCCATGAGCCGATCCGCCGGGCTCCGCACCCCCGCCGGCCCGCGGTTCAGCACGTGCGTGTAGATCATCGTCGTCGCCACGTCCTTGTGCCCGAGCAGCTCCTGCACCGTCCGGATGTCGCTCCCGTCCTCCAGCAGATGGGTCGCGAACGAATGCCGGAACGTGTGGCACGTCGCCCGCTTCGGAATCCCGGCGGCGAGCACCGCCCTTCTCACCGCCTGCTGCACGACCGTCTCGTGCAGGTGGTGCCGCCGGCTCTCCCCCGTCTCCCTCTCCACGTACATCCGCGTCGCCGGGAACACCCACTGCCAAGCCCACTCCCGCCCGGCCGACGGCAGCTTCCGCCCGAGCGCCCCGGGGAGCTCCACCCACCCCGCGCCGCCGGCGAGATCGCGCTCGTGTTGCGCGCGCACCCACGCGATGTGCGCCGACAGCTCGGCTTTCACGGCCTGCGGCAGCATCGTGGCGCGATCCTTCTCCCCCTTCCCGCGCCGCACCGTGATCTGGTTGCGACCGAAGTCGACGTCCTTCACGCGCAAGTGGCAGCACTCGAGCAGCCGCAGGCCCGATCCGTAGAGCAGCGTCGCCATCAGCCGCGGCGCTCCGTTCATGCGCGCGAGGATCGCACGCACTTCTTCTCGCGTGAGCACGACGGGCAGGCGAACGGGCGTCTTCGCGCGCACAAGCTCGTCCAGCCAGGGCAGATCGATCCCGAGCACCTCGCCGTGCAGGAGCAGGAGCGCAGCCAGCGCCTGGTTCTGCGTCGCGGCGGCGACTCGGCCTCGTGTCGCCAGCGCGTTCACGAATGCGGTCACGTGCTCGGCGCCGAGCTCGGCCGGGTTCCGCTTTCCGTGGAATGCGTGGTATCGCCGCATCCATCCGAGGTACGCCTCTTCGGTGCGACGGCTCATGTGCCGCAGACGCATCGCGGTTCGCGCTCGATCACCGAGGCGGGAGCGCGGGCTTCCAGGCGCGAGGCGGTCTTCGCTCGACGGTCCGGGCTCGGGCGCCGGCTCGCAGACCCACGAGATCCCTCCCCGAGCTCCCGTGAGGGATCCGGCGCCGGACTCGTGGCTGAAGTGGCTCACGAACAGGCTGCATCGCGCTTTGCGAGCTGCTCGTTCCACCGATTCCTCTGCGAGCATGACCATCTTCCCCGGTATCCCCCGGCCCGGGATTCTACCGACAGCCCTCGCTCTCCGTGGGGATCGGGTGCCTTCCGCCCGGAGGCGAACTCTCGGGCGGACCGGCAGGCGGCCGGCTGTCCGCCTCGAGCTCAGCTCCGAGGCGGCCAGAGGGGATCACATTTCATTGCTTGACCGAAGAGCGTCCCCCGGAGTCCTGCACTCGAATGAAGTCACGCTGCGAGGGCGTCGAACGTGCGGCAGATGCCGCGCCGCCTCCACCGCCGCGGCGTCCTGGCCAAGATCCGCCGCTCCGCGGGACAGGACTTCGAGGGCGCGTGCGGGCAGCTCCGCGCGCGCTCTCTCCGCGCTACCTGAACCCGATCTCCGCGAGCTTGCTCCGGAAGTGCTCGACCTTCGCCCTCTCCGGCCACGCCGGATCGATCTTCCCCTCGATCTCCATCCGCTGCACCGCGATCGTGTGATCCGAATGGAACAGCAAGAACACCGCGCCAGTCTTCCGCCCGGCGTTGGTCTCCGCGAACTTCTTCTCGCCATTCGCGAAGACCGTCACGTTCGCCCCGTCGTTGCGCAGCTCGAGGTGGTAGACCTTCTTCCCGAAGACGGGCTTGTCGTCCGCGATCGTCTTGAAGACCTTGTTCGGCCGGTCGGAGACACACAAGCTCCCGAAGTTGGCGCACGCGACGTAGCTCCCCTGACCGTCGTCGCACGCCCCGATCATGAACATGAACGCCGGCGGCGCCGTCCCCTTCGTCGCGGTCTCGCGGAACACCACGTCATACCGCAGCACGATCGGCGCCTGCAGGTCCGCGAAGTGCCGGTAGCAGGCCGATCCGCTTCCCGCGAACTCCCCGGCCGCGACCGCCCACTTCGAATCCTCCTCCTTCTTCACCGTCGCCGGCTGGGTCTTGCGGATGTCGTCTAGGTAGCCGGGAACGCGGTAGAAGTCCTTCGCCTCCTCCGGCTTGTTGAAGTCGTAAACAATGTTCACGAGCCCGTTGCCGAGCGACGTCCACGTTCCGTGGCACATCTTGGAGGGATCCTCCTCGGGGGAGGTCCTCACGATCACGCCCGCTACGGCCTGGCGCAGCGCGTCGGTCCTCCTCTGCACGAGCGGCAGGTCCCCGAAGCTCGCAAGCAGCGCCTTCACCGCCGCGAAGAACTTCTCCCCGTCCTTCTGCGTCCGCGGCTCGGGCGTCGCCGCGATCTCGTTCAGCGCGACCGCCGCCTTGGCCGCCTTCTGGACCTCCGGATACCACGTCCTCGCGTCCTCCCGCAGATCCTTGGCCTTCTCCGAATCGTCCTTGAGCAGCTGCTCCCACTTCTTCTCGCCGACCAGGATGTACGGCCAGAACCGCGCCCACGGCTCCGCCGCGCCCTGCTCCTCCTTCCTCCCCGCCTGACGCGCGATCTCGAACGGCTCGACCGCGGCCAGAGGGATCTTCGAGAGCCCGAGCTTGTTCTCGCCGAGGAAGATCCATCCATCCTCCACCTTCTCGACCTTGGCGATGTACTCGAGACCTCGGTACTTGCCCGAGAGCGGCTGTCCGCTCCGGATCAGGTTCGCGAAGTATCCCTCGCGCAGGAGCATGAACTGCTGCACCCGCTCGATCTCGCGCGCGATCCGCACGTCTTCCGGAGGCTCTGGCCCGCCCGCGGCGAGGTTCTCGAGCGCGTGGAGCGCTCCCTCGAGGTCGCCGTGCATCGCCTGCACCAGCGCGAGCCCGTGCAGCCCGTCGAAGTCCTTCGGTCCCACGGCGATCGCCGCCGGCGCGAACGGCGCCGCCGAGTCCGTGACCCTTGGCAACGCCGCGGCGGCCGAGCCGGGAGCCGCCGGCTTCCGCTCGGGCTTGCGGTCGGCGAACGGTCCCTCGCTCCAGGCGCGGTCGAGCTTGACCTTAGGGAAGGCGCGCTCGTGCTCGGCGTAGAGGTAGCTGTAGAACTCCTTGTCGAGACCGCCGACGTCGATCCCCCGGAACGAGAGGTAGAAGGCGTCGAGACCGCCGAGGCCGTTCATCGCCGACTGGAAGAACTTCAGGAACGCCTCGCGGTAGCGCCCGCCCTGGCTGTCGTAGAGGAAGTGCATCCACAGCGCGGCCTGGCCGTAGAAGGCGTGCAAGGCCCGGTCGATCTCGGGCTCCTTCGTCCCCAGCTCCTGCGCGCGGTTCTTCGACAGCAGGAGGATGTCGGACGTCGAGCGCACCTGCATCAGATCGATAATCGGGTGCAGGAGCAGGGCGCTGTCCTCCTTCGCCTGCGAGAGCTTCACGACCTGCGCCAGGAGGTCGGTGTCGATCACGGTCTTGTCCTTGGCCTCGGCCAGCACGCCCTCGCGCCAGCCGAACCAGCTCGCGAACCCCAGGTTCAGCCACAGCGAGGACTGCCGCTCGTCCTTGCCCAGGTAGTACGCGTGCTCCAGCGCGCGCACGAACTCGGAGAGGATCAGTCGGCGCTGTCGCGCCGGCGTCGTGTCGGGGGCGTAGGGATCGCCGTAGGCGACGATCATCTTGAGCCGCGGCTCGTAGTAGGCCGCGCTCATCCGCCACATCTGCTCGGTCGTCTGTCCGAAGGCGTGGTACTCGTCCTCGTTCTCGAGGATGCACACGCTGAAGACCGGGTAGTCGTCGCGGCGCGCGAAGGAGAACGGCCTGGTGAAGCCCTTCTCGAAGGCCTCCTGGATCTTCCGCATCGGCGGACCGTAGAAGTCGGCGTACTTGCGCGTGTCCAGGGTGACGGGATCTCCGACCGAGGGCCTCTGCACGAGGAACAGCGAGCCCTCGACGGAGCGGTCCACGTCGAAGCGGACCTTGGAGAAGTACGCGTGCCGCGCGAGCCGCTTCTCGAGCCGGTACAGGTAGTCCTCGCGCGGATCGGCGAGGATCGCCTCGATGCGTTTCGCCACGGCTTCCCGCTCGACCTTCCACTGCTCGCGGAGCTTCCGCAGATCCTCGGGCGCGATCTCCTGGCCGCTCCTCTCGAGGTACGGCTTGAGCGGGTAGAGGTCCCTGTACTCCGAGCCCGACGCCTGCTCGAAGCCCTCGAGGTCGCGGCCGGGATCGAACTTGACCGCGTCCTGGCCACGCGCGGCTGCGGCGAGCACGAGCGCAACGACCAGGAGCGCGGGGCGCGAAATCACACGGCCGAGCCAAGCGAGCGGCATCGAAGTCTCCCCTGGCCGCCTCATAGGAACCCCATCTCGGCGAGTTTCTTCCCGGCGCAAGTCGCGCGCAGCGCCTGGATCGAGGCGGGATCGACCTTGCCCTCGATCTCCAGTCGCTGGATCGCGATCGGCATCGTGGTGTGGAACCACAGGAAGACTCCGCCTCCCTTGCGCGTGGCGCAGGGTGCTTCGGCCGACTTCTCGCCGTCGATCCACACGCTGACGGTGGTCCCGTCGTGGCGCACCTCGAGGCGGTACGGGGTCTCGACGAAGTACGAGAAGCCTTCCGGCCGGCGCACGTCGGTGTCCACGCCCTGGCCCGAATCCCTTACCTTGAGGTGCCCGAAATTGCTGGAGAGAATGCAGTTCTGCTTTCCGTCGTCGCAGATGCCCACGAAGAAATCGACCTGGGCGGTGCGGCCGGCCTCGGCATCGGACACTCGCAGCTCATAGCGCACCGTCATCGGCGCCGAGAAGGCGAGCGCGAAGCGGTAGCAGGCCGCCCCGACGCCCTCGAAGCTGCCGTCGCGGACTCTCCAGGACGAATCCTCCTCCTTGCCGGCGTCGAGCTTGAAGGCCTTGCGCCATTCCTTCATGTAGCCGACCTGCTTCCGGAAGTCCTGCGCCTCGGCCTCCTGGTCGAAGTCGTAGACGATCGAGACCTTGCCCGCTTCGATCTCCGACCACTTGCCGTGCAGGAGGCTCGCCGGTTCCACGTCGGCGAGCGCCGCCTCGGCCGCCGCGGCGGCGAGCCGCTTCAGGTCGCCGTTCTTGCGCTGCACGATGGAAACGTCGCCGAAGCTCGCGAGCAGGGAGCGGATCGACTCGCACGACGCCTCCCCCGCCTGCCGGCCGTGCGGCAGGGTCGCTCCCGAGAGCGCGTTCAGCGCGGACGCGGCCCGACCCGCGCGCAGCCGCTCCGGGTACAAGGTCCGCGCGTCCTCGCGGAGCGCGCGGGCCTCGTCGGAGGTGTCCTTGAGGAGCTTCTCCCACTTCGCGTCCTCGGCCAGGACGCAGGCATAGGACCGTGCCCACGGCTCCGCATTCCCCTGCTCCTCCTTCTTCCCCGCCTGCTTCGCGATCTCCAGGAGATCGAGGGCCGCGAGCGGGATCTTCGGAACGCCCTGCCGGTTCTCGGAGAGGTGGACGAACCCTCCCTCCACCTTGCTCACGGCCGCGATCACCTTCTTCCCCTGGAACTCGGTCGACCACTTGGCGCCCGACAGACGCAGGCTCTCGAGGAAGCCGTCGCGCAGGCGGACGAGCTGCTCGAGGCGCTGGATCTCGCGCGCGACGCGCGCATCCTCGGGGGGAGCCGGCTTGGCATCCGCGAGCAGATTCAAGGCGGCAATGGCTCCCTCGAGATCCCCGGCCCGCGCCTGGAGGAGCGCGAGGCCGTGCTGCGCCTCGATGTCGGAGGGCCCGACCGCGAGCACCGCGGGGGAGAAGGGCGCCGCCGGCGACGTCGCCGTGGGACCGGAGGCCGTGTTGTCACTCGCGGGCCTCTTGTCGGCGAAGAGCGCTTCGATCACCGCGGGATCCGCCTTCGCCAGCGGGAACGCGCGATCGTGCTCCTGGAAGACCCACAGGAAGAACTCGCGGTCGAGCGCCGCGAGGCTCCGCTTGTCCAGCGCGAGCCGCATCGCGTCCGGACCGGCGTCGAACGACAGCGCCCAGCGCAGGTACTTGAGGAAGGGCTGCTCGAGCGCGCCGTCCTCGGCCCGGTGCAGGAAATGGATCCACAGGGTCGACTGCCCGTAGAACCCGTTGACGACGTCGTTCTCGGCGGGCCGGACCGCGCCCGTCGCGTCGCAGCGGCGCGTGACGAGCGCGTCGACGTCCTCGGGGCTCTTCAGGGCGACGAGATCCTCGATCGGGTGCAGGACCACGCGCCCTTTCGTCTTGGCCTGCGCGAGACCGACGATCGTCTCCAGCGTCGCCGGCCGGATGCGGCGCTCGTCCAGGCAGGCGGGGGTGAGGCCCTCGTGGTAGGCGAGGTAGCTCGCGAGACCTTCCTCGAGCCACAGCGCGCCCGGCCGGCCGTCGGGCGAGGTGGAGTAGGCGTGCAGCATCTCCCGCACGAACGCGTTCAGGATGGGATAGCGCCGGTCGGCGGGCGGCCCGTCCTGCTTGAACGGGTCCTCGTAGCCGACGACGAGCCGGAGCAGCGGGTCGTAGCACGCCCGGGCCGCGTTCGCGGACGGGTTCGGATGGATCCCCCAGAAGTTGAAGTAATCGCCTTCGCTCGCGAGGATCGCGACAGCCCAGAGCGCGTGCGTGCGCTGTCGCTCGAGCTTCAGGGGCTTCGTGTACTGCTCGTCGAAGACGCTCTGGAGCTTAGCGAGCCAGGGACCATAGTCGCGCGCGACGCTCGCGGCGTAGTCGGGGAGGTCCTTGGCCGGTCGCTGGACGAAGAACACGAAGCCGGGGAACGAGCGGTCCTCGATGCAGGTGATCTTCGAGAAGTAGGAGCTCTTCGCCATGCGATGGCGAAGCAGCCAGGCGCACTCCTCGCGCGGATCGGCCCGGAGCGCCGCGACCTTGGCGTCTCCGCTCGCGCAGTCCGCCATCCAGCGTTTGTGCACATCCTGGAGCTCGGCGGCGGACATCTCCCTGCCGAGCATGCCGCTGTACACGTCGAGCGGGTAGAGCTCGCTGAACTCGGAGGAGTAGCACGCGTCGAAGCCCTCGAGGTCGCGGCTGGGGTCGAACTTGACCGCCTGGGGAGCTTGCGCTGCGGCGGCGAGGGCGAGAATGCAGGCGGCTACGCTCACGAACCCGCCTCCTGGCTCTCCGCGCGGCAGATCTCGAAGATCACCGCCTCCTCCTGGCGCGAGGCGAAGACGAGCCGGACGTCGTAGCGCGGATGGCGCTCGAGGAGGAGCTCGCGGCCGCGCCGCAGGTCGGCGATCTGGCGCTCGCGCAGCGCGGGCGCCTCGAAGTGCGGGTGCTTGGCGCGGTACCAGGCGCAGCCCTCGTGCGCGATCAGCCACACGCCGGAGAGGTCGTGGTGCGCGGCGAAGAGGCGCATCGCCTCCTCGAACGTGCGCGCCTCGTCGAAGGAGGAGTTCCAGGGGTCGAGCACGGCCGGGCCGCCGGGGACGGCGTACAGGTCGGCGTGCTGGGAGACCTCGTGGTGCACGAACTCCATCATCTGCGCGTGCCAGCGCCCGTCGGAGCAGCACACGACGAGCGTCTCCGGACGGTCCGGGGACCAGGGCGTGGGGGCGCGGAAATGCTCGGTCACCTGCGGCCTCTGCCGGTTCAACCCCGCAGGTGATCGGCGGCCTCGCTCGCCGCCGCGAGGTACACCGCGTCGGGGTTCAACGCGTGCTCGCGCAGGCACGCCTCCGTCAGCTTGATCGCATGCTCGTCCTGCGTCGCGACCGCGCGATCGATCAGCGCCTGGATATCGCTCGCGGCTGTCGGCGCGGCTTCGCGGGAACCGGGATCGCCGAACGCCGCGTAGAGCGCGGCCCCGGCCTGCCAGGCGTAACGCAATGCATCCTTCGCCGTCTCCGGGTGCACGTGAGGGGCGATGAGCCGGAGCGCGGACGGCCCGGTGACCGCGTGGACGAAGGTGATCCTCCGGCCGGACGAAGGTGCGTTGGCGAGGTAGACGTGCGCGAACGTCGTGGTCAGGTCCGAGAGCACGCGCGAGGTGTCCCCCGAGACGTCGAGGAGGTCGATCACGCCGGCGAACGAGGGGAGATCGTCGAGCGCTCGCAGGCCGTTCGTGATCAGCCCGGAGCGGACCTGATGATCGCGACGCAGGGTTTCGACCTTCCGGATGGCCTCGGCGGCGCTCGTGCGCTGCGCGCCCCCGTCCTTCACGGTCGGCAAGCGTTGGAACGTTGCGGCCCAGTACCCGAGCCCCTCGGAGAGCTCGTGCCTGCGCCGCTCCGTGTCGCGCGAAGCGAGGCTGCGCACAGCGTGTCCGGTGCGGATCACCCCGTGCGTGGCCGAGGCCACGGGACCCGGCGATAGGCGGCGCACCCACGAGTCCAGCACGTCCGGCCACGGATTCTCGGCGAGCTCCCGGTCGAACAGGGCGACCCAGTCGCCGGACCTGCGCTCGTCGCCGAGGGCCTCGCTCCATCGATTGGGATCGATCTTCTCCCGCGGAGGCACCGGGCCTTCGAGACGATTGCGGTAGCGTCGGACCCAGGACACGACCGCGTCGTCGCGCCCCATCGTGACGAGCGCCTCGGCCGCCATGGGTCCATGGTTGGCGAGGCCTCCGCCGAACTCGGGCCCGGTGCCGGCGAGGATCTCGAGGGCCTCGTCCATCGCGTCGCCGATGAAGCCGGTCGGCTGGACCTTCACGGAACTTCCCCCTTCTGGCCGTGGGGCGTGGCCCGCCGGAGCGCACGACTCGGGGAGGAGCGTCCAGCCCGCGAGCAATGCCGCGCGGACGGCGATCTCTCTCCGCGTGATCGTCGCCGGACAAGAGCCTTCATCGGGTTCTGTCCGCATGCGCGGGATTGTATCTCGCGGCCAGAGGTTAGGATCGAGTCGCGCGGCGAAGCCAAAAGTCAAGCCACGGAATCATGAAGGCGATGAGTCCCCTCCTCCCCTGCGTCGAGATCGAGCCGGAGCGGCCCGCGACCCATTCGATCGTGTGGCTGCACGGTCTCGGCGCCGACGGCAACGACTTCGTGCCGATCGTCCCGCACCTGGGCCTCGACGCGGATCTCGCGGTACGGTTCGTGTTCCCGCACGCGCCGCGTATCCCGGTGGCGGTCAACATGGGGATTGTGATGCCGGCCTGGTACGACGTCACCGGCGCCGATTTGAAGAGCCGCCAGGACACGGACGGCATCCAGCGCTCCGCCAAGAGCGTTCGCGCGTTGGTCGAACGCGAGATCGAGCGCGGCGTGCCGAGCCGCAACATCGTCCTGGCCGGATTCTCGCAGGGCGCCGCGATGGCCGTGTACGTCGCGCTGCGGCACGAGAAGCCGCTCGCGGGCTTGATCGCGCTTTCGACCTACCTCGTGCTCGAGGAGACGGTGGAGGCCGAGCTCTCCGCCGCCAACCGCGGGATCGCCGTGTTCCAGGCGCACGGAACGCAGGATCCGCTCGTCCCGTTCCGCTGGGGGAAGGAGCTGCGCGAGAGCCTCGTCGCGCTCGGCTGCGAGGTCACGTGGCGCTCCTATCCGATGCAGCACGAGGTCTGCATGGAGGAGATCGCGGCGATCGGGGAGTGGCTGAACGCGCGGCTGGGCGCGTGAGCCTGTCTCCACTCCCTTCAGTGCGGTTTCTCGGCGTGCAACCGCTTCCCGAGCCACGCCACGAGCGCGTCCAGGAAGCCTGCGTCGACCGGCCGCCGTTCGAAATAGTCCGACATGTGCGACTTCTCGCCGGCGACCTTCTTGAACAGGTGGTCGAGTCCGGGGAGCACGACGAGCTCGTGGTCGGCATGACGGACCTCGTCGAGAGCCTTGGCGATCTCGCGCGCGTCGCGGTCGGGTGAGACCTGGAAGTCCTTCTCGCCCTGCAACACGAGCACCGGGCAGCGCACCTTCTGGATGTTCGCGCGCGGGTCCTGCTTCGCGTGGCTCTTCAGCCAGGCGCGCATGGAGAGAACCGAGCGATAGTCCGCAGGGATCTCCTCGGGCTTGATCGCCTTGTCGCTCGCAGCCAGGTCGAGGTACTTGCGAACGTCCTCCAGGATCTTCTTCCGGTCGTCCCCCTGCACGCCCGCGAGGTCGAGGGCCAGCCCGTTCTGCTCGAGGATCACGTCCGCGACCGGGCGCGCGGTCGCGGCCATCAGCACGAGAGCGGCGATCCGCGGGCGCTCGACGGCGAGGATCGGAGCGGTGATCCCGCCCTCGCTGTGGCCGATCAAGACAACGCGATCGGGATCGACATCGTCGCGCGCGAGCAGGAAGTCGACGCACGCGCGCGCGTCCGCGATCAGATCGTCGAGGTTCAAATTCTCGAGCGGGCCCTGGCTGCCTCCCGTCCCACGATCGTCGACCCGCAGGACGAGGAACCCCTCCTGCGTCAGCCGGTCGAGGATCTCGTGCGTGCCGAGATCGATGCCCGAGGAGAAGCCGTCGCGGTCCTGCAGGCCGGAGCCGGAGATGAAGAAGACCGCGGGGAGGCGGCCCTTCGCGCCCGGTGCTCGCGAGATCTCGCCCGCGAGCCGGACTTCGCCGTGCTTGATCTCGACCTGCTCGACGTCGAGATGCGGGCCAGCCGGCGTGGCGGGCGGGCGATGAATTGTGAAGGGCTCGGGGTGCTCGTCGCTGCGCGTAATCTTGATCTTCTGCGCCGGGATCTCGATCAGGAGCACGCGGCCGTCGTCGGAGAGGGAGATCACTTCGCCCAGCGAGTCCTCGAGCTTCGCGCCGGCGACCTCGCTGCCGGCCGTCTTCTCGAGCGGGCCCTGCCTGTGCGCGCGATACGGGAGGACCTTCACCGCGTTGCTCGAGAGCATGTTGCCCTCGATCGCGCCGTCCTCCCCGGGCGGGAGGAGCGCCAGCAGCAGCTCGAGGTAGCCGACGAAGTTGTTGGCCTGCAGGTAGGTCTTTTCCGGGACGTCGATCGTGACGTTCTTGGGCGCGCGTCCCTGCACGATCACGGCGTCGGCCTTGCCGCGCGCGATCGACAGCTCGACCCGCGAGTACGATTGGCCGAGCTCGGCCTCGAGGACCTGACGGAGCGGGAGGCCGGAGTCGTCGGTGAAGAGCTCGCACTGGTAGCGCTGCTGCGGAAGGCCCATCGCCGGCATCGCGTCGACCTGGACGCGGCCGGTGAAGCGGTGCACCGCGGCGCCGAGGCTGTCGACGGTCCCCTCGTAGCGGAAGGTGTGGTACGCGATGCGCTTGCCGTCCTGCTCGAAGATCCACACGCGCTCCTCGCCGGGGCGATAGAGGTCGGTGACCTTGCGATGGTCGCCGCGGGTGATGGAGGGGGGAACGAGAAGGAATCCGGCGAGCGCGAGTCGAGCGGACAGCGACATGATCGATCTCCTCAAGCCCGGCGCGGCCTGGGCCGGCGCGAGGGGTGGAAGCTCCGTGGAGAGGCTGAGGTGCGCGAGGATCCTGCGCTCGACCAGACCGTCGGTGAGGCAAGCCCCGGTGCGCGGGCGCAGCCCGCGATCAACTTGCGCGGTCCGCTGCAATGCGGACACACGAGAACGTCGATGGCGAACACCCGCATCATCAGCTCAGCCCAGGTTGACCGCTCCCTCGAAGAATCCATGCTAACCGAGATCAGCGGACGGCGACGAGCGAGAAGCGTCGCACCACGGCGTGCGGGTCGAACACGGCGACGAGGCTGAAGCGGGCTTGGCGCCAAGAGCTCCCCCCTGCGAAGTCGTGGCCTCCCCCCGTCAGGGCGGGCGCGATGCCGTGTCGGCCGGCGACGAGGCGCCAGGTGAAGATCCGCCCGGCCTCGAACTCCGCGGTCGGAGGACCGAAGCGCAGGACGAGGTCGTCCCGCGTCGTCTTCCCCTCGACGAGGTCCGGGATCTCGCGCGCCACCGTCGCCTGCGGGACACGCGTCTCCCGATCCGTGCTGCACGCTGCGCTCCCGAGTGCGATCGCTGCGGCGGCCATCGCCGCTGCCGCGCGCCCGGATGCCTTCATCTCCACTTCTCCAGCTGGGAGTACCAGTCCTTGTCCAGGCCCGTCTGCGGCTGCTTCAGGACTTCCTTGCGCGCAAGCCGACCCGACTCGTCGAAGGAGACCATCAGCGCCAGGTGCCGCGTCGCTTCTCCGGCTACTCCTCCACCCCCCATTCCTGCCGCGGCGAAGAACAGCCAGGCCTCGTCCCACACGAAGGCGAAGATCCGGTCGTCGTCACGGCGGAGATCGGGTTCGCCGAGAAGCAGGAGCACGTCCTCCCGCGTCGTCGATCCCATTGCGAGCGCGAGGAAGTCCCCCTCCCCGACCTCGCCGCGGTGCTCGGTCCCAAAGGGAGTATGTGGCACGGTCGGCGTGATGATGCAGCTCGAGGCGGTCAGGCCCGCGGTGAGCGCGAGACCGCGCGCGTTCATCCGATCTCCATGAGATTGAAGCGCGCGACGAGTCCATGCGCGTCGAAGATCACGACGAGGCCGTAGCTCCAGGGAATCTTGCCGAAGGAAACTCTCACCTTGGGAAGGATCTCGCCAGCGTCTTCGCGTTGGAGCCGCCAGGTCAAGATGCGCCCGTCCTCGAAAGTCCACGAAGGTGGGCCGAATCGGAGGAGCAATGCCTCGCGCGTCGTCTCGCCCGGGACCACGAAGGGCATCGCGGCGCGGACACCGGCCTCGCCCGTGATGGGCGGCGGAGGAGTGATGCAGCCGCCGAGGATCGCGAGGAGGATTCCTCCCCCGAGCTCTGGAAGGCGCAGTCTGTGAAAAGCGTGCATCCGTCCATTGTAACTGCAGGTAGGGGGGAGAATCGATCGCGGGCAGCGAGGACGACCACGCCGCTGGATGACGCGATGCTCGCGACTCTCCTTCTCGCCCAACGACCACAAAGCGACGACCCGATTCGACGACGATCGTCTCAGTCGCCGTACCTTCATGGACGCCGGCCGCGCAGATCGCCGAGATGCTCGCCAAGCTCCAGGAGCTCGGCGCGTAGGTGCGATCGAGGGATTGACGAGAAGGAACCCGTCGAGCGCGAGGCCAGCGGGCAGCGACATGGTCGATCTCCTCAAGCCCGGCGCGGCCTGGGCCGGCGCTCGGGCGCCGCGCTCCACGGATCCTCCGGCCAAGCGTGCCTAGGGTAGCGCCGCTTCAGCTCCTTGCGCACTTCCTGGTAGGCGCCGCTCCAGAAGCTCCGCAGGTCGTCGGTCACCTGCTGCGGGCGGGAGCTGGGCGCGAGGAGGTGCATCAGGACCCTGACGCGGCCGCCGGCGATCCGCGGCGAGTCGGCGAGGCCGAACACTTCCTGGATGCGGACTGCGAGGACCGGGGGCTTGCCGGGCTCGTAGACGAGCTGGATCCAGCTCCCGCTCGGGACCTGGATGCGTTCCGGGGCTTCGCGCTCGAGCGCGCGGAGCTGCGCGCGCGTGAGCTTCGCTTGAAGAATTCCGACGAGCGGGAGCTTCTTCAGGTCGGCGAAGGAACGCGAGCCCTGGCAGATCTCGGGGAGCAGCGCCTTCAGCTCCATCTCGTCGAAGCCCGGCAACGCGAGCTCGGGCATCCATTCTCGCAGGCAGCGCAGGCGGTTCAGGAACGCGACGATCGCCTCGTCCGCGAGCGGGAGGGCGCGCTCGAGATCTCGCTCGGCCGCTTCGGCGAGCACGCGCGCGACCTCGTCCGATTCGGGCAATGCGGACTGCACTTCCTCGAGGGCCAGATCGCCGTAGAGCGTCCGCTTCATCGCGGTGACGGTCTCCCGCTGCGGGTCGAAGGACACCTTCGTCTCGGCCCGCAGGCTCTCCTCGGGCAGCCAAGTGCGCTCGACCGCCGACGCCTGTCGCACGAGCGCCTCCGCCCGCTCGCCGCGCCGGCCGGCGTCGATGTCGATGCACAGGAAAAGCTCGGCCTCCCCCACCGCGCTTTCGTCCGCGAGCTGCACGCCGCGGCCGCCGACCATGACACCGCGGCGGCTTTCCTTCTCGCGCCGGCGCGCGAGGCGGTCAGGAAACGCGGCGAGCAGGGCGCGCAGCAGCGCAGGTTCCGAGTCCGTCCGTCGCCGGGAGCCGCCCTTCCCGCTTCGTTCGACCTGCCTCAGGAGGTCGTCGCGGGTGCGCAGCACGAAGCGCGCTGCGCCGACGTTGATCTCGCCGATCGGCGTCGACGCGCGACCGGTGCGCTCGAAGTCTTCGAGCGCGATGACCCGATCGAGCACGTCGGAGTCGGAGTGGTGCGCGGCCTTCCGGCGCCTCGGGCCGACGCCGGAGCGCGGATCCGAGCGCAGGAACGGGTCCCGCTCCGCGAGCATCGCTCCCGCCAGCGCCGCTTCCCCAGCGCATCCCAGTCGCTCGCCCTCGAGCAGGAGGCGCGCGATCCTCGGGTGAGCCGGGATGCGCGCCATGGCACGGCCGAGCGCCGTCACGCCGCGTGCGTCGAGCGCGCCGAGGCGTTCGAGGAGCGCCTCGGCCTGATCCAGCGCCGCGCGCGAAGGCGCTTCGAACCACGGGAACGCGCGCACGTCGCGCTCGCCGAAGCAGCGGAGCTGGAGGACCGGTCCGGCGAGGTCGACGCGGCGGATCTCGGGCTCCTCGCGCTCCTGCATCGAGCGCTGCTCGGCCTGCGACCACAGGCGCAGGCAGACTCCGGGCCCGGTGCGGCCGGCACGGCCCGCACGCTGCTCGGCCGAGGTGCGCGAGATGCGCGCGAGCTCGAGGCGGTCGAGGCCGACCGAGGGATCGAATCGCAGGATTCGCGCGAGACCCGAGTCGACGACGGCGGAGACGCCCTCGATCGTCACCGAGGTCTCGGCGACGTTGGTAGCGAGGACGACCTTGCGGCGATCGGCAGTGCGGAGCACGGCGTCCTGCTGTTCGGCAGGGAGGTCGCCGTAGAGCTCCATCAACGCGAGTCCCCTCTTCGCCGCGAGCGGCTCGAGCGCTTCGCGCGCGCGGCGGATCTCGCCGACTCCGGGAAGGAATGCCAGCACGTCCCCTTGCGTCGTCTTGAGGGCCCGCGCGACCGCCGAAGCCATCCGCTCGTGAAGGGGTCGGCGCTCCTCGGAGCCGAGATGCTCGACCTCGACCGGGAAGAGCCGCCCCTCGCTCTCGATCACCGGGCAGCCGCCGAGGAATCGAGCGATCTCGCCGGTCTCGATCGTCGCCGACATGACGACGATCTTCAGGTCGGGCCGGGCCTCGAGCTGCACCTTTCGCACGAGCGCGAGAGCGAGATCGGTGTCGAGGTTGCGCTCGTGGAACTCGTCGAAGATCACGACGCCGACGCGCTCCAGGAACAGATCGTCCTGGAGCAGGCGCACGAGCAGCCCCTCGGTGACGACGAGGATGCGCGTGCGCGCCGAAGCCTTGCGGTCGAAGCGGACGTGGAACCCGACCTCTCCCCCGACCTCGCCGCCGCGCTCGAAGGCCATGCGCCGCGCCGCCGCGCGCGCCGCGAGCCGGCGCGGCTCGAGCATGAGGATCGTTCCGGTGCCGGCGATCCCCGCGTCGAGGAGCGCCGGCGGCATGTGCGTCGTCTTGCCCGCGCCGGTCGGAGCGCGGAGGACGGCGCAAGAATGCTTCACAAGCGCCTCGACCAGCCGCGGAAGGACCGCGTCGATCGGGAGCGGGTTCATCAGCGTCGCTCGGCGACGACCCGGCCTTCCTTCACGACGAGCGCGGGGTTGCGCAGCTTCGAGACGTCCTGGATCGGGTCGCCGCGGACGGCGATCAGGTCGGCGACGCATCCCTCCGCGACCCGGCCGAGATCCTTCCCCCGGCCGAGCACCTCGGCTGCGGTCGCCGTCGCGGCGCGCAGCGCGTCGACCGGCTTCATCCCGTACTCGACCATCAGCTCGATCTCGCGCGCCTCGAGGCCGTGCGCGAACACGCCCACGTCGCTGCCGCACGCGATCGTCACGCCCGATTGCAGCGCGCGGGCGAAGAACGCCTTCGACTCGACGATCGCGGGCGGATCGGGACTCCCCGGTTTCCAGCCGGCGTAGCGGGCGACCGCCTCGGTCGCCGCGAGCGTCGGACAGAGCACGGCGCCTCGCGTGCGCATCAGCTGGAGCGTCTCGAGCGTGACGCCTGTCCCGTGCTCGATCGTCTTCACTCCCGCCGTGACCGCCCGGCGGATGCCCTCGTCCGTGCTCGCGTGCGCCGCAACCGGCCTCCCGGCGCTCTTGGCTTCGTCGACGAGCGCGTCGAGCTCCGCCTGCGAGAACGTCGGCGTCGCGGCGCGATCCTTCGCGCGGCGGTAGTCGGCGTACACCTTGATCCAGTCCGCACCCGCCGCGATCTGCTCGCGCACCGCTCGCCGTACTTCGTCGACCCCGGTCGCCTCCTGCGCGCCCTTCGGCACCTGCCAGCGCGGATCGAAGCCCGACGGCGCATAGCAGCCGGTCGCGACGATCGCGCGGGTCACGGCGTAAATGCGCGGGCCCGGGATCATCCCCTTCGCGATCGCGTCGCGCAGTGCGACGTCAGCGAAGCCCGCGCCCTCCGTCCCGAGGTCTCGCAGCGTCGTGAAGCCGGCCTCGATCGTCGCGCGCGCCGCAACCGTGGCGCGGATCGTGCGCAGCTCGAGCGATTCGTGGAGCACCTGGTCCTCCCACGGCGTCTCGTCGTAGGGGTGCAGGAGCAGGTGCGAGTGCAGGTCGATCAGGCCCGGGACGAGGTAGAGGCCCGCGAGATCGAGCTTCCGCGCGTCCGCAGGCGCCTGGATCGCCGAGGACGGACCGATTCGCGCGACACGCCCGCCCACGACGAGCACGTCGGCGCCTTCGATCCAGCGCTCGCCGCGTTCGTCGAGCACGCGCGCGCCCGAGAGAACGAGCGCGGGGCCGTGACCCTGCCCCGTCCGGACTCCGGGAGTCGTGCAGGAAAGTAGCCAGGCGCAGAGCAGCACGATCGTCCGGTCCATGAGAGCTCCTCCTTCGAGCACCGTCCAGGCACAAGTGCCGGGAGAAGGATGCCCTGCTCCGCACCCGACCACAACTCGACGTCGGTCCAGCCCGCGAAGTTGGAAAGGCGAGCGGTGCTTCGGCATCCTGGCGCGCGAACATGGTCGACGTGATCCTCAACGCGACGATCGAGAGCCGCCTGGACCTGAACGAGCGCTACGCCATCCTGCGCGTGCGGCCCGACGACCAACCCGTGCCGCCCTTCACGCCGGGACAGTTCGTGCAGCTCGGTCTGCCGCAGCCTGCGCAGCCAAGGCCCGGCGAGGAGCACGCGGCGGGTCCTCCGCGCATGCGGATCGCGAGGCGCTCCTATTCGATCGCGTCGTCGGCGAACGAGAGGGAGCGCTACGAATTCTTCATCACGCTCGTCTCCGGGGGCAGGCTGACGCCCGACCTGTGGAGGATCGAGGCGGGCGGACGGTGCTGGATCGACGCCAAGGCGGTCGGGTCCTTCACGCTCGACGGCGTGCCGCCCGAGAGCGACCTCGTCATGGTCGCGACGGGCACAGGCATCTCGCCCTACGTCTCGATGCTGCGCACTTACCGCGACCCGCCGCGGTGGAGGCGCTTCGTGATGATCCACGGCGTGCGCTATGCCTCCGATCTCGGGTTCCGCGCGGAGCTCGAGGCGCTGCAGATGTCGGATCCGCGCTTCCGCTACCTGCCGATCGTGTCGCGCGAGCCCGGGACCTGGACGGGTCTCCAAGGGCGGGTCCAGGCGACGTTGGAGGAGAAGCGCCTGCTCGATCTCGCCGGCGTCCAGCTCGATCCGCGGCGCTGTCACGTGTTCTTGTGCGGCAATCCCGCCATGATCCAGGACGTGCGCGACCGGCTCGTTCCGAAGGGCTTCACCGTCGACACGCCGGCCCTGCGGGGGAACCTGCACTTCGAGAAGTACTGGTAGACGCGCGAGCTAGGGCTGCGCCGCGGAGGGCTCGCGGCCTTGCAGCCCGATCTCGGCCGCGTGCGGGCGCAGGGCGCCGATCACGAACGCGATGTGCTCGGAGAGGTCGATCCCGAGCTTCTCCGCGCCCGCCGTGACCTCCGCGCGCTCGACCTTGGCCGCGAAGGACTTGTCCTTCAGCTTCTTGATCACGCTCTTCGGCTCGATCGTCGTCACCCCGCCGGGTCGAAGGAGGCAGCAAGCCCCGATGAAGCCCGTCAGCTCGTCGCAGGCGAGCAGCGCCCGATCGAGCTTCGTCTCGTACGGCACGTTCCACTTCGTGTAGTGCGCCGAGACCGCGTGCGCGACCTCCGCCTCGCCCTGCTCGCGCAGCCACGCGACGATCCGTTGCGGGTGCTCCTCCGGCCAGGCCTCGTAGTCCGCGTCGTGCAGCATGCCGGCGATGCCCCAGCGCTCCTCGTCGCCAGCCCCGACGCCATAGCGGTGCGCAGCCGCGCGCATCACGATCTCGACCGCGCGCGCGTGCTTGCGCAGCGCGTCGGTCCTCGTCCACTCGCAGAGCTTGGCCCAGGCCTGTTCGCGGGTGAGCGGCATCGAGACACGAGGGTACCTCTCCGGCCGGATC
Source organism: Planctomycetota bacterium (assembly GCA_041488095.1). GTDB lineage: Bacteria > Planctomycetota > UBA1135 > UBA1135 > DASYPQ01. The sequence goes on from JBGPOP010000034.1 coordinate 41,469, forward strand.
CGACGCCACGCTAGGAATCTGGCCCCCTTGATTGTGCCTCGATCCGCCCCAAGTCCTTCTCCGCCAACATTCTGTCAGCGGCCCAGGGTTCCCCGGCGCGCCTGGCGCTCATGATCGGTCGTAACCCCCTGCGCTGACTGGACCTCCCCGAGAGTCAGGGACAGCGAAGTGTGCCAGGTTCCCACGCTAGAATCCGCGCCCCGGTGGTCCCGACCGAGCCGATCCGCACCCAACCAGCGCCCCTCCCGCGCGCCGCGGGAGGATTCCGCCTCCTTCGGGAGCTGGGACGCGGCGGGATGGGCGTCGTGTACGAAGCCGAGGAGCTGGCTTCCGGCCGACGCGTCGCGCTCAAGATCCTGCCCGCGGAGCTCTCGGCCTCCGGCGAGGCCCTCGAGCGCTTCCGCCGCGAGGCCCGCTTCGCGGCGGCCATCTCCGACACGCACTGCGTGTTCGTCTACGGCGCGCACGAGGTGGAGGGCTCGCCCGCGATCTCCATGGAGCTGTGCGGATCGGAGACCCTCGAGGACCGGATCCGCGCGCGCGAGCCGGTCCCGATCCGGACCGCCGTGGGCTGGATGATCGAGGTCCTCGACGGCCTCGAGGCGGCCCACCGCGCCGGAGTCCTGCACCGCGACGTCAAGCCCTCCAACTGCTTCCTCGGCCCCGACGGCCGCGTCAAGATCGGGGACTTCGGCCTCGCGCGCACCCTCGAGCGCGACGTCCATCTCACGCAATCCGGCGCGTTCCTCGGGTCGCCGCTCTACGCCTCTCCCGAGCAGGTCCGCGGACGCGAGATCGATCTCAGGAGCGATCTGTACTCCTGCGGCGCGACCCTGTCCGCGCTGCTCACGGGCACGCCGCCCTTCAGCGGACAGAACCTGGGCGAGGTCCTGGCGAGGATCCTGTCCGAATCGCCGCCCAAGCCGCGATCGATCCGCCCCGAGATCCCGCGCGCGCTCGAGCGGGTCGTCCTGCGGGCGATGGCCAAGGATCCCCGGCGCCGCTTCCGCGATCACGCCGGGTTCCGCGCCGCGCTCCAGGGGTTCGTGTCCGAGGCGCCCCCCGGAAACATGGGCTGGAGGTTCGTCGCCAGCGTCATCGACCTGGCGGCCGGGGTCGGCATCTACATGGTGCTCGCGATCGGCCTGTGGTTCGCGAGCGCCCGCTCCGGGCATTTCAGCGAGCTTCCGTCGGCCGCCTTCGCGCTGTCCGGGTACGCGGGGGTGTTCCTGGTTCTCGCGCTGTGCGAGGGATGCTTCGGGGCGACGTTCGGCAAGTGGCTGATGGGCCAGCGCGTGGTCGCCGTATCGACTGGGCATCGTTCGTTCCCGCGAGCCGCCTTGCGCGCAGGCGTGTTCATGTCCCCGTTCGTCCTGGTGCAGGCGCTTCGGCCGGCCCTGCTGCTGGCGACCTGGACCTCCCCGTACATCCCCTTCGTCATTCCCTTCCTGATCGTCCTCGCCTTCCTCGCGACCCTGCGCCGGCGGAACGGGTATCGAGCCGTCCACGAGCTCGCCAGCGGCACACGAGTGATCCAGGTTCCGCCGGTCTTCGCGCGCCGCTTGCGGCCTGCGACCGCATCGAGCCGCAGGCCGGAGCCCGAGATGGGCCTGCCGGGCACGGTCGGGACCTGTCAGGTCGAGGGCGTGATCGGCCGGACTCCCCTCGGCCCGCTCATGCGAGGGCGCGATCCCGGTCTCGGGCGCACGGTCTGGATCCAGGCCTACGTCGAGAGCCCCGGGCCCGCGCTCGACCACGCGCGCCGCTCTCTGGCCCGCGTGGGACGGCTGCGCTGGCTGCACAGCCACACGGAGCAGGGCGTGAGGTACGAGGTCTTCGAAGACCCGGGAGGCGCAGGCTTCAGCGACATGATCCGCGCGGGCCTCGATTGGCCTCAGACCTACCGGTTCCTGCTCGCCCTCGCGGAGGAGCTCTCCGAAGGCAACCCGGCGAGCTCGGGCTTCGCGGGACGCGGCGTCTGCCTGGAGCAACTCTGGATCGACCGCACCGGCAATCTCCGTGTGCTCGACGAGCCGATCGGGAGCGGGCCATTCCGCTCCGTGCCTCCGCTGGAATTCCTGGGCGAGACCGCCCGAACCATGTGCCTCGGCAGCGGGGCGACCGGCCTGCCTCCCGATCTTCCCCATCACGCGGAGGGGACGATGCGGCGCATCTGCGGGCTCGGCGATCTCTTCGGAAGCGTCGACGCCGCGCACAGCGCCCTGGCCGCCCTGTCCTCCCGTCCGACCGCTCTGGCGCGGAGGATCCGGGTCACGCAGATCGCGGCGGCGACGATCGCGTCCACATTGACCCTGTTCTTCATGGTGACCGCGTGGCTGGTCACGGTCAGCAACGCGAACCAATCGAAGCACCAGGCCCGTCTCCATCGACTTCTTCGGTCCGACTTCTCGTCGGCGGTGCTTCAGGACGGCGGGCCGGAGGACGCCGAGGATCGCCGGGCGCGACTGACGCTGATCTCCTACTACTCGCAACCCTGGGCATCGAAGGCCGACGCGGGGGCGCAAATCGAGGGGCGCGAGATCATGGACGAGGCGCTGCGACTCGTTCCCCACCCGACGACTGCGGAGGTCCGCGTGGCGGCGGAGAGGCTCGCACCTCGCGTGCGAGCCGGCGGCCTCGCGCTCGAGGACATCTACGAAGACGCCCCGAACCTGCGTGGTCCCCTGGGGCGGAGCCTGGTCGCCTGGGTGGCTCTCAGCATGGTCCTGGCGTTTCTCCTTCGCGGCGGTCTCTCGCTGCGGCTGTTCGGCATGGACATCCGCGATCGTCGGGGAGAACGCGCGTCGCGCCTCCGTTGCGCGGGACGGGCCTTGATCCTGGGGTCACCCCTCGTCGCCTTCGTCCTCGCCCTCGCCCTTCTCCCGACGTCGTCGGGGAGCGTGCTCGCCCCGCTGGCCCTGGCCCTGATGGCGGTCTTCGGCCTCGGCCTGGTCTGGTCGGTCTGGAGCCCGACGCGCGGTCCTCACGACCTGATCGCGGGCACGCGGCTCGTGCCGCGGTGATCCCGCCGGAATCTGGCCCCCACCGCTGTCCAAGGATACTGATGCTTGAGGAGGTTTTTCGGGCTTTGTGCTGAAACCGGAGGGGGTTCATCCAGTCGCGCCGGGGAACAGCACCCCGGCCTCGCCCGGGGAGAAAGGACCTCCAGTGCGCTTCCAGCCTCCTCGTTGCCCTCGCCCCGACTGCCCCTCGCTCTGCTCCGGTCATCACCGCTGGTGCTTCAAGGGCCACTTCCGCCGGGCCTGCGACGGCAGAACCGTCCAGCGCTTTGTGTGCCTGGAGTGC
>JBGPOP010000035.1:0-44325 GCA_041488095.1 Planctomycetota bacterium
GCCCTGCGTGCAGAAACCATCACCGAAACCATTTTCACATCAGGCCCTCGCGACAGGGGCTCACGCCGAATTGCGCAGGGCATCGCATCCCTCTTCACGTCCGCAACCGCGACGGGATGAAAACCCGCGAAAGGCCAGTTATTGGTAGAGTCTGACTCCGCATTGTACGTCACCAACGATCATCTGCCGTGCCTGCGATGTCGGGTCGGTCCGGAACATGATCCCCGTGGTGAATCCAGGGCGCTCAGGCGCCGCCGGAGCCGACGTTGCGAGCCCGGCTAGAGGATCCGCCGCAGCTTGCTCACGCGCCCGCTCTGGTTCCAATCCTGCACGTAGAGGCTCCCCTCGCGGTCGAAGGCCAGCCCGTGCGGCGCGGTGAAGATCCCGTCCTTCCAGCTCGCGGGCGGGACGGCGAAGTTGGCCCGCTCCGACTCCTCGGGGTTGTCGCCGAGGTGCGTGGCCACGGCGCCCTTCTCGTCGAGGATCGTCACGCGCCCCTCGAGCTCCGCGACGGCGATCGCCTTGCCCAGGAACGCGACCGAGCACGGGCGGTGCAGGTCCTTCGCCACCGTGTCCACGAACTTCCCGTCGAGATCGAAGCGCACGAGGCGCCGGTTCTCCCGGTCGCACACGAGCAAGAGCGGCTTCTCGCCGCGCAGGTCGATCGCGAGGCCGTGGCTGGTCTTGCACTGGCCGTCGCCCTCGCCCGAGCCGGCGAAGCTCTTCACCCACTTGAGCTCGCGGTCGAACTTGTGGATCAGCGACGTGCCGTAGCCGTCGGCGACGAAGTACGAGCCGTCGGGCGCCGGCACGAAGGCCGTCGGGTGGTACTCCTCCGTGCTCTTGTACGCGCCGGACTCCATCGGGCAGCCGAGCGTCCACACGGCGGTGCCGTCGAGCCTGAGCTTCACGGTCTGGTGTCCCGCGAGGTGCGCGGCGTAGAGGAACTCCGTGCCGCCCTCTTCGCGCAGGAGGAGCGAGTGGCATCCCGAGAACTTCTCCGCGATCGTCTTCTCGAGCTGGCCGTCCGCGGCGAAGACGAGGATCCCGCACGGCCCGTCGCTCGCGACGTAGACGCGGCCCTTCTTGTCGATCGCGACGCCGCCGTGGGTCGGGCCGAGCGGCTTGTCCTGGGGGAGCTTCGCCCAGCCCGCGACGGATTCGAAGGTCCACTCGCCCGAGCCGGTGAGGACGCACGACGTGATCGCGCGCGCGTCGGGGGGAGCGGGCTCGGTGCTCGGATCGTGGCCGTGAGCGGGCGAGGCGAGCGCGAGAGCGGTAAGCACGAGCGGGATCATCGGGTCGTCTCCTTCCCGTTGTTCGCGAAACCTGTCACGGGAGCGAGAGCAGCGCCGAGCGCTCCGCTCTTCAGCGAGAGCGCCGAGCCTCCCGTCTTGTTGAACCAGCCGACGACGATCGTGTGGTATCCCGAGCCGAGCGCGATGCGCCCGCGCTTCGTCTCGGCGCTGTGCAGGCCGTCGTTGTCGGCGACGAGCTCGCCGTCGATCCAGAGCCGCGAGCCGTCGTCCGAGTCGAGATCGAAGGCGTACACGTCGTCCGCGTCCACCTTCAGATAGCCCTGGAATCGCAGGGCCACGCGCTCTGCCGTCCGGTTGACGGGGAGTTCCTTCGTCGCCGGCGGTACCCCATGGAGATCGGAGGGATCGACCTTCCCGTCGGACAGCTCGACGCCGCGGACGTCGTGGCTGGACACGGGCTTCAAGGCCTCGAAATCGGGGAGCCGATCCCAATCTCCTTCGAACCGCTCGCACCACAGGCCTCCCGAGCGCAGATGGATCAGCTGACCGGCCCGAGGCTCGACCTTGGAGAACTTCGCCTCGACCACGGCGCTCACCGGCCTGCCTCCGTGGTACGAACGCGCCCTGATCGTGGCCGTGTCCTTCACCAGGATCGTCTCCTGGTACCGCGCGGAGAAGGGACCCGGCTCCGTCCCGTCCGTCGTGTACCGCACCTCGAGCGCAGGCGAGCTCGACGCGATCCGCACCGGCATCGGCTTCACGAAGATGTCCGAGTCGGCTTCGATCACCGGGGCCTTGTACACGATCGGCCGGCCGGTGATCTCGAGGACGACGACCGTGTCGACCGGATCGGGAGCCGCCTCGGAGAGCCCGATCCACACGTCCGACTCCGCGCGCGAGCGCGGCAGATCGTGCGCGGGCTTCGCCAGCAGGAACGCCCGCCCGAAATCGTTGCCGAGACCTGGCAGCACGAGTCTCCGATCCTTCGGCCAGTCGAAGACGTGCAGGTAGAGGCGCGAGGTCGTCTCCCCCACCTTCACGGTGCAGCGGCCGAACGGGAGGTTGTCGAACGGGCTCGCGCTCGTGCCGTGGATCGACTCGCCGTTCACCTTCATCCACGCGCCGATCTCGGAGAGTCGCGCGATCGCTTCGGGCGGGAACGTCCCGTCCGACCTCGGTCCGATGTTCAGGAGGAAGTTCCCGCCCTTGCTGGCGATGTCGGCGAGCTTCCGGATCAGGTCCTCGCTCGTCTTCCAGTCCGCGTCCGCCGCGCAGAAGCCCCAGTGGTCGTTCATCGTCATGCAGGTTTCCCAGTCGACTCCGGGCATTCCGGTCGCCGGGATCTCCTGCTCGGGCGTCGCGAAGTCGCCGACCGCTTCGGACGAGCCCGAGAAGCCGCCCATCCCGCCGCGGTGCACGTCGACGCGGTTGTTGACGATCATCGCCGGGTCGAGCTTGCGGCACAGCTCGTAGAGGCGCAGCCCGCGCGCGTGGTTCCAGGTGCTCTCCCACTCGCCGTCGAACCACATCACGCCGGGGTGGTACTTCGTCACGACCTCGGTGACCTGGGCGTGGAGGTAGCGCTCGAAGCGCTCGTAGTCCGCGCCGGCCTCGGGCCGGATCTCCTTCTCCCACGACCGCCTGGGCAGGTAGTCGGGGTGGTGCCAGTCCATGATCGAGTGGTAGGTGCAGAAGCGGACGCCGTTGCGCGCGCAAGCGGCGGACAGCTCCGCGAGGATGTCGCGGTGGAAGGGCGTGCCCATCACGTCCCAGTCGGTCTGCTTCGAGTCGAAGAGGCCGAAGCCGTCGTGATGCTTGCTCGTGATCACGAGGTACTTCATCCCCGCGTCGCGAGCCGTCCTCGCCCACAATTCGGGATCGAACTTCACCGGATCGAACTGCTTCTGGAGCTTCTCGTACTGGTCGACCGGGATGTGCGCCTCCTCGCGGACCCATTCGCCGTAGTTCTTGTTCGCCTTCGGATCGCCGGGAGGCCACTCGCCGGCGGGGATCGCGTAGAGACCCCAGTGGATGAACATCCCGAAGCGCGCGTCGCGCCACCAGGCCATGCGGTCGTCCTGGGTGGGCGGGCGAGGTGCGACCGAGGTTCCGATCTCCTTCCCCGGATGCGGAGCGGCGTCCTTGCAGGCGAACGGAAGGAGCGTGAGGGCGAGGAGGAGCGGTGTCGTGCGAGTCATGGCGCGGCACAGTCTAGCGCCGCGCCCCTTACTTCTTCTGCGACGCCTTCCACTTCGCCAGGAGCTCCCTCTCGGCATCCGGCGCCGGTCCCGCGCGCAGCACGGTCGGGTCGGCAGCAGGCGCCGGAGGATCGCCCTTCGCCGCGGCCGCCTCCGCCATCTGCTTCGCGACGCGAGCGCGGCGCTCGATCTCGCTCGGGAACCAATCGAGGATGCCCGTGACCGTGTCGGCGACCGGCCGGAGCTTCATCCCCGCCTTCTTCGCGCGCTCGTTCTTCCATCGGTGGGAACCCGCGAGCTCGCCCGTCGGCGGAGCCCAGATCGGGAAGGAGTCCTCGCCGCCCATCCCGTTCGCCTCGAGCCACGCGGTCGGAACCCAGGTCCGCGTCGCCGGATTCTTCACGGCGGCGACGCAGGTCTCGAGCACGTCCCCCCAGCGGCCCCGCCTCACGGGCCCGATCGCATTGAAAGCGCCGACGGTGCCGTCCTCGACGATCTTGACGAGCCATTCGGCGAGGTCGCGCACGTCGATCCACTGGATCGGATCGTCCGGAGATCCGGGAGCGAGGACCTCTCCGCCGCGCGAGATGCGCACGGGCCAGTAGGTGAAGCGATCGGTCGGGTCGCCGGGGCCGACGATGTAGCCCGGCCGTACGATCGCGGCGTGGCCGGGGAAGGAAGCCTCAGCCGCCTGCTCGCACAGGGCCTTGAGCCCGCCGTAGTTCTCGCCGTTCTTCCCCATCGTCTCGACCGCAGGGTCGGAGAGCCTGGCGAGCTCGGCGGTCTCGTCGGCGTCGGGGATCTTCTGGCTCGCGTAGGCCGAGATGCTCGAGATGTAGATGTAGTGCTTCGAATTCGCCGCGAGGAGCTTCGCCGAGGCCTCGACCATGCGCGGGTAGTAGCCGGAGTTGTCGATGACGGCGTCCCAGGACTTCCCGACGAGCTGCTCGAGCCCCTTCGGCGTCGCGTCCGGGTGGAGGAGCTTCTTGTCGGGCCCGCGCTCGTCGTCGGCGGGGAGGTTCGGGTCGCGGTTGCCGTAGAGGTGCTCGACGTCCTTGAATTCGAAGGGGATGCGCTTCTCGGTGCGGCCGCGGTTGAAAACGGTGACGCGATGGCCGCGCGCGAGTGCGACCTCGACGGTCTTCGGTCCGAGGAACCCGGTGCCGCCGAGGATGAGGATGCGCTTGGCGGCGGCGGTGCGAGGCGTCGTGGGGGAAAGCTGGCGCCGGTTGCGGGGTAGGGATGCCGCGGTGACGGCGACGCCGCCGACGAGAACGGTCTGGCCGAGGAACTGGCGGCGAGTCGTGGAGAGCTTGGACATGAGGAAGCCCGAAGGAGGTCGTGACGTATTCGCTCCGAATTCGAGCGCAGGCTAGCACGCGGTCGCTCTTGGCGGCGTGGCACGGAGGTAAGAATCGTGCGCGGGCGATCATCCCCGGTCGCGCATCAACAACTACTCCGCCAACGTGCGCTTCCGAGTTCCCTTTGGCCGAGCGAGCGCGCTGCCATGCCAGAGGGCGCCAGCTGTCGACTCCTTCACGATCCAAGGCCGCCGGTAGGACACAACCAGGGGCGCGAACGCCTCAGTGCGGCAATTCGTTCGACGATCTCGCACCTGATTCAACATTGGCATGCGGCGCAACCCAGCCCCCGGAGTGCCTCGACCGCGACGGCTATCGAGAATTCGATTCGTGGATAAGATGGGACCTCGAGCGCGGAAGCCTGGAGCGAGGGGCATCGACCCGCACGAGGAGGAAGGGACGATGAAGACACTGGCGATGATGGTGGGGGGGCTCGCAGTGATTCTGGGGGGGATAGGCTGGGCGCAGGTGACCCAGCGGGTGAGCCTCGACTCGGGCGGCGCGCAGGGGAACGACAGCAGCTTCGAGGCCACCGTCTCCGAGGACGGCCGCTACGTGGCCTTCGCGAGCTTCGCTTCGAACCTCGTCCCGGGGGATACGAACGGACCGTTCTACGGCGTCGACGTCTTCGTACGCGACCGCCGGACGGGCATCACCGAACGGGTGAGCGTCAGCTCGGGCGGGGCGCAAGGGAATGACCAGAGCTTCGAGGCCTTTGTCTCCGGCAACGGTCGATATGTCGCGTTCTACAGCAGCGCCAGCAACCTCGTGCCGGGGGACACGGCCGGGTACGGAGACGTCTTCGTTCACGACCGTCTCACCCACACGACCGAGCGGGTGAGCGTCAGCACGGGTGGCGCAGAGGGGGAAGGTTTCAGCGGGGATCCCTCGATCTCCGCGGACGGTCGCTATGTGGCCTTCGTCAGCAGCGCCTACAACCTCGTCGCTGGTGACAATTGGAACGGGGTTCCGGACGTCTTTGTCCGCGATCGCCAGAACGGCACGACCGAGTGCGTGAGCGTGGTCCCCAGCGGCGGTCAGCATGAGAGCGGCACCTGGAGCGTCCAGGCCCGGATCTCCGCGGATGGCCGCTTCGTGGCGTTCTCGACCTACGCGACCAACATTCTGCCCGGCGTCGTGGGCGCGCGGCCGACCGTGTACGTGCGCGACCGGCAGACAGGCGCGATCGATCTCGTGAGCGTCGACATGGGCGGGCAGCAGGCACCGAACACCAGCGGCACCCCCTCCATCTCCGCCGACGGCCGGTTCGTGGCGTTCATGAGCAACGCGAGCACGCTCGTTCCGGGAGACACGAACGACATGTTCGACGTCTTCGTCCGCGACCGACAGGCCGCCACGACAGAAAGGGTGAGCGTGGATTCGCTGGGATCCCAGTCCAACGGCGGCAGCTACTCGTCTTCGATCTCGGCCGATGGGCGGTACGTGGCGTTCTACAGCTCGGCGACCAATCTCGTTCCGGGGGACACCAACGGATGGGACGACGCCTTCGTCCACGACCGCGTCTCGGGGCTGACCGAGCGGGTGAGCGTCGCCTCGGACGGGACGCAGGGCAACAGCCTCACCCAGAGCTCCTTCACCTCGATGTCCGCCGACGGGCGTTTCGTGGTGTTCCCGAGCTACTCGAACAACCTGGTTCCCGGAGACACCAACGGCAAGCACGACATCTTCGTGCGCGACCGCCTCGGCGGCACATCCTTCACGAGCCTGTGTGAGCCCGGTGTCGGTGGCGTGATTCCGTGCCCCTGCTCGAACCCGCCTAGCGGCCCCGGTCGCGGCTGCGACAACTCGTCCGCGGAAGGCGGAGCGGTCCTCTCGGCGTCGGGAGGGACGTTCCTCTCTTCCGACAGCCTGGTCTTCACCACGAGTGGCGAGCGCGCGACCTCGACGAGTCTCGTCTTGCAGGGAACGACATCGCTTCCTGCCGGCATCGTCTTCGGCCAAGGCATTCGCTGCGTGGCAGGGAGCCTCGCGCGCCTTTACTCGAAGACCGCCGTGGGCGGCAGCGTGAGGGTGCCGGACTTCGGCATGCACGACCAACAGGTGTCCGTCCGATCGGCAGCGCTCGGCGACGTGATTCTCGCGGGCCAGAGCCGCTGGTACTTCGTGTACTACCGCGACGTGAACGTTCTCGGTGGCTGCGACGCCTGGAGGACGTTCAACGCGACGCAGACGGGGCAGGTGACGTGGTGGCCATGAACTCTAGAATCGGGTCCTTTCTGGGAGCGTTGTTCTGCGCGCCTGTCTTCGCGCAGGTAACCCAGCGGGTGGACGTGAATTCAGCCGGAGTGCAGGCCAACAACCGGACGATGACCTTCTCGATCACTCGAAACGGTCGCTATGTGACGCTTGTAAGCCTAGCGAACAACCTCGTACAGGGGGACACGAATGGAGTTGGTGACGTGTTCTTACGGGACAGAGTGAGCGGAACGATGGAAAGGGTGAGCGTAGGCTCGAGCGGCGCGCAAGGTAACAGCGAGAGCGGGGGCGGCTTAATAACTCCGGATGGCAGATATGTGGCATTTGCAAGCAACGCCACCAATTTTGTGCCTGGAGACCTAAATGGCGTGCCTGACGCCTTCATACGAGACCGATGGCTCGGCACGACTGAGCTCGTGAGTGTGAGTACGGCCGGGACACTCAGCAACAATTGGAGCTGGCCCGAAGGGATTACACCCGATGGACGGTACGTCTGTTTTGGGAGTGACGCCACCAATTTGGCGCCTGGGGTACAGGGTGGGTACGATCAGGTGTATGTTCGTGATCGGTTGAGCGGTACGACAGAGATCGGCTCCATCTCAACAGGAGGCAGTGTGGGGAACAGCAACAGTTCGCCCTCCAGCATATCCGACGATGGTCGATTTGTAGCGTTCATAGGATGGGCAGACAATCTTGTGCCTGGTGACACGAATCACACCGGGGACGCGTTCATTCGGGATCGCCAAGCTGTTACCACCGAGCGTGTGAGTCTGACTGCTGGAGGATCAGAGGCGGATGGTGGATCGTATGAGCTAGCGCTGTCCGGAGACGGACGCTACGTGGCGTTCACTTGCGCCGGCACCAACCTCGTGCCAGGCGCGCCCTCCTCGAGCCTCAACGTCTACCTCCGTGACCGCCAGCAGAACACGACGGAGTTGGTCAGTGTGAGCACGAACGGAACTCCTGGGAATGGCAACTGTTTTTTTCCAGGCATCTCGAATGACGGCCGCTTCGTCGTGTTCGAGAGCGACGCGACCAATCTCGTCCCCGGTGGCCCGAGCCAACAGCATGATATCTACATGCGGGACCGACTCACGGGCATCACGACGCGTGAGAGTGTGAATTACATGGGAATGGTAGGGAACGACTGGAGTGAACAACCAGCGATGTCTTCCAACGGGCGGTACATCGCGTTCAGTAGCACCGCGACCAACATGGTGCCGGGCGGGGACAGCAACTGGCTACACGATGGATTCGTCCGCGACCGGCTTGGCGGCACGATGTTCACGAGCATGTGCGATCCCGGAGTCGGCGAGGTGGTCGCGTGCCCCTGCTCGAATGCGCCGAGCGGGCCCGGTCGCGGCTGCGAGAACTTTTTCGGGACGGGCGGAGCGGCTCTCTCCGCCAAGGGTGGCACGTTCCTCTCCTCCGACAGCTTGATGTTCACCTCGAGCGGCGAGGGCCCGACCTCGACGAGCCTTGTCTTGCAGGGAACGACCTCGCTCCCTGCGGGCATCGTCTACGGCCAGGGCGTTCGCTGCGTGGCAGGCAGGCTCGCGCGCCTCTACTCGAAGACCGCCGTGGGCGGCAGCGTGAGGGCGCCGGACTTCGGCGTGCACGACCAACAGGTGTCCGTCCGATCGGCGGCGCTCGGCGACGTGATTCTCGCGGGCCAGAGCCGCTGGTACTTCGTGTACTACCGCGACGTGAACGTTCTTGGTGGCTGCGACGCCTGGAGGATGTTCAACGCGACGCAGAGCGGGGAAGTGACGTGGTGGCCATGATTATGGAAGGCGTCAGGGGGACGATCCCGTCACGCCAGGATCTTCTCCACGACCTCCCCCTCGACGTCGGTCAAGCGGTAGTCCCGCCCCTCGAACCGATACGTGAGCTTCTTGTGATCGAACCCGAGGAGATGTAGCAGCGTCGCGTTGAGATCGTGCACCGGCACCGGATCCTCGGTCACGAAGTATCCGAGCTCGTCCGTCGCGCCGATCCGGAACCCCTTCTTCACTCCCCCGCCCGCGAGCACCATCGTGAAGCAGTGCGGATGATGATCCCGCCCGAGGAACTTGCTCCCGTCCCTCTCCTCGTTCATCGGCGTGCGCCCGAACTCCCCGCCCCAGATCACCAGCGTGTCGTCGAGCAGCCCGCGCTCCCGCAGATCCCGGATCAGCGCCGCGCTCGGCCCGTCGCACTCGCGGCACCGCTCCGGCAGCGACGTCACGATGTCGTCGTGCGGGCCCGTGCCGTGGCTGTCCCAGCCCCAGTGGTAGAGCTGCACGAAGCGCACGCCGCGCTCGAGCATCCGCCGCGCCAGCAGGCAGTTGTTCCCGAACGACGTCTTCCCGGGCTCGACGCCGTAGGCCTCGAGCACCTTCGCCGGTTCCTTCGACACGTCCATCAGCTCCGGCACGCTCGTCTGCATCCGGTAGGCGAGCTCGTACTGCGCGATCCGCGTCTCGACCTCCGGATCGAGCGACCGCGCGAACGCCAATCGGTTCAGCTTCCCCACTGCGTCGAGCATCCGCCGTCGCCCGGCCCGGTCGACGCCCTCCGGATCGGCGAGGAACAGCACCGGGTCGCCCTGCGATCGGAAGCGGACGCCCTGGTGCACGGTCGGGAGGAAGCCGCTGCCCCACACCGACGCTCCGGCGTCGACGGCGTACTGTCCCGAGAGCAGCACGACGAACGCGGGCAGGTCCTCGTTCTCCGTGCCGAGGCCGTAGCTGACCCACGCTCCGAAGCTCGGCCGTCCCATCCGGAAGTGTCCGGTGTGCAGGAAGAGCTGCGCGGGCACGTGGTTGAACTGCGTCGTCTTCATCGAGCGGATCACGCACAGCTCGTCGGCGACCGAGGCGAGGCCGGGCAGCAGCTCGGAGAAGTCGTGGCCGCTCTGGCCGTGCTTCGAGAACTTGTACGGGGACCCCAGGATCTTCGGCGTGCCCTTGATGAAGGCGAAGCGCTCGTTCTTGAGGTAGCTCTCGGGGCACGGCTGGCGGTCGAGCTCGTTCAGCTTCGGCTTGGGATCGAAGAGGTCCGGCGTCGACGGCGCGCCGGCCATGTGGAGGTAGACGACGCGCTTCGCCTTGGCCGGGAAATGCGGCGACTTCGCGCTGCTCGGGCTCGAGCCCGTCTGCATCCGCGCCAGCGCGATCGAGCCGAGCGACACGCCCGCCCCGGCGAGGAACAGCCGGCGGGTGATCGAGCTCGCGAGATCGCGCTCTGCGTCCATCGTCAGTCCTTCGTCACCGTCTCGTCGAGGTTCAGGAGCACGCTCGCGACGCGCGCCCAGGCCGCCTTGTCGTCGCTCTTCTTCTCGCTCCGGTAGAGATCGAGGAGCACCCCCACTTCCTCGGCAGCCGGCCAGCGTCCCGTGCAGAGCCGGAATCCCAGGCGCGCGGACTCCTCGGGCGGCTCCGCGCGCGCCGCCATGCGCTTGGCGAGACCCTCGGCGCACTCGACGAAGGCCGGGTCGTTCTCCAGCGCCAGCGCCTGGAGCGGCGTGTCCGTCCTCGGCCGGCGCGTGCACGCGAGCTCGCGGCTCGGCGCGTCGAACATCGCGAAGGTCGCGTAGGGCGAGCTCCGCTTCCAGAACGTGTACAGGCCGCGCCGGTGCGCCTCCTCGCCCTGCGACGGCGTCCAGGCGTCGTCGCTGTACACCGATCCGAACACGCCCTCGGGCTGGGGCGGGAAGACGCTCGGGCCGCCGGTCTTTTCGACCAGCAGCCCGCCGATCGAGAGCGCGGCGTCGCGCAGGGTCTCGATCTCCAGGCGCAGGCGCGGCCCTCGCGCGAGCAGGCGGTTGTTGCGATCGTGCTCGAGAAGCTCCGGCGTCGCGCGCGAGTCCTGCCGGTACGTCGCCGAGGTCACGATGCGCCGCAGCAACGCCTTGAAGCTCCATCCGGACCGCTCGAAGTCGATCGCCAGCCAGTCGAGCAGCTCGGGATGGCTCGGAGGCTCTCCGCGCGTGCCGAAGTCCTCGCTCGTCGAGACGAGCCCGCAGCCGAAGATGCGCTCCCAGATCCGGTTGACCGTCACGCGCGCGACCAACGGGTTCTCCGGGCTGACGAGCCAGCGCGCGAGGCCGAGGCGATTCCTCGGCGCGTCCGGCGGGAGCTCGGGCAGGACCGCGGGCACGCCGGGCTCGACCTCCTGGCCGGGCGAGAGGAAGCTGCCCTTGATCGCGACGTGCGTCTGGCGCGGCTCCGCGCTCTCCTCGATCACCATCGTGGTCGGGATCGTCGCGAGGAATTCGTCGCGGCGCGCCTGCGCAGCGATCGCCGCCGCCGCGATCATGCGCATCGCCGGGCCCGAGCCTCCCGCTCGCACCGCGGCGACGAAGGCCGCCTGCCTGGCGGCGAGGTCCGCTTCGTGTCGATCGAGGGCGACGGCCTGCTCTACGTTAGGTACCCGCATCTCCGGCGCGGTCGAGTTGCCGTCGTCCGAGGTCGAGTTGAAGAAGGCAAAGAAGCGGTAGTAGTCCTTCTGGCTGAACGGATCGAACTTGTGGTTGTGGCACTGCGCGCAGGCGAGCGTCGTGCCGAGCCAGACGGTCGCGGTCGTGTTCACGCGGTCGACGACCGCGGCGTGGCGGAACTCCGCGGGATCCGCGCCGCCCTCCTGGTTGACAAGCGTGTTGCGGTGGAAGCCGGTCGCCACCTTTTGCGCGAGCGTCGCGCCCGGCAGGAGGTCGCCCGCGATCTGCTCGACCGTGAACTCGTCGAAAGGCATGTCGCGCCCGAACGCGTCGATCACCCAGTCGCGCCAGGGCCACAGGCTCCGTCTCCCGTCCTTCTCGTAGCCGTTCGTGTCGGCGTAGCGCGCGAGGTCGAGCCACCACTGGGCCATGCGCTCGGCGTAGCGCGGCGAGGCGAGGAGCCGGTCGACGGCGCGATCGTAGGCGTCGGGACGGCGGTCCTGCTCGAAGGCGTCGATCTCCGCGACGGTAGGGGGAATGCCGGTCAGGTCGAGGCTCGTGCGGCGAAGGAGCTTGCCTCGTGCGGCTTCCGGCGAGTGCGCCAGGCCCGCCTTCTCGAGGCGCGCGAGGACGAAGCGGTCGATCGGGTTCCTGGCCCAGGCTTCCTCGTGCACGGGCGGCAGCGCCGGCTCGACCGGAGCGAGGTAGGCCCAGTGCTTCGCGGGCTCCCGCGCCGAGGCCGCGTTTTCCGCAGGCCACGGCGCACCCTCGTCGATCCAGCGCCGGATCGTCTCGATCTCCTCGGCCGCGAGCGCCGGCGCCTTCTGCGGCATCCGCTCCTCGTCGTCGCTCGAGGTGATGCGCTGTACGAGCGGGCTCCCCTTGGAGTCGCCCGGGAGAATCACCTTCCCGTCCTCGCCCCCCGCGAACGCCTCGTCGCGCAGGTCGAGGCGCAGCTCGGCGCGGTGCTTCGTCTCGCCGTGGCACTTGTAGCAGTGCGACGACAGGATCGGCTGGATGTCGCGGACGAAGTCCACCCGCGGCGCGCGGTCCTGGAAGGCGAGCGCGGCGGCGAGGAGGAGCGGGGGGAGAATCGTCGCGGTGTCGATCCGGCCAGTCTATTCCCAAGGCCTTCCGGCGGCACGACCCCAACGGATACGCTGATCTCGCTGCGCTACCCAGCGGCACCCGTCAGGACCCACGCAGCCCAGTCGCGCGTCGTGTACTTCGGATGGCCGCTCTCGTCCTTCGCGTTGCGGAGCTTGCTCTTCGCCTCCCACAGCGCCTGGGCCTTGGGCTTCTTCTCGACCCAGATGCGGCGGTAGAAGTCGACCATCAGCTCCCTCGTCGCCTCGTCGGGCACCCTCCAGAGCGACGTGATCACGCTCCGCGCCCCGGCCATGTGCAGCGCCTTCTGCAAGCTCGCGACGCCCTGCCCTGCGCGGCGCAGGCCGACGTTCGTGTCGCACGCGCTGAGCACCACGAGCTCGCAGCTCGAGAGATCGAGGGCCGAGATCTCCTCGGCAGTGACCAGGCCCGGAATCCGACCGAGCTCGTTCGCGGGCAGGTTCGCGCCCGCGAGCGCGAGACCGCAGAGCAGCATCGGGCTCATGCCCTTGACGCTCTCCTCGAGTCCCGTCCGCATCCCGAATTTCATCTTCACATCGAGCGGCTCGGGGTCCTCGCTCGACCGGATCGACTCCGGCGCGTACCACCCGTGCGTCGCCACGTGGAGAAAGCGCGCCTTCGGCGCCAGCGCGAACAGGTTCTCCCGCGAGGCTCGGCGACTCTCCAGGACCATCGCGCGGCTCTTGTCCCCGAACTCCGCCTGGTAGTAGTCCCCGATCGCCTTCACCTCCGCGCGCGTCTCCGGCAGCGTCGCGAAGCCGCGCTCCCACGCACCTCCGCGCAGGATGCCCGAGCGGTCCGCATCCCGGGAACCGGCCAGGCGGGACGATCCTTCCGCTTCGAGCGGCGGCTCGACCTCTCCGGGCGGATGATCGAAGTCGGCATGGCCGAGCGCGACGAGGATCCCGTCCCGCGAGACCTCCCTCTCGGACCCGCCCCGATCGCGCAGGAGGAGGTTCAACGCGACCTCGATCCGCAAGATCTCGCCGAGCGGCGCGGAGGATCGAGCCGGCGCTCTGCCCGAGGGCAGCGCGTCGAGCGGGACGAGGTGCAGCACGTCATCGGGCGACACGGCGAGCCGCTCGGCGCCCGAGAGCGCCTCGCGCAAGGGATCGAGCACGAGCCGCCGCACCTCGGAGCCGCGATCGAGGGCTGTGGCCGACGAGGCCGGATCGACACCGATCCCGCGCTCGAGGCGCACTCCGATCGCTTCGCGCCAAGCCTCGATCGCCTTCTCGACCGGCTCGATCGGGCCGAGCTCGATGCGCGCGAGACGGCCGCCGGAGCGGACGACGAACGCGCACAGGCTCGCGGTCGAGCTCTCGGCGCCGGCCTCTCCGAGCTCCGTCAGCGCGTAACGCCGGTACCCGACCCAGGCTTCATGCTCTCCCACCCGCGAGGAGACCGACGGGAAGTCCGCCTGAAGCGCCGCCATCGCATCCGGATCCAGACGCTTCCCGAGCTGCACCAGCTCGCGCTGGGTCCGCTCGAGGTCGGTGCGCGCTCCGGTGAACTCCGCGCTCGTCGCTCCCTTCTGTCCGAGCGCGGCCAGCCGGCTCGTCGCCTGCTGCATCCGGCCCCGCAGCTCCTCCCAATTCGGGTTCGAGCGCGCTGCGCGCCCGAGCCGCGCGGAGAGGGAGGCGACGTTGCGGGTGCCCTCCGAGAAGAGGAACGCCTGCTCTTCCAGCGCCGGATCCGAGCCGAAGACGCCGCACCCTCGCGCCATGGAGAGCGCCTTGCCGAGCTGCTTCCGGCTGGCCACGCGCTCCTCTGCTTCCCGGCCCGAAGCGTCGAGAACGGACTGCAGAGCGGCGTGCCTCTGACCCCGCATGTAGTCGCGGACGAGGCCGACGAATCTCTGCCTTCCCCCCTCCTCCTTTCCATCCCGCTTCTCCTCGCGCCCTGCCTCTCCTCGCGCTTGCGCGGCGATCGTGACGGCCAGGTTCTCCCGCACGGTCTGGAGGTCGGGGTGGTCGTCCGACAGCGTCCGCGAATCGACCTCGAGCACCTTCTCCTGGAGCGCACGCGCGCCCGCCAGGTCGCCGAGCCGTCGGCTCGTGTCGGCCAGGTTCCCCCGCACGATCTGGAGGTCGGGGTTGTCGTCGCGCAGCGTCTTCGAGCGGACCTCGAGCACCTTCTGCTGGAGCGCACGCGCGCCGGCGAGGTCGCCCAGCGAGTGGAGCGTGACGGCGAGATTCAGCCGAGCCACCTGGAGGTTGGGGTGGTCGTCGGGCAGCGTCCGCGAAGCGACCTCGAGCACCTTCTCCTGGAGCGCACGCGCACCGGCGAGGTCGCCGAGGTCCCCGATCGTGGCAGCCAGGTTTCCCCGTGCCATCAGGAGGTCGGGGTGGTCGTCGGGCAGCGTCCGCGAAGCGACTTCGAGCACCTTCTCCTGGAGCGCGCGCGCGCCGGCGAGGTCGCCGAGAGAGGCGATCGTGCCGGCCAGATTGCCCCGCGCCATCTGGAGGTCGGGGTGGTCGTCGGGCAGCGTCTTCGAGCGGACCTCGAGCACCTTTTCCTGCAGCGCACGCGCGCCAGCGAGGTCTCCCAGCGCCTTGATCGTGGAGGCGAGGTTCAGCCGCGCCGCCTGGAGGTCGGGGTGGTCGTCGGGCAGCGTCCGCGAATCGACCTCGAGCTCCTTCTCGAACAGCGCCCGTGCGCGGGCGAGGTCGCCCAGCATGTAGAGCGTGGTGGCGAGACTCCGTCGCGCCCACTGGAGGTCGGGGTGGTCGTCGGGCAACGCCTTCGAGCTGACCTCGAGCACCCTCTCCTGGACCGCACGCGCGCCGGCGAGATCGCCTTGGTCCCGGATGGTGATGGCGAGGTTCCCCCGCGCCCTCTGGAGGTCGGGATGGTCGTCGGGCAGCGTCCGCGCGAGAACCTCGACCACTTTCTCGAACAGCGCCCGCGCGCCGGCGAAGCCGCCGAGCGCGTGGAGCGCGCCGGCGAGATTCAGGCGCACCGACTGGAGGTCGGGGTGGTCGTCGGGCAGCGTCCTCGAGCGGACCTCGAGCACCTTCTCGTCGAGCGCCCGCGCGCCGACGAGGTCGCCGAGCGAGAAGATCGTGACAGCGAGGTTCAGCCGCGCCGACTGGAGATCGGGGTGGTCGTCGGGCAGCGTGCGGGTGCGATGAGACAGCACGCACCGGCGCATCTTCTCGTCTGGACGAAGCAGAGCGAGCGCATCGCACTCGTAGCTCAAGAGCCACGCCTGCTGCGTCAGCGCCTCGCTCTGCGCCCCTCCCTCCACTCCCAGGAGATGCTCGGCCAGCGCCTCCGCTCGCGCTCGGGCGGCCGTGAGGTCCTTGGCTTCACGCAGCTTCTTGATCTCGGCGAGCTCCTGCCTCGCGCGTTCAGCCTCCGCGCGCGTCGTGTCCGTCTCCGGAGCCGAGACGAGATGGAGCTCGACCTTGCCCGTGCCTCCGGTCTTCGACGCTGCGACCACGATCACGAGCTTCCTGCCCGGCTCGACCTTGAGCTTCAGGTACGGCGTCGGCTTCCCGCCCGAGTCGTCGTCCTTGGCGAGGAACTTCCCCTCCGCGTCCTCGGCCTTCAGGAACGTGTCGAGGTCCCCTTCGACCTTCGTCCACACGTGCAGCGTCCCGGAGAAGCGCACCTCGTGCTCGACGCGCTCGCAGGCCCCGTGGCCCGACAGGAGAGGGTCCTTCTCGTCGAGCACGATCTCGACCACGCGATCGAGCACAGCGGGAAGAGCGGCGGGATCTCCGGCCTCCTGGGACGGGAGGTTCCCAACCGCCAAGGCGAGCGCGAGCAGGGGTGTGAGCATCGGTCCGCCCTACAAGAGGGCCGTTCAACACGCGGTCGAACCGGCTGTTCCGATCGGGCGCAGGATACCCCCTCGGACCCTACCCCAGTCGGATCCCCGTCCTGTGCGTGATGTCCTCGAGCTCGAGGACGACCGGCAGCACGAGCGGGATCCCTTCCTTCGAGCGCACCTTTTCCGCCTCGCGCTCGGGATCTCCGGGGATCAGCGGACCGCCCGTCCCCGGCGCCGGCTTCGTCTTGCGGAACGTGCGGATCAGGTCGTCGATCTGGCGCTTGAACTCGTCGGGATCGATGAAGCCGTCGATCCTCATCGCGCCGAAGAAGTGCCCGATCCCCTTCCCGACCGAGCGTTCCGGGATCTCCTGCCGCAGCGCGAATGGAGGCGTGAACGGCCCCCAGTTCGCGCCCGAGAGCACCGCCGAGAGCACGTCGACCATCAGCGCGAGCCCGTAGCCCTTGTGCCCGCCGCGCTCGCGGTCGGAGCCGAGCGGGAGCAGCGCGCCGCCGAGGATCATCTTCTCCGGATCGTCGGTGACGCGGCCCTCGCGGTCGATCGCCCAGCCCGCGGGGATCTTCTCGCCCGCGCGCCGCGCGATCTCGATCTTTCCGTACGCCGCCGCGCAGGTCGCCATGTCGATCACGATCGGCGGCTCCTCGAGGCCGGGGAAGGCGATCGCGATCGGGTTCGTGCCGAGCATGCGCTCGGCGCCCCACAGCGGCGCGACGAGCTTCGTGCTGTTCGTCATCGCCCAGCCGATCAGGTCCTGCTTGAGCGCCTCGAGCACGTACCACCCCGCGATGCCGAAGTGGTTCGTGTTGCGCACGCTGACCCAGCCGCTGCCGGCGTCGCGCGCTTTCGCCATCGCGATCGCGTTCGCTTTGGGGCCCACGACGAGCCCGAGGCCGTTGTCCCCGTCGATCGTGGCCGTGCTCGCGGTCTCGCGCACGATCGTCAACTTCGGCCGCGGGTTGATCCGGCCGAGCTCGAGCATGTCGAAATACGTGTGCAGCCGCGCGACGCCGTGGCTGTCGATGCCGCGCCGGTCGGCGGAGGAGAGGACCTTGGCCGCGACCTCGGCCTCCTCGGAGGGCACGCCGAAGTGCTCGAAGACCCGCGCGGAGAAGCGCTCGAGCGTCTGCGCGGGGAACGTCCGGGTCTCGACCATGTTCAGGCCAGGACCGGAACGAGCCGGTCGACGATGGCCTCTCCGATCGCGAGCGACGAGGTCGCGGCCGGCGAGGGCGCGTTGCACACGTGGACGATCCGCCCCTCGGTGCGGATCAGGAAGTCGTCGACGAGAAGGCCGTCGGGCGCGAGCGCCTGCGCGCGCACGCCGGCGGGTGCGGGCTCGAGGTGCTCCGCGCGCACCTCGGGGACCAGGCGCTGCAGCGCGCGAGCGAACGCACCGCGGCTGAACGACCGCCACATTTCGGCTGCGCCCGTGCGTCCGTGGCGGGCCGCGAGCCGCCAGAAGCCTCCGTAGGAGAGCGTGTCCCACAGGTCTCCGAGGCGCACCGTCGTCCGGGTGTACCCCTCGCGGGCGAACGCGAGCACCGCGTTCGGTCCGCACTCGATCCCGCCGCGGATCATCCGCGTGAAGTGCACGCCCAGGAACGGGAAGCTCGGGTCGGGCACGGGGTAGATCAGGTTCCGGACCAGATGGCGGGCTTCGGTCCGGAGCGAGAAGTACTCGCCGCGGAAGGGCACGATCCGCGCCGGACGGGTCAGGCCCGAGCGCTGGAGCACGCGATCGGAGTGCAGGCCGGCGCAGTTGACCGCAGCGCGACCCGTGTAGGTCCCCCGTGTGGTCTCGACGACGACCTCGGCGCCCTGCGTCCGCAGCGCGAGCACCTCCGCGCCCGTCACGACCTCCGGAAGGCGCGCCGCGAGGCGCTCGCACACCGCGGGATAGTCGACGATCCCGGTCTCGGGCACGTGGATCGCCTTCACGCCGGCGGCGTGCGGCTCGAGCTCGCGCAGGCGCTCGGGGCCGACGAGCGCGCAATCGACGCCGTTCGCGTGACCGCGCGCGTGGATCGCCTCGAGGATCGGGATCTCGCGCTGCTCGACCGCGACGATCACCTTGCCGCAGATCTCGTGGCGGATCCCCTCGCGCGCGCAGAACTCCTCCATCATCCGTTTGCCGCGGCGGCAGCTCTCCGCCTTCAGCGACCCGGGCTTGTAGTAGATGCCCGAGTGGAGCACGCCCGAGTTGCGCCCGCTCTGGTGTCGCCCGACCCCGGCCTCCTTCTCGAGCACGATCACCTTCTCGCCGGGAAAGCGCTCGGTGAACCGGTACGCGGTCGCGAGCCCGACGATCCCGCCTCCGACGATCAAGAGCGTCATGGCTCCGCGATCGTGCGCTGCGTCTGGACGCCGAGGCCGTCGATGCCGAGGCGGATCGTCTGACTTGGCCGCAGGAACACGGGCGGCTTTTGCCCGAGCCCGACGCCCGGTGGCGTCCCCGTCGAGATCACGTCGCCGGGCAGCAGGCTCATGAACTTCGAGATGTACGAGACCAGGAACGCGACGCCGTACACCATCGTCCGCGTGTTCCCGTCCTGGTAGCGGTGTCCGTCGACCTCGAGCCACAGGTGCAGGCTCTGCGGGTCGGGCACCTCGTCCTTCGTCACGAGCCACGGCCCGATCGGCCCGAACGTGTCGCAGCCCTTGCCCTTGCTCCACTGCCCCTTGCGCTCGAGCTGGAACTCGCGCTCGGAGAGATCGTCGACCACGCAGTAGCCGGCGACGTGCTCGAGCGCGCGCTCGACGGTCACGTGCTTCGCCCTCGCGCCGATCACGACGCCGAGCTCGACCTCCCAGTCGGTCTTCTTCGACCCGCGCGGGATCTCGACGTCGTCGTCGGGACCGGAGATGGCGCTCGTCGCCTTCATGAAGATCACCGGCTCGGACGGCACCTGCGCGCCGGTCTCGGCGGCGTGGTCGGCGTAATTGAGCCCGATGCACACGAACTTGCCCGTCCCCGCAACGCAGGGCCCGAGGCGCACGGGCGCGTCGACGAGCGGCAAGCGCGCGGGATCGAGCGCGCCAAGGCGTTCAAGCTCGGCCGGGAGGAGCGCCTCGCCGCGCAGGTCCGCGATCTCGCCGGCGAGCGAGCGGATGCGGCCGTGCGCATCGAGGAGGCCGGGCTGCTCGCGCCCGGGCGGACCGTATCGGAGGAGCTTCACGCGCTCCAGCCCCCGTCGATCACGTGGATCGCTCCGGTCGTGTAGGACGACTCGTCGCTCGCGAGGTACACGACCAGCGCGGCGATCTCCTCGGCCGTCCCGAGACGCCCGATCGGCTGGCGCGCGATGAACGCGGCGCGCGTCTTCTCGGGGTCCCCCTGCGCGGCGATCCGCGCCTCGAGCGACGGCGTGTCGACGGTGCCCGGGCACACCGCGTTGCAGCGGACGCCCTTCGAGACGAAGTCCGCCGCGACCGCCTTCGTCAGTCCGATCACCGCCGCCTTGGTCGCCCCGTAGACGCAGCGGTTCGGCGCGCCCTTCACGCTGGAGGCGACCGAAGACATGTTGACGATGCTGCCCTTGCCCTTCGCCAGCATCCCCGGCAGCACCGCGCGGATCGTCCGGTACATCGACTTCACGTTGAGGTCGAACGAGAGGTCCCAGTCGCCCTCGCTGCAATCGAGGATCGTCCCGTGGTGGACGAAGCCGGCGCAGTTGAACAGCACGTCGAACGGTCCCCAGGTCCTCACCAGGGCCTCGATCGCCGCGCCGTCGCGCACGTCGAGGACCCGGACGTGGATCCGCGGATCCGCAGCCTCGAGCGCGGCGAGCTTCTTCGCGTCGACATCCGACGCCCGCACCACCGCGCCCTCCCGAGCGAAGGCGAGCGCCGTCGCGCGCCCGATCCCGGCGCCCGCCGCGGTGACGAGCGCGGTCTTCCCCGCCAGCCTACCGGCCACGTTTCCTCCCCTCGTTCGGCACGGGCCGCGCGGGCCGCGCCAGGCGCTCCTTCCACACCGGCCCGTCCGGGAAAGCGTAGCGCTCGAGCGAGGCCCTCTTCATCGTGATCCCGTACCCCGGCGCCGTCGGCGGCAGGTACGCGCCGCCCCGGACGACGGCCGGGTTCTCGAAGTGCTCGTGGAGGTTGCTGACGTACTCGGCCACACGCCCTTCGAGCGAGGCCGAGATGGCGATGGTGTCGACCATGACGAGGTGGCTCACGTACTCGCACAGGCCGACGCCGCCGGCGTGAGGGCACACCGGCACGCCGAACTTCTTCGCCAGCAGCATCACCGCGAGCACCTCGTTCACGCCGCCCAAACGGCACGCGTCGACCTGGCAGAAGCGGATCGCCTGCGCCTGCAGCAGCTGCTTGAACATCACCCGGTTGTGGCACTGCTCTCCGGTCGCGACGCCGATCGGAGCGATCGCGCGCGCGATCGCGGCATGGCCGAGCACGTCGTCGGGCGACGTGGGCTCCTCGATCCACCACGGGTCGAAGCGCGCCAGCTCGCGCATGTTGGCGATCGCCTCGGGCACGTCCCAGCGCTGGTTCGCGTCCATCATCAAGCGCCGCGAGGGCCCGATCTCCTCGCGGACGATGCGCGCCCGGCGCAGATCGTCCGCGAGGTCCGCGCCGACCTTGATCTTGAAGTGCGTCCAGCCCTCGCGGATCCCCTCGCGGCACAGCGTGCGGATCTTCTCGTCGGAGTAGCCCAGCCATCCGGCCGAGGTCGTGTAGGCCGGATGGCCGCGCTCGGAGAGCTCGCGCTCGCGCCGCGCCTTGCCCGGGGCGTTCGCGGCCAGGATCGCGAGCGCCTCCTCCCGCGTCATCGCGTCGGAGAGGTAGCGGAAGTCGATGCAGGCCACGAGCTCCTCGGGCGAGAGGTCCACGAGCAGCTTCCACAGCGGCACGCCGGCCGCCTTGGCCGAGAGGTCCCACACCGCGTTGACCACCGCGGCCGTGGCGAGGTGGAGCACGCCCTTCTCGGGGCCGACCCAGCGCAGCTGCGACTCCGAGGTCAGCGAGCGCCAGAAGCCGGCCCAGTCGCGCGAGATCTCCTCGAGCGAGCGCCCGACGACGAGCGGCGCGAGAGCACGCTCGGCCGCGACGCACAGCTCGTTCCCCCGTCCGATCGTGAAGGTCAGACCGTGGCCTTCGAGACCGGCCCGATCCGTGGAGAGGATCACGTACGCCGCCGAGTAGTCCGGATCGGGGTGCATCGCGTCCGAGCCGGCGTGCTCGTCCGAGGTCGGGAAGCGCACGTCGAGCGCGTCGAGGCCGGTGATCCGCACCCCGCTCACGCGCCACCCGCCTCCCTCAGCCGGTAGAACCTGGCCGCGTTCCCGCCCAGCACCGCTTCCCGCTCTTCGGCCGAGAGCCCCGAGAGAAGCTCGCCCGTCGCGTTCCACCAGGCTTCGAATCCCCGGGCCAGGTTGACCATGGGCCAGTCGCTCCCCCACATGAGGCGCCGCGGCCCGAAGGTCTCGAGCAGCACGTCGACGTAGGGCCGCAGGTCGGCCGTCGTCCACTCGCCCTCCGTCTCGGTGACGAGGCCCGAGAGCTTGCAGAACGCGGTCGACTCGCGCGCGATCGCCGCCAGGTGGTCCCGCCAGGTCGCGAAGACCGGCCACGGGCGCATCCCGCACGCGACGGTCGGCTTGGCGCCGTGGTCGATCACGACCCGCAGCTCGGGATGGCGCGCGAGGAACGAGCGCAGGTGCGGGAGGTGCACGACCTTGACCAGCGCGTCGAAGGCCAGGTCGAGCGCGCCGATCGCGCGCAAGGCCGGCCCGAGGCTCGGCCGCAGCATCCACGCGGCGTCGGCCATGTCCTGGATCATCGGGCGGACGCCGACGAGCTTGCCGTCCCGCGCGAGCTTCTCGAGCTCTTTCGTCGCGTTGCGCGCCTCCAGATCGGCCCATCCGACGACGCCGGCGACGAACGGCGTCTGGTTCGCGACCGAGAAGAGGAAGTACGTCTCCGCGACCGTGTCGGTCGCCTGCACGAGCACGGTGCGCTCGATCTGCGCCGATGCGAGCAGCGGCGCGAGCTCCAGGGGCCCGAAGTCGCGGTAGATCGGGGCGAGGTCCGGCGTCAGCCAGCGGTAGTCGCGCCGGGAGAGGGCCCAGAAGTGCTGGTGGGCGTCGATTCTCACGCTGGGGTTCTCAAGCCTGCCTCACGGGTGTGCCGCCGCGCCGGTCCGATTCGTAGCAGGCCTCGACGAGCGCCATCGTCTGCCAGGCGTCCTCGACGGAGGTGTGGAGGACGCGGTCCTCGCCGGCGACGAAGCGTTGGAGGTTCGCCATCGTGCCGAGGAACGCGTCCGGAAACCAGTTGCCGGCCAGGGGCACGCTCTCCCATTCGCTGCCGGAGAGGGCGATCTCGAGCGTGTCGGGCCGGCCGTGCGGGTAGTCCAGGTTGACGCCCATCGTCGCCACCGCGGCGCCCTGCGTCCCCTCGATGCGGAACTCCGAGGCCTGGTGCCGCGGTCCGTGCATGTGGTGGTGGTTGACCGACAGGCAGCAGCGCACGTCCTCGCCGTAGTCGAGGATCGCGCTGGTGCGGCTGCTCGCCAGCCTGGGCGCCGCAGGGTGCTTCACCGTGAGCGCGTGGACCCCGCGCGGTTCGCCCAGGAAGGAGCGCACCAGGTCGAGGTAGTGGATCGAGTGGAGGTTGATCTCGGTGCGCTCGAGGGACTCCATGAAGGGCCACAGCTCCCAGGGCATGCGGCAGTTGACGCGCACCTCGCACTCGACCAGCCGTCCCAGGAGGCCGGCCAGGACGGCGTCGTGCAGCGCGAGCATGTTCGGGCTGAAGCGCAGCTGGAAGTTGACCGCGGCCGTGATCCGGCGGCTGCGGCAGGCGTCGCGGATCGCGGTCGCGTCGGCGAGGTCGAGGCCCATCGGCTTCTGGAGCAGCGCGACCGAGCCCTCGGGGAGGCGCGCGACCATCCGCGACAGCTCGGCCGGCGGCAGGGCGACGTCGAAGACCGCGTTGGGCACGGCCAGCGCCTCCTCGAGCCGGGAGTAGACCCTCCCGATCCCGAAGCGCCCGGCGGTCTTCCGGCTGCGCGCCGGGTCGATGTCGTAAAGGCCTGCGACGGGCAAGCTTGCGCCTCGATAGGCGGGCAGATGCGCGTCGTTGACGATGCCCCCCGCTCCGATCACGACGATCGGCCGCGGTCGCGCGGGCAAGGGCCAGCGCTGGCGGAGCCTCGCGCCGAGGCTCCCGGGCGCGGCGCTCGTCACCGCCGACTCCCGGCCGCGGCTCGCTCCGGTGCTGGCACCCTCGGGGACGGCAGCGGCGCGCCGAGCGATGCCGAGAGCCTGCGAGCGGCTTTGCAGAGCGCCTCGCGGGCCGCCGCGAGCGAGACGTCCTGGACGTCCAGGCGCTCGATGAACGGCATCGTCATCGCCGCGACCGCGCAGCCGCGCGGGTCGAGCACGGGGAAGGACAGGTCGTGGACGCCGCGGATGCGCGTGCTCTCCATGTCCTCGTACCCGCGCGCGCGGACCGCCTCGAGGGTCTCCTCGCACTTCGTCAGGGACGCGCGTCGCTCGCGGGAGCCGGGCTCGTGCGACAGGATCCGCTCGCGCTCCGCGGGCGGCTGGAAGGCGAGGAGCACGCGCCCGGAGGCGGTCGACACGAGGTCGACCACCGAGCCGACCCGCACCGCGAAGCCGATCTCGCCCGGGGCGTTCGTCTGGGCGACGACGACGCCGTGGCCGGACTCGACCACGGTCAGGTGGCAGGACTGGTGCACGCGCACGGCGAGCTCGCGCATCTGCGGCAGCGCGTCCGCGATCAGGTGCTGGAGCGGCGCGTGGCGGTGGGCGAGCTGGAAGAGCTTGAGGGTGAGGACGTAGCGGTCCGAGGGTCGTTGGATGGCGAGGTACCCGCGGTCGACGAGGCCCGCGAGCATGCGGAAGATCTCGCCGACCGATCGCTCCAGCGCGCGGGCGATCTCGGACTGCGAGAGGCCGTCGGGCCGCTCGGCCAGGAGCTCGAGGATGTCGAGACCCTTCTCGAGCGCGGGGGCGCTGTAGCGCGGTCGGGAGACGTCGCGGGAGCGAACGGAGCGGGGCATGGGGAGTTCGGGCCCGAGGTTTTATTGGCGAAGGGACGTCTTGTAAATAAAATCCGGCGCGGCAAGAGCGCACCGTGTCCCGACGTCCACACCGCCTCGCCGCTGGCCTCGCCCTGCTCCTCGCGACCGCCTGCTCGCGCGGAGGGCCGGCGCCGGCAAGAAAGACCACCTTGGCCGTGATCCCCAAGGGCACGACCCACGTCTTCTGGAAGTCGGTCGAGCGCGGGGCTCGCGATGCGGGTGCCGAGCTCGGCGTCGAGGTCCTGTGGAAGGGCCCGCTGGTCGAGAACGACCGCGCGCAGCAGATCCAGCTCGTCCAGCAGTTCACGTCGCAAGGGGTCGACGGGATCGCGCTCGCCCCGCTCGACCACACCGCGCTGGCCTCGCCCGTCGCGGAGGCGCGCGCCCTGGGGATCCCGGTCGTGATCTTCGATTCGGCGCTCGACGGCGAGGCGGGCCGGAATTTCGCGAGCTTCGTCGCCACCGACAACGAGAAAGGCGGGCGGCTCGCCGGGGCGGAGCTGGTCCGGCTCCTGGGCGGCAAGGGCAAGGTCGCGCTGCTGCGCTACATGGTCGGCTCGGCCAGCACGGAGAGCCGCGAGGCGGGCTGCCTCGCGGTTTTGCGCGCGGAGCCCGGCCTGGCGGTCGTCGTCGAGAACCGCTACGCCGGCGCGACCGCGGGCGAGGCCAAGACGGAGGCGCTCAACATGGTCGATCGGCTGCGCGAGGCGGACGGGATCTTCTGCTCCAACGAATCGGCCACGAACGGCATGCTGCTCGGGCTCCGGCAGGCGGGTCTCGCGGGAAAGGTGCGCTTCGTCGGCTTCGACGCGTCGCCGCCGCTCGTCCTGGCGCTGAGGAGCGGAGAGATCGACGCCCTGGTCGTGCAGGACCCGCGCAAGATGGGCGGGCTCGCGGTGAGGACGCTCGTCGCGGCGGTCAAGGGCGCGTCCTTCGAGCGCTCGATCGACACCGGCGCGGTGCTCGTGACGCGCGAGAACCTGGACCAGCCGGAGATTCGCCGGCTTCTCGAGTGATCGAGGCTCGTCCCGACGCTCGGGGTGGGATGGTGGGATCGCCCCCGCCGATGAGCCCCCTGCTATCAGCCCGGTGCTACTGGACCCACAGAATCGCGAGTGCGCCCGACACGTTCCAGGTCGATCCAGTCGGCGGCGGGCAGAAGCCCGCGGATACATCGCGATAATAGACCTGGTAGAAGCGCGTCGATCCGGCCGTGATTACGTCGCCGAGTGAGGCTGAACGCGCGCTGATGCCGAGGTCCCCGCTGAGCGGTGCGGAGACGACGCCTGCGTTCGCACTCTTCGCATAGAGCCGCTTCAGATCGCCACCGACACACAGGAGACCGTCGCCAAATGCGACGGGAGCAGTCTGCAAACTACCCTGCAAGAAGATCGAGAGAGCGTTTGGGGTCTCGCCCGACGAGGTCAACACCAGCCTGTCGTGCCCGAGCGAAGATTCGCCAGCTCCGGTCAAGCGCGCCGCATCGCCGAGTGAGTTCAGGCATCCGCGTCCTTCGCCGGGCACGGCGTCGTTGCCGCACGGGCATTGACCCCTTGAGCCGTCGCCGAAGCAGAAGGAGAGCACCTGATCGCGCTCCTCGAGTACGAGCGCGTCGCTTGCTGATGCATAGCTCGCCGGAGTTCGGCCCGCGAACACGCTCACCCCGTTCGGCCCGAATGCGCCGTACGCGACGTACGCGCGCCCTGCCCCGGAGAGCGGATCGATGTCAGCCCAGCGAAAGACCCCATGACCGTCCCAGCGGAGGATTACGGGATCGTAGCTGCCCGAGGACGCTTCAGTCGTAGCGAGAACGGTCAGGGAACCGTCCGCCTCCGTGGTCATGGCGATGATCGTGTCTTCCGCATTCCCAGGTCCATTCCAGGCATCCTGCCAAACGAGCTGACCCGAGGGGCTGAACTCGAAGACCTGCACGTCCCGTTCGTTCGCGACGTTCGCCGTCTCTCCACCGACGCGGATGTTGCCGTTCGCAGCGAAGGCGATGGCATCCAAGGATTCGTAGTAATACGGGGCATTCCCCGACGTCCCGTGATGGATCCTCACCCACTGGACATTGCCCGAAGGGTCCAGCTTGACGAGCGCTTCATTGGCGCCGCTGGTCGGATCGATGAGTCTGCCGGCGGCGTAGATCGAGCCCGAAGGATCCGCCTCGACAGCGACGGCACGCTCGAAGCCGATGCCACCGCCGCTGACGACGCGATTCCAGAGCAGCGTACCCGCGCTCGAGAACTTCGAGACCCCGAAGTGGGAGGTCTGACCAGTCTCGTCGAAGACACCGACCAGCAAGATGTTGCCGGAGGGATCGATCGCGAGGTCGTCGGCGTATTCGCCTCCGGGTGCGATGCTGCTCCAGAGGATGTTCCCCTGGCGATCGAACTCGACTGCGCAGATGCCGCCTTGTCCGAGGGATCCTCCGGCGACGAGATTGCCGCTTGGGGCCAGCCGTGCGACGAAGAACTGGGCTGATCCGGTTGCGCTGTGGTAGGGCGAAGACCACAGAAGGTTTCCCGAAACGTCGTACTTGAGCACAAGCCCGCCCGTGGACTGCATGGGCATGTCGCACCTGCCGACGGCGTAGACGCTCTCGTCGGAGGGGTCGATGACGAGCTTGTAGGCGGAGTCGATGTAGACTCCGAAGGTGAACGTGCGGGCCCAGACCAGGCTGCCGCTGGGGTCGTACTTCAGGACCAGGACCGCGTGCGTGCCCGTCATCCCGGCTGCGTAGACATTGCCCGAAGGTGCCACGGCGATCGCGAACGCCTGGTCATGTCCCGTCGGTGCAGCATCGTAGACGTGCGCCCACTCCTGGTGGACTTGAGCGCGTATCGCCGGGCCGAAGGAAGCGAACAAGATCAGGCCCAGAACCGTAGCGGTGGATCGATGCATGGAGACCTCCAAGAGGGGATGTGCGGGCGCGCCAAGTCCCAGAGGGGCAGTGCACTTGCGCTCGGACGGAGTGCGGGAGCGAACGAGATCGAGGTGATCCCAGCCCCGCCATCGAGATCCCGGGCGATGGCGTTTGGCAAGCAAGCCGCGTTCCTGGTCTCTTGGCCCGTGCAGTCGCCGGGCCCGTCGGTTCGCCGTCGCATCCACGCGGCAGGAACGATCCGCTCGGACCGAGTGCCACGCGACCCTGGACGGAAGCCGCGCAGAGCTGGCGCCTGCCGGCGCGATGCCGACAGACGGATCCGGGCGCCTGCTCGAGTGACCCCTCGCCCGGACGGCTGCGCGGCGCTCTGATGGGGCGCATGGGAGAGAACCTGCCCCGGCTCTCGATGCAGGGCATCGCGAAGCGCTTCGGCGCGACGGTCGCCCTCGACGGCGTCGACCTCGAGGCGCGCGCGGGGGAGGTCCTCGCGCTCGTGGGCGAGAACGGCGCGGGGAAGAGCACGCTGATGAAGGTCCTCTCGGGCGCGCTCGCGCCGGATTCGGGGTCGATGAAGCTCGGGGAGGAGCCCTACGCGCCCCGCTCGCCGGCCGAGGCGCACGCGCGCGGCGTCGCGATGATCTACCAGGAGCTGTCGCTCGCTCCGCACCTCACCGCCGCCGAGAACATCGCCCTCGGCCGCGAGCCCGTCCGCGGCTTGCTCCTCGACTCGCAGGCGCTGCGCGAGCGGGCGCGCGCCGCGCTCGAACGCGTCGGGCACGCCGATCTCCCCATCGACATCCCCGTCGCGCGCCTCTCCCCGGCCGAGCGGCAGATCGTCGAGATCGCGCGGGCGCTCTCGCTCGGCAGCCGCGTGCTCGTCCTCGACGAGCCCACGAGCAGCCTGTCTTCCAGCGACGTCGCCCGCCTGCTCGACCTCCTGCGCGGCCTGCGGGCGCAAGGGCTCGCGGTCGTCTACATCTCCCACGTCCTGGAGGAGGTCTTCGCGGTCGCCGATCGGTACACCGTGCTGCGCGACGGCCGCTCGGTCGCCTCGGGCCCGATCGCGGGGGTCGACGCACGATCCCTCGTCGCGCACATGGTCGGACGCGACGTGGGCGAGATCTACCCGCGCTCGGCGCGGAGCCCCGGCGACGTCGTGGCGCGGATCGAGAACCTCGCCGGCGTACGCTTACCGCGCGCCGCCTCGCTCGAGATCCGCCGCGGGGAGGTGCTGGGCCTCGCGGGCCTCGTCGGCGCCGGGCGCACCGAGCTCCTCCGTGCGCTCTTCGGCCTCGATCCCGTCCTGCGCGGCGAGATCTCCGTCCTCGCGCTCCGCGGTCCGGCCTCGCCCCGCGCGCGCTGGGCCCAGAGGGTCGGCATGGTCAGCGAGGACCGGCAGGGCGAGGGCCTCGCGCTCTCCCTCTCCGTCGCCGACAACCTGTGCCTGCCTTCCCTCCGCGCCCTGTCGCGCGCGGGCCTCGCCACCCCGCGCGCGGTCGAGCGCTCGGCCGCGCCGTGGATCGACCGCCTGCGCGTGCGCTGCCGATCCCCCCGCGAACAAGTCGCGCTCCTCTCGGGCGGCAACCAGCAGAAGGTCGCCCTCGCCCGCCTGCTCGCGGCCGACTGCGACATCCTGCTCCTCGACGAGCCCACGCGCGGGATCGACGTCGCGGCGAAAGCCGAGATCTACGCCCTGATCGACGAGCTGGCTCGCGCGGGCCGGGCCGTGCTCCTCGTCTCGAGCTACCTGCCCGAGCTGCTCGGCCTGTGCGACCGCATCGCGGTCATGAGCCGCGGCCGCCTCGGCCCCGCGCGGCCGGCCGCGGACCTCGACGCGCACGGGATCCTGCTCGCGGCGACCGGCGGGGAGGCGGCGTGAGGTCGATCCTCCGGCGCGCCGGACCCGCGCTCGGGCTGATCGCGGCCTGGGCCCTGTTCGCGGCGCTCGCCGGCGGGAGCTTCGTCGCGCTCGCGAACCAACGTCTGATGCTGCTCCAGACCGCGGTCGTCGGGACGGCGGCGGTCGGCGCCACGCTGATCATCGTCTCCGGCGGGATCGACCTCTCGGTCGGCTCGACGATCGCGCTCGGGACGATGGCGGGTGCGATCGCGCTGCGAGCCGGCCTGTCGCCCGCGCTCGCCGCGCTCGCGGGAGTCGGCACGGGCGCGCTCGTCGGCGCGGCGATCGGCGCGATGGTGGTCGGGGAAGTCGTGCGTGCCGGCGCGCTCGCCGCGGGTGCCTTCGTCGGCTGGCGCGCGGGGGGTTCCGGTGGCGCCGTCGTCGGCCTCGCCGCGGGTGCGACGCTCGCGCTCGCCGCCGGACGTCTCGTTCCCCGTCTGCCCCTCTCGCCCTTCATCGTCACGCTGGGCATGTGGGGCGCGATGCGCGGGCTCGCCAAGGGACTCGGCGACAACCAGCCGGTCTATCCCCCCAGCCCGGGGGGCACGGGTTGGCTCGCGGATCTGATGCTCCCCTCCGGCGGGATCCTCCCGGCCGGCGTCTGGATCCTGCTCGCCGTCGCGGCGCTCTTCGCGGTCCTGCTCCGGCACACGCGCTTCGGTCGCCACGCCTTCGCGATCGGATCGAACCAGGAGACCGCGCGCCTGTGCGGCGTCGACGTCGAGCGCACGAAGCTCCTCGTGTACGGCCTGGGCGTCGGCTGTGCGGGGATCGCCTCGGTGCTCCAGCTCTCCTACCTCTCGATGGGCGACCCGACCACCGCCCAGGGCGCCGAGCTCAAGGTGATCGCCGCCGCGGTCATCGGCGGGGCCAGCCTCTCGGGGGGCGAGGGATCGATCCTCGGCACCCTCCTTGGCGCCCTCCTGATGACCGTGGTCGACAACGGCTGCACCAAGCTCGGCCTAGACAACTGGGTCCAGGAGTGCGTGACCGGCGCGATCATCGTCCTCGCCGTGACCCTGGACCGACTGCGGCACCGTGCGTTGAAATAGGGACCATGATCTCCATCCTCCTCGCTCTCGCTCCCCAGATCCTCGGCAAGGTTCCTCCGGTCCTCGGCCCCTTCGTCGGCGCCGTCGAACCGCGTCAGGTCTCGGTGTTCGCCCGGGTCACGACGGGTGAGCAGGACGTGCTGCTCTCCATCGTGGACGCGGACGGGAAGTCCCTCGGGGACTTTCGCGTCGCGACCCTTCCCGAGCACGACTTCTGCGTGCACTGGACCGTCCCGAACCTGAAGCCCGGCTCGAGCTACGCCGTCGCGATGCGCGGCCGGCGGACGTTCTTCCGGACCCCCGACGAGCCCGACCGGCCCGGGCGCGTGTCGATCGCGTTCGGCTCCTGCGCCGACGACCGGCCCGGCCTCGTGAACCCGGTGTGGGCCTCGATCCAGAAGGACGCGCCCGACGCGCTCGCGCTGATCGGGGACACGCCCTACATCGACTCGACCGACGCCTCGATCCAGATCCGGCGCTACCGCGAGTTCATCGGCAGCCCGGAGCTCTCGGCCCTGCTGCAGACCACGGCGTTCTACGCGACCTGGGACGATCACGACTTCGCCTTCGACGGCGCCGACGGCACCGCCAAGGGCAAGGAGGCGAGCCGCACCGCATTCCTCGAGTACCACGCCAACCCCAGCGCGGGGGAGGGCGACCAGGGCATCTTCACGCGCTTCCGCAGCGGGCCCGCGGACGTGTTCCTGCTCGACACGCGCTGGTTCTCGGGCACGGAGAAGTCGTTCGCCGATCCGGAGAAGCCGACGCTGCTCGGCGCGCGGCAGTGGGAGTGGCTCAAGCGCGAGCTCTCCGCCTCGACCGCGCCGTTCAAGCTCCTGGTCTCGGGGATGATCTGGAACGAGGCCGTGCGGCCGGGAAAGCCCGACTACTGGATGGCCTACCCCTACGAGCGAGCGGCGCTGTTCGCCTACCTCGCCGAGAAGAAGATCTCCGGCGTCGTCCTCATCGGTGGCGACATCCACCGGAGCCGCGCGCTCGTGCATCCGTCCTCGGAGACCGGCGTCCCCTACCCGATCCACGAGTGGATCACCTCGCCGCTCGGGACGAGCGTGATGGACGAGGCCAACGCGCCGCACCCGGACCTCGTCTTCGACCGCGGCGAGAAGCACAGCTACCTGATCGTCACGGCCGACTCCCTGAAGACCCCGCCGACCCTCACCGCGAGCTTCCGGAGCGCCGGGGCGGGCGAGATGTACCACCTCTCCATCGGCGGGAACGGGCAGCCTTCCAACACGGCGATCGTCGCGGAGCCGCGCACCGACGAGGGAGGCGTGAAGCGCACGAATCAGGTTCTCGAACGCGCCAAGGCCGGCCCGGCCGACCTCGTGTTCCTGGGCGACTCGATCACGGAGGGCTGGGAGGGCGCGGGAGCCGAGGTGTGGGCGAAGCGCTACGCGCCGCGCAAGGCGATCGAGCTCGGCGTCGGCGGCGACCGCACGCAACACGTCCTCTCGCGGATCGACCACGGCCAGCTCGACGGGGTCGCGCCCAAGCTGGTCGTGCTCATGATCGGAACGAACAACTCGAACGGCGACGACCACACCGCGCGCGAGATCGCGGACGGGATCGGCGCTGTCGTCAGCCGGATCCGGGAGAAGCTGCCCCAGACGAAGATCCTGCTGCTCGCGATCTTCCCGCGCGGCGATACACCCAACCCCCAGCGCGAGAAGAACGCCGAGGCGAGTCGGTTCGCGTCGAAGCTCGCCGACGGCAAGGCGGTCCGCTACCTCGACATCGGGGAGCGGTTCCTCGGGAAGGACGGCTCGATCTCGAAGGAGATCATGCCCGACTTCCTGCACCTCTCGCCGCGCGGCTACCAGCTCTGGGCCGACGCGATCGAGGCGCAGGTGCGGGAGATCCTGGGCAAGTAGCCTCGTCCCGCCGGCCGCGGCCATGTTCGAGCACCGCACTCATCCGCTGCTCCCGCGTCGGGCCTTCCTGCGGCGCCTCGCGCTGTGGGCCCTGGCGGCCCTCGGGCTCGTCGCTGTCTCGCTCGCGCTCGGCGCGCTCGGCTACCACGGGCTCGAGAACCTGGGATGGCTCGATGCGACTCTGAACGCGGCCATGATCCTGACCGGCATGGGGCCGATCGACGTGCCGCGCAGCCAGGCGGGCAAGGTCTTCGCCATCGTCTACGCGCTCTTCAGCGGCGTGATCTTCCTGACGTCGGTCGCCCTGATCCTCGCACCCGTCGGGCACCGCATCTTGCATCGGTTCCACATGGACCTCGATCAGGAGAAACGCCGGGGCTGAGCTGCGTCATCCGCTCCGATCCGACTTCTCTCTATCCGACAGCCGCGCCAGCATCCCGCGGATGTCGAACGCGCCGCCGTCCGCGAGCCAGTCGAAGTGCGGCATGCGCGGGCGGACTCTACCCCGGCGTGCGGGGCATCGGTAGCGTGTCCCCGTGACGTTGCTCGAGGTGTGCGTCGAATCGGTCGAGGCGCTGGAACGCGCGCAGGTCGGAGGCGCGGGGAGGATCGAGCTGTGCTCGCGCCTCGACTTCGGCGGGTTGTCGCCGGGGCGCGATCTCCTCGACGAAGCGCTGAGGAGAGCGCGCGTGCCACTTCATGTGATGGTGAGGCCGAGGCCGGGGAGCTTCCTCTGGTCCGCCGCGGAGGTCGCGTCGATGGAGGCCGAGATCGCGGAGCTGAAGCGCATGGGCGCCGCGGGTGTCGTGTTCGGCGCCCTGACGTACGGCGGAGCGATCGATTCCCCCACGGTGCAGCGCCTTCTCGCCGCCGCGCGGCCGCTGTCGGCGACCTTCCACCGCGCTTTCGACGAGACCGCCGATCTCGAAGTCGCTCTCGACGAGCTGATCGCGCTCGGCGTCGACCGGGTGCTGACCTCGGGCGGAGCCATCGACGCCTTCGAAGGTCGCCACCGCCTGCGCGAGCTCGTCCGCAGGGCTCGAGGCCGCATCGTCGTGATGGCCGGGGGCGGAGTGCGGCCGGAGAACGCCGCTGCGATCCTGGAAGAGGCGGGCGTGACCGAAGTCCATGGATCCGTACCCTTCCGGCTGCCCGCAAGGTAGGAGACCCACCATGCTTCCCCTGCTCTTCCTGCTCCTCGCCCAGGCTCCCGACCTCGACACCGACCACGACGGCCTCTCGGACTTCCAGGAGGTCCACAAGTACTTCACGGACCCGAAGAAGGCCGACTCCGACGGCGACGGGATCCCGGACGGCGACTGGGAAGAGCGGCGCGAATACGCCTACACGGTCCGCACGGTCGTCCACGTGCTCCCGCCGGTCACCGACGACGTCCTCGCCGACGACTACCAGGACGCGCGGGTCCTCGAGCGCACGCCCGAGTACGTCGAGATCGAGGTGATCCACTACCCGCTGAACACGGTCGCGGAGGCGATCGCCGCTGATCCGCGTTGGCGCGAGCACACCCGCGGCGTGGCGGAGTACGTCCGTCCCGGCCTGACCGCGAATTGGGACGAGGCGATGCGCAAGGACCTCGTCGCCGCGCTCGCCAAGGACGGGATCGAGGCCCTCGAGCTCGACGACAAGACGCTCGTCGAGCGCGCCTCGAAGTGGCTGCTCGAGCGCACCAAGTCCGTCGACGGCTTCACCACGTTCTGCTCGTGGTTCCCGGGCGGCAAGGTCGCGGTCTTCCCGGGCCTCGAGGCCGCCGCGGAGCGCGGGAAGGCCGGGACCAAGCTCTCGATCGAGGAGCAGTGGCAACGCGAGCTGTTCGCCAAGGGGATGTTCGAGAGCGGCGTGCGCGGTACGTGCACGTCGAGCGCGATCTACATGAACGGCTGCCTGCGCGCGCTGGGGATCCCGACCCGGATCGTCCTGTGCATCCCGCTGGTCGATTCGTCCGACGAGCGCGAGATCGGATTCCTCTCCGACCGGCTGACCCTCCCCGGCGTCCGGCGCATCGTCCGCCGCGCGATCCCGCCCTCGCAGTCCTGGACGAGCCACACCTTCAACGAGGTCTTCGTCGGCGGGCGCTGGAGGCGGCTGAACTACGACCGGCTGGGGCAGAACGTGCTCGACCCGCAGTTCCTCGGCCTGATGACCCACGTCGCGACGTTCAACGACTGGGCCGACGGGGAGATGGCGAAGACCTGGGGGACGCGGCAGAAGCAGGAGGGCCCGAGGAAGGACGTGTTCGGCGGCTCGAATCCCTACTCGACGATCGCGCTCTCCGATCGCGTCGGAGCGCACGCGAAGATCGCGAAGGAGTGGCTCGAGGATGCGGGCCAGCTCTCGCGCCTGACGATCGAGAAGCTCTACTGGTGGGACTCGCCCGAGCGCACGGTCGAGATGCGACTCGACGATCCCGACACCGCCGGCCACCTGTTGGTGCACGTGCGCGAAGGCCGGGCGGGAGAGGGCTCCGGCCAGTACAAGGATTTCTACGACGGCGTCGACAAGGGGTTCCGGCTCGAGGCCGAAGGTCGACCAGGCATCGCGGTCCGGGCGACGCGCGGATACTGGGCCACGCCGGAGAAAGGGATCCAGGAGTTCTACCTGCGGATCGAGCCGGCCGAGCTCGCGAAGATGGCCGTGGGAGTCCCCTACCGCCTCGTCGCCCTGAACGGCAACCCCGAGTGCCAGTGGGTCGTCGCGGACGGCGTGACGATCGTCCGCCAGGCGGGATCGGTCGCGCCAGCGGCGCCCGGGGAGACGCTCGCGCTGGATCAGGTGCGCTGGTCGGATGATCCGAGCGTTCCGAAGGGGATTCGCCCCGAGAAGGGGGCGAAGCCGGTCCTCCTCGCGCACGTCGCGGGAGGGAAGCGCTTCGAGGCGCTGAAGAGCTTCACCGAGAAGGCCGATCTGCGTTTCTTCCTGGAGAGCGAGGGGCACGCCACGCTCAAGGTCGGGGCCGCCGTCGGAGGCGTGACGCTCGGGCCGGCGGTCTACGCGGTGATCACGCTCGGACCGGCAGACTGGCGCGACCTCGTCCAGGGGATCGAGTACCGCCTCGTCCCGGAGAACAGCAAGGCCGGGCCGAGGTGGGCAGTTGAAGAGGGGCTGCGCGTGGTGAGGCGCTGAAGGCGGTCTCCACGAATCCAGCCAGTTTTCTGACGTAGCGCGCGAGAGCGCGGCAAGGAGAATGGGCCGATGTCGACCGTGCCCATGCGCCAGCCCATCGAGGTCGAGCAGCTCGTCTCCCAGGTCGCCTGGGTGCGGCGCTTGGCGCTCGCCGTGGCGCGGGATGCGCACGTGGCCGACGACGTTGCCCAGGAGGCCTGGGTCGCGGCTCTGCGCCGCCCACCGACCGCGAGCGAGAGCGTCGCGGGATGGTTCGCGCGCGTGGTCGCGAACCTCGTGCGCTTCCGCGCGCGCAGCGAAGCGCACCGGGCGGCGCGCGAGCGACTGGCCGCCAAGCCGGAGCGCGAAGACGACCCCGCGCCTGCGCTCGAGCGGCTCGAGATGCAGGAAGCTCTCGTGCGCGCGGTGCGCGAGCTCGACGATCCGTACCGCACGACCGTGATCCTGCGCTGGTTCGAGGGCCTGGAGCCCGCCGAGATCGCGCGCCGGACGGGTGTTCCCGTGCGCACCGTGCACACGCGCACCGCTCGGGCGCTGCAGCTCTTGCGCGAGCGGCTCGACCGCCGCGCGCACGGGGATCGCTCGGTGTGGATGTCGGCCTGGATTCCCTTTCTCCCCGAGCCGGCCACGTCGTGGCCGTGGATCCTTGTCATGGATGTCAAGATCAAGATCGCGATCGCAGCGACCGCGGTGGCGCTGACCTCGCTCTGGCTCATCGTCTCGACTCATCACCATCAGCCCGATGGGAGAGCCTCGATCGAGCGGCCCGGCGCCCCCGATCTCGAAGCGCCTGGCGCAGAGCCGGCCCTCGCAACGTTACCTGAGGGTGGAGAGACCCGCGTCCAGGCTCCCGGGGCCACCGCGACATCGGATCCCGCTGTGCCGCCAGCTTCCGCTCCGGATCTCGAGGGCATCGTCATCGATGTCCAGGGCAACCCCGTTCCGGATCTCGAGGTCCAGTTCCACTCCCTCCTCGACCCGAAGGGCGGTCCGACGGCGATCAGCGACGGGCGCGGGAGCTTTCGCCTCCCTCCGGCAGAGACTCGCGGGTCGATCCTGTCCGTCTCCGAAGCCTGGACGAGCGTCCTCTACCCGATCGTGAATCACCCGCACGACGGAAAGCGTCTCGTGCTCGTCGTCGCACCCCGCATCGCGCTCGAGGGAGTCGTCCTGGATACCCACCGCGATCCGGTCCCCGGCGCCATCGTGAGCTGCGTCGTGCCGGACGTGCGATCCCGCTTCGAGCTCGTTCTCGACGCCTGCGAATCGAACCCCTGCTTCACCTCGAGCGATGCTCAGGGCCACTTCCGGCTCGCCGAGGTTCCCGCCCTCGAGGGTTCGCATCTGCGGACGGTCGATTACTCCATGCACCACGAGGACGACGAGCGCGAGGCCCCGCAGACCTCGCGCTCCGACCTCGAGATCGTGCTCAGGCCGATCGATGCCACCTCCCAGCTCCGCGGCCGCGTCGTCGACGCGCACGGAACGGGAATCCAGGGAGCCTGGGTCCGTCTGGGGATCGACGCGGTCCGCACCGACGCCGACGGCCGATTCCTGCTCGACCTGCGCGAAGAAGCGGTGGGCCGGAGTCGGAAGGTGCGCGCGGTGAAGGAGGGGCATCTCCCCGTCGAGCTCGAGTGCGCGATGCCCTCGCCGCGCGACCCCGGGGCCTGGCCCGATCCGTTGATCCTCGTTCTCGATCGCGACGCGCTCTCGATCTCCGGACGGATCGTCGACGCGCGCGGCGCACCGGTCGAGGGCGTCCAGGTGGAGCCTCTCGACCGGACGCTCTTCGGCCACGTCGATGCCGTGATCGACAACCTACCGGGGACGCCCCCCGGGACGATCACGACCTGGACGAGCTTGGCGGATGTCGAGGCCGTGCTCGCCGGAAAGCCCTTCTCCTACCGATCCGTCTCCGGCGCCGGGGGCGGCTTCGAAGTGCCCGGGCTCCTCCCTCACGCGTATCGGCTGCTCGTCTTCGACCCCACGTTGCTCGCTCTGCGTGTGACCGATCCCGTCCAGGCCGGGACGAGCGCCCTGGAAATCGTCCTCCCCGAAACCGGACGCATCGCGCGCATCGCGGGCCGCGTCGTCGACCGGAGAGGGCGGCCGGTCGAAGGAGCCGTCGTCCAGCCGTCGCGCCCGTTGCCCGAGCTCCCGATGCATGAGTCACGAAACCTGTCCGGCGCAGGGGCGCGCACGGACGCGGAGGGGCGATTCGAGCTGCGCGACCTGTCCACGGACGTCGACCGGCTCGTCGTGATCGTGGCTCCCTCGGAGGAGAAGACCGCGGTCCGGATCGCGGACGCGAAGGATCCCGAAGCGATCGAGATCCGTGTCCCGCGCCCTTGCCACCTGCAGGTCGACCTGACGGGATCCTCGATCCAGGCCGAGTCGCTCGAGGTGCTAGACGAGCTGGGCAAGTCGCTCTCGGTCCATTCGCGCCAAGGCGACATGGCGATTGGCGTGAGCGTCGGAGGGTCCGAGCGCATGTGGCTCCGTGACGGACGCAGCGAGGCCTTCGTCGTCACCGAGGACGCGCGGACGGTCGTGCTCTACCACCAGGGCAAGGAGGTCGCGCGGATCCCGCTCAACCTCGAGCCGGATCAGCTCAACGTGGTCAGGCCTTGAACCGCCTCGCGCAGCCGTTCGACCCGAGCGAGCGCAGAGCGCAAGTCGGCGAGAAGATCCTCTCATCTGTCGAGAGGCTAGTCTTGGTGAAACACCTCCTCCATCGCCGCCCACCACTCCCCCTGCGCCCTCGACCCGACCGGATCCTGGAGCGGCTCCGTGAGCGACCACCACTTCCGCGTCACCGGATCCGCCGCCATCCGCGCCATGTCGGCCTTGAAGTCCGTCCCGTCGTACTCGAAGTACGCGAAGAGATAGTCCCGCCCGTCGTCGAGCCGCTTGAGGAAGATCGAGTAGTCGCGCAGGTGGCACGCGCCGATCGTCGCGAGCACTCCCGGCCACACCGCGGCGTGGAGGCGCTTGTACTCCTCCGCCGCCCCCGGCCGGAGGCGCACCACCAACCCGTAGCGCTTCACCGACTATCTCTCGCCCGGGCCCTCGATCCGACGGATCCAGATGTTCCTGTACCGCACCGGCTCGCCGTGGTCCTGGAGCCTCAGCGGGCCCTTCGGCGCGTGCGCCGAGTAGCTCGCGAGCGCTCGGTGAACGGTCGCGCCGAGGATCTCGGCGTGATCCTGCACGACGACTCCGTTGTGGAACACCGTCATGGTCCCGGGCGTCACCAGCTTCTCCTCCTTGAACCGCGGCGCCGTGAAGATCGCGTCGTAGCTCTGCCACTCGCCCGGCTTCCGGCACGCGTTGACGAGCGGCGGGTGCTGGCCGTACACCGCCGCGCACTGGCCGTCGGGGTAGGTCGCGTTCTCGAAGCTGTCGAGCACCTGCAGCTCGTACCGGCCCATGAAGTACACACCGCTGTTCCCGCGCCCCTGGCTCTCATCGTGCGGAGGCGTCGGCTCGCACCACTCCAGGTGGA
Organism: Planctomycetota bacterium; assembly: GCA_041488095.1. Taxonomy (GTDB): domain Bacteria; phylum Planctomycetota; class UBA1135; order UBA1135; genus DASYPQ01. The sequence continues at coordinate 38,831 of JBGPOP010000035.1, forward strand.
GCTGGCAGTCGCCGAACTCATCACGGGTCTCGATGTCGCCCTTGCCCGCGCCGATCTCGACCCATCCATCGCCGACCTTCCAGCCCGCCTCCTTGCCGTCGCCGGAGCGCCACTTCGACAAGTCCTTGCCGTCGAACAGAACGATCGCGTCGGACGGCGCGTCTGCGGAGCTCTTCCCCGGCGTCACGACCGGCGGCGCCGGCCGCTTGCCGTCGTGCACGTGCCACTTCCCGCCCGGCAGCATCGGCGTGTCGTCGTAGCCGATCGGATGCTTCTCCTGGAGCACGAACGCAACAGACGATGCGGCGATCCATGACGTGAGCTTCATGATGGTCTCCTTCTCGGCGTCACCCTAGGCGTCGCAGATTTCGAAAGCCTGCCGCAGCGACGTCAACGGATCCTTCGCCGGCACGAACTCCTGCGCCACGAACCCCTTGAACCCCGCGTCCGCGATCGCCCTGCAGATCGCGGCGTAGTTCAGCTCCTGCGTCGCGTCGATCTCCTGCCGCCCCGGGACGCCGCCGGTGTGGAAGTGCCCGATCCAGTCGATGTGATCGCGGATCGTGCGGATGACGTCGCCCTCCATGATCTGCGCGTGGTAGATGTCGTACAGGATCTTGAGGCGCGGCGAGCCGACCGCCTTCACGACCTCCAGGCCGTACGCCATGTGGTCGAACTGGTAGTCGCCGTGGTCGACCTTGCTGTTCAGGATCTCGAGGAGCAGCGTGACCCCGAACTTCTCCGCCAGCGGCGCGATCCGTTTCAGCCCGGTGATGCAGTTCTTCGCGCCCTCCTCGTCGGCGAGGCCCGCGCGATTGCCGGAGAACACGATCGTGTTCGGGATGTCTACCGCGGCGATCTTGGGGAGCAGGGCCTCGGTCTTCTGGACCAGGTTGTCGTGGTGCTCGAGGCGGTTCCAGCCCTTCGGGATCCCGCCCGGTCCGTTCGCGACGGCGCACACCAGGCCGTGCTTCTTCGGCACCTCCCAGTCGGCCTCGTCGAGCAGCTCGACCGAGTGCCCGCCCATCGCCGCGACCTCACGGCACAGATCGTCGAGCGCGATCTTTCCGTAGCACCAGCGGCACACCGAATGACGGATGCGGCCGCGGAGCTTCTTCTTCTCCGGATCCTGCCGGGCCACCGCCCGGCGCGGCGCGGCGAGCACCGCGGCTCCCGCGCTCGTCGCCCTGAGGAACTCTCGTCGTTGCATCGTGCTGCCTCCTACATCGCGAAGAGCGCGTCCATCTGTCCGGCGACGACCTTCAGCCGCTCGGCCCCTCCGCCCGCGACCTCGGCCGAGCCCCAGCCCTCGTACCCGACCTCGTCGAGCGCGGCCATGATCGCCGGCCAGCCGGCGTCGCCCTGGCCGAGCTCCACGTCGAACCCCTTCCACAGGCCTTCCTCGTCGCGCTTCTTGCGGCTGAAGTCCTTGATGTGCAGCCTCCGGATCCGTTTTCCAAGGACGCGGATCCATTGCTCGGGCCAACCGTAGTTGATCACGTTGCCGAGGTCGAGGTGCCAGCCGACCCACGCGCTCTCGAAGGCGTCGACGTAGCGCGCGGCCTCGAGCGGCGAGAGGAGGAACTGGTTCCAGACGTTCTCGATCGAGATCGAGACCTGGAGCTCGGCTGCGAGCGGCAGGACCTTCCGGATCTCCGCCTGCGAGCGCGTCCAGGCCTCGTCGTAGGCAACTTTGGCGTTCACGACGGCCGGCACGAGCAGCACGCTCGTCGCGCCGAAGCGCTTCGCGTCGCGCAGCGCGGCCTCGAGCCCCGCGACGCCCTTCGCGCGCACGGCGGGATCGGGGTCGGAGAGCGTTTGCGACCAGTGGATCGAGTCGACCATCCCGGCAACCTCGAGGCCGGTCTTGTTCATCGCCTCGAGCACCTCGGCCGGGTCGAGGCTCGAGGGGCTGTCGAGCTCGACGCCCTCGAAGCCGACCTCGCGCAGCATCCTGAACTTGTCGAGGACCGGCGCGGTGCCCTCGACCATGCCGAACATCAGCGCCTTCTTCAGCTTGCGCTTCTTCGCCTGCGCCCGGGCGCGCCGCGGGAGAGCTAGCGCGAGACCCGTGGCCCCGGCGAGCGAGAGGAAGTCCCTGCGGTCGAAGCCGGGCATCGCCTCACTCCTCGCACGCGATCCGGAAGCCGATGAAGCCGTCGTCGGCGAGCCGCCACCCATCCGAACGAACCGCTTCATCCTCATCCTACAGCCGACCAAGGTACTCGATCAGGTCGCGCAAGTCCTCGCGCGTGACGTACTGCTTCAGGCCTTCGGGCATCGCGGACAGCCCCTTCCTCCGGCCCGCGATCTCCGCGGCCGGCAAGTCGACCTCGGTCGCGTCGGACTTGCGCACGTGCACCGACTCCGAGGTCTCCGCGACGATCGAGCCTTCGACGTACGTGTCGTCCTGCATCGTGAACACGACGCCCTCGTACCCGGCCGCCAGGTTGCGGTTGGGATCGAGGATCGACTCGAGGATCTGCAGGCGCGAGAGACGCTTTCCGACGCCGGCGAGGTTCGGCCCGACGATGCCGCCGTTCCCGCTGTCGCCGCCGTCGCCGGCGACGGCCGCCTCGCCGGTCGCGTGGCAGCGCAGGCAGGTGAGCGAAGCGTTCTCGCGGAACACCTTGCGCCCGAGCTCGGCGTCGCCGCCGAACAGGCAGTCGAGGTAGCCCGCGATCGGTGCGTCGGCGGTTCTCCGCGCATCCTCGCGCGCCTTGAGCAGGGCCTTGAGCTTCTCCGACTCGCGCACCTCCGCCGCCACGGTCAGGTCGAGCGCGAGCTCCGCGGGGAAGAGTCCCAGCGCCTGCTTCTCGAGCTCACCCGCGAGCAGGTCGTCGGCCGCGGGATCGGCGATCTTGCCCAGGCCCTGCAAGGCGACGCGCCGCTCCTCGATCGTCCCGGCCGAGAGCGCCGCGCGGAGCAGCGGCAGCGCCTTCCCGGGAAAGGCCGCCTGGTACGACCTGAGCGCGGCGGCGCGCACCGCGCCCTCGCGGTCGAACAGGGTCGCGGAGAGGGTGGTCTCGAGGTCGGCCGGCGCGAGCTGGCCCAACGCGGAGAGAGCCGCTGCGCGCAGGATCGCCGCGCGCTCGCGGTCGAGAGCGAGCGCGGTGAAGCGGCCGCCGAGGTCTTTCGCGCCTACCTCCCCCGCCAGGTGCACGAACGCCGCCGCGACCTTCGCGGGCGCACCGTCGATCAGCGTGCCGCCCAATGACGCGACCAGCGCCGGGAGGAACGCTCCGTCGTGCGCCGGCCGAGGCCGCCACTCGCCCAGGAATGGATCCCGACCGCCAGGCTTCGTCCAACGCGAGAGCAGCGAGAGCGACTCGGCGCGCAGCGCTTCCTCCTGGCGCGCGTCGGCCGCGAAATGGGCGAGCCACATGGCGCGGTCCTCGCCTCCGAGCGCGAAGGCGGCTGCGAGCGCCCGCCGGCCGAAATGGTGGTCGAGCGCCGCGTCATGGCCGAGCTGCGCCGCGAGATCCGGCAGCGCGGCCCCGATCGGCTCGTCGTAGATCGCCCGCGCGGCCTCGAGGCGCACGAGCGGCGAAGCATCCGCCAGGAAGCTCGCGATCCGGGGCTCCAGGCGGCGGCGCAGCGCGACGACAGCGGCGAGGCGCGCGTCGACCGAGGCGTCCGCACCGGCCTCGAGCAGACGCTGTGTCGGTGCGCAGGCCGAGAGCGCGAAGATCGCCCCGTGCCGCAGCGCCGGATCGTTCTCGCCGGTCCTGCGCGCGAGGTCGAACAGGGGCTCGACCGCGAGCGGCTTCGCGATCCGGGCGAGAGCGATCGCGGCGTACAGGCGCACCCGCGAGCTCTCGTCGCCGAGGAGCTTCACGAGCTGCTCCGCGGCGCGCGGCTCGCGCAGGTCGCCGAGCACCCGCGCAGCCTGCGCGCGCACCTCGGCGTCGCCGTCCGCGAGGCGCTCGAGCAGCGGCTCGCGGCTCGCGCCCGCGTCGCGCGCGCAGACGATCCCCATCCCCCAGATCCCGTGCAGGCTCGCGAAGAGCGACATCGAGCCGCGCGCGGCCTCGCGCAGGGCCGCGAACCCATCGGGACCGCGCCCGGAGAGCTCGAGCTCCGCCTCCTGCCTCACGCGCTGGTCAGCGTGGGCGAGAAGACGCGCGAGCTCGGCCGTCGGGCGCTTCCCCATCCCCTCGGCGAGCAGGCTCTTCACCTCCGCGACGATCGGCTGCGCGCGCCCGGATGGATTCGACACGCGGAAGATCCGCCCCTTGCCCGTCGCTTCCCAGCCGTCGGTCCAGTCGCACGCGACCATCGTCCCGTCCGGCGCGAAGTCGCAGTCGGTCGCGCAGAACCGCCACGCGAAGTGCGCGGCGTCGGCGAGCTCGAACGACGCGCCCTTCGGCACGAGGCGGAACGAATCGATGCCGCTGAACCCGGGCGTGCCCTCGAAATCGATCAGGAAGAAGCGCCCCTTCCATTCCTCCCCGAACCCCGTGCCCGGGTAGGCGCAGCAGCCCGAAGGTCCGTGCGAGAAGTCCGCGACCGGCGGGAGGATGTAGGCCGCCTGTCCGGCGAAGTGCGGGTACCAGAGCTTCTCGTCGTTCCACGCGCCGCGGAGCACCGGCTCGACCAGCCACTGGTAGCTGTAGCGCCAGCCCGAGTCGGAGCCCTCGATCACGTGGACCCAGCGCGCCGAGTCGCCGCCGTCGGAGTTGTTGTCGCCGGTGAAGAGGTTGCCGTACGCGTCGAAGCACAGGTCCTGGGGGTTGCGCAGGCCGGTCGCGAAGACCTCGAGGTGCGTCCCGTCGAGGTCGCAGCGCAAGACCGCGCCGGATTTCCAGTTGTCGACGACACCGGCCGGGGTCTCGACGTGCAGGGCGCGGTCGCCGCAGGAGAAGTACAGCTTGCCGTCGGGTCCGATGCGCAGGCCGTGGAGATCGTGGCCGAGCAGCGCGACGTGCAGCCCGTAGCCGGTCGAGAGGAGCTGCCGTTCGTCCGCGCGCCCGTCGCCGTCCCGGTCGCGGAGCTTCCACAGATCCGGGATGCAGGTGTAGTAGACGTCGCCCTGGCGCGAGAGCAGGCCCGCCCCGATGCCGGTCGCCGCGCTCTTGAAGCCGTCGGCGAAGACGGTCGCGGTGTCGGCGATGCCGTCGCCGTCGGTGTCGCGGAGGAGGCGGATGCGCTCGTGCTCCTTCTCGTAGTCCTCCGCGAAGCGATCCCCGGCGTGCCGGCGCAGCATCGCGACGCGGTCGGCGACCGTGCGCGAGGCGACGTCCTCGTCGAGCCAGTCCATGTGATCGCGGATGTCGGTGACGCCCTTGTGGTGGCGGAAGGTCTCGGCGACGAAGATCGAGCCGTCCGCGTCGGGGTAGAGCGCGACGGGGTTGGCGAGCAGGGGCTCGGCGGCCCACAGCTCGATCTGGAATCCGGAAGGGACCTGGATCCGGGAGAGTGCCGCCTTGCCCTCGTCGGAAGCGGCGGCGACGAAGGGCTGGTAGGGCTCCTGTGCGGGAACCTGGAGCGCTAGC
>JBGPOP010000036.1:0-42946 GCA_041488095.1 Planctomycetota bacterium
CCCCTTCGAAGAGAACGCTCTGTCGTGTACCGTCGCACATGCGGGTGTGGGCTCCTCTCGCGGATTCGGCGTGTTTCCAAGCACCGAATCGGCAGGGCGCAACGCACCCGCGCCTACTTCTCGTGAATCATCCGGGCTAGCAGCCCGTTGAAACACCAGAACAGTAACGGTCACCGGCGACCGCATCCTTGGTCGAGGCGCCAGTTTTCGCGTCAGTTCGCAAGATTGGGCTAGACCTCCACGCTCCGATTGGTACCATGAGGAATCTAGCCCTGAATTGTCGGGCAGCACTGGGTCGGATTTGGAGCTACCAGTGACACGATTCATCATGGGCGTATTCATGTGTTTCCTCGGCGGATGCGCATCCATGCACGCCACGGATTCCACAAGCAGCCACACATCAGGAGATGCACACATGAGGCTCGGGAACTTCTCGGTAAGTCTTGCCGTCAAGGACCTTGGCGCGTCCCGCGCGTTCTACGAGAAACTCGGCTTTCGGGCGATCGGCGGCGACCCGGCAAAGAACTGGTTGATACTCCAGAACGAAACCAGCACCATCGGGCTCTTCCAAGGGATGTTCGACAAGAACATTCTGACGTTCAACCCGGGCTGGGACAGAACCTGCACCACCTTGCCGGACTTCGACGACGTGCGCGACATTCAGCGGACACTCAAGAGTCGAGGCCTCACGCTGGCGTCCGCAGCCGACGAGTCTACGTCGGGGCCCGCAAGCCTGATGCTGCTCGATCCCGACGGAAACCCGATCCTGATCGATCAGCACGTGCCCAGCCCTCGGAAGTGACCATCAGTTCTCCGTGGCGTTCATGGGAGGACTATGCAATGCAGTCACTTGTCGAAGACTCTGAACTCGTTTGTGATGCCGTGGCTCGCAACAAGATCATGACCGTCCGAAAACAATGATGCATCTCACGGTGGGAGTGTCTTGCGGGCCGCGTAGAACCGAGGCCACCCGCCCACGTTCCGATCCGCGTCCTGTGGACGGACCGGCATGAAGTGCGGACGGGTGAAGAGCCTCCTCCATCCTTTCATCCTCGGGTTGCGCTGCTTGTTCTTCTGCTCGACTACGTCAAAGCGGAAGAGGTTTCGTTACACCCCACACCGGTGTCATGCAGCAATCCCATTTGGGTCCTTCACGATTCGCGATGTGTTTCCTGAATCCGTTCGATCACTCGTGCATGGGTCGAAACGCGGGAAGCACGAGCTCCCGTGGAGGCATGCTCTCGACGACTTCGTAATCGACATCCGCGCGTAGGGGCCCGATCCCCTGGATGGTCCCGTCGGCCCAGGTGATCTCGGCGGAATCCATCCGGACGGCGTTCCCGATACCGAAGTGAACGCGTGCGTCGCGCGAGGACTGGTAACCCTGGTTCGGCAGCTTCCATCCGGCGCGAACGCGGCCCGAAAAGGTCACGCGCACGAGCGTGCCCGGCGCTTCCCGCTCCTTCGCGCCGCGGAGCGTGAAGCGGATCCAGTGATGGCGGGGCGCAGAGATGTTCCAGAAGACCTGGGGGGCGCCGTTGTGGGTCACGGTTACCAGGTCGAGACGTCCGTCGTTGTCGAAATCGGCGACGGCGAGTCCGCGGCGACTGCGGCGTCCGGAGAGCGCCGGGTCGACGATTTCCTCGAAACGGCCGCCGCCGCACCCGGCGAAGAGACGGATCGGCTGGGCGTAGGAGTCCTCCGGATCGTCGAGCTCCTCCACCTGCGGATAGATCTGCCCGTTGGCGACGACCGCGTCCTCGTGACCGTCGTTGTCCAGGTCCGCGACGGCGTTTCCCCATCCGAGCTCCGCCCGGTGCGTATCGAGCCCCGTGCCGACCGTCTCATCGGCGAACGCGCCACCGAGATTGTGGTACAGCGTGTTCTTCTCGCCGGCGAAGTTCGTGATGAAGAGGTCGGGGCGCCCGGACTCGTGGAGGTCGCCCACGGCCACGCCCATCCCCGACTCGTGGCGTCCATCGGCGCTCATGGCCGCGCCGCGCTCCGCCGCGACTTCCGCGAAGCGAAAGCCCCCGAGGTCGCGGAACAGGAGGTTCGGCATGACGTCGCAGCCGACATAGACGTCGGGGAGGCGTGAATCGTCGAAGAGCCGCAGCGCCACGGTCCCGATTCCACGGTACGGCGCTGCGGCGGCCACGCCGCAGCGGTGCGAGACATCTTCGAACCGGCCGTCGCCCAGGTTGCGGTAGACGGCCATCTCCTCGCCCGCGTAGTCGTACGGCGGACAGCCCGTGACGACGCCGCGATAAGTGCACGGCTGGCCGTTCTCCGTCGTCGGATAGCTCGCCGGATCGAAACGCACATAGCGCGAGACGAACAGGTCGAGCCGGCCGTCCCCGTCGAAATCCGCCCACGAGGCGAACGAGCACCAGTGTCCGTCGGCGAGACCCGCGAGCGCCGTCGTGTCCTCGAACGTGCCATCGCCGCGATTGCGGTACGTGCGGTTGCCGCCCCAGCCCGCGACGAAGAGATCCGTCCATCCGTCGCCATCGTAGTCTGCGGCCGCGCAGCCGGTGCCCCAGGCGGGCCCGCGCGAACCCGCGCGATCCGTCACGTCAAGAAACGACCCGTCGCCGGCGTTGCGAAGGAGCGCGCCACCGGGGTTGTCGCCCGCAGCGAACCGCGCGAGCGTCGATCCATTGACGAGGTAGACGTCCTGCAGGCCGTCGCCGTCGAAATCGAGGACGCAGACGCCCTGCCCGTTCTGGTCGAGGATCGGAATCTGGTCCGGATCGCCCGACACGTTCCGGAAGGGGAGTTCCGTCGAGCGAAAGGCGAATCGGGGCAGAGCCGTGCCCGCGGTTTCCGCTCGCACGCCTGCGCTTTCGGGCGCGGACGTGCGGGTCCGGCGCGCCACGAGCGCAGACAGCGTCCCGATCAGGATGACGGCGAGGAGCAGCCGCACGGGGACCAAGGAACGTCTCACGAGCCGGAGTGTAGCGGCCGCGGCGGCCCAGCCCGCCGCGGCGGCATAGCCCAATTCGGCCGAGCGCCCCTAGGTCCACGGCCGGTTGTTACCGACTCGTCCGCGGGGGTACTCCCCCTGCTCGCCATGGATCCGCCTGCCCGCAGGTCAGGTCCGGGCGCCAGCAGGCCTATCGGCTACCGCCAGTGCTCGGTGGGCTTCTCCCGATTCCCGCGGCCCAGCCTGCCGACCGGGCCATCCGCGATTCCGGTGGTTGCGGGGGGGCCGCCGCGATACAGTCTCCGCGTCATTTCCCGATCTAGGATTGCCGTCCCATTGGTATTGCCAACGGAACTTGCTCATCCAGACACAAACGAAAGGCAGAACCACATGGGAACGAAACTGTACGTCGGTAACCTCAGCTACAACGCCACCGAAGCCGGCCTGCGCACCACCTTCGAGGCCGACGGCCGACAAGTTCGCGAAGTCGCGCTGATCATGGACCGTGAGACGGGACGCCCGAAGGGCTTCGCGTTCATCCAGATGGGCTCCGAACAGGACGCCAAGGCCGCGATCGCGGCGCTCGACGGCAAGGAGCTCGACGGGCGGGCGATCAAGGTCAACGAGGCGAAAGACCGTCCCGCGGGCGGGCGCCCGGACGGGGGCGGTGGTCGCTCAGGCGGCGGCTACGGTGGCGGCACCCAGCGCTACTAGAGCCTCGATGCAGGCTCGCGCGCGGGCCGCGGACGGAAACTCATCCGCCGCCATCGCAGGCCCGGGCCTGGTGGCGGGCTCTCTCTCTCGGGCCAGGTCATGCCGCTCGCGCCCCGCGGCGGCGCGACCTCCATCAGGAGCCCATCGGGACGCTCTGCTGCCGAGCTGCGCCACCGCTCCCGGGTTCAGAAACAGGATCTCGCCCCCGCTCCCGCTCTCCACCACCCACCCGGAGTCCCCACGCGACCATGGAACTCTCCTTGCCCCAGCGACTCCAGAAGTCCGTGAACGGTTCCTTCCACAAGACCGCGCTCCTGCAGAAGCGCGTCCGTGAGCTCGTCCGCGGCGCTGCGCCGCTGATCGAAACCCGCGAGGTCAATCCGATCAAGATCGCGTTCCTGGAGATGGAGCGCGGCCTGATCGAGCTGATCCCCGATGAGGAGTCGCACCCGCCCACGCCCACGCTGTAGGTTAGGAGGCGGTTGCGGGAGATCGCCGCCCTGGCCGCCCGAGGAAGGCCGCCGCCCGAGCGAAGCCCGCCCAGCGTGGCAAGCGCATCCGCCGCTTCCCCGCCGACCTGGCGAGGCTCGCCGGGCCCGTCCTGGCTCAAGTCCGTTCGAAGCAAGGTCAGCGCCTGGAAGAGATCGGCAGGGCCCTCCGAACTGATACCGGCGTGCTCAAGAAGCCGATCGCGAACCTGCTCGCCGCGAAGAAGCTCAAGACGCGGGGGCAGAAGCGCGGAAACAAGTACTTCGTCAGGTGACGCAGGCCGGGCCGCCGTGGCACGCTGCGCTCGAGCACCGCGACATGCTGCCGCAGAGCGAGGTTCTCCAGGACGAGCGACATGCGCGAGATCAGGATCGCCCGGAGTAAGATCAGGATGAGCATCCCGGGACCATCGGCCACGCGCGGCAGCGGGGATCACTGGATGCCGCTGAATCACGGAGATCCGGTCCTCCATGCCCTGCCCGCAGTTTTCGGGATGGACAGGCAGCTTCATCCTCCCCCCGAACGGGCAGGATCCCGATTACGGACCCGCAATGACCGGTCTGCGGGGTCGAAATCCTGGGACCCCACCGCCGAAAGCGGGCCGCCATGTTCTCGCCCCCCATGGCTTCCGGGCCTTCGATTGCCCCGCGGATTCCGTAACCGCGCGACCTCGACCGGCGTTATCCCGTCGGTGACGGACCCCACCGGCTGAACTCCGTGCCGCAGCCCGAGTTCGATCTCTCCGCCTGCCTCCGGCGGGTCGCGGAAGGGGACGAGGACGCGGCGCGCGAGCTGGTCGCACGCTGTCACCCCCTGGTGCAGAATCTGGTGCGAGCGCACCGGGCGACGCACCTCGGCGAGGACGATCTGTTGCAGGAGGTGTTCATCAAGATGTTCGCCATGCTCCCGCGCTACGAAGCCCGCGAAGGCCGGCTCTTCGAGCACTGGCTCGCGCGCCTCGCCGTGCGCACCTGCCGCGACGCCCTGCGCTCGGAGGTCCGGCGCGCGGCAAACGTGCCGCTCTCGCAGGGAGCGCACGAGTGGCTCGGCTCGCTCGCGAGCGAGCGCGAGCCGGCGGTGGAGGACGCGCTCGCCGCGCGCGAGCTGGTCGAGGCGCTGCTCGCCGAGCTCCCCTCACCGGATAGACTCGTGCTGACGCTGCTCGACCTCGAGCAGCGCTCGACGGCGGAGATCGCCGCGCTCACCGGCTGGAGCCGCGCGCTCATCAAGGTGCGCGCTTTCCGCGCGCGGATGCGGCTGCGCGCGGTCGTGCGTCGCAAGAAGGAGCTCGGCGATGGCTGAGTTCGACGACCGCTGGCGCAGACTCGTGACGACCGCGCGGAACGCGGGCGAGCCTGCTTCGGAGCTCCAGTCGCAGCGCATCGTCGAGCTGGCATCGCTGGCACGGCACCGTTCCGTCGCGCAACTCGACCTCCTCCCGCGTGCCTACGCGCGCGCGGAGCGGCGCAGCTTGGTCGCGATTGCGGCGCTGCTCGCCGGCGTGTTCTTCGCGCTCTTGCCCTGCAGTGTGGAAGTCGGCGCGTTCCTCGAGTCCGCCACCTCCGATCTCGCCGAACTGCCGAATCGCGTTCCTCGCCCGCCGCATCCGCCCTCGGCCGCGGTCGCGCTCGAGGCGCTGCCCGACCTGCATTCCTTCCTCGAACTCACACCCTTTTCCACGGAGAGCCAGCCATGATCATGGCCGACATCCTGCTCTGGACGTTGATCATCCTCGGGACGTATCTCGTTCTCGTCGCCTACTGGGTCGGCGCCTACGCGCTCTTCCCTGCGCTCGTCGAGCGCTGCCGCGCGAGCTACGGCGCGCGACCGGTGGCCTCGACCTTCCTCGGCCTCTTGATTTTGCTGCCGACGATCGCGATCGCGACGGTCGTCACGAAGGCGCTGCCGCACCCGGTCGTGCAGACCCCCGTGACCGGCGCGCTGCTCGTCCTCTTGCTCCTGTGCCTGATCGGCTCGGCGGGGCTGGCGCTGCGCATCGGCGCCGGCATGGCCTCGCCGCTCGACGCGACGCAGCCCTGGCGGCGGCTCCTGCGCGGCGGAATGGTGCTCGGGCTCGCGTTCGTGATGCCGTTCCTGGGCTGGTTCGTGCTGCTGCCCTGGGCGCTCACGAGCGGCCTCGGAGCGCTCGTGCTCTCGCGGCGGGCGACGGAGCCGGTCCGACAGCCCGCGCCGATCGAGCGCGCACCGGTCACGAGCGTCCCGGTGGAGTCGTGAGCCTCACGCGGCGGACATTCCTGCTCGCGACCAGTGGCGCGTGCGTCTCGCTCGGCGGCTGCGACCCGCTCGAGGTGCTGCGCGCGCCGGCGCAGGAGAGCGGCACCTTCGTTGCTTCGACGAGCCCGGGCATCGACCTCGCACAGCACGTGCTTGGCCGCTGCACCTTCGGCCTGCGCCCGGGCGATCGCAGCGCGTTCCTGGCACTCGCCCCGCAGCCGCGCGCAGCGACCGCGGCCTGGATCGAAGAGCAGCTCGCGCCGCAGAAGATCGACGATGAGCGCGCCGAGCGCGCGGTGCGCCGCTGCGACTCGCTCGATGCCCCGATCGGCGAGCTGTACGAGTACAAGCCGCAGGTCCTCTTGCGCGAGCTGACCGCTGCCGCGCTGCTGCGCGCGACGTTCTCGAAGCGCCAGCTCTACGAAGTGCTGGTCGAATTCTGGACCGACCACTTCAACATCGACTGCTCGAAAGGGGAGTGCGCCTGGCTCAAGGCGGGCGACGACCGCGAGGTGATCCGCAAGCACGCGTTCGGGCGCTTCCCCGAACTTCTGCGCGCCTCGGCCTTCAGTCCGGCAATGCTCTGGTACCTCGACGGGCGCGCGAACGTGAAGCGCACGGCCATCGAGCGGCCGAACGAGAACTACGCGCGCGAGCTGCTCGAGCTGCACACGCTCGGCGTGCACGGCGGCTACACGCAGCAGGACGTGATGGAGGCCGCGCGCTGTCTGACCGGCTGGACGGTGCGCGACAAGAACGGCTTCCGCAAGGCGAGCGTCGAGTTCCACGCCGACGAGCACGACGATGGTCGCAAGAGCGTGCTCGGCGTCGAGATCCCCGCCGGCGGACGCGAGCGCGATGCCGAGATCCTGCTCGAGACCGTCGCGAAGCATCCCTCGACCGCGGCGCACGTCTCCACGAAGCTCTGCCAGCGCTTTCTCTCCGACGATCCGCCGCGCGCGGCGGTCGAGGCGGTCGCGGCGGCCTTCCGCACGAGCGGCGGCGAAATCGTGGCCACGCTGCGTGCGCTCCTCGTGCGGCCCGAGTTCCTGGCCGAGGAGCCCGAGTTCGCTGCGCTGCGCGGCGCGAAGCTCAAGCGCCCGTTCCACTACACGGTCTCGATCCTGCGCGCTACCGAGGCTGCGACCGACGCTGGACCCGCGCTGACGAGCTACCTCGCGCGCATGGGGCACGCGCCCTTCCAGTTCCCCACACCCGACGGCTACCCGGAGGAGGCCGCGGCCTGGCAGGGCGCGCTCTTCTGGCGCTGGAAGCTCGCGCTGGCGCTCGCCGGCGGGCACGTCGAGGGCACGCGCATCGACGCGCCGCGGCTCCTCGAGCGCGTCGGCGGACACGACGGACTCGTCGCGCACCTGCTCGGCCGCCAGCCGAGCGCGCGCGAGCGCGAGCTCTTCCTCGGCCGCGGCGCGCCGATCCTCGGCCTCTTGCTCGCTTCGCCCATCTTCCAGCGCTGCTGACCATGATCCTCCATCCGCAAGTTGCCAAGGACACCGAACGCGACGAGCCGCGCGCACTGATCGCGATCTTCCTGCGCGGTGCGGCGGACGGGCTCGCGCTCGTGCCGCCGGTGGGGGACGACGACTACCACCGCGCGCGGCCGCGCATCGCCGTGCAGGCGAGCGAGGGCCTGCGCCTCGACGGTTTCTTCGCGCTGCACCCGCTGATGGCGGAGCTCCTGCCGCTCTTCCAGGAAGGCCAGCTCTCGATCGTCCACGCCTGCGGCAGCGACGACGACACGCGCTCGCACTTCGAGGCGCAGGACCTGATGGAGCACGGCGGCACGAGCGTCGCGGGCGGCTGGATCGGCCGCTGGCTGCGCGCGTCCGGGGGCAGCGGCCCGCTCGCGGCGCTCGCGCTCGGCCCGCAGCTCCCCGAGAGTCTGCGCGGCGCGCCCAGCGCGGCCGCACTGGAGAGCCTCGACGAGCTGCGGCCGGGCGACGACACCGAGCCGGTGCGCGAAGTGCTCGGCGAGCTCTACCGCGGCGACGAGCTGCTCGGCCCGAGCGCCTGCGATGCTCTTGCCGCTGCGGCGCGCATCGGCGAGCTCGCGCAACGGACGTACCAGCCCGAGCACGGCGCGGTCTACGCCACGGCAGCGGACGGCGAGATCGCACAGGACTTCGGCCGCGGGCTCGCGCGCATCGCGCAGCTCGTCAAGGCGCGCGTCGGCGTGCGCGCCGCGACGCTCGACCTCGAGGGCTGGGACAGCCACTTCGTGCAGGAAACCGTCATCGCGCCGCGACTGCGCGCGGTCGCGCTCGCCCTTTCGGCCTTCGCGCGCGACCTCGGCCCGCTGCTTGCGACGACGAGCGTCGTGGTGATGACCGAGTTCGGACGGCGCGTGGGGGAGAACGGCTCCCTCGGAACCGACCACGGCCGCGGCGGTGCCTTCTTCGTGCTCGGCGGTGGGACGAGCGGGGGAATGCACTGCCGTTGGCCGGGGCTCGGCGAGGGCTCGCTGATCGGGCCGGGCGACCTGTCGGTCGTGCACGACTACCGCGATGCACTCGCGGGCGTGCTCGCGCGCCACGGCGCCGGCGACCGGATGGAGCGGGTTTTCCCCGGGCGGGTGATCGCGCCCATGCCGGTCTAGCGCGAGCCTGTCCGTCCCGAGATCCCCATCCGCGTAGCAGCGAGCCCAGCTCGCGGCGCGCATGCCAGTCCTCGGGGCCTCGATCGAGCCTCCGTAGGTGCTCGACACGGAGCCCGGAACCCCCATCCTGAGGGCCGTGAGGGGGGTTCGCCTCCTCACATGTCGATGCGAGGCGCGCCGTGGCGGTGCCTACGTGAGTACGCTCGGTCGTCCCACCTCGCTGCCCGGGCGCGCCGTGGGCCGACGTGTCGCGTCACGGCGCGCGCGGGTTCACGAGCCCGCGCGTGCCGCAGGTTGAAGCTGATTCGAGAGGATCTCTGGCGCATTCCCCTCGTGCTCATTCTTTCCATGGTTGGCGCGTACACATGCGCCCTCGCATACATCGCCGTGCTCCAGTGGTCGCTTCCGCCTACGGACCAAGCGTTCGGACAGGATCTCTCTGAAACGCTTCACGATCCCTTCGTGTGGAACACCGCCGTCTGGTTCGCCAACGCAGCCGGGCTCGCTGTCTGGATCCCTGCGTTCTTTGCCGTGCGAGGTCGCAACCTGATCGTGTGCTTTGCAGTCGCCCTGGCCAGTGCGATCGCGGAGATCGCGGTGGTCACGCCCTTCCTTGGGCCGTTCGCAATCCTGGGAGCACTTCTGGCGATCACAGGCGCTCTGATCTGGTGCCGGCGATCCAAGGCAAGGATCCTCCGGCTCAGGACCGCCTAATCCACCGAGGGTCCGAACGGGCCGGCCGGGGGTAGCCTGTCGCCCATGGAGGCAGCCCTCCGACCCCATCGCGGCGGGACGGTCCTCGCGCTCGGGGTTCTGAGCCTGGCGACATTCCTCGCGATCGTCTGCCTGGAGTCTCGCAGCTCTGAGGCCGGACAACTCCATGTCCTGGTGGGCTTCGTTGTGGTGCCGCTGGGACTGCTGGCCTGCATCCTCGGATGGAGGCAGTCGGCTGCGATGAGAGCGCGCCGCATCGATCCAGCGGGTCGCCGCAAGACCCGGATCGGCCAAGTCCTCGGCGCAGCAGCCGTCGTGCTGTCGGTATTGCTATTGGCCTGGGTCTTCCTGTTCTTTCGTGAAGAGGAGTCAGTCCTCATGTCGGACGGCACATGTGTCGTCACCCAGTTCCGCAATGGACATGTCCCTGAGGTCCAATACCACGAGGCGCTCGGATCAGATGGACACCTTGTCAAGGAGGGTCTCTACGTCCGCTGGGGTCACGACGGAGTGAAGCTCGAAGAGGGCAGCTATCACGAGGGCAAGCGTCTCGGTGAGTGGACCTTTCGGAACGAGGATGGGTCGTTCGATGCCGCGCGGTCGGGCTACTACGCGAACGATGTTCGGGTCGAGGGGCGCGCCGCGTCGTCTCCTCCGGGTGACTACCCCGTGAAGCTGCCTCCCGCAGGTTACACGCAGCCGCGGTGATGGTCGGGAGTGACTCCACCGACTCGCGTGCTGCTCTTGGTCACGGCCGGTCTCCTGGGTTTGGAACTGCGAGTCAAGCACCCCACACCGGCTTCGGCGCGGATGAGCCCGACGGATACCACCGCCGACGCCGCGCGTGCCGGCGCTCCGGTATCCTGGGGTCATGAACACTCCGCGCTCCTCCGTCGCCAGCAGGATGGGCTTGGCCGCCCTGCTCGTCCCGGCGCAAGTACTCCCGACCCGCCAGCAGACCGTGCTTCACGTCGCCCGCGCCGGTAGCGATACCTGGTCAGGACGCCTCGAAGCCCCCAATGCGGCCCTCTCCGACGGCCCCGTCGCCACGGTCGCACGAGCCCGCGATCTGGTCCGTGCTCTGGAACGCGACTCGGGCGGCGCGCTCAAGGGGCCGGTGACGATCCTCCTCCACGACGGCGTCTACAGCCTCAGCGAGCCCCTCGTGCTCACCTCCGAGGACTCCGGCGACGCCGACCATCCGATCACCTACGCCTCCGCAGCCGGCGAGCACCCCGTCCTCAGCGCCGGACGCCGACTCCCCCGCTGGCGCAGCGTGACGCTCGACGGCAAGAAGCTCTGGTCCGCCGACATCCAGGAGATCCGCACCTCCATGAAGATGGACCGCTGGACCTTCCGCGAGCTGTATGTGAACAACCAGCGTCGCACCCGGGCCCGTTGCCCCGATGTGGGGTATCTCCACATCGAAGACATCCCCGATCTCCCGCCCGACACCCAGTGGACCGACGGGAAGAACAACTTCCGCTTCCGGGAGGCCGATGCGACGGTCTGGAAGAAAGCAGCCAGCGCCGATCTGGTCGTCTTCACCCGCTGGATCGACACCCACCTCACCGTCGCCGGCATCGATCTCGAGAAGCGCATCGCCACATTCACCAAGCGTACCACCTTCCTTCTCAACCCCGGCGATCTCTACTTCCTCGAAGGCAGCGCCGCGTTCCTCGACTCTCCTGGCGAGTGGTTCCTCGACGACAAGGCCGGCACGATCTACTACATGCCGCTTCCCGGCGAGACCATCGACCATTCAATTGCCGCTGCACCCGTCTTCACGAGTGTGCTGGAGCTCCACGGTGAACCCGAGCAAGGCCGGTTCGTCCAGCACGTCCGATTCGAAGGGCTCACCTTCTCCCACGCCCAGTGGTGGTTCCCGGAGGAGTACAAGCCGGGCCGGCCTTCCGTCGACCCGATGGGTTTCGTGCAGGCCGCCTGGGGCGTGCCCGGCGCCGTCCACGCCGATGGCGCTCGCCACGTCGCCTTCATCGACTGCACGATCTCCCACGTCGGCGGCTACGGCTTCGAGCTCGCCCGGGGCTGCACCGATGACGTGTTCTCCCGCTGCACCATCACCGACCTGGGTGCCGGCGGCGTGAAGATCGGCGAGACGGTCGTCCGCGAGAGCGCCGCCGACCGCACCGCCCGCAACACCGTCGAAGACTGCACCCTCACCGACGGCGGCCACATCCACCACCAGGCCATCGGCCTGTGGATCGGCCAATCCAGCGAAAACCGCGTCACGCACAACCGCATCACCGAGTTCGATTACTCCGGCATCTCGATCGGCTGGACCTGGGGGTACGGCCCATCGCAGGCCGGCGGGAACATCGTCGAGCTCAACGAGATCGACCATCTGGGCGATCGGCCCGGCAACACCGAACCGCCGCTGGGCGACATGGGCGGGATCTACACGCTGGGAACTCAGAGCGGCACCGTGATCCGCAACAACTTCTTCCACGACATCGCCGGGCGCACCATCGCCTGGGGGATCTACTTCGATGAGGGCTCCACCGGGATCGTCGCCGAGAACAACCTCGTTCTCCGTACCACGCACGGTGGGTTCCACCAGCACTACGGGAAGGAGAACGTGGTGCAGAACAACATCTTTGCGATGGGCCGCGACGCCCAGGTCTGGCGCACCCGTCGCGAGGAGCACACCTCCTTCACCTTCGCTCGCAATATCGTCGTCGCCGACAACGACAAGTGGTTCAACGGCGACTGGTCCGGCGGCGTGGTGCTCCAGAACAACCTCTATTGGCGCACCGACGCCAAGCCCGTCCCGTTCCCCGGTGGCAAAGACCTCAGCGCCTGGCTTGCAACCGGCCTGGACACCGGCTCCGTCGTTGCGGACCCCAAGCTCGATCTCGCCCATCCCACGCACTTCGCTGTAGCCGACGACTCCCCAGCCCGGGCGCTCGGGTTCCAACCCTTCGAGCTCGCCACCGTCGGACCCCGCCCCAAGGGGCCGTGACCACCGCTCCCCCAGCCGCCAATCTCGAACGAAGTGAAAGTCGAGAACGCTGCCCGCGCGGGCGACTCGCGCGCGGAGAGCTACTTGTCCTCCACCGCGTTGAATACCTTCTTCACCTTGTCTCCCTCGAGCAGGACAAGGCCGTGCAGCGCCGAGGACAGGCCGGTGAGCGGGAAGCCCGGTGGCGCGCTCCCGAGGAAGAGCCGCTGCTCCTGGTCGGCGATGACGACGCCGACACCCCCCTCGTCGAAGAGGCAGAGCGAGAGACCCTCGCCGCCGTTGGCCGAGTCGAGCCCGAGGTTTGCGCGGTAGTGGTCGCCGACCTTGAGGAGCCCGTAGCCGGTGCGCTCGAAGCCCTGCTCGTCGTTGATCACGAGGCCCGTCGACGCACCGATGCGCTTCCCGATGTTCGGGTCGGGCACCCCATCGCCGAGCGCGAGGCGGTCGAATCCCGCTGCGTCGAGGACCAGGAGCCCGTTCACGTCGTGGCGATACCCCTTGTAGAAGTCGAGGTACTCCTTCGGAAAGCGCGGCCCCCACGTCTTCGCGACGCGTTCGGGGTCCGTGCGCACGCGGTTCTTCGCGAAGGGTATCGGCGCGCCGAGGAGGATGCGCTCGCGGCCGGCTTCGTCCTCGATGACGAGGCCGCGCGCACGCAGGACGCCGTCGCCCGGCGGCTTGGACTGGAGGGAGGAGAGGATGAGCACGCAGGCGAGCACCGCCAGGAGCGAGCCAACGAATTTCATGCGCGCGAGCTGGCGCTCCAGGCGATCGATGCGGTCGTTCAATCCATCGTCACGATCCATGTCTCCTCCTCGGGGTTCGAAACAGACGCTGTGTGCTCCGAGACTTCGTCGGGGGCCCGCGCACCCGGGGAGCCCACGGACAATCCCGATGCGGCGAAGGGAATCAGGTTCTTGTTCATTACACACCCAGACTGCTCCAGTCGAACATCGAGGTGGGACTGCGGCGGACCGAAGCGGACAAGCCGTGACTGGAGAGGTCTGGAGCGGACATCGAGCGGTAGCCACGCCCCAGCTTCCCAAGCCGGATGTCGCGGGTTCGATCGCCGTCGCCCGCTCCACACAACTTGCGATGTGACGCAGAGTTACGACGGCGCTCCTTTCGGGGCGTGAGTCGCGCGCGGCGTTCGTGCCGTCGATGTGACGCGTCGCCGCGTCCGCTCCCGACCGCCAAAGTCCGCAATTGACCGCCGTTCCTGCCACCCATCGGTAGGGTAGGTGATCACCGGCCGAGAAACCTCGATCCAAACATGAGTTACCTCGACATCCGGAGGGTGCAACTCAGGGAGGCAAGTTCGTCATGAAAACGCTCATGCCGTGCCTCGCGACCACGCTCGTCATCCTCCTCGGAGACCGCCTTTGTGCCCAAAGCATCACGAGGGCGAGCGTCAGCTCGAGCCAGGTCCAGAGCAACGGATGGTCCTTCACGCCATCCGTGTCTGCCGACGGCAGGCACATCGTGTTCACCAGCAACGCGAGCAATCTCGTCACTGGAGACACGAACGGCGCCTATGACATCTTCGACCATGACACGTGGACCGGAGCGACGGCCCGGGTCAGCTTGACGAACTCCGGAGCGGAGGCCAATTCGCAAAGTGACCTGGCCTCGATCTCCGCGGACGGGCGCTATGTGGCGTTCGAGAGCACCTCGACCAACCTCGTAGGCAGCACCAGCCCGGCTGCTTGGAGCGTCTACATCAGGGATCTGCTGGCAGGAACGACGACTCGGGTCAGCGTGGATTCGAGCGGCAACCCCGCGACTACGAACAGCTTCGCTGGGGGGATCTCTGGAGATGGTCGTTTCGTTGCATTCGTTTGCGCGAGCCAGCTCACGCCGAACGATCAGAATCTGGTGCAGGACGTGTTCGTGAGAGACGTACAGGCACGCGTCACCACGCTGGTGAGCGTCGGCACGAGCGGCACTTCGGGCAATGCCGACAGCGCGTACCCATCGATCTCTGCCGACGGACGATTCGTGGCATTCATGAGCAACGCCAGTGATCTCGTGGCTGGAGACACGAACGGAGCGTCTGACATCTTCGTCCGTGATACCCAGACAGGGACGACGCTGGCCGCGACGGTAGACCCGAACTGGATCATCGGAAACCAGGGCAGCTCCAATCCATCGATCTCCGCGAGTGGCCGATACGTCGCGTTCGCAAGCACCGCCACGAATTTGGTGCTCGGGGATACCAACGGGGCGAGCGACGTGTTCGTTCGCGACATGCAGAGCTTGACGTTCAGCTTGGCAAGCGTGGACTCGAGTGGAGTTCAAGCTCAAGGAGGATCGTCCGCGTCGTCGCTATCGTCAGATGGGCGGTTCGTCGCATTCATCAGCGACGCAAGCAACCTCGTCCCGGGTGACACCAACGGCCATCTGGATGTGTTCGTGCATGACAACCAATCTGGATCCACGACCCGAGTGAGCGCGGTCAGCAGCGAAGGCAATGGGGACAGCCACTCTCCTTCGATCTCGACGGGCGGCTCACTGGTCGCATTCTGGAGCAACGCAACGAACCTGGTGTCGGGAGACACGAACGGGTTCAGCGATGTCTTCTTCTACGACCCTCTCCCCTGCGGCGGCTACCCGACCTACTGCACGGCGAAGGTGAACAGCCAAGGCTGCCTGCCCGAGATCTGCGCGAACGGCGTTCCCTCCTTCTCAGGTCCGGACGACTTCCACGTCACCGCCCACCACGTGTTGAACAACAAGACGGGAATCCTCCTGTGGTCGTACTCGCAAGGCAACCTGCCGCTCGGCGGCGGAACACTGTGCCTGGGGTCACCCTTCAAGAGGACGCCAGCCCAGAACTCGGGGGGCACGCCCGGGGTGAACGACTGCTCGGGCGCCTACTCGTTCTGGTTCAGCCAGGGCTACATGCTGTCGAAGGGCATCCCGGCTGGTGCGGTGGTCTACGCTCAGTACTGGAGTCGCGACCCATTCTTCCCTCCGCCGAACAACATCGGCCTCACGGACGGGATCCAGTTCACCGTGCAGCCGTGAAGCCGTCGCTCGCTGTTCCACCCGACGACTGCGCGCCCGGGGGGCCGGGCTTCTCACGCCAACACTCCCGCTGATCGCGGGTCTCACACCCGGGCTCGAGAGCGTCAGCCCCCTCGCGACCCATCGTAGAGCGGAGCCGGCAGTCGATGCCGATGGTCCAAGAGAGTGTCCGGTGGTGGTACCCCCTCCCCCATGGAGGTAGCCCTCAAAGGCAACTGCGCCGCAAGGCAGGCCTTCTCCCCCATCAGAATGCCGGCCCGCGGTCTGCCTTTGCTCATTGCCTTGGCAAGTCCGCCGTGAGCCGACTTATCCGGCGGAAGAGAACCACGATCACGGGCAAGACCAGAACCATCAGGGAACCCTGGGCGACAGGATGGAGCCTCGCCAACGCATGCACACCCGCGGCTGCTCCCGCGCAGATCGTCATGACAATGCTCAGACCCAGCATCCGAACATTGACCTCGCCCTGCTGGTGCTGACATGTGAAAGGGATCGCGAGACCGAAGTGAGGGATGCCCGCGAGCAGCAGCAGCGAGACCATCTCCAGTGCCAGTACGATGTCTGCGGTACGGGGCACCCCGTCGATGACAAGCAGGATCGTGGCAAGAACCAAGGCAACAGGGAGGAGGACGCCCAGCAAGAGACCCTTGACCCCGCCTGCGAGCAAAAATCCCGGGTCGAGCACCGGGTGCACGTGCAGGACGCCGGATGCCTTCGGAAACTCGGTGTAGCGAGACGTATCAAGGAATCCCGTGAATCCAATCGTGGCCATGTAGAGCGCGAACACGCCAAAGGGGCCACTCTCCCGCACCCCTCCTTCGCGGAACGGGACGGACACCGCGACGATCATGACGGAGAATCCGATGAGCTGTGGCAGCGCGAAGCGCAGGAAGACGCGGTCTCGTCGCGACATCGCCAAGGTGAGATCAAAGGCTGAGCGTTCCGCTTGGGACCGAGTGACGAGCCGGCCCAGGCGCGAAGCGGAAAGGATGCCGGTCTTCCATGTAGGCTTGTTGACGACACGCCCATGTGCCTCGCCGGACAGACCTACGATGAAGTGACGCGAGGCCAAGTATAGGGCAAGCAGGCAGGCGGCCATGGGGAGCAGCAAGGCGAGAAGGGTGAGCCCGAGGTTCGTGCGTGAGGCATCCCCCAGAGCGAGTCCGAACAGACCGCCGAAGTGCATCGGCGGCACAAGCATCCGAACCAGGGGATGCGCTTCGAGCATGGTGGTGATCGAGTGAACGGAGAAGATCCGCGGTAGAAGCTGCGAGCCTCCCATCAGAAAGGCCGCCAGTCCGACCTGGAGCCACAACGCCAACCGCTGAAATCGGACCGGACCGAAGAGGATCAGCACGAGTCCATAGAAGGCCGAGACAAGTCCGACCGTCAGGAAGGTCGAGAGGATGGAGGCAAGCGGCACAAGGGTCAGCACAGCCCACGCCGAGAAGTTCAACGAGCCGAGCACCATCGGCCAGAATGCGATGCTGACCCAGAGGAGACCCGTGTAGACGAGTACGTGCGCCATGCGGGCGGCGAAGAGCGTGCGATCGCCCACTGGAAGCGGAGCGACGATGGCGATGTCCGTGGAGTCCACGAGCATGGGTCCGTACTGGAGGAGCAACACGAACGCGAGCAGCCCCATGTTCGTAGCCTGAACGGCCGCCATCCAGAGCACAGGATCCGGATGGAAGCAGGCCATCACTCCGACTGGGAGGCCAGCGAGCCACCCGAACCCGAGCAAGACTCCGAAGCTGATCGCCAAGGAACCCCCACCCGCTTGGGTCGTAGCTCGAAGGTCGAGGCGGAGTTTCAGCTCCAGAATGGATCGAAAGCGCTTGAAATCGACGCCAGCGGCCTGGATCGGCTTGCGAAGATGATCAACGATTTTCAAAACGATCGTGAGAGGCAGAGGCGACTCTCCGCGCTTGATCCATCCCGAAGCCAGGGATTTCACACTCACGACAATGCATCCAGTAGACGACGAGCCCGCTCCTCTTGGTCACCCGCGCTCGTCAGTCCAGCGAAGATCGCCTCGAGCGAGGTGCCTCGGCCCGCTCGCGCAAGATCCTCGAAGCTTCCCTGGGCCACGATTCGGCCTCGATCCAGGATGACGATGGGATCGCAGATCCGCTCCACAACGTCCATGACATGCGAACAGTAGAAGACCGTGCGTCCACGCTGCACGAATCCGCGCAGGAACTCCTTGATCAGAATGGTCGCATTGACATCAAGGCCGGATAGCGGTTCGTCAACGAACAGCAGCTCGGGGGAATGAAGGAGGGCCGAGGTGAGGAGCACCTTCTGTCGCATTCCCTTGGAGAGGTTCGAGATGCGACTGTTGAGACGCGCCGATAGATCGAACGCGAACAGGAAGGCATCTGCACGTTCCTGGATCCGTCGATCGTCGAGGTCGTGAAGCCGTCCAATGAAAAGGAGGTATTCCGCGATGGTGAGTTGCTCGTAGAGGATGGCGTTCTCGGGCACGTATCCGATGCGCCGCTTGATCTCCATCGGCTCCTTGCGCGGATCAATTCCGAGGACCCGAACCTCGCCCTCAAACGTACCGAGGAGGCCCGTGAGGATCTTGACGGTGGTTGTCTTTCCCGCGCCGTTGGGTCCGATGTATCCGAGGATCCGCCCGGGCTCGACCGCGAGGTCGATCTTGTCGAGCACGGTATTCCCACCGAACTGCTTGCGTAGACCGCGGGCTTCGATCGCGAGCGAACTCATCGCCGTCCATCCTAGCCGCGCGGCTTGCCTCGACCTCCACGCAAGGGTGTTCGCGCGGTCACGCTCGCGCCGTGTCGCTCAGCTCGGCGTTCCCTCGCCGCCTCTCCCCCGCCTCGCGCGGAGCGCCTAGACAGAGCCTGCTTCTGCCGAACCCGTCGCGCCCTCACGCGCTACGCAGCCAGCCGTCGTAGAGACCGGCAAGTTCCCGCAGGGCCTTCGCGCCGTCCCCGCGGAACGACGAGCCGTGCATCAGCGCAAGCGTCGTCGGCCGGAGATCGGCGAGCCGGCGTATCGCGGGGCCGGTTCCCGGCGTGTAGCAGCTCGCGCGGAACATCTCCTCTCCGGCTTTCGCGGGGAGGACGATGTCCTTCTCCGTGACGGGCGGCCCGTCTCCCGTGTGCGTGAAGAGATCTCCGGCGAGCAGCGTCCGCGTGGATTCCTCGAAGAGCACGCGGGCCTCCCAGTTGTGCGGCACGTGCGGCGTGTCGAGGTGGCGCACGCGCTTGCCGCCGAGGTCGAGGACCTCGCCGTCCTCCAGCGCGCGCGGCGGGCGGTCACAGAGATCGTTCAGGGAGACCATCACGCCGACCGCACCGTGGGCCACCTG
This sequence comes from Planctomycetota bacterium, assembly GCA_041488095.1. Lineage (GTDB taxonomy): Bacteria > Planctomycetota > UBA1135 > UBA1135 > DASYPQ01. The sequence goes on from JBGPOP010000036.1 coordinate 19,043, forward strand.
GGCTCGCGGCGCGGCGGCGAGCCATTGGTTCATCGAGCCGCACTCGTCCGCTTCGACGTGGCCGAAGGTGATCCAGCGCAGGTCGGCGAGCGGAACGATCCGCGAGACGGCCTGCGAGACCGCAGCAAACATGGCGCGTGGCCCGGTGTGGAACAGGAGCGGCTGCTCAGCTCGGATCAGGAACTGGTTGAAGGTGAACCCGTCGGGCGTCAGCTCGGGAACGAACGTGGAGACGCGGTAGATGCCGTCGGCGATCTCGTCGGTGCGGGTCTGCATGGGGATCCTCGGAACGCCTGGAACGACTCCCAACCTCCGGATGGTAGCCCGCCCAGGCGATCTCCTCCACGTCGATCAGGTTGCCGAGACGTTCGCGCCGTCAGCCTCGCGTCCGCGCGCCCAGGCAGCCGCTGCGCATCATTCCACCTTGATACCACGGATCCGGCGCGGTCCGCGATCGCCCCCGGCGGCCACGGATCCGATCGCGCTCGGCTTCGGGGTCGCCTTTTCCAGCTCCGGCGTCCTCTCCGCGCGCGACATCAGGCTCGCGTAGCGTCCCAGTTTCTGCTCGTAGCGGCGCTGGTAGAACTCCGGGAGGGGATTCCCGTCCCCCTCGTGGAAGGCGCGGAACTCCCGGTCCGTCGAGAGCATCCTGCGCAGGAGCCGGAGTCCGGCGAGGTCCTGTCGCATCGCGAAGGTCCGAAGCACGTTGAGCGTGCCGAATCGCAGCGTCGACTCCCGACCGAGCCGGCGCACGAGCATCGCGCTCGACGTCATCGTCGAATAGATGTCGATGAGGTGGTCGTAGTATTCGACCGGGCGATAACGCGGCATGGTCGTGACCAGGTACGGGGTGTAGTAGAAGCTGAACGGCATGGCGTCGAGGATCTGGCCGCCCGCGCGTGCCCGGTCGTAAAGAGGGGTGTTGCCGAAGGGTGTCGGGATGTTGACCGTGGACCAGACGAAGGGAGCCGACCGGATGAATTCCTTGGTGAGCTCGGCCGGCTCGTCCCCGTCGTCCGCGTGGGTCCCGAACAGGAAGTTCGCCTGGAGACCGGGAACGTACTGCCGGAGCTGGCGGAAGTGTCCGACGACCTGGGTGAGCTTCTCCCTCCCGACCCGGGTGCCGACCCCGGTCTTGTTCGAGTAGTCGTTCCAGGATTCGACTCCCGGAGCGATGAAGAGGCATCTCGTCTCCTTGAGACGCTGCATCCTGGAGTCGCGCAGGATGGAGAGGGAGCTCTCCATGATGTAGGGACTGCGCTTCCCCTTCGGGATCGTCTCGATGATGTCCAGCACCTGATCGAACTTCACGCCGAAGTTCGGGTCGTGGTACGTCACCAGGACTCCCGGCCAGTGCTCGGACAGGTAGCGAAGATCGGCCTCCAGCAGCTCCGGGGGAAACATCACATACGGATTGTTCCAGTCCACGCAGAAGTCGCAGGTGTAGGGACAGCCGATGCTGCTCAAGAGCGGCACGATGTTGATGCGACGGAACCTGCTCCTCCGCACCAGGGATGCCGTCACGATCTCCGGCATCCGCTCCTCGACGCTCGGCAACGTCTTCAAGGGCCGGCCGCTGGTCACGACCGTGTGTCGCTCGAATCGGTCGCGGAGGATGTCGTCGAGGAGGGTCTTGTCGCAGTCCTGGACGACGAGGTCGAAGAAGCGGAGGCAGTCCTTGGGGAACGCCTTGGCATGCGGCCCACCCACGACGGTCAGCGTCTTCCTCGTTCGGTAGACCTTCGCCAGGGCGCAAGCGAGCGCGCTGGCCTGCGTGTAGGTCGCGATGAAGACGACGTCGAGGTGGTCGGGGAGCAGCTCGATCGGATCCCGTTGCCCGTAGTACGTGGCGTACGAGACTCGATGGCCGAGCTGCCGGCACCACACCGAGACGGCCTGGGGAGTGATGCTGGCGTGGTACTTCTTGAAGAGACCGCGGTAGACGAAGTCCGTCCAGCTCTTCGAGGCGGAGTCCTCGATCAGCTCGATGATGCCTACGTCGAGGCGTCGGCGTCCCTGCACGGGCGGATGCGTTGCATGCGAGGGCTCCTGGCCGGATGGGCGCTCGCGGCCGATCGCCGCCGTCCTGCCCGTCCCTCGAGCTTTCGGGAGCATCGGCACACCTCTCTTCCCACGTTGTGGACTCGGCCACGCCCTCCCTCCGCTGCGAGCAAGAAGGTGCGCCCCTCGTTCCCGAGACTAGACGTCCGCGCCGGGGCACACAAGGTCGAGGTTGAAGGAGGTGCCCCGGGGTGCCGTACGCGTGGATCGTGCCCGGCCCGGATCCCGAATCAGTCCGCGCCGTCAGCTTCGGGGACGCGCGCACCCCTTTCCGACCGGGAAGCTCGGCTCTGCCCACCCGTTCGGAACCCACGCCCTCAACGACCGTGAGACGGCCGTTCCAGGAGGATCTCCGCGAGCTTCGACAGGTCGATGCTGCCACCTGTCACGAGGCAGACCGTCGTTCCTCTCTCATCCGGCGGGGATTTCAAGGCCGCGGCCGTCGCGAGCGCGCCCGCGCCTTCGGCGATCAGGTGGTTGGCAGCAGCCAGCATCCTGATCGCGGACCGCACTTCGTCCTCCGAGACCAGGACCACGTCGTCGGCCAGGTCCCTCAACAAGGGGAACATCTCCTCCGTGACGTAGGGAACAGCCACTCCGTCGCACATCGTGTGGCACTCGACCGTGACGGGCTCGCCCGCACGAATCGCGGCGTGAAGCGAGGCGCATCCCTCGGGCTCGACGGCCACGACACGTGTGGAGGGCCTGGCCGATTTGATCGCGCTGGCCACGCCGGCGAAAAGGCCGCCCCCGCCGACGGGAACGTAGACCGTGTCGACCTCCGGGCAATCGACGAGCACCTCGAGGCCCAGTGACCCGTGCCCGAGTATGACGTCCCGGTTCGTCCACGGGTGGATGAATGCGTAGGGCTCGGAAACCCATCCGTGCTCCCGCAAGAAGCGGAAGACCTCTGCGGTGGGCACCAGCACCGGCGTCCCGCCCAGCGCGCGAACGGCCTCGACCTTCGCCGCCGGCGCGGTGTCCGGCATGAGGCTTCGCGCCGAAACGCCGAAACGATGGCCGCACCAGGCCAGCGCCTTGGCCGTGTTCCCGGCGCTGACGGTGCTTAGGCCGCTGCGGCGCTGCTCGTCTCCCAGGCGGAGGACGGCGTGGTAGATGCCGCGGATCTTGAACGAGCCGGCAGGCTGAAGGATCTCGGGCTTGAGCAGGATCCGGAGATCCGGTCCATGCGCGTGGAGCGGGACGAGCGGCGTGTGGACGACGACGTCTCGGATGCGGTCGGCGGCCGCCTCGAGCTCTGACCGGCTGGGCCTCTCGACCGCCTTCATCCGGCTTCTCGCCATGCTCGTGGTCCCCGCCTCGATTCCTTGCTCCGGCAACGGCGCGGTCTCTCCTCGGCGGTTTGCGCCCCTCCGCTCTCCGCGTCACGATACCCAAAGTGGCGACGCTGATCCTGACGCAGCCGCAGATTCGCGCCTTGCTCCCCATGAGAGTCTGCGTGGACCTGATGGCCGAGGCCCTGACCACCCTCACCCGCGGCGAAGCCCAGAATCCGCTGCGTTGGGGCATGAAGCTCGCGGACGGGAAGGGACTGCTCGGGATGATGCCCGGCAGCCTGAGCCGGCCTGCGGCTCTCGGTCTCAAGGTCGTCGCGATCTTTCCAGGGAATCACGGCACTCCCTATGATTCCCATCAGGGCGTCGTCGTCCTGCTCGACGTCGATCACGGCGTTCCACGGGCCATCCTGGACGCGAGCGAGATCACCGCGATCCGCACGGCCGCTGCGAGCGCCCTCGCCACGCGCCTTCTTGCACGCGAGGACGCCGGCGATTTGGCGATCCTGGGCGCGGGTGTTCAGGCCAGAACCCACCTCGAAGCGATGATCTGCGTGAGGAGGGTCCGCCGCGCGCGCGTGTTCAGCCCGAGCCGTGCCGGCCGGGAGGGGTTCGCCGCTCGCGAGTCGAGCCGGCATGGAATCCGCGTCGAACCGGTGGACAGCGCCCGCGCGGCGGTCGAGGGCGCCGATCTCGTCTGCACGACGACCTCTTCGGTCGAGCCGGTTCTTCTCGGCGAGTGGCTCGCTCCGGGGACCCACGTCAACGCCGTGGGGGCGTGCACGAAGAACGCTCGCGAGCTGGACTCGGCGGCTGTGCTGCGCGCGCGCCTGTTCGTCGACTGCCGCGAGTCGGCCCTGAACGAGGCCGGAGATTTCCTGATCCCGAAGAGCGAGGGCGTGCTCGGGGACGATCACATCCGGGGCGAGCTGGGTGAGGTCCTGGTCGGCCGGTGCGCGGGTCGGCGATCGCCGGAGGAGATCACCCTCTTCAAGTCGTTGGGGCTCGCCGTGGAGGATCTCGCCGTGGCATCCCATCTGGACCGCCTGGCCCGCGAGCAAGGAGTCGGAACGATGGTCGAGCTGGGAGGAGCACGCCATGAGCCCGATTGAGGCCATCCCGCTGGCCGAGATCCGCGCCGCTCGCGAGCGGATCGCGGGTTCGGTCCTGCGCACGCCGCTGATCCGCTTGAACGTCGAGGACGCTCCGGCCGAGATCTTCCTCAAGCTCGAGAACTTGCAGCCGATCGGGTCCTTCAAGCTGCGTGGCGCAGGCAATGCGATGGCCAAGGCCGGCCCCAAGGCGCTGTCGCGGGGCGTCTATACCGCGAGCGCCGGCAATATGGCCCAGGGGGTTGCGTGGACCGCGAAGCGGATGGGCATCCCCTGCTCCGTCGTCGTTCCCGACCACGCGCCGCGCACGAAACTGGAAGCGATCGAACGGCTCGGGGCGCGCATCGTGCCCGTACCCTTCGAGCGATGGTGGCAGGTGCTCGTGGACCGTCACTATCCGGGAATGGAGGGCCTCTTCATTCATCCAGTCTCTGACCCCGCGGTGATCGCCGGCAACGGAACGATCGGCCTCGAGATCCTCGAGGACCTGCCCGACGTGGACGCCATCGTGGTCCCCTACGGCGGCGGCGGCCTTTCCTCGGGCATCGCCTCGGCGGTCCACGCGCTCGAGCCCGACACGCGCGTCTACGCCTGCGAGGTCGAAACCGCCGCGCCCCTCTCCGCCTCCCTGCGCGCCGGCGCTCCTCAGGAAGTGACGTATACACCGAGCTTCGTGGACGGGATCGGAGGGCGGGGCATCCTGGTGGAGATGTGGCCGCTCGTCTCACGGCTTCTCGCGGGCTCGCTCGTGATGTCACTCGCCGAGGTCGCGGCGGCCGTCCGGATCCTCGCGACGCGCAACCGGGTGATCGCGGAGGGAGCGGGGGCAACGCCGGTGGCCGCGGCACTCTCGGGTCGGGCCGGGTCCGGCAAGATCGTCTGCGTTGTCTCCGGCGGGAACATCGACGCTGCGAAGCTGTGCAAGATCCTGGATGGCGGCGTTCCGTGACGGTTCGCTCGTGAGGATTCGTTCGCTGTTGGCGGGGTGGGAGGATCTGTGACTGGACAGACCGCCATCCCCCCCGCGCCCGCCGAACCTCACGGCCGCACGACGTTCATCTCGCCCTGCACGAGCACGAGCGGGACGCGGCGCACTTCCTTCTTCTCCTTCAGGAGCACGAGCGTGCGCGCTTCTTCTCCGACGACCAGCACCTTCGAACGTCCACCGACCAGCTTGATCGTGTCGACCCTCATGCTCGAGTTGCCTTCGAAGACATGGATCGGCACTTCGTGCCCGTCCGTATCGACGACGCGCACCTCGTCGGCGGTTTCGGGCGCGATCTCGACCTGGAAGTGATGACGGAGCGCAACGTGGATCACGATCTCGTCGAGCTTGCCGTGCGCCGCAGCCTCGATCCCTCCCGCGTCCTTGCGACCCCAATCGAGCGGAAGGATGCCATCGCTCGTGATCTTGAGATAGACCTTCTCGCGCGGCAGCCTGGCGAACGAGAAACGGCCCTCGGCGTCGGTGACCACCGGTTGCGAATTGATGCCGAAGGTCGACCGACTGTGCTCGTCGATCTGCACCGCCATCACGTCGTGGTTCGGTGACAAGGTGACGCCTGCGACGGGCTGGCCCCCGTTCGTCATCACTCTTCCACGGACGTTCTCGAGATACGGGTTCTTCGGCAAGCGGATCGACACGTTGCTTCGGCCGGCGGAGATCGGCTCGGTCTCGACACGCAAGAGCGTCGACGGATCGAGCGCTGCAACGCGGTACGCGCGGTCGAGCAGGCCTTCTATCTTGAACCGACCTCCAGCGTCGGTCCTGACGAACGTCCAGAACACGCTCGACGTGTCCTTCAACAAGTCCTCGGGTTGGCGGCCTTCGGGCGCGTTCGCCATGAGCTTCTCGAGATCGGCGCGCACCGCGGCGCCCACGAGCATTCCCTCGACGTGCGTCGGCACCTCGTCGAACGCGCCGAAGAACGTCGGATCGGCGACGAACACCTTGAACCCGCCTTGCGGTCGATCTTCGTCGTCGACGACGCGACCGGAGATCGACAGCGGCGCCGGTCCGAGTTGCAGCCTGACGAACTCGCCCTCGTCAGCGCGTCCACTCTGCACGACGGCGCTCGCGTCCTGGATCGCGGGTTGATGGCCTTCTTTCACCGCGATCCAGGGTGTCTTCGCCCCCTGCGTCGGGATCTCGATCGCGAACGCACCGTTGTCGTCGCTGATCACGAGAGCCTGGCGCCCGAGCGTGACGCGTGCACCGGGCACGAGCCTCCCGCGCTCGTCGACCACTTGCCCGGCGACCATTCCGGGTCTCCGTTCCGGCCGGCGCAGGACGATTTCGAGCGCATGATCGGAAACGTCCGGAGCCGGCTGCGAGACAGGGACGTAACCGTCCAGGGCGACCTGCAATTTCGCGCTGTCGATGCGAGGAGCATCGCTCAGCTCGAAGCGACCTTGCGCATCGCTCTCCGCGACCCAGCCGCGCTCGGTCGAGCTGTCGAGGATGTGAGGAAACGCGATGCGCAGGTCGCGCGGGACCTGGATCTCGATGCGCGCCTGGGCGAGCGGCCGGCCAGCCGCATCGATCACGCGGCCAGAATGCTCGAGATGCGGCGCGACGACGATCACGTGCTCCGATGTCGACGAGACAGGACCGCACAAGCTCGAGAGCACCGTCGTCCATCGGTCGTCGGAAACTGCGAGCTCACCTTGCGCCTTCGGCAGCGGAATCTCGAAACCTCCGGAGGCGTCGGTCGTCGCCGCGGGCGCGTCCTCGGGAATCTTCGGCTTCGGGACGTTGAACTCCCGCGCGGAGATCTCCTTCCGGCCTGCGCTGAAGTAGACGCGAAGGCCGGCCTGCGGGCGCACGGTCGCATCGAGAACCCGTCCGTGCAGGCGCTCGATCGGCGCAGCCACGGCCGGCGATTCTGGTTTCTTCGATTCGATCGGCGCGCGCGCGGCCTGGCGCTCCTCGCGCGGCACATCGGCGATCCACGGAGCTCCCTTCGCCTCCTGGTCGACCCCAGGCGCAGCGGCAAGCGCCTCGATCTTGGGCGCGGAGGCGAGCGCAGGCTCAGCCGCCTTGTGCGACGGCCAGAGGGCAACGAGACCGCAAGCGATCGCCGTTGCAGCGATCGCGATCTTGATGTTCGTGCTCACGAAAAGTGCTCCAAGCGTCGTGGCGGTCGCGCCGCCCGTGGTTCGAGTCAGTGGAATCAACGCCGGAAGCCATGAGCGCCCGTCGCCGCCGTGATCGTGATCGAGGCGCGCGCGCAGCTTGTCGAGTCCGCGTGCGAGCCGCGTCTTGACGGTCGCGACCGGAACCCGTTGCCGGTGCGCGATCGCGCTCGGCGAGAGCTCTTCGAAGAAGCGCTGCACGATCGTCTCGCGGTAGGGCTCGTCGAGATCCATGACGGCTTCGACGAGCGCGCGGTGCACGGAGAGCGCTTCGACGTGATCGAGCGTCGAGGGTTGCGCTTCGCTCTGCGCCGATCGCTCCTCGCGCGCGCTGCGGCGAGCGCTTCCGCGGCGATTCTGGAGCACGAGGTTTTTCACGACGCTCGTCAGCCAGGCGCGGATGGGCCGGTCGGTTCCGGGAGGATGCTCGAGCGCCGCGAGACAAGCATCCTGCGCCACGTCGTCGGCGAGGTGCGCGTCCGAAGGGACGAGGCTGCGCGCCAACGCTCGCACCCAGCCAGCGTTCGCCAGCAGGGCGTCGGGATCGAAGGATCGGATCGGAGGGCTCATGGCTTCAGGAGAACTCATGCCGCACATGGCATCCAGGATTCAACATTCTGCCGCAGTGCGGTCATTTCGATCGCCCTTGGGGAACGCCGACCCAGACTCGCGGGATCAAGCTTCGCGTGAGCCGGCGTGCCGCTCCTCCCCGACCTGGTGTGGGCCTGCGGGATCGGGGCGGTCATCGCGCGAAGCAGGGACCGCGATGGAACCGGATCAGCAGGGGCTTGACAATGCGCAAGCCTGTGCGCGTCCTGTAGGGTCGAGTCGCTTTCCCCTCGGAGGTTTTCATGGTCGCATGGTCACAGCTCATTCTTCCCATCCTGCTCTCGGGCGTTCTCGTGTTCGTGGTCAGCTCGGTCATGCACACCGTGCTCAAGTACCACCACCGCGATGTGAAAAAGCTCAGCAATGAAGACGATGTGCGCGCCGCAATCCGCAAAGGCAACGCGACGGCAGGCATGTACTTCATCCCGTACTGCGCCGATCACAAGGAGATGAAGTCGCCCGAAGGCATGCGCAAGCTGGAGGAAGGCCCGATCGGCCTGCTCGTGCTGCGGCCGGCTGGACCGATCAAGATGGGATCCTTCCTGGTCCAGTGGGTGGCCTACGCGCTCGTCGTGTCGGCCCTGGCCGCGTACGTCGCGCACAGCACACTCCAGAGCGGGGCGACGTATCTCGCAGTGTTCCGGGTCGTAGGTGCGTCGGCCTGGCTCGCGTACGCGTGGCAATCCCCTTCCGACTCGATCTGGAAGGGCCAACCGTGGCCCGTCACCATCAAGGTGCTTCTCGACGGCCTCGTGTATGCTGCGTTGACGGCGGGCGCGTTCGGGTGGTTGTGGCCGCGCTAGCGTGCCTGGGTCGGATCGCCGAGACTCCGTGTCCTCCTCTCCCCGCCTCGCGCGCGGAAGGGCAGCTGACACGCGGTCAGCCCAGGGTGTGCGGGGATCGTCGTGCCCAGCTATTTCCTGGTCGATTCCTTCTCGAGCGCCTTCCTCAACTCGACCTCGCTCGCCTCCCCGACGAGACGCCCATCCGGATCGATGAGGATCGTCGTCGGGAACGCACGGACGCCGTACCGCTTCACCGTCTCCCCGCTCGCGTCGAGCAGGATCGGGAACGGCAGGTCGCGGCCCTTCCAGTGCTTCCTCTTGATCTCGGCGAGCTTCTCGTCCAGCTCGGCGAAGCTCTTCACGGTCGCGTCGTGGAAGGCGAGGATCTCGAAGCGGTCGCTCTTCTACTTCTCGTAGAAGTCGATGAGGCGCGGCAGACTGCCGCCCACGCAGGGCGTTCACCAGTGGCCCCAGAACTCGACGAGCAGCCACCTGCCCCGGAAGTCGGCGATGGCGCTCTTCTCGAGCGCAACGCCGCGCGCCGCAGTGACCTTCCAGGGCGGCAGCTCCTTGCCCTTGTGTTGCGCGAGGAACGTCGCGTGAAGGTCGATCTCGCCCAAGTCCAGGTCGGGAGCATCCGAGGAAAGTGTGATCTCTCCCGTTCGACCTTCCACGTCCTGACCGTACGCGTTCCAGCCGTACGATGAGGCCGGGAGCAGAACGTCGAAATCGGCCTTCCGGGATGAGCACTGCGCGATGCGAATGTCGCCCGGTTCCAGGTTCCAGTAGGTGTTGGTCCAAGGCACGGCCCGGCCGAGATCCTTGCTCGCGATTCGGCCGTGGACGCGGATCGAACGCTTCACTCGAATGAGGAGGTCCGTCGTCGGGCCATCTTTCGAGATTTCGACGAGCCCGGCGAGCATGCGGTCGCCCGAGAAGGCAGCCAGCCAGAATCCCTGCTCCTGAGCATCGATGGGGCCGTCGAAGCGGCCGTCCTGGTCGCAGTCGAGACCGCGGAAGGGCGAACCCGAGGGCGACTGATCGAAAGTCCAGAAGTTCGCGACTTGCGCGCCCGCCACGGCCCGACCTTCCGCATCGACGACCCTGCCTGCGATTCGGGTGCCCGCCTCGAGCTTGAGCTCGATGCCGACGCTTCCCGCGTCGAAGGGTCCCGCGGAGGCGTCGATGAAATCCGGCCTGCCGATCGCGTTGAAGTAGAGCTTCCACGGACCGAGAGGGCCGAGGACGAAAACGCCTCGATCGTCGCTCGATGTGGCGAGGATGCCGGGAGTCTCCACGCTGAAACCACTGACGTAGCGCTTCCCCGCTGGGCTCCCGTCCGGCTTCTGCACGACGCCGCGAATGAAAAGCCCACGTGAGGCCTTCAGGGAGCATTCGTGCTCCTTGGCTCCGGCGGGGATCTCGAGAGCCACGGCGAGAGGAGCGACATCGTTCTCGTTCGGCGGATCCGAATACTCTCTTACGGGTGCCGGCCCCAGCCAGAAGCGGCCCGTCGGAACCCCATCGAAGCGGAATCGTCCTTCACCGTCCGTTTCCGCCGATGTGATGAGATTCCCCTGGTCAGCGTTCTGAAGGTAGCAGGTAGCTGCTCCGGGCTGCTGCTCCTCTGCGATCGTCCCGCGGAGGAGCCACAGCGCGCGATGCGCGACCGGACGCTCGAATTGATCCAGCGCCCTCCCGCGCAAGACCGCACCGCCTGAATCGTGAGGGGGGGTTTCCTGCTGCGGCGACGAGCACGACCATCCGAGCGAGAGGAACAGACCCACGCAGAGCATCCACGAGCGGATCACGGACACCTCCTTCCGTTCTTGAGGATTGTACCGAGGCATTCATCGAGCAGCTCCGTCAGTGGCCGCTTCAGGACTTCCTCGTCGCTCGTGTTCACCTGGATGGCCAGCGCGATCCGCGGCCCCTCGTGAGCCTGTCCCCGAAAGCTGATCCATTCGGTGTGGGGGACCCTGGGTTCTCCTCCCCCTGATCGACTACGCCACGGCGGAAGAGGCTTTGTCGCACTCTACAGCCATCGGAGGCGCCACCCTCGCGCTCTTCTTCCCCATCCAGTGCTCGCACGCGGCCAGGAGCGCCGACTTTTCGATGGGCTTGGTGGCGTAGTGGTCGCATCCCGCCGCGAGGCACTTGTCCAGGTCCTCGGCCATCGCGTGCGCGGTCAGGGCCACGATCGCCAAGGTCGAGCCCCTGGCGCGCAGGGTGCGGGCGAGCGTGTACCCGTCCATCTCGGGCATCTGCATGTCGGTCAGGAGCAGGTCGTATGCGTTCCCCGCCGCTTCGGCCTGGTCGAGCATCTTCAGCGCGATCTTGCCGTGTTCGGCAACGTCCACGTCGGCCCCGGCCTTCTTGAGGTGCAAGGCGATGAGCCGCCGATTGACCGGGCCGTCCTCGACCAGCAGGATGCGGCCTCGGAGCGAGATCGCCGCGACGACGGCCTTGGGGGTCGGGGCGGTCTTCACTACGTCGAAGCTCGCGACCATCGAGCATCCCACGACCGGCTCCAGCGGCAGGTCCACCCGGAAACACGATCCCCGGCCCGGCTCGGTGCGGGCCAGCGTCACGTCGCCGCCCATGAGCCGGGCCAGGCGGCGGCTGATCACCAGGCCCAGGCCGGTGCCGCCCAACGTGCGCGTCATGGTGCTGTCGCCCTGCGTGAAGGCGGCGAAGAGCCGCCCCGCCTGCTCGGGGGTCAGGCCGGGGCCGGTGTCCTCCACGTCGATCACCAATCTCTGCGCATCGCCGCACGTCTCGGCGCGGGCGATGAGGGTCACGCTCCCCGCCTCGGTGAACTTGACGGCGTTTCCCGCCAGGTTCATGAGGACCTGACGCAGCCGCGTGGGATCGATCAGCACGCGCTCGGGCAGGGGCGTACCCAGCCGCAGGCTCAGGACCACGCCCTTGCCCGCCGCCTGCGGACGCACCAGGCTCTCGACCTCCGTGAGCAGGTGGATCAGCGGGACCTCGATCCTCTCGACCGTCATCCTGTGCGCCTCGATCCTGGAGAGGTCGAGGATGTCGTTGATGACGGCCATGAGGTGCATCCCGGCGCCGCGGATCGTGTCGATGATCTCCAGCCGCCGCGGCCGGGCCTTGGCCATGTCGCCGTCCTCGCGCAGGAGGTCGGCGTACCCCAGGATCGCCGTCATGGGCGTTCGGATCTCGTGGCTCATGTTGGCCAGGAACTCGCTCTTGGCCCGGCTGGCCGCCTCGGCGGCGACGCGGGCCACGACCAGCTCCTGCTCCACCCGCTTGCGCTCGGTGATGTCCATCCGGACGGCGATGTAGCCGGTGATCTTTCCCGCCGCGTCACGCACAGGGCCGATGGTGGTGTTGATCCAGTAGAGAGTGCTGTCCTTGGCCCTGTTGCAGACATCCCCCCGCCAGATGCCGCCCCCGGCGATGGTCCTCCACATCTCCACGAAGAACGCCTTGGGATGATGGCCCGAGTTGAGGATGCGGTGGTTGGATCCGATCAGCTCCTCGCGGCTGTACCCGCTGATCCGGCAGAAGGGCTCGTTGACCTCGGTGATCGTGCCCGAGACATCCGTCACGGCGATGATGGTCTGCTCGTCCAGCGCGCTCCGGTAGGCGGTGAGCGTAGCCAGGGTCGCTCGGGCGCCGGCCTCGCTGGCGCGCAGGTCCTTGGTCATCTCCTCCGCCAGGGCCAAAGCGCGGGCCCGGCCCGTCCCCAGCCCCCAGACCAGAACGGCCAGCAGGACGCTGATGAGCGCTCCGCCGTTCCCGACCAGGGCGGCCGTCGCGTGGTCCTGCTCGGCGTCGAAGGTCGGCGTGGTGCCGAGCCACAGCGTCCACTCCCGTCCCCCTACGGTGATGACGGTCCGGACGTGGAACATCCGCGAGTCCTCGCCCGTCCCGGCCGGAGCGTCGGGGAGCGCGTGCGGCATGCCGTCGCCGTCGTACAGCAGCGTTGCGATCGTGGTCTCCCGCCCGTCGTAGACCTCCAACTCCAGCCGTCCGTCGGCCATGTGGGTCGCGCCGGCCAGGGTCTCCTCGATCGCCAGCGGCGCGTAGACCCAGCCGACCAGGTCGCGGCGGGGTTCTTCGGGCGTGGCCGGCTGCGTGCCGTGGCGGTACACGGGCAGGAGGAACAGGTAGCCGGAGCGGCAATTCGGGTCATGGAAGAGTGAGACCCGGCTCGAGAGCGTCGGCTCGCCTGTCAACAGGGCCCGCTCGGCCGCCTGGCGACGCACCCGATCGGCGGCGATGTCCACACCCCACGCGGAGCGGTTCTGCTCCAGCGGCTCGATGAACTTGGTCACGTACAGCTCGGGCAGGTCTCCGGACGTGCGCACAGCGAAATCGGGCGCTCCGTCGGCTCGCTCGGCCGCGATGAAGGCGTCCAGCTCGTCACGCCGCACCCGTTGGATGAAGCCGTAGCCGAACGCCCCGGGGAACTCGTCCCGCAGGTTCCTGGACTTCACGTAGGCGCGGAACTCGTCGCGCCTGACCAACCTGCCGGCCTGGTACAGACCCCGCACCCCACACAGGCCGTAGGTGTAGACCTCGAGCCGGCGCTCGATCTCGGTCTTCATCTGCTCGGTCAGGCGCTCAAACCGGGCCTTGCCGGAAGCGTCGATCCCCTCCTGGATCTGCCACGCCCCGAACAGCGAGCCCCCCAGCCCGACCACCAGCACGGAAAGCGACGCTGCGACGCTGAGCCGCGTCGGTTTCGCCGACGGTGTGTCCACACCGCCGCGGCCCTGCGTGCGCCCATGGCCCGCACGTTTCGCGGCGGCGTTCATCCGCCACAGGATCAGCGGCCACGCCGAGAACGTCAGCAGCGCGGCATCCAGCAGCGCCTCGGTCATGCCGTCCACCTTCGGCGCGATCACTGGCAGCAGGAACATGACCGCGACCTCGACCAACGCGATGATCGCGAGGATCTCGGCAAAGAGACGGAAGGTCGGGGAAGCGGGTCTTATGGCGAGCCTCCTTGCGTCGGGCCGCCCCGCGGCAGCATGGGCCATGGTTCCAGGCGAACTGCGGGTTCGTGTTTCATGGAACAGCTCGGGATCCGTCCCTCTTATCGGCTCTTGGAGCGCATGGACCGGTGTCCCCCGCTCCAGGATTTCCCTGACACCTCTGTGCGAGTAGAAGGAGCGCAAGATGGAAGTGTCTGTGAGCAACAAGCGAAGAGAGCGGGAAGAGCGGAAGTGCGTAGGCGGCAGGCGTCCAATGCTTATCCCACGACAGACACCACCGGCGCAGGATGGCCGTGCCGCGATGCGGGCCCAATTGGCCCCCTTTGTCTTCAAGACATTGCGGACCTGCCGCTTGTTCCAAGAAGACGCTCAAGGGTCGGAAGCGCGGGGCGAGGTGCTTCGGGAGCTAGGGCGGGGCCGCGGCCCGCGTCACCTCTCACGCGCGATGATTCGGGACGCCGAGGGGCAGTATCTCTTGATGTCGTGCAGCCAATGGTCAAGGTTCTCCTCGACCTCGTTCGGCAGGACATCGAGATTGCCAAGGCGATCCTTCGCAAACCGCACGCTGGCCGGCACCAAGTGCCAGTGATACGAAAGGTTGAACCCCCCGTCCCCTGGAGCCAGGTCTCCGAGGACGGACGCTCGACTCCGAGTTCGGATCAGCGCCGTTGCCTCCTGGATGCGTTCCGGATCAGTGATCCTGATCCGAAACCGCGCGTAGCCACCCACCTCCACCACGAAGATGGCGGACGAGATCGGGGACTGGCTCGCTGTCGTGGTCCAACAAGAGGAGAACGGGAGGATCAAGACCGCGGGGCACAGAGCGCTTCTTGCCCTCCGCCAGGCCCGGAGACCGACCAGTGGCTTCCTGTCCATCCGAGATTCCCAATGCCCCGCACTACCAGCGGCTCTCGCCGACTCGCTCCGCCATCGGAGGCACCGCCCTCGCGCTCTTCTTCCCCATCCAGTACTCGCACGTGGCCAGGAGCGTCGACCTTTCGATGGGCTTGGTGGCGTAGTGATCGCATCCAGCCGCGAGGCACTTTTCCCGATCGTCGGCCATCGTGTGCGCGGTCAGAGCCACGATCGCCAGCGTCGAGCCCCTGGCGCGCAGGGTGCGGGCGAGCGTGTACCCGTCCATCTCGGGCATCTGCATGTCGGTCAGGAGCAGGTCGTATGCGTTCCCCGCCGCTTCGGCCTTGTCGAGCATCTTCAGCGCGATCCTGCCGTGTTCGGCAACGTCCACGTCGGCCCCGGCCTTCTTGAGGTGCAGGGCGATGAGCCGCCGGTTGACCGGGCCGTCCTCGACCAGCAGGATGCGGCCTCGAAGCGAGACCGCCGCAAGGACGGCCTTCGGGGTCGGCTCGGTTTCCATGGCGTCGAGGCTCGCGACGATCGCGCACCCGGCGACCGGTTCCAGCGGCAGGTCCACCCGGAAGCACGATCCCCGGCCCGGCTCGGTGCGCGCCAGGGTCACGTCGCCGCCCATGAGCCGGGCCAGGCGGCGGCTGATCACCAGGCCCAGGCCGGTGCCTCCGAACTTGCGGGTCACGGTGCTGTCGGCCTGCGTGAAGACGGCGAAGAGCCGTTCGGCCTGCTCGGGGGTCAGCCCGCAGCCGGTGTCCTCCACGTCGATGACCAGCCTGAGCGCATCGCCGCACGTCTCGGCGCCGGCGGTGATGGTGATGCTCCCCGCTTCGGTGAACTTGACGGCGTTTCCCGCCAGGTTCATGAGGATCTGCCGCAGCCGCGTGGCGTCGGTCAACATGCGCTCGGGCAGCGGCGTGTCCAGGCGAAGGCTCAGGGCCAGGCCCTTCTCCGCGGCCTGCGGACGCACGAGATTCTCGACCTCCGTGAGCAGGTGGGGCAGCTGGGCCTCGAGCTTCTCGACCATCATCCTGTCCGCCTCGATCTTGGAGAAGTCCAGGATGTCGTTGATCACGCTCATCAGGTGCTCGCCGGCGCTGCGGATGGTGTCGATGATCTCCACCCGCCGCACCGGGGCCCTGGCCATGTCGCCATCCTCGCGCAGGAAATCCGCGTACCCCAGGATCGCCGTCATGGGGGTGCGGATCTCGTGGCTCATGTTCGCGAGGAACTCGCTCTTGGCCCGAGTGGCGGCCTGCGCCTCTTCCAGAGCCTTGACCAGAGTCTCCTGGGCCAGATGCGACTCGGTCACATCTTGGAGGGCTCCGTACAGACGCATGGTGCCGTCGGCACGACGTTCGGCCTTGCCCATTCCGCGCACCCACAGGCTCCGGCCCGTGGAATTCGTGAACGGCACCGTGTAGTCGAACGCCTCGCCCGTGTCGATGGCTCGCTGCACGTGCCCGGCCACAATCCGCCTTGCCTCTTCAGGGAAATGGCTCAGCGACGTCGCCAGTGTGGGCTGGTAGGTTTGCGGAGCATCGAAGATCTCGTACATCTGGCGCGTCCACGTGACCCGACCGGCTGCGGGCTCGAACTCCCACCCTCCGACCTTCGCGACCTGCCCCATCTCGTCCTGCACCTGGCCGATCCGACGGAGGGCTTGCTCGTTCTCCTTTCGATGGGTGATGTCGAGCCGGACTGTGACGTAGCCGTTGATCTTCCCATTCTCGTCGCGCAGTGGCCCAATCGTGGTGTCCACCCAGTAGAGACCTTCGTCCTTGGCCTTGTTGCACACCTCGGCCCGCCACATGTCGCCCCTCGCGATGATCTTCCACATCTCGACCCAGAAGGCCCTCGGGTGATGGCCGGAATTGAGGATGCGGTGGTTGGAACCGATCAGCTCTTCGCGGCTGTACCCGCTGATAAGGCAGAACAGTTCGTTGACCTCCGTAATCGTGCCCGCGACATCCGTGATGGCCACAAGCGCCTGGTTGTCCACCGCGGCCTGGAATGCACTGAGATGCAACTCGGAGGCGCGCAGCGAGGCGTTGAGCTCGAGCATCTCCTGGGAGGAGATCGATATCGATTGCTCTCGGAGGTAGCGTTCCTCGTCCGTCTCACGGTAGGCCGTGGCGACATGCTCCAGAAGCTTGGCCCAGGCCGATGGATCCGGAGGATCGGAAGGGTCCTCGATTCCGGAGCGCCTGAGCTGGCGGAGGAGAAGAGGATGCAGCATCGGATCAGACTTCGCTGATCGTCGTGAGCGTCATCGTCTGGTTGTGGAGGTCGCAGTGTCCCGATGCGTAGGGCGAGATCTCGCCATAAGAGTAGAAGCCGACCTGCTTCGTACCCTCAGGGAGATCAGCGAGCGCCGCCTCGAGCTCCTCCTCGGTCCGTTCGCCGAGGATCAGACGCCGGCCGACGCAGCTGATCGCGATGGCAAGGGTGTCTCCGACCGCCGAGCCGCCCGAAGCGCGGGTGTGCAAGGCGGCCTTGGACGCTCCGTCGATCAGGCGATCGAAGTTCGCCCGCATGAGTTGCGCGAGGTGGCCCTGGGGCACGTCCCCTGCGAAGGTCATCGACTGCTCCTTCTCGTCCACCGCGAGCACCGTGCGGACGAGGACCTTCGGGTCGTCCGGCCCGGAGCGGAGGGCCAACGGGAAGAGGAGCGCCGTGAAGGGCAGGCCGGCGGCGCGGTCGCCGAGATAACGCTTGTAGAGCGTCAGCGCGGGATGGCCGTCGAGCTCGTAGAGCACGTTGCCCTTCGATCGTGTCACGACCCGCTCCGGGCCGAAGATGTCCCATCCGCCTTTCGATCCGTGCCCGACTCGGACGCCGTCGCCGTAGAATCCGACTGCGCACACGCGCTGGGACTTCACACCCTCCCGGTCGAGAACCCAGGTGCTGCGAAAGCGGTCTCCGTCCGCCGCCAGCCCACCGGTGACGACCACCGTGTTCGGCAGGTTGGCGTTCAGCCCGCGGACCAGCTCGCTCCCGTTGACGTTCAGCCCGTCGGAAAGGACCAGGATCGAGCGCAGGTCGTCGTCGGTGAGCATCTGCGCCAGACGCTCCCCGGCCCCGTAGGAGCGATCGGCGCTCTCGACGTCGGCCACGGCCGTCTCCACGCCGCAATTCTCGAACTTGGCGATGGCGACCGAGAGCGTGTCGTCGGAGAGCGACGAGCCGAAGATCTCTCCGGCGGTCGAGCAGCCGACGACCCGCGAGTTCGGGTAGCTGCCGTAGAGGTCCCGGATCGGCGTGTCGGCGTCCTTGTAGCTCGAGGCACCGAACACGATCACGAGTGTGCGTTCGGAGTCGAGATCGGGGAATGGTTTCTTGGACCAGCCCTTGGCTCGTGAATACGTCAGCGTTTCGACTTGCATGGGAGTGCGGCGGAGCGGTGGACGCCCTGTGTGGGGGGTCGATCGGGTCGCGGCTCGAGACAAGCCGGAACCGTGGATATCGGCTTCCACGGGGCGAAGACAGGAGGGACTGGACTCGCGTCGGCCCGAGAAGCTCGCCACGTGTGTTCAAGCCCCAGGGGTTTACCCCGGGTCTCTGGCGCGGCCGAGGCCGGCGACGTGGAGTTCAGGAAGAACACGGAGTGACGGTGGGGAACCGCTCCACAACAAGCCCCCATCGACACCGAGCCCGGATCGGGCTGAATGGGTTTTTTCCCAGAGGGGGCTGCTGCGGAGCTTCGCCCTGCAGCCCGCAAGCAATCTGCAGGCGTCAGTCGCCGGGTTCGAGCGCCCGCGCGAGCTCCAGAAGCGATTCGACTCCGACCTTGCGCAGGATATTCGCCCGGTGCGTCGCGATCGTCTTCTGGCTGAGATCGAGCTCCTTCGCGACGTGCTTGTTTCGGCGTCCAGCGAGCAGCAGGTCGAGCACCTGCCTCTCCCGATTGCTGAGCTGGGCCACGCACGCCTGTACCGCACGGCTCCGGTGAGGCAGATCGGACGCCGCGCTGTCCACCCCCTGCCGAAGCCAATTCAGCAGGGCCTCGGGGAGCGCCGCCCCGGTGACGGACCCGACGATCCGGACCTTGGTCGACTCGGGATCCTCACCGGACTCCCTCCCTCCCGTGATCACGACGGTCGGTGGGCAGCCTCCGGACTGCTTGATCTGCACCAGAGGCAGCAGTTTCCCGGCATCCGATGGCCCTACCTGCAGCTTCAGGAGCAGACAGCCCTCTTCGCAGGGCTGGAAGATGTCGGCGAACTCCGTCCAACTCTCGCATTCCTTGGCAGAGATCCCGTAGGAGCGGGCCAAGCCGGCCAAGAGTTTCCGCACCTTCGGGTCGCTCTCGACCACGAAGACGTGGGGATGATCGAGGGACTTGGGTGCCATGGTGTTGATCGCTGATCACTTGACGAGCCAGTACGCTTGCGGGTCGAAGGGACGATCCTCCGGAAGCCCTCGACTCCTAGGCCATCGGGGCTTCCAGGTGCGAAGGGATTCCGGGTCTCTGCCGGCGAGATGTCCTCCCCTCGCATCGCGCCTCCATGTCTCGATCGCCATCCGACACGTGAGCTTCTTGTATCAGGGCTGAGCGGAGTGAGGCCATCGCGGGCACCGTGAGAAAATTCCCAATGTCCTGCGATCAACCGTCGCGCGGATGCAGGTCGAGATGTCGGGAGCGGGGAAAAACTTGTCCCCTCGATCCGCGGATCTCGGAGTCGCGGCCCGCTAGGGCAATTCCGACCGGCGACCGCACCCTGACCCTGAGAAGGCCCTCGTCGGGATCGAGCCTCGCCCCCTGGCACGGACGAGACTCTGGAGCCCGCCGTTCCGGTGGCGAGACCCTCGTCACGGGTCCTCGGAAGGCGAGTCTTCACGGCCACGATCGAACCCTTCTTGCCCGGAGGGCCTTCGATTCCTCGGCCCAGCCTTCCGCTGTCGCGAGTCAAGCTCGCCGAGTACGCTGGAGGCGCGCAGCGGGCGTCTGCCCGCTGGCGCCGGTGAGATCCATCGGGAGGCTCCGCGCCATGCGAGCGGCGCGGTGCCAGGGAAGTCTGGTGGACACACCGCTCTCTCCCTCGGGCCGGTGGCGTGACAACCACCGGCCCTCTTGTTCCAATGGGAGTGTGACCGGTCCCCGTGCTGGTCTGCCACGCCCTCGCAGACGACTGAGACCCGGATCCAAGTTGGAAGCATGGGACCGCCCGAATTTGGACTCCGCTTCCCGCTCTCCGAAGTGCGAGACATCGCTGCGCGCTACCCTGCAGTCGAGGATCGCGAGGTAGAGCAGATGGGCCGGACGGCCCGCGAACAGGGGTACTACACGCGCGACGGCTTCCTGGGGGTGTCCCGATGGAAGAGCCCCCGCCCCAAGCCACACCGCGAGAAGAACGACGAGGAGACAGTCCGCGAGGTCACGCGGTTCGCGCTTTCGACGCCGGTCGAGCGACTACGGATCGAGGTTTTCACGCTCCTGCACGGCGTCTCCTGGCCTTCGGCTTCCGTGTTTCTCCACCTCGGTCACCGCGATCCCTACCCGATTCTCGACTTCCGCGCGCTGTGGAGCCTGGGGATCGATCATCCTCCCGAAGAGTACACCTTCGAATTCTGGTGGCCCTACGTCGAGGCCTGCCGTGGACTGGCCGACCAGGCAGGCGTTGACATGAGAACTCTCGATCGCGCTCTGTGGCAGTACTCGAAGGAACGACAATAGGTGGTGCTCGAGCTCGCCGTCTTTGGGCTTCTCGCCGCGAAGAAGCTCGAGACGAAGGGAAGGAAGCGGGGGACGGAGCACCTCGTGAGGTAATGCGGGAGACCGCTCGTTCCTCGGCTCGAGTGCGACGAAGAGGAGGAGGTCTTGCTGCACTCCATACGACCAAGATGTCGTCAGGGTTGCTTGGGCAGCTTGACGACGACCTCGCCCCCGCCGACGGAGACGCCGCTCAGCCGTCCGGCTCGGGCTGCATCCAGATCGAACCCCAGGCTCCTTCGCGCACCGACAGGAGCCCTGGGTGGATGCGCCTCTAGGTCGAGTGAAACTCCCTCGGGCACCGCCACACTGAACCGACCCTCGGCGCCCGTGAAAGCGTCGAGCTTGTCTTCCCTACCGGGAACCCGCACGGCCACGTAGGCGTCCTCGACCCCGCGGCCGTCCGCGTCCACGACTCGCCCCCGCAGCCACTCGGCGGGTTGCAGAACGATCTTCAGATCCTTCTGGCTGGTTGAAATGTCAGTCAGGATCCGGTCGAGGAATGCCTTCGACTCGCCCGAATCGCCGCCCACCCGGGCGTGATTTCCGGTGACCCGAATCTGATAGCTTCCGGTCGGGAGCCCGACGATCTCGAAGTGTCCCGTGGCGTCCGTCAGCGCACCGGCTTGCGATTGGGGCAACGACTCTGCGGTGTTGGCCATCAAGCCCACTCCGTAGAGACCCCGGCCTTCGGCATCCGTGACGATGCCGGCGATGGTCGCGGGTTCTGGGATCACGAGCCTGACACCTTCTCCGCGCTCGGCTGTTGCCACCGCCACGGTCTTCGATGCCTTCGTCCCCCCATTGGAGAAGCCGGTCTCGACCCGGTACTCGCCGGCCGCCAAGTCGGCGAAGGCGAAGCGTCCGAGGTCGTCGGTGCGCGCCGTGCGTTTGGCGACGATGTGGTCAACCACCTCGTCCCGCGGATCCCTCTGGTCCCGGAATCGACCGCGGTCCGCATTCGAACCGTTCAGGGTCACATCCCAATCCGGGACGGCATGGCCGGCCTGATCACTCACGCTGCCCCGAAGGATGGCCATCGATGTGAGGACGATGTCGCCAACGTCGATCACGGTTGATTCGGTTTCCGCCGCGGGCAGCTCGTAGGCAACCGTCCCGAACCCGTCCTTCCGCACGAGCAGAGTGTGTTGGAGATCGGCTCTCAGGCCCTCGATCTCGAAGCGTCCTCTCTCGTCCGTCCGACCCTTGACCCAGTCCTCCTCTGGCCAGGGCATGTCGAGGCGTCGTGAGGCCGCAGCCGCGACGAACGCACCCTCCGCGGCCTTCCCTTCACTGTCGAGCACTCGGCCCCGCAGCCGTCGCCCAGGGAGCAGCGCGAAATCGCAGCGTTCGGGCAGGTCGTCGATGTTGCTGACCCCGCCGAATATGCGCTCATGTCGTCCATATCCTTGGGCGCGCGCTACGAGATCGAGGGGACCGCTAGCTCGCACTCCGGGGTAGACGTATTCGCCGTTCGCGTCCGTGCGAACGGATCGGCTGTACCACATGGTCTCGCCGACCTCGGCATCCGCGATGGGCTCCTTCGTGACGGCATCACTGACGCGGCCGCGGATCGAAACCCCCTCCTCGACGACAACGTTCTCTTCGTGAGCCTTGCCCGGCGCGAGGTCGATGGTGCGCCGGAGGGGCGCACCGTCCAATCTCGGGGTCACCTTGAAGGACAGCGGGCTCGCGGGCAGGTTTTCAAAGCGGAAGCGCCCGTCGGCGTCGGTCTCGCCCTCCAGGATCCGGATCGCTTCATGCCAAGAGGTTCCCGATCGGCGCGACGCCTCCAGACGCGCACCTTTCACCGGGCTTCCGTCCGCACGGCGCGTGACTCGCCCGAAGAGCGTCGCTCCTTCGCTGAGCTGGATCGTGACCCGCTCGCCGGCATAGCGAAAGCCCAGGAGCCCTCGCGCGAAGCTCGAGGCGTTCACTTCGAGATCGAAAGGTCTGCCGATGGGGAGCTCGACGCCGAACTCGCCGCGGGCGTCCGTCGCTGCCTGTGCGACGTGTTGGTGCTCGTACGTCCGCTGGGGGTCGTCGGTGTATCCCTGCGAATCGTTGCGGTAGACATCGATCCTCGCGCCTTCGATCGGTTCTCCCGATGGATTGATCAAGTTCCCGTGCAGGTCCCGGTCGCGGTCGATCGCGCGCGCGGGCAGCGACACGGCTTGGGGCATCCGCTCCGATCGATCGAGCGCAACCTCCTCTTGGCTGTCCTTCACCACCGCGGAAAGCGAGGGGCTGATCGAAGGATCTGTGATCCGATCTGGCGCAACCGCCGATCCGGGTCGGACACCCTGCCAGACGAGGAACGCGGCGAGGATCACGACGCCCGCGGCCATCAAGACCTTGGTCTGAAGCATCATCGTCACACCTTGGGGGAGCAGAGGGAGCCATCGAAGGAATTCGCCTCTGCGGCTCCAAGCCGCGAGGCACAGCGCGGAAAAAGCCCTGGGCTCGTCGCCGTACTCGCGGTCGAGCCTCCCGCGGAGCATCGCAACACCCCGCGCGATGCGCTGCCGAGCGGCGTCGTAGGAGACTCCCTGGAGGCGGGCCACTTCGCGCGGAGGAAGGTTCTGCAGGTACCGCAGCACGATCGCCCTGCGGTAGGGCTCCTCCAGACCAAGGATCGCGTCGGCGAGGCGGCGCTGGAGCAAGACCTGCTCCTCGATGTCGTCCTCGTCGCGAGCCTCTTCCCGACGCGCCGCATGCGCCTCGTGCCAGGCCCGGATCGCCAGGTCCCGACGCCGCCGACGCTCCAGGTTTCTCAGGACCGCCCTGAGCCATGCCCGCGCACCGCTCGGGTGCGGCGCGGGCGGACGTTCGAGCGCGATCGCCCAGGCATCCTGGACGAGATCCTCGGCTCTGTCCGGATCCTGGGTGAGACGGAGAGCGAGGCGACGCACCCATCCCGCTTGCGAGAGCAGGGCTTCGAGGGGGACCTTCGCCGGCCAGTCCGACATGGCGCATCCGTTAATCCGCGACCTGGCCGCCTGTGACGGACAGTTCAGCCGCGCGTGATGGCCGCGCGCGTCCCCGAACCAACGCGGGTCGCGACGGGGCCAGGAACCCCCATCCTGAGGGCCGTGAGGGGGGTTCGCCTCTTCAAATTTGTGCCTGGCGCAGCCAAGTGCTGCGCCCCTGCGGCTACCATCTGCTGACCATGGGGCACATGTCCAACCGTGATCGTATCGCGCGCGCGGCCGAAGAGGCTCGGATCACCGCTGCCGAGAAGGCCGCGAAGAAGGCCACCAAGAAGCCGACCAAGAGTCGTTCGGAGCGAGCGGCGAAGTCCGTTCGAATGAAGGTCGTTTGGGAGGTATGGAACGTCACCGGAACGGCGGTCAG
>JBGPOP010000037.1:0-42037 GCA_041488095.1 Planctomycetota bacterium
CCTCCACCGGGCGCCAAGCATCGCTCCTGATACGCCCGCCACGTCACTGCGATCCCTGAACCCGGCCCGAATAGACTTTCACCATCAACCGCAGCGACCTTGCCCGGCGCCGTGCGAGGCGTCATGAATAGGTCGGGCTAGAGCGCGGGCGAGACTGCGCTGACTCATTGCACGGTGAGGTTGCAGACAGAAAGCAGCTACTAGAACTTCTGTCGTCCTCGATCAGCGGTGCACCTACTGGGTCTCGAAGCCGCGAGTGCCTCGACATCGCTCGCGCCGTTGCTGCTGACGCCCCGCGCTGGGAGCGGACCGTCGGTCCGCACTGGAGCTCGGTCTTGCTGACAGACCCGCGGTCCAGCGAGGCTCGGTGGCGTGGGATCGCGAATGCGCTCGACGCGCTTGTCGATGCGTCCAGCCACCTGCAGACATCGTTGGGAGTCGCAGAATTCCTCGACTCACGCGCTGCGGCTGACGCAGCTTTGGACCTCGCCGGCCAGTTGCTGAGAATCGGGGCGGTCCCTACGTCATGGAACAGTGTCGAGGCAGTCCTCGCGGTCCGCGCGGAGGTCGCCACCGCCCGGCACCTCCGCGACGAGCTCGTCGCGATGGAACACGCCCTCGCAGAGTCGTTCGGTCTCGAGATCATCGAGCAAGTGGACGACGACATGCTCGTGCGTTACAGGACCGACTATCGGTCGTTCTGGCGATGGGTGCGGCCGACGTACCGTCGCGACCACCGAGCGCTGCGCGGCTGTCTCAGGCGTCCGGGGAAGTTGTCGATGGACGAGGCCACCATTGCTATCGAGCGCGCGCTCGCAGTCAGGCGGCTGCGTTCGCGTTGGTCGGAGACGGCTCCGCGTATTCTGGATCTCCTGGGCGATCGGTTCACGGGCATTGATTCTGACTGGTCCCGTATCGACTCCGTACTTGACGCCGTCGCGTGTATCTACCGCGAGCATTCTGCGCAGGCATCTACTCTTCACTCGGTTCTCGTTGACTCAGAAAGTCTCACTCGCGTGGAAGAGTCCGCGCGAGTGGTTCGAGACCGCACCATCGCTGCGGATGCGGTGTGGCCAGACGGTGTCTCCCGCCGAGACGAACACATCCCAGAGATCTCATCCGATGCGGGGGCATTCGCTGAAGCCTCTGCGAAGGTGGGCGATGTCGTCGATGCGCTGGGACCGTTCGTAAACCGTCCGTTCGACTTGGACATCCTCATCGAGCTGTTGCAGGTGGGCGCGCGGCTACACGAAATCGAAGAGCGGGCGGCAGCCGCGTCTGAGTCTCACGCCCGCGCGATCGGTGCCTTCTTCTCTGGTTGGTCTACTGACTTCAACGCGCTCGGTGTCATGCTCGACTGGACGCGAGATCTTCTGACCCTGACGAAGTGCCCGCCACCCGCGGCGCTGTCGCAGCGGGTGATTCAGCCGCGTCCGGCGGCGACGTACGCGAGAGAGGAGGCCGAAGTTACAGACAAGGTCGCCCGGCTCGGCGCGGCCTGTGGCGCCGCTGCAGTGCTGTTCCCCGAGGCCCGACTCCCTTGGGATTCGTGGGACCGCGTACCGTTCGATGTCGCACGCGGGTGGTGCGAAGACTTGTGCGCGCACGCGGAGGAAGCGAGCGATTGGGTGGAGTATTGGTCTGCGACCGAGGTACTTGATGACGTGGTCGGGGCAGGGGCGACGGATGCTCTTCGATCTGCCATAGACGATGGTTCGCTCGCTCCCGACATCGTACTCCGTCATGTGTATCTGTCATGGCTTGAGTATGTCTACCAAGCCGTACCGGTACTGCAGTTCGCGCCGAGAGACCTGGAGGGCGTCGTCCGAGAATTCCGAGAACTAGATGCACGGCTCCCGCGGGCGGCTCGTGAGCGCGTACGAGCGAAGTGCCTTGCGGATCTCGATGGCGTGTCGAACTCGCACGGGATGGGCGAACTCGGCGTACTCAGCCATCAACTCTCGCTGCGGAAGCGCCAAATGCCGGTGCGCAAGCTCGTTGCGAGAATCCCAAACCTGCTCCAGAAGCTGAAGCCCTGTTTCATGATGAGCCCGCTCGCCGTGAGCCAGTACCTGCCTCGCGGAGACAAGGACTCCGACACACTCTCCTTCGATACCGTGATCTTCGACGAGGCGTCTCAGGTCTTCCCGGAAGACGCGGTGCCTGCCGTCGCGCGCGGACGCCAGTGCATCGTCGTCGGCGACCAGCAGCAACTTCCCCCTACCAACTTCTTCCGGAGCGATGACACGGACGACGATTACGACGTCGACGAAGAGAACGGAGCGACCGTGGACAATCGGTTGCTTGGCGTTGAGAGCATTCTGGACGTGTTGGTAGGAATGCGCGGCGCGGGCGTGGACGACGTCTACTTGCAGGTGCACTACCGAAGCCAACACGACGCACTGATCCGTTACTCAAACCACTACTTTTACGACGATCGACTGCTGACGTTCCCGTCGGCTCTCGGCACGTGTCTGGGCCTTGGCATTCGGTCCATCTACCTCCCTGATGGACGCTTCGAAGCTGGTGGAAGCAGAACGAATCGCGTTGAGGCGGAGCAGGTCGTGCACATCGTCTTCGAGCTGATGCAGACGCAGCCACCTACAGAGAGCATCGGTGTCGTCGCGTTGTCGCGGGCCCAGGCCGACCTCATCCAGCAGTTGATCGATGTGCGTCGGCTCTCGGATCGGCGGTTCGACGAGCGGTTCGCTGAGGACGCGCGCGAGCGCTTCTTCGTGAAGAACCTAGAAAACGTCCAAGGCGACGAACGCGATCACGTCATACTCAGTGTCGGGTACGGTCCGACGACAGCCTCCGGAGCAGTGCCCAACCGATTCGGGCCAGTCAACCTCGAGGGTGGGCATCGACGCTTGAACGTGGCCGTCAGCCGCGCCCGCAGAAGCATGACGGTCGTGCACTCACTTCGCCCGGAAGACATCCACTCCGAGGTGCAGGGCGCCAAGCTGCTTCGTCGCTATCTCGAGTTCCTCCGGAGTGGCGAGGCGTCGATCGAGGGCGCTGTCGATCGGTCGGCGGGCGGCGAGGCTGAGAGCCCGTTCGAGGACGCCGTTGGTCGTGCGCTGATGAAGCGCGGATACCACATTCAACGCCAGGTTGGGTGCGCGATGTACTCGATCGACATGGCAGTGCTGTCGGAGGATGGGAGCGGGTTCGACCTCGGGATCGAGTGTGACGGTGCCGCCTACCACAGGTCCCCAAGCGCGCGAGACCGTGACCGGATCCGACAGGAAGTTCTAGAACGCATGGGCTGGCGAGGTCGCATTCACCGCGTGTGGTCCACCGCGTGGATTCGGAACGCGCGAGCCGAAATCGACAAGATCGAGCGTGCGATCCGCAGCGCCCGCGCCATGTCACGCGAGGCGGAGACCTTCGTGGGCCCGCCTCGCGGGGCGTTAGCGTCGAGAGAAGCCACGGCGCGTCAGGTAGGCCTTGTCGAGCCAGCACGGTCCGTTACGTCGGCGTCAGAGCAACCGCTCTTCTCGACGTACCCTGAAGCCAGCCTACGTCGGCTCCCACAAGGGACGGACCTCCGGGAGGAGACGCCGGCGCGCGTCGCCGAACTCGTGGCCGTCGTGGTGAACGCGGAGGCACCAGTCCACGTTGATGTAGTTGTCGAACGCGTTCGCCGACACTACGGGCTTCAGCGTGCCGGGCGTCGAGTTCGTGACGCCGTCCTGGCCGGGATCAAGGAGGCTCTCCGACGCCGAACGGTCAACTGGCTGCCTCTAATGGATTCCCGCGGACGGTGGAGCGAGTTCCTCGTCATATCCGTAGAGTGTGAGTTCGAGCCCCGCGGCGTTCTGCAAGACGGGACCGTGCGAGACATCGACCATCTGTGTGACCAGGAAATCGAAGTCGGCGTAATCCGCGTCGTGCGTGCGATGGTTGGGGCATCGAAGAACGAGGTGATCACTGCGACCGCCCGTGCGTTCGGCTACGCCCGCACCGGGCAACACGTTGAGGAGCGGATGGCCAACGCAGTCGACCGACTGCTCGCAACACATAGGTTAGTCGAACGGGTGGGCTCGCTGGTGCTGGGTGACTGAGCCATCGGCCATTCTGGGCGGCTCCAGGGCCGAGCCAGGAGGAGGTTGCTTGATCCGCTACCCCCGAACAGCTCCGGGCCCGCAGCAGCGAAGGCGAAACTCAGTCCAAATCAAGGAGTTATGGCCCACGCGGTTGCTTGACGGTTGCTTGATGGAGGTCGTTCCGGGCTGTCCCGGCCAGGATTCGCCATGACCTCCGACACGAGCGAACGAGGCCTCGAGCGCCTGATCTGCACGGCGCTGACCGGCTCTGCCTGCGATCCGGGCGCCGGACCAGCCGAGTCGGTGCGGGAACGACCCGCGATCTACGGCGGCGGCTGGATCTGCGGCACGTCCGAGGACTACGACCGCGAGTACCGCGTGGACTTGGCGCAGCTCTCAGCGTTCTTGCGGGGGAGACTCGTAACGGCCCATCCTGGAGTGGAAGCGTGAAGTTCAAGACCCTGGACACTGTGGTTTTGCGCAGGGACTTGCCGGACCAGGGTCTTCGCGAGGGAGACCTCGGCGCGGTGGTTCAGGTCTACGAACCCGACGGGCTCGAAGTGGAATTCGTCACAGCATCCGGCCGCACCGAAGCTCTGCTCACGCTGAAGGCGTCAGACGTCCGACTCGGCAATGACACGGATCTCGTTGCGGTACGCCCGTTCAGGAAGTGATCCGCGTGAGGAGCGTGGCCCCACTCGGCGATGAAGCAGACAGTCGTCTTCGGCACCTGTTGTTCATCGCCGGTGAGCTAAGCCCCTACCCCCGATCCCGC
The DNA here is from genome assembly GCA_041488095.1 of Planctomycetota bacterium. Lineage (GTDB taxonomy): Bacteria > Planctomycetota > UBA1135 > UBA1135 > DASYPQ01. The sequence continues at coordinate 4,825 of JBGPOP010000037.1, forward strand.
GCCACGTCGAAGCGCTGCAGCATCTTCCCGCCCCCGACCACCAGCGCGACGTCGATCGCGCCGAGCCCGATCCACGTCACCAGCCCGCCCGCGATCCACGCCGCGGTCTGGCCCGCGTCGAGGTACTTCTCGGCGAGCACTCCGGTCAGGACGCCCGGCAGCACCGCGACCGCGCCCGCGACGCCGAGCAGGCCGAAGCGCAGGAGGCTCATCACGACCGACCGGCCCACGTGCTGCAGCGCGCCCTCCTGGCCCGGCGCGTAGCGCACGGGAGCGAACAGGTACACGGCGTTGTCGACGGCGGTCCAGGACAGCGCCAACAGCGGAAGGAAGAGCAGGATCCCGACGACCCCCGGATGAAAGGCCCCGATCCCCGCGCAGCGCAGGAGGATCCCGGCCGCGAGCAGGATCGACACGAGCAGCACCTGCGGCAGCACGGTCGCCAGGAAGATCAGCGCCGGGTGCGCCGGCCAGGCCTTGATCTGCTCCATCTGGTCGAGGTCATTCCGGAAGTCGAAGCGCAGCCCGCTGCACAGGTAGATCGTGCCGCCGATCGCCATCGCGAGCGCGCCGCCGAGCGTGCTCTTGACGGTGTGCTCGCGCCAGGCGACGGTCATCGCCACGCTCACGAAGAACACGATCGTGGCGGAGAACAGGAACGCCCCGCGCGCCTTGCGCGCGATCGTCGCCAGCTTGAGCCAGGCGATCGCGCCGAAGCGCCCGCGTCCGAGGGCCCAGGGCACGCGCCAGCCTGCCCGGGGCTTCGACATCATCGCGCCGGCCAGGCCCGACCCGCCGCGTCGCAGGCGCGACAGCCGCCGCGCGATGTCGGCGGAGGTCGCCAGCGACGTCTCGCGGAAGTCGACCGGGATCCGCGCCGTCAACTCCCAGGCGACGAGCCACACCACGGCGCAGATCGCGAGCCACGCGAAGAACGTCCCCGCGTCCGGCGCGGAGATCATGCGCGCCCAGGGCACGAGCGGCGCGAGCAGCACCTGGAGAGCCGGGCTCCCCGCCAGCGCTCCATGCGCGAACCGCAGCGGGCTGATGCGGCCGAGCGTCTCGTGCAGGCCTTCGTCGTCGGCGAAGAGCAGCGCGAGCATGCTGATGCCCACCCCGGCGCCGAGGATCCCGGCGATCGGGCGCAGGGGCAGCTTCTTCGCCAGACGGCCCAGTCGGTTCTCCGCGTCGCCGAGCAGGAGCGCGGTCGCCTGGCCGAGGATCGGGACCGTCAACATGGTCACCATGACGCCGCAGAAGGCGAAGATCCCGACCGGCATGCGCCGCGCAGCCCCCAGGCCGAAAAGCGTCCCGGCGATGAGCGAGCGGAGCATGTTGACGCCCAGCCGGTAGCGGATGAGGTCGGTGCGCAAGAGGGGCGCGGAGAAGCACAGCTCGATCTCCTCCTTGGGCAGGTACAGGCCGCGGTGGCTGAAGGCCGCGAGAATGGTCATCGAGCCCACGACCAGGAGCCCGATCTGGGTCCACAGGACCAGCCCTGCGCCGTCGGCGGTCTGCGGACGCTGCAGCAGGGTCGAGACCAGGAAGCCGCCGATCCACGTCCCGAAGAGGATCAGACCGAGCAGGGCGAAGAGCCACCCCGAAGGGCGCCTGAGCTTGCGCACCTGCGAGCGCAGCGCGCCCCTGAACTTCATGCGGATCAGGAGCCGCAGCGCCGGGTGGCCGAACATGGGGACGCCGAGCATGGCGGAGGACGGTGTGCGCGAGGACTTGGCGCGGAGTCGGAGGGCCTTACGGGGTGGCCGAAGGGCCGCGGCCCGGGGCGTCGCGGTTGCCGGGGCTGCTCCCGGATCCGTTCCCGCCGCGCGGGCCCTCGGTCGCGGCCATGAAGATCTCCTCGAGGCTGCTGCCCGCGGGTGCGGAGAGCGTCGCGCGAGCCTCGTCGAGCGTCCCGACGAACACGATGCGCCCGCGGTCGAGGATCAGGATGCGGTGCGCGAGCTCCTCGATCAGGACCAGCAGGTGCGAGGACAGGATGACCGCGGCGCCCTGCGAGGAGAGCTCGCGGATCGCGACCTTGGCGGCACGGATGCCGCGCGGGTCGAGGCCCGAGAGCGGCTCGTCCATGAGCAGGACCCTCGGCGAGTGGAGCCAGGCGCAACAGAAGGCGAGCTTCTGGCGCATGCCGCGGGAGAGCTCGCCGCCGAGCGCGTCGCGCTTCTCGGTGAGCTCGAAACGCTGGAGCAGCTCCTCGGCCCGGCGCTCCCAGTCGGAGACGCCGTAGAGCGCGGCGGTGAAGCGCAGGTGCTCGAAGACGGTCAGGCTGTCGAAGGGCTGGGGATCGTCCGGGATCCAGGCCAGGTTCGTCTTGGCGCGGGCCTCGTCGCGCGCGAGGGACGCGCCGCAGATCGTGACGCTCCCCTGCTGGAGCGGCAGGACGCCGCAGATCGAGCGCAGGGTCGTGGTCTTGCCCGCGCCGTTCGGGCCGACGAGGCCCAGGATCTCCCCCGCCTGGACGGAGAAGGAGACATCCGTGACGGCTTCGGTGCCCTCGTAGGTCTTCGAGAAGTGCTCGACCTGGAGCGCGGGGGCGCGCGCCGGAGCGGGAGCCGTCGCGCGGGTCGGGGCTGGCTCCGGTGCGGGGACCGTCGAGCGCTGCGGCGCGTCGGGAGCTACGGGCTCGTCATGGGGCAAGGGACTGCGCCTCGGGCGCCGGGACCGGCGCGGGGAAGGCGCAGCAGTAGAGCATTTCCTTCGCAGCCGCGCATGGACCTGCCTGGAGCCGGGGTTCATACTGCGCCGGAGTCCTCGCTCACCGAGGCTCAGAAGGGCCCGCAACCATGATCCGAGAAGACCTCGTGACTTCCCTTTCCCGCCGTGGATTCCTGACCGGTTCCGCCGTGCTGCTCGGAGCGCCCGCGCTCGCGCAGGGCGGCAAGCCCGAGAGCAAGCCGGCCGAGAAGCCGCCGACCGCCGCGACCGGACCGTTCGAGCTGGCGCCGCTGCCGTACAAGGAGGATGCGCTCGAGCCGCACATCAGCGCGAAGACGATGGGCTTCCACTACGGGAAGCACCACAAGGGGTACGTCGAGAAGCTGAACAAGGCGGTGGAGGGGAAGAAGCTCGCCGAGATGAAGCTCGATCAGTTGATCGTCGAGGCCGCCAAGGATCCTGCGATGGTGGCGGTGTTCAACGCGGCCGCGCAGACGTGGAACCACACCTTCTACTGGAACAGCATGAAGGCCAAGGGCGGCGGCGAGCCGGCGGGCAAGCTGGCCGACCGGATCAAGGCCGACCTGGGTGGGGTCGACGGGTTCAAGAAGCAGTTTGCCGAAGCGGCGAACGGGCAGTTCGGCAGCGGATGGGCGTGGCTCGTCGTCGAGGACGGGAAGCTGAAGATCGTGAAGTCCGGCAACGCCGACACGCCGGTCGCGCACGGAGGGAAGCCGCTGCTCGTGATCGACGTGTGGGAGCACGCGTACTACCTCGACTACCAGAACAAGCGCGCGGACTACGTCACGGCGTTCGTCGAGCACCTCGTGAACTGGGACTTCGCGGCGGCGAACCTCGCGTAGGCTCGCCGAGGTCGACCGGGATCAGCGCAGAGGCGCGAGCCTCAGCACGACGTCCGAGGCACCGGCCGCGATGCCGTTCGCCTCGGCTCCGAGCCCTGGCTCCCAGCCCGCGTCGACCTCCCGCGGAGCATCGAACGCCGTCAGGTTCACCCGGCACGATGCGCGGACCTTGAGGCGAAATCGACCCTGCGCGTCGGTGCGCGCGAGGGCCTCCGGCCAGTCCCACTCCGCGGAGTCGGATCCCGGGTCCGCCGCCTGGACCTGCGCGTCGGCGGCGGGAGCGCCGTCGGGGCCGAGGACCGTTCCCGCGATCCACTCCGCCCGCGGGAGGAGGACGGTCAGATCTCGCGAGCCCGCGGGGATGCCGCTCAACCGGCCGATCGCGAGGTCCTCCGCGCCGTCGAAGAACGACTCGACTCGAATCGTGTACGTCCCATCGTCCAAGCCCTGGATGTGGAAGGATCCGTCGCCGCGCGTGATGTCGTAGGCCTCCCTGGCTCCCGGCGAGTGTGGCTCCCGAAAGACCGAGACGCTCATCCCGGGCCGCGGGTTGCCGGCAGGATCCAAGACCCGGCCTTCGAGCAGGAGACCGATGCGCAGCACCAGCTCGAGCCCCTCGTTCACCTCGCCCTCGGCGATCCGGACGGCGGAATGGGCCGAGGTGGCGCTGCCCTTCATGCCCGTCGCAGTCAGGAGGTAGTCGCCCGGCGAGATGTCCGCGAAGCCGAAGCGTCCCTGGTCGTCGGTGCGACCCGAACGGAGCATCGATCTCGATTGGACCAGTCCCCGGCTTGGATCGGAGAAGCGCAGCCGGTCGGAGTTCGTTCCGTCCAGGGACACGAAGGTGTCGGGGACCGGCGCGCCCTTCTCGTCGACCACCCGTCCGAGCAGCATCGCGGGCTCGGGCAGCCTGAGGTCGCCGAAGTCGATGGAGGTCCTGTCGGCCTCGTCGATCGGGAAGGCGTACACCTTCGTCCCGAACCCGTCCTTGCGCACGAACAGCGTGTGTCGGACCTCGGGCGCGAGATCTGCGAGCAGGAAGGTCCCGGCCCGGCCCGTGCGGATGGATTTCTCGTCGACGAACTGCGTGTCGCCCGACGACCCTCGCCCGGAGGCGATCACCAGGGCGCCGGCGAGGGGCCAATCGTCGGGTCCGAGCACGCGCCCCTTGGCCGTGTGTCCGGCGCGGAGCTGGAAGTCGAGCTGGACAGGCTCCGAGGAGAAGCTCGGGACCCTGTGCGCGAGCTTCGCATAGCCGACCGCAGTGACATCCACGTCGTCGGACCACTCCGCCTCCGTGTGGAGGCCGCGGATCGCATACCGGCCGTCGGCATCCGTTTGCGCGACCCGCGTCGACGGACGGCCTGCCGCACGGACCTCCGCTCCCGGGATCGGAGATCCCGTGTTCGCATCGGTGACCGTGCCGGTGACGAGGCGGCCCGGCTCCAGGACGATGTCCTTCTCCAGCGTCGATCCCTCGTGCGTCTCGACCGCGCTGCCGAACGTCCCGGCCTCCTCCGGCGAATCGGCGTCGAGAACGATGCCGCCGGGCGGAAGCCCCTCGAGGCGGTAGGCGCCGCTCGCGTCGGACACGGCCTCGTACTCGGCTGCGCCCCGAAGGGACACGACGCCGGGCCTCGCGTGAACGATGGCGGCCGCGCAGGGCGCACCGTCGGACTGGCGCGTCACGCGTCCGAAGATCGTGCATCCCGCGGTCAGCACGACGTGGACGGATTCGCCGGCATAGCGGCTGGGGAGCTTGCGGACCGCGTATCCCGAGAGGCTCGCGTACAGATCGAAGGGTCGCGCACGCGGCACGCGGACGTGGAACTCCCCACGGTCGTCGCTCGCGGTCTCGGCGACGAGGTGCTCCTCGAGGGCGAAGAAGTTGTCGTCGAGGAGGTCGAAGCTCCGTGCCTCGGAACGGCGTACTTCGATGCGCGCGCCGCGAAGATGGGACCCGGCGGAGTCGGTGACCACGCCGTGGAGATCGGTGGCGGGCTCCAGAGGATCCTTGGCGCGAGAAGCGGCCGTCGGCGCACGTTCGGGGGCCGCGCCCAGACGCTCGGAATCCGCAGCGACCGACTCGATCGCGCTAGGACCGCTCGCGGGTTCGATCGGGGAAGCCGACGTGGTCTCGACCGCGGCGGAGACAACCGTGGGAGGCCTCGCTGCCGTTCGCGGCTTCAGCGCCAGGAATGCGACCAGGATCGCGGAGAGGAGCACTCCCGCGCCGACGAGCTTCAGGTTCGTGGTCATGATCGTGACGAGGGTCGCGGAAGGTCCGACCGCGAAGGGGTTGCGGGTGAAGGCGGCCAGCGCGGACATCCAGGCCTTGCGCCCTCCGCCGGAGCTCGCGTCGAGGCGCGCGCGCAGCTTCTCGAGCCCGCGCGCGAGGCGGGTGCTCACCGTGCGAACGGGGACGCCCTCGCGGCGCGCGATCGCGCGCGGCGCGAGGCCTTCGAAGTAGCGCAGGAGGATCGTCGAGCGGTAGGGCTCGTCGAGCTTCATCACCGCCTCGACGAGCTCGCGGTGGAGCGCGGCGCGCTCGTAGAGGTCGGCTGGAGAGGGCTCGCCCTCCGCGCGCACCCCGAGCCGCTCGCGCTCGCTGCGGCGGGCCTCGCTGCGCAGCTTGCGGCGCGCGAAGTTGCGCGCGACGCGGGCGAGCCACGCGGAGAGCGGGCGACCCTCGCGCGGCCCGCGCTGGAGAGCGGCGAGCCAGGTCTCCTGGACGACGTCCTCGGCCGCGTGCGGATCGCCGAGGAGGCTCCGCGCGAGGGCGCGCACCCAGCCGGCGTGGCTCAGGAGAACCTCGGTCGATACGGGGCGGGTCGGCGGCATGGTCCGGCCTCAATATCCCGGTCGGAGGGAATGGGACTCAGGAATCGCGTCCGAAGCCGGAATCGCTCGCCCGGAGCGGGCTTCCGTACAATGGCGGCGCCCCCTTCGCCGTTCGCCCGATCGTCCTCGGAGGATCTCCCATGTCCCGGCGATCCCTAGCGCCTCTGCTGGCCCTGCTCGCGGTCCTCGCCCTGGGCCTCTTCTGGCTCGTCAACACGGTCCTCCGCGAGGAGCAGCGCCCCGCGGACTCGGTCGCCGCGGCGGCACCTGCCGAGCACGCGCAGCCACCGTCCACTGCGCCCGCTCCGGCTCTCGGCGCGACGCAGGAGCCCGCACCGGCGCCCGGTCCGGTCGAGCAAGCCGACATCGAGACCTCGGCGACGCCTGCGGCACGCGAGAGCGTCGCGAGCGCGGAGGCGGATCTCGAGCTGAAGGACGCGCTGTGGGTCGAGGGTCGCGTGATCGTGCCCGACGGCACTCCCGCCGACGAGCACGTCGAAGTTCTGGCGGACGGCAAGAAGTTCGAGTCGCGGCCGCTTCACCGCGCTCCGCTCGCGCCCGACGGGTCGTTCCGCGTCGCGTTCGCCAAGGACACGAAGAAGGGCCGGCTCGATCTCCATGCACGCTTCCTCTACCTCGCGGAGCCCTTGGCCCTCTCGCCTTCGGAACCGCCGAAGGACATCGTGCTCGCGCCCAAGATCGGCGGCTGCATCCGAGGGCGCCTCGTCCTGCCGGCGAACGCGCTCGACCGGGGCCCGTCGATCGCCGGGACGGAGATCCATGTCTCCGGGATGTCCGACTCCGGGCGTTGGGACGACGCCGAGCGTGTCCAGCGGAAGACCGCGGTCGGCGTGGACCTCGGATTCGAGATCGGAGGGCTGCCCGAAGCGCGCCAGTACTGGGTGAACGTCCATCCCAAGGACATGGTCGACGCCAGCCGGAACCAGGTGCGGGTCAAGGCCGGCCACGTCCTCGCGCTCGACCTCGAGCTCCAGCTCGGCGCGCGCGTCGTCGGCCGCGTGATCGACGAGAAGGGTTTGCCGATCGAGGGCGTCCAGTTGGTGACCCTCGTCGAGCGCGGACTGGGCTCGTCGAGCTCAGGACAGGCGGCGAAGACCGGCGCGGACGGCACCTTCACGATCGCCGGTATCCAGCCGGGCAAGTTGTCCCTCGAGGCGAAGAAGGCCGGCCTGACCCGCGGCATCAGCAAGGTCGGCGACCTCGCCGACGGCGCCGTGACGGAAGGGATCGAGATCGCGCTCGGACGCGGGCTCTCCGTCTCGGGTCGCGTGACATGGCCCGACGGCCGGCCTGCGGCCGGCTGCCGCATCGGCTATCGCAACCAGCAGCAGGCCGGGCAGGACGGCTTCTACGAAGGCCCGGAGGATGCCCAGGTCGCCTCCGAAGGCGACGGAAGTTTCGAGATCACGGGCCTCGCCGAAGCGTCGATCACCCTGACCGCGCAGGCTCGCCCCGAGAAGAGCGGCGGAGAGGGAGAGGCTGGCGTCGCCCCCGCGCGCAAGAAGAAGAGCACGGAGCCCTATTGGATCGCACACGTCGAGAACGTGAAGCCCGGAACGAACGGCCTCGCGCTCACGCTCCAGGCTGGCGGCTCGGTCCGCGGTCGCGCGGTCGACGACACCGGCCAGCCGGTCGAGTCATTCCGCGTGAGCGCGGAGCCGGTCGACGGCTCCCAGCCGTGGGAGCGCGGCAACCGCGCCGTGCGGAATTCCTTCAAGAGCGCAGAAGGCGCGTTCACGCTGGATGGTCTCCACGACGGCGACTGGGAGATCACCGCGGAGGCGAAGGGCCACGCGAAGTCCTCGACACGGCGAGTCGCGCTGCCCCGCGACAACGCTCCGCTCGATCTCGTCCTCCCGCGCGCAGCGACGCTCTCGGGCGTGGCGCTCGATCCATCCGGGAAGCCCGTCGCCCGCGCGCTCGTCCGTGCGCGGGCCCCGGACGAGGAACGCAACTTCGTGCTCAACACCCGAGGCGGCGACGGGAAGCGCACGGATCCGGATGGCCGGTTCGAGCTCTCGGACGTCGCGCCCGGCCCGGAGAAGCTCGTCGCCACGGCCGAGGGCTGGGCCGACAGCGAGGGGCTGGAGCTCGAGCTCCAGCCCGGACAGTCGCTGTCCGGGCTGACCCTCACTCTGCGCCGCGGCGGGCGCGTCGTCGGCGAGGTGCTCGACGCCGCAGGCCATCCCGACGGGAACCGCCCCGTGAACCTGAACGGGATGAGGGGCCGCGACTACCGGAACCAGACCGCCGACGCCTCGGGGCATTTCGAGTTCGAGGGGCTCTCCCCCGGAAAGTATTGGCTGACCTCGGAGCCCACCGAGAAGGAGATCGAAGCGCTCACACCGGAGAACGGCGAGCGGAACACGGCGGCGTGGATGACCCTCCAGAAGCAAGCGGTCGTCGACGTCACGGAAGGGGAAACGGCGCACGTCGTCCTCGGCGGTGCGCCCCACGATGCCGTGCGGGTCCACGGAACCATCACGTCGGGCGGCCGGCCTGTTTCGGGATGCCTCGTGTGGGTGTACGGCGCTTCGTCCGGGGATCAGACGCCTCACTCGGGCTCGAGCGACGCGCAGGGACGCTACGAGGTGTCGCTCGAGGGCGCCGGCGAGTATTCCTTCAACATCCAGGACGAGAAGCGCGGCACGTCCTTCTCGGACACGGTCAAGGTCCCCGCGCAGGCGAGCTTCGAGCACGATATCTTGCTCCCTGGCGGACGGATCGCGGGCCGCGTGATCGGGCCCGACGGCCAGCCGGTGGCGAAGGTGTCGGTGTCGATCGCTCCGGATGTCCGCACGGCCGCGCTGTCGAGCAACGCTTCGTACGGGCAGTCCGAGACGGACGAGAAGGGCGCCTTCGCGTTCGACGGGTTGAAGGGCGGCAGCTACCGCCTCGACGCCGGCGACCAGCCCTGGCGCAACCAACCCACGAAAACCGGCAAGTACTCGCGCTCGGGCATCCAGCTCGAGGAAGGCGGCCGCATCGACGACCTCGAGGTGCGCCTCCAGCCGGCTTGCCGCGTCGAAGGCCTCGTCACCGGCCCGGACGGACGACCCTTCCCCGGCGCGTCGGTGTTCGCGCGCGACGAGCAGGGCAACCTCGTCCAGGCCTGGCCCCAGACGATCTCGGATTCCTCGGGGCGTTTCGGGATCGACGGGCTCTCGCCCGGCAAGGTGACGATCGCCGCGCGCACGAAGAAGCTCGCCTCGGTCGAGAGCGCGCCGGTTGCGGTCCGCTCGGGCGAGACTGCGCAGGTCGAGCTCTCGCTGCGCCCGGGAACGCGCCTGCGCGTCGTCGTCAAGGACAAGGACGGCGCCGTCGTCGGCGCGATGATCACGGTCGCGAACGATCGCGGGCAGGAGGTCGGAGATCTCTACGCGTTCTTCGACGAGGAGCTCTTCGGGCAACCTTCCTCCGAGCCCGGCCAGCGCGTCGGCCCGTTGCCGCCCGGGCGCTACAAGATCACGGCCACGAACCACGATCGCGTGAGCGCGAGCCAGGACGTGAGCCTCTCGGGGCAGGAGGAGGAGGTCGTCGCTCTGCGGTTGGGCGGATGAGGACGCGCCCACATCCGACCGCGGCGTCGCGTAGGTGGCGGCGCTCGCGCCGCCGCCCTCCCGATCGCCCTCCCAGGATCTCACATGGCCCGGAAATCCTTCGCGTCCCTGCTCGCCCTGCTCGCCGTCCTGGCGATCGGCCTCATCGGGCTCGTCCGCGCGGTGGTCCGCGTGGGAGTCCGGCCCGCGGAATCCGTCGACGCGCCGGCTTCTCGCGAGCGAGCGGATCCGTCTCAGCGCTCGCCGACACTCATCGCGGCGCAGGAGACGGGGCCGATCCTCCCCTTCCCCGCGGCGCACCCCGGCATCGACACCTCGGCGCTGCCCGCGGCCCGCGAGAGCGCCGCGATCGCGCGGGCCGACCTCGAGCTGAAGGACGCGCTGTGGGTCGAGGGCCACGTGATCGTCCCCCTCGGCACTCCGGCCGACGAGCACGCCGAGATCGTCGCGGACGGCACGAAGTTCGAGTCGCGCCCGCTCTACCGCACGGAGATCTCCCCCGACGGATCGTTCCGCGTCGCGTTCGCGCACGGGACGAAGATGGGGGTGTTGATGCTCGAGGCGCGGTACCTCTATCTCGACGCCGTCCGCACGATCTCGCCCTCGAACCCGCCCAAGGACATCGTGCTCGAGCCGAGGCTGGGCGGGTGCATCCAGGGTCGAGTGATCCCTCCGGGCGGCGGATCGGCTCTGCGCGCCTCGATCGTCGGGTGCAGGGCTCAGGCCCATGGAAGCGACTCCACGAACTGGCAGAGTCCCGGGCCGGTCGAGCGCGGGGCGAAGGTCGGAGAGGATCTCGAGTTCGAGTTCAAGGGTCTGCCCGAGTTCGACGGCTACTCCGTCGACCTCCACCCGCCCGGCCTGTTCGAATCGAGCCGCAGCGACCTGCACGTCGAAGCCGGCCGGATCCTCCAGCTCGATCTCGTGCTTCGTCTCGGCGCGCGCGTGAGCGGTCGCGTGGTCGACGAGAAGGGCGTACCGGTCGCGGGCGCCAGCGTCCGGACGCGCGTCGAGCCTTCGGCGAACCCATGGGGTTCGGGTGGAGCGACGACGACGGGTGCGGACGGCACGTTCGCCATCGCGGGCATCCAGCCGGGGCGGCTGACCCTCCAGGCCTACGCTCGCGATCGAGACTCCGCGATGCTCAAGGTCGGCGACCTCGACGAAGGCGCGGTGAAGGATGGAATCGAGATCGTGCTCGGCCACGGGCTCTCCGTGACGGGCCGCGTGCAGTGGCCCGACAACCGCCCCGTGGCCGGATGCCTCATCGAGCTCAGCTTCAAGGCGGAGCCAGGTCAGCCGTCGATGTTCGTGAGCAGCCAGGTTCATTCCAAGGGCAACGGAACCTTCGAGATCACGGGTCTCGCCCAGGGATCGATCGCCCTGACCGCACGCGCCCGCCCGCGGATGGGCGCGCGCAACGAGCCGACCCTCCAGTCCGCCGGCAGGACGGGGATCGAGCCGTCCCTCTGGATCGCGCACGTCGAGGACGTGAAGCCCGGCACGGACGGATTGGTGTTGACGCTCCAGCCGGGCCAATCCCTGCGGGGCCGGGCGCTCGACGACACGGGACGGACGATCGCGTTGTTCAAGGTTCGCGCGAAGCCGGTCCGCAGCGCCGAGGAGTCGTGGCGCGAGGACGCGGAGGTATCGAGGTCCTACAGTGGAACGGACGGGAGCTTCGAGATCGACGGGCTCCAGGACGGCGAGTGGACGGTGACGGCGGATGCGAGGGGGTACGCGCAATCCCCCCCGTGCCGCGTCACGCTCCCTCGCGGCTCCGCGCCGATCGACCTCGTGCTCCCGCGCGCCGCGATCGTCTCGGGCGTCGTGGTCGACCCCGCCGGCAAGCCCGTGCCGGGCGCGATGGTGTGCGCGCTGCTCGCCAACGAGGTCAACCGCATCCGCTTCAGCGACCGGGGAGACAACGAAGGAGTCGCGGATTCCGCCGGCAGCTTCGAGCTCAGGAACGTCCAGCCCGGCTCGGTGAGGCTCGTCGCCTCGCTCGCAGGCTCGTCGGACAGCGCGGCGATCGCGCTCGATCTCCAGCCCGGGCAGCAGGTCTCCGGGTTGAGGCTGGCTCTGGGCTCCGGGGCAGCTGGTTCTCGGGCCAAGTGACCCGTTCCACGACCCGAACTCGGGACGAGGGTCGGTGGCCGGTGAGCCGCGCCGGCCCTAGTTCAGCACGCTGACGCCCGACGCGCCGCGCTGTGCCATCTTCTCGACGAGCTTCAACAGCCCGAGCGTCGCCTTCGCCATCTTGCCGTAGTTCAAGCGATCCGGCGTGTCCGTCATCTCCCCGTGCTCGTGGTTGCGCAGCGGACCGGTGTCGGTCACCACGACGGCCGGCCAGCCCTGCTGCCCGAACGCGTAGTGATCCGAGCGCTGGATCCACGGCAGCAAGCCCGGCAGCGCGAGGCCCTCGCAGGGGAAGCCCCCCGTCGCGCGGAAGTTCTCGACGCAGGTGCGCACGAGGTCGCGCGAGCTGAGCTCGCCTGCGAATAGGAGGAAGTTCCCCTGGCCCGGGTAGCACAGGCTCAGCGGGAACGGACCTCCCTGCGTCCCCGGCTCGTCGAAGAAGCAGCCCACCGAATCGAGCGACAGCATGGCCGCGATCTTCTTGCCGTTCTTCTTGGCATCCGCCGCCCAGGCGTGGCTGCCGGTCTCGTCGGTGCTCGCATACCGGGACGATCCGCGGTCGAAGAACACGATGTCGATCGTCCGGTCGTGCGAGCGCGAGGTGAGGGCGTGCGCGATCTCGATCAGCATGGCGCAGCCCGAGGCATTGTCGTCGGCTCCGGGCGTGTAGCTCGCGGTGTCGTAGTGCGCGCCGAGGACCAGCACCTCCTGGCGGGCCGTGGTCCCCTCGATCTCGACCTCGAGGTTGACGCCCGTGTCGGCCCGCGAGATGAACTCCTTCTCCTTGCAGCTCAGGGTCGCGTGGTGCAGCCTGCCCTCGATGTACTCGCGCGCGCGGCCGAGCCCCAGCATCTTGACCGAGCTGCGCTGGCCGATGACGTGCGACATGTACTCGCACGTATCCTTGAGCTTGTCCGCGAGCTCCTGCCCTTCCGCGCCGGAGCTGGCCGTGCTCGCCGACCCCGATTCGCCGGGCATGCTCGTGCAATAGAACAGCGCCAGCGCGACGGCGCCGACGATCACGAACACGAAACCGATGAAGATCTTCAAGAGCTCTCCTCTGGATCCAGGCCTCGGCTTTGTCGTCCGGCGGGACGAACGGACTTGAGCGGGGCGACTCCGGATCCGCGCTGAAATGCTAGGCTCCCGACCCGTGGCGCGATCCCAGCCCACACGCCCCGTCCTTTGCCTCCCGGAGCTCGTCGCCCACCGCGGCTGGGCGGCGAGATGCCCTGAGAACACGCTCTCCGCGCTCGGGGCCGCGGTGGGAACAGGGGCGAGCTGGGTCGAGGTCGACGTGCAGCTCTCCTCCGACGCTCACCCGGTGCTCTTCCACGACCGCGGCCTCGAGCGCATGTGCGGCGTCGCGGGCGCGGTGCACGAGAAGACGCTCGCGGATCTGCGGGCGCTCTCCTGCGCCGAGCGCGGGCGCTTCGGCGAGCGCTTCGTTTCCGAGCGCATCGCGGAGCTCGCCATGCTGGTCCAGCTCCTCTCCGAGAATCCCGACGTCTTCGCCTTCGTCGAGATCAAGCGCATCTCGATCGAGCGCTTCGGCGCCGGGACCGTCCTCGACCGCGTGATCCCGGTCCTCGAGCCGGCGGGAGAGCAGGTCGCGCTGATCTCCTTCTCGCTCGCCTGCCTCGCCGAAGCGCGAGCGCGGACCTCCCTGCCGATCGGGGCGGTCTTCGACGCGTGGCCCAAGATCGACAGCGCGGAGGCCCGGGCGCTCGATCCGGAGTTCGTCTTCGTCGACGTCGAGGGCCTCCCGGCGACCGGACCGCTGCGATCCGGCAAGGCGCGCGTCGCCGTCTACGAGGTCGCCGACCCCCAGCTCGCGGTCGATCTCGCCGCCCGCGGCGTCGACCTGGTCGAGACCTTCGCGATCGGCGAGATGCTCTCCGGCCTTCGCGAGATCGAGGCGCGGGGCCGGTGAGCGAGGCTTCCACGCTCGAGCCGCTCGACGTCGGCGTGATCGGGGGCGGCATCCACGGCGCCGGCGTCCTGCAGGCCGCCGCGGCGGCGGGCTTCCGCGCGCTGCTCCTCGAGGAGCGCGCACCCGCGGCGGGCACCTCGAGCCGCTCGAGCAAGCTCGTGCACGGCGGGCTGCGCTATCTCGAGACCGGGAAGCTCGCGCTCGTGCGCGAGTCGCTGGCCGAGCGCGCGATCCTCCTGCGCATCGCTCCGCAGCTCGTCCGGCTCGTGCCCTTCCACGTCCCGATCTACCGCGACACGCGCCGGCGGCCGTGGAAGATCCGCGCCGGGCTCTCGATCTACGCGCTGCTCGGGAACCTCGCGCGCGAGGCGCGGTTCGAGAGCCTGCCGCGCAGCGAGTGGAGCGCTCTCGACGGCCTGCGGACCGACGGGCTGGAGGCGGTCTTCCGCTACTTCGACGGCCAGACCGACGACGCGGCGCTCGTGCGCGCGGTGCTGCGATCCGCCAAGTCGCTCGGCGCGCTCGCGCTCTCGCCCGCGCGCTTCGCCGGCGCGCGACGCGACGGCGAGGCCTGGGAAGTGCGCTACGAAGAGGGCCCGGACGCGAAGTCCTGCCGCGCTCTCGCCCTGGTCAACGCCGCCGGGCCGTGGATCGAGGCGGTGCGATCGAGGATCGCGCCCGAACCGCCGGGCCTCGAGGTCGATCTCGTCGCCGGCGCGCACATCGAGGTCGAGGGCGCGCTGGCGCGCGGCGTGTACTACGCCGAGGCGCTGAGCGATCGGCGCGCGGTGTTCGTGATGCCGTGGAAGGGACGGACGCTCGTCGGGACGACCGAGACGCCCTACGCCGGCGATCCCGCCGCGGTGCGGCCGTTGCCGGCGGAGATCGACTACCTGCGCCGGACGCTGGCGCACTACTTCCCCTCGCGCGACGGGAAGCCGGTCGATGCCTGGTCCGGACTGCGCGTGCTGCCGAAGGGCTCGGGCTCGCCCTTCCATCGCCCGCGGGAGACGACGCTCGTGTGCGACGACGAGCGCGCGCCGCGGATGGTGGCGGTCTACGGCGGCAAGCTCACCGGCTACCGCGCGACCGCGCAGAAGGTCATGAAGCGCCTCTCGCTCACGCTGCCGCAGCGCCGAGCCGTCGCGGACACGGCCGATCTCCCCCTAGCGCCGCCCTGAGCCTCCCAGGGCGCGGTCCATCTCGTCGCGCCAGCGACGGTAGCGCACCGCGAGCAGCGGATCCTCGAGCGGGGCGAAGCGGCGCATGGGCGCGCTCTCCGGCCAGGCTTCCTTCGCGCCGGAGAGCAGCCAGGCCAGGCCGCGCGCCGTCGCCTCGGGGTCGAGCGCGCGGTCGACGGGCAGGTCCGAGAGCGACGCGAGCCGCGCGCACAGTCCGTCGAGGCGGGCGAGGCCTCCGCTCGCCTGCAGGCGCGTCGGCGGGGCGAGCTCGGTTCCCATCTCCTCGAGGATCGCCCGGGCGAGGAACACGACGCTCTCGAGCACCGCGACGACCTTCTCGCGCGGCTCGCCGTCGCCGACGAAGCGCGACTCGAACTCCGGGACCCAGAACGGCGCGGCCAGGCCCGACACGCCGTTCAGGAACAGCGGCGGGTCGGAGGACGCGGCCAGCCAGCCCGCGAGCTCCGGCTCGACGTCGCCGAGGCCGAGCTCGCCCGCGATCCAGCGCAACGCGCTGCCCGCGCCGTTGATCGTCCCCTCGACGACGTAGGTCTCCGCGCCCGCGCCGCTCGCGACGAGGCTCGCGAGGAGGCGCGGCAGGCCGTCCGGAGCGCGGTCGACAGGCCGCTGCACGAACGCGCCGGTCCCGATGTTCACGTAGGCCGTGTCCGCGCGCGGCGGACCCCAGGCGAAGAGGGCGGCGGACTGGTCGCCGGTGAGGATCGAGAGCGGCAGCTTGCGACCGCCGAGGTCCATCGTCCCGAACTCATGCCGCGTCGGGACGCAGCGCGGGAGCGCGTCCATCGGCACGCCGAAGAGCCCGCACAGGCCGGGGTCCCAGTCGCGCGTCGCGAGGCTCCAGAGCAGCGTGCGCGAGGCGTTCGCCGGATCGACGGCGAGGGGGCGCTCGTCGAGCAGGCGGAAGGCGAGGAAGCTCGCGAGCGGGCCGAAGGCGAGGCGACCCCGGTCGAGCGCACGGCGGAGCTCGGGGATGTGGTGGAGGCACCAGACCAGCTTGCTGGCGCCGTAGTGCGGGGAGAGGAGGAGGCCCGTGCGCCGGCGGATGTCGCCGGCGCGGTCCGCGAAGCCGTCGAGCCAGGTCTTCGCGCGGCGGTCCTGCCAGGAGAGCACGGGCGAGAGCGCCGCGCCGGTCTCGGTGTCCCAGCACGCGACGCTCGAGCGCTGCGTCGCGAGACCGGCGCAGGCGAGCGCACCGGCTCCGTCCGGACCGAGCTCTTCGACGCACGCGAGCGCAGCCGAGCGCAAGGAGAGGACGAGCTCCTCGGGATCCTGCTCGACGCGGTCCTCGCCCATGCGCTGCTCGGCGACGGGCACCGAGGAGCTCGCGACGATTTCCCCGCGGCGGTCGAAGGCGATCGCGCGGGTCGAGCTGCCGCCCTGGTCGAGGGCGAGGAGGCAGCTCTCCTGTGATCGTGACGTGGTCCCGGCCATCCATCGGCCTCCGCAGGCCGCGCCGAGAGGGTAGAGGACCGGCGCACGCACGAAAAACGGGAATCCTGTGCAACCGCAGAGCCCCGGCTCGATCCGCCCGTGGGATGACTCCTCGCGTGGACGCCGATGACCGGGGACCCGAGCCCCTCCGATCCTTCTTCTTCCCGCCTCGCGGTGGGCGGACCTCCGCATCCGAGGCCGGGCAGGGCGCTATTCTCTCGCCCATGCCGACGCTCCCGATCCCTCATCCCTTCGGACCCGGGCAGACCGCGGCGTGGATCGCGAGCTGGTCGGCCTCGGCCGACGTGGACGACCTGCGACTTCGCCTGGAGGGGGAAGCACGCCTGCAGCCCGCCGGAATCGTCCTCCTGGCATCCGGCATCGCGCGCAGACAGAGCGAGGGGCGCAGGACCTGGCTCACCGCCGATGGGTCGGCCGGCGACGCGATACGAGACCTCGAGGGGCTCGACTTCCTCCGCGAGCTCGGCGTCGAGACGGACGCGGCGGAGGCCTCGCGGGCCTTGGAGACGGGTGTCGTCCCGCTGCGAAGGCTCGCGGATCTGCGCGCGGTGAGGCAGCTCGCCGATCGCACCCGGGACTTCCTCGAGTCGCGGTTTCCGGGCCTGTCGCCCACGACGCTGCGCGCCGCCCACTTCGTGTTCGAGGAGCTCGGCGCGAACGTCGTGCAGCACTCGGGCAGGCCCGACACCGGCTTCGGACTCGCGTCGGCCGACCCTCGGACCGGAAGGATCCAGATCGCGTTCGCGGATTCGGGCGTGGGATTCCGGGCGAGCCTCGAGCGCAACCCCGAGCTGGCTGGCCGGATCGAGGACGACGGGCAAGCGATCCAGCTCGCGCTCGACCGGCGGATCACGAGCGGAGGGCCCGGAAACCTCGGCATCGGGCTCTCCTTCCTGGGTTCGCTCGCCGAGCGATTGGGCGGTGATCTGTGGCTGGCCTCCGGGACCGCTCTGTTCCGGCAGCGTTCGGCCGCTGCGGGCGCGCGCGTCGCGAACATCACGACCACCGCGGGCTGGCGGGGTGCATGGCTGTGTCTCGACGCTCCGGTCCCGGGCGCGTAGCGGATCGAGACACGAACGGCGATCTCAGGTCGGGATCTTCTCGCCCTCGGTTCGCGTGCGATCCGCGAAGAGATCCTGAAGACGCCGGTTCAGCGGCCCGAGCTTGCCGTCGCCGATCGGGCGCCCGTCGATCTCCTTCACCCAGGCGAGCTCGCCCATCGTGCCGGTCGTGAAGACCTCGTCGGCGGAGTGGAACTCGGAGAGCGAGAGGCGGCGCACTTCGTGCGGGATCTTCTCGTCGCGCGCGATCTCGAGGACGACGGCGCGGGTGATGCCCGGGAGGCAGTGGTCCGTCGTCGGCGTGCGGAGGACGCCTGTTTTGACGAGGAAAAGGTTCGTCGCGTTGGTCTCCGCGACGAAGCCCTCGACGTCGAGCATGACCGCGTCGTGGACGCCGGCGGCGTTCGCCTCGATCTTGGCGAGGATGTTGTTGAGGAGGTTGTTGTGGTGGATCTTCGAGTCGAGGCACTGCGGAGCGTTGCGGCGGATCGAGGAGGTGACGAGCTTCAGGCCGCCGCTGCCGTACACGGGGGCCTTCCATTCCGCGAGGACGATGAGGCACGGACCGGAGCGGTTCCACTTCGGGCTCATGCCCGAGGTGACCTTGACGCCGCGCGTGAGCGTGAGGCGCACGTGCGCGCCGTCGCGCATGCCGTTGGCCTTGAGCGTGTCGAAGAGGGCGCGCTGGATGTCGCTTCGGCTCGGGACCTGCGAGAAGGAGAGAGCCTTCGCGGAGGCCTCGAGACGATCGAGGTGCGCGTCGAGGCGGAAGACCCGGCCGTCGTAGACGCGCAGGCCTTCCCACACCGCGTCGCCGCCTTGCACGGAGCTGTCGAAGACGGAGACCTTGGCCTGCTCGCGCGGCACGAGCTCGCCGCCGACGTGGACGAGGATGTTCGCGTTGCGCGGATCGGGGAGGTCGCTCACAAGCCCGACAGTATGCCGTGCCCGGGGCTCGTCCGGAACCACGGACGGGTGCGCCGGCTCAGCGCCCGCTCTCGTCCCGATCCATGGGCCAGCTCTTCAGGATCCGCCACACGATCCACTGGCCGTGCTCGTCCGAGTCGACCGGGCTGAACGCGACGAGCACGTCGTGCTGCTGCTCCCGGGAGATCGATCGCAGAAGATAGCTGTGCCCTACGACCGCTCGGACCCCGTACGGGAGTCGGAGCCTCTGAATGTGCTCCTCATCCGCAGGGAGGAGAGCGCTTCTGTGAGGGGGCGGGGACGTCTCGCTCGCGTGCTTCATCTGCCACATCAGGTCCCAGGCCTCGCGCCTCTCCTTGGAGAGATTGGCAGGCGGAGAACCGCCAAGGCTCTCCACGGGGACGCTGCCGAGATCGAGGATGCAACCCTGCGAGGCCGGGCTGAATATTCCCTGCTCGAAATGCAGATCGGGCTCGTCGTCGAAGCTGCTGCTTCGCCTGGCGAACGAGTAGAACGCGCCGGCTTCGCGCACCTCGACGACGGAATCGTACTTGCCGCGATGGAGAAGTCTCGCGACACCGCCGCCATCGCGTGCAACGAAGCTCGCAAACTTCGCGTCGAGATCCGGGCGAGCAGGGAAGAGCTTCTTTCCCCCCGCATCGCGAATCCGGTGGGAGACCGCCATCAGCTCGGGGATTCCGAGTCGGGTCAGCCATACGGAAGGTGCCGGGACGCCTTGGAAGGGTTCGTCGATCGGATGGTCCACGCCCCTCCCGGGGATCGGCCAGACGTGCAGGACGCGCCACGCGAGCGTGAACCCGTACTGGTCCCCCGCGAGCGCGGTGAAAGCCGCCAAGAGATCGTGCTCGCCGGGCAGGATCGCGCGCACGAGGTAGGTGTGCCCGACCGCCGCAGGACAGTCGCGGGAGAGCTTGATCTCGTTGGCTCGCTCGGTGATCTTCGGATCGAACGCGCGGGACGAGGTGTGCGCATCCGTCCACATGAGGTCCCAGGCTGCACTCTCGTCCGCCGTCGTCCTCCGCGGAGGTCGTCCAGCCGTTGCGGGAATCTTGTCCAGCTCGAGCACGTCGAGATCGAGGATGAAACCCTCGGTGCCTCCATACATGCGCGTGCTGAAGGTTCCCGTGTCGAGATGGATGTCCGGCTGCTGGTCGTAGCTGTTGCTTCGCGTGAAGAAGGAGAAGTACGCGCCCGCGCCCCGGACTCCCAGGAATCGGCCGTCGATGTCCCCCTCCAGCCGGCCGTAGGGCAGGATGCGCGCCAGCCCTGCGTCGGGCGTGCTGGCGAGCACGGCTCGGACCTCCTCCAGGTTCGGGTCGGGAACGAGCAGCCTCTGCTGGAGTAGGAGCTGGGTCTGCTTGGCGAGCTGCAGCAGACCGGGAATCGGGAGAGAACCGATTTCCTCCGGCGTCGAAGCGTCCTGGGTCTCTGTCGCGGCGGCGGCGGACAGCCGGCTGCTCGGATGCGGGTCGGGCGAGAGTGCCTCGGCCTCCAAGGCGTCGCGTGCGTCGGGTTCGAAACCCGGAGGAACCGACGCGAGCGAGCTCGGCTCAGCCGCGACGGACGACGAATCCGCTGTCCACAGTCGCCATCCGATCGGAGCGGCGACGGCGACCAGGACGATTCCTCCCGCCAGCGCGAGCTTGGCTCCGATCGTCGCGGAGCGTGCTCGACCGGCGAAGGCGATCAGCGCGATGCTCCACGCCTCGCGCCGTCCCCCGAACTCCGCGTCGAGGCGCTCGCGAAGCAGGCCGTGCGCGCGGCTGAGCTGGGCCCGGACGGTGCCGGCGGGCGTGCCGCGGCGGCCGGCGATCCTCTCGGCGGAAAGGCCCTCGTAGTAGTGGAGCAAGACGACCGTCTTGTAGGGCTCGTGGAGGGCGAGCACAGCCTCGACGACCCGGTGCTGCAGCGCGACGCGCGCGCGCAGCTTCTCCTCGGATTCGTCGACCTCGGCGCGCGCGGCGAGGCGCTCGCGCGATACGCGCCGATTTTCTCCGCGCGCGACGTTGTAGGCGCGGGTACGCGTCACGCGCGCGAGCCAACCGCGCAGAGCATGTGCGGACCGCGGCGGGTGCCGCAGCGCTTCGAGCCAGGTCTCCTGCACGACGTCCTGCGCCGCGTGCTCGTCGCGGACGAGGCTTCGCGCGAGCGCGCGCACGAAATCGCGGTGCTCGAGTAGGGCTTCGGGCTGGATCGGGAGCGATTGGGCGGTCACGGCTGCATTCTCCTGGGGTTCTCGGGTCTCCGCCAGGAAGACACCGCAGGAGGGCCGGACGCTGCGAGAAACGTGGAGGAACCTGTCCGCCGCTCAGTGGCGGACCTTCAGGGACTCGCGCCAGTCCGCATCGACCGCCTCGAGGCTCTTGCCGAGCACACTCTCCGCCCCGGCCGCGGGATCGGTCATCGGGTAGAGCTGCTTGAACTTCTCCATCCCGAACATCTCGACCAGGTACCCGCAGAACGACCCCGCCGCCGGATACCCGTTCGCCTGCCCACGGAAATCCTCGAGCAGCGCCTTCATCGAAGGCAGATCCCCCTTCTCGAGGAGCTGCGCCGCCGTCTTGTGGTGCTCCTCGGGCGGCGCGCCGTTCAGGTACACCGCGATCCCCTCACCGAGCAACGCCGTCTGCGCAACGCCGATCTTCAGCGCGATGCAGTGCACCATCTCGTGGCCGAGCGTGCTGTTCGAACGCTGGTGCACCGCCTTCCCCTCGGGGTTCGAGAAGTCGAGGTCGCGGCCGGTCAGGTTCTTCCCCTGCTCCTCGTCGCGGTAGAGGAACACCGTGATCCGATCGCTGTAGTCGACGGCGAGTCGCTTCACGATGTCCTCATAGGCGCTGTCGAGCCTCGCGCCGTAGGCCTTCATCTCCTTCGCGCGCGGGTGGTCGTTCGGGTAGCGCAGCACGACGTGCTTCGTCTCGACCGACTGCCAGTCGGCGTACGCCGGACGCCCTCCCGCCTGCTTCGTGATCGCGAGGTCGTCGAACCACGCGTCGCCCGACATCGAGAGGAAGATCCCGGCCAGGACCTGCTTCGCCCCTTCGGGCGCCGCGTTCGAAACCGAGACCTCCTTCCAGTCGTACGTCCCGTCGCCGGGCTGGCCGAACTTCGGCGTGCCGACCGTCTTGCCCTCCGCGTCGAGGAAGACCAGGCGGATGTGGAGATTCGCGAACTGGATCCCCTCCTTGTTCACGTCCTTGGCCCTGACCATCGCGCGGAACGCGAACGCGTCGCCCGGCGCGGCGTCGAACTTGCGCCCGAGGCCGTACCACTGGATCGTGCGCCGCTCGCCGGAGAAATGCAGGCTCGCGTGCGAGCCCGACGCGCCCGTCGACTTGTCCACCGTGATCGTCGAGCGCGACGGCCCGTCGCCGTTGTGGGCGCCGACCGATTCCTCCCAGCCCGCGGGAACGCCGGCCGTCTTCTCGAAGTCCTCGCGCAGGAGGACCTCGGGCGCGGCCAGCTCCTGGCCGCCCTCGATCGCCAGCTCGACCTCGTCGACCCACAGCGAGCCGCTCATCGTCAGCGACACGGAGACCAGCGCCTTCCGAGCCGTGTCGGGGGCGGCGACCTCGATCGAGAGCTTCTGCCAACCCGACGTCGGCAGCCCGGGCTTGCCGTAGCCCTTGCCGACGACCTCGCCGTTCGTGTCGTAGAGGATCAGGCCGACGAAGCAGTTGTTGAACTGCTGGATGCTCGTGCCCCGCACGGTCTCGGGGCGCACGTTCTCGGCCCGGGCCCAGGCGGTCAGCCGGTACTTGCCGCCGGGCCGCACCGGGAGTTCCTGCTGGACGGACCTCCACGCGCGCGTGGTGTCGTCGCCCGAAACGAGGAGGCTCGCGCGTCCCTTGCGCTTCTCCTTGGTGTCGAGGCGAACGGTCGAGAGCGGCTCCTCCGCCCCGTTGCGGGCGCCGACGACGAGCACCCAACCCGGGATCGGATCGCTCTTGCCGGCCTTGGCCTCGAAGTCGCCGTTCGTGACCAGGTTCCCGAGGGCGAGGAGAGGCGCGACGAGGGCGAAGAGGGTGATCACGCCGGCGCCGCTTGCGCCGCGCCTTTCTCGACGGGCAAGCCCTCCCTCGTCCACTCCGTCCACCCCGCGTTCATCTCTTTGACGTAGAAGCCGCGCTCCGCCAACTGCAGAGCCACCTGGGCGGAGAGCTGTCACGTCGAATGCCAGCAGTAGGTGACGTACTCCTTGTCGCGGTCGAGCTTCGCCGAGAGCTTCGCGACATCGTCCAGCGGCATCGAGACCGCGCCCGGGATGTGCTCCTTCTCGTACGAGGCGCGGTCGCGCGTGTCGAGGATGACGAAGTCGCCCTTCCCCTCCTTCACCTTCTTCGCGACGTCGACCTTCTGCTTCTCCGAGGCGAGCTTGGCCTGGAAGAACTGCTTCTGGAGCTCCCTCTCCTTCTCGCGCGTCAGCATGGAAACCCTCCTTCGGGGAGTAACGGGTCGCCCCGGTATGGGACGGACCCCGCAGGGTGTCAAGCCCTCGCCGGCCGCACCCCCGCCCGGATCGCCGCGCGAGAGAGCGCGTCGTAATGCGGCCGACACTCGGCGAAGAGCGGCTCGAGCTCGCGCGGGAAGGGCGCCGTCTTCGGCTCGTACCGCTGGAAGCCGCTCGACCTGTGCACGCTCGCGTACCAATGACGTGCCCAGACTCCGTCCTCGGGGCGCGCTCCGGGTTTCCACGAGAGCATCCCCTCCTCGAACGGCAGCCCCAGGCGCGCGCAGAGCTGCGACAGCACCCCGCGCGGATCGCACAGGATCTCGCGCGCGTCGAGGACGGGCGGATCCTGGCCGAGCGCGCGCAGCTCGCACAGCAGCTCCGTCTGCACCGCGTACCCGGTGTCGGCAAGGCGCGGGCTGGCGATGTTCTCGCGCAGGGACGGCAGCATCTCCCGCGGATCGCGCGTCAGGATCACGTTCGCCGTCCGCGCCAGGAACGAGCGGTCGATCTCGACGAGATGGTGCGCCATCTGCTTGAAGAACGCGATCGGCCGGTCGCACGGACCCAGGATCACCTCGCGCACCACCTTCGCGCCGTCGCTCTCCTGCCCGGCAAGCACCTCCTCTCGACCGGGGTGATCGGCGCCCGACACGCGCAGGTAGTGCGCGTAGAGGGGCTCGTCGACCACGCGCGTGTCCGAGCGCTGCGCGAAGGAGTACATCAGCGCGGTCGATACGTTGCGCGGCCCCGACCACAGGTTGATGCGCAGCCTCGGCTCCACGGGACGCAGGATAGCGATCAGGAGCGTCCGCGGAGCCGCGCGAGCCGGCGGTACCAGCGCACGAGGTCCGCGAGCGAGTGTCCCGCGTTGGCGCCGCTCGGGTTGGGCGTCACGAACACGATCGAGCGGCCGATCCGGCGCGCCTGCCTCCCCCATGTGAACTCGCACGGCTCGCTCTCGGCGAAGCGCAGGTAGCCTTCCCAGGCCGCGCGACCGTGGAACCACGCGATCCGAGGAGCATGGCGCAGGAGCTTCCTCCGCAGAACAGGGGCCCAGCGCTCCCAGTCCGCGTCCCGAAGCGCGGCCGCGTTCGAGGAGGGCCGCTTGACGACGTCGGTGAAGCCGATGCCGCGCTCGCGGAAGAGGACTTCCATCGCCGCAACGCCCGGAACGAGCTCCCCGCCCGCGAGGCCGGAGGCTGCGAGCGCCTTCCAGAACCGGTTCTGCGGCCGCGCGAAGTAGAAGCCCTTCTCGACCGAGTACGTCGACGGGTTGATCCCGATCGAGACCAGGTCGAGGCCCTCGCGCAGGTAGTCGGGCAGGGTCTTCATGCGCTGGATCGCACCCCGGCAGCGCAGGCGGCTGGATCGTCGCTCGGCAGCATGGTAGAGACGGCGAGCGAGAGAGGAGCGCTGCGATGGCATCCGAAGGCTCGAATCAAGGCGGCTCGCCGAGCTGGGGTCTCGTCCTCGTCCGCATCGTCTGCGGCGGGATCCTGATCTCCTCGGGCTGGTCGAAGGTCAGCGGCGGGGTCGGCGAGGACCTCGTGCTCGGGACCCAGGCCGCGTTCGCGCATGCGCCCGGCTTCGTGCGCGCGTGGGGCGAGAACGTCGTGCTCCCCCATCCGTGGATCTTCGCTCACTTGATCGCGTGGGGCGAGCTGCTCGGCGGACTGGCGTTCTTCCTCGGCGCGCTGACCCGCCTGGCGGGCGTCCTGCTCGCGTTCATGTTCGCCAACTTCTACTTCGCCGGGCCCGAGCAGGCACGCATGTTCGTCATGCTCCTGCTCGCCGGTTGCCTCGGCTGCGCGCTCTCGCGCGCCGGCCGGAGCTGCGGGATGGACGTCTTCCTCGAAGGCAAGCTGCCGCGCTGGATCACGTAATACGGTACCAGGACAGTTCTTCCTCGATCCGCGACGAGTCGAAGAGCCCGACAGGGTCGCTGCCCGGATCGAGGAAGAACTGTCCCGGTACCGTATTCTTCACCCCGCCATCCGCACCAGCTCCTTCACCGCCCGCTCGATCCCCGCCGCGACCTCGCTGATCCGCGCGTCGTACATGTAGGCCGGCGACGTGACGATGCGCTGCTCCTCGTCGACGCGGAACTCGTCGACCGGGCAGACGACGTGCTTCGCCCCCATCTCCTCCAGCGCGAGGGCGGTCTTCTCGTCGCTGCCGATCGTGAGCTTCGGGTGCGCGCGCTCGTCGCGCAGGGCGGCCGCGACCACGGTCGGTGAGATGCACAGGGCGGCGATCGGCTTCTTGGCCTTGTGCATCTCCCGCAGCAGGCGCCCGACGTTGGGCTCGACCTTGGCCTTCGAGCCGGCCGAGGCGAAGTTGCACAGGTTCTTGGCCGCCCCGAACCCGCCCGGCAGGATCAGCGCATCGAGGTCGGACGCCTTGACCCGCGCGATGTCCTGGATCTTCCCGCGCGCGATCCGCGCCGCCTCGTCCAGCACGTTGCGGACCTCCTCCGAAAGCTTGCCCGTGCGGTGGTTGACCACGTTCACCTGCTCGATGTTCGGCGCCATGCACACGGCCGTGGCTCCGAGCTTGTCGAGCGCGAGCAACGTCAGCACCGACTCGTGGATCTCGCTCCCGTCGTACACGCCGCAGCCGGACAGGATGACGCCGACCTTGACCATGGACCACCTCCTGGGACGAGGATACTGCGGGAGCGGAGGATCTGCACCGCTGCGCCGTCCCCGCGGCTGCTATCCTGCGAGAAATGCGCATCCTCGTCCGCCCCCCGGTGATCCCCGACGAGCCCGGATCGCCCCCTCCCGAGCGTGCGCCATCCTTCGGGACGGCCGCGCGCGTGTGGCTCGTGCGCCACGCCGAGGTCGCCGACGACTGGCAGCGCCGCGCCTACGGGAGCCTCGACGTGCCGCTCTCGGAGGAGGGCCAGAGGCAGACGCGCGAGCTCGCCGCGGCCTTCGCCGGCACGGCCCTCGCCCGCGTCGCGAGCTCGCCGCTCTCCCGCGCGCTTTTTCTCGGCCGCAGCCTGGCCGAGGCGACCGGCGCGCCGCTCGCCGTCGACGAGCGCCTGCGCGAGGTCTGGCGCGGGAACTGGCAGGGCCTCCCGACGGACGAGTTCCGCGCGCGCTGGGAGGCCGAGCGCGAGGCCTTCGCAGCCGATCCCTGGAACTGGAAGGGTCACGGCGGCGAGAGCGACGCCGACATCCTCGTCCGCGCCTGGCCGGCCCTGACCGAAGCCGCGCTCTCCGCGCGCGGCGCGGCCGTCGCGCTGGCGACGCACTACAACGTGATCCGCGTCCTGGTCACGCGCGCGGTCGGCCTGCGGCCGAGCCAGAGCTACGCCTTCCGCAACGACACGGCGCGCGCCTGCCTGCTCGTCGACGGCCCGGACGGCTGGGTGCTCGCGCACGCCAACGTCGCCGGGCCGGACGCGGAGCCGGAGGAAGGCGCGGCCGGCGGAGCCGCCTGAGCGTCACTTCTCGCCGAGGAGTCCGCGCCGCGCGAGCTCCTCGAGGAGCACGCGATCGAATCCCGCTCGCCCGCCCGGTCCGGCCTGGAGCACGGCTCGCGCCTTCTCGATCCAGTCGTAGTACTCCCTCCCCGCCGCCGAGAGGCGCGCGGACGCGGCCGCGTCCGACGCGGAGCCCTCGAGGTGCCCGCTCGAAGGCCTTGCGCCGCGGTCGTGCAGGAACGTGCGCACGTCCTTGCGGTGGTCCCCCGCGTCCCCGTACCAGGAGAGCGAGAGCGGGGAGGCCGCTTCCTGCTCCAGCGCGCCGGGCGAGCTCTCCTCGTAGCACCAGCGCGCGTCGATCGCGACGAAGCCCGCCTGAAGGCCCCCCGAGGCGAAGGCGATCTCGCGCGCGGCTCCCGGACGGCCGCGCAGCGCGCCGGCTTGCGAGACGCCGCGCATGCTCGCCGGCGCGGGGAAGCCGTGGAGGTCGAGCAGCGTGGGCGCGAGGTCCATCAGGCTGAAGAGCTGCGCCGTCTTCACCCCGCGGACGACCCCGAGCGAGGCTCCGAGCGTCGTCGCAGGCCGCACGATCACGGGCACGTGCAGGTCGCAATCCGAGAAGGTCCCGGTGTCGGCGATCACGCCGGACTCGCCGAAGCCGAGGCCGTACGTGCCGACCACCACGACGGTCGTGTCCGCCCAGCGCCCCATGCGCCGGACGCCCTCGAAGAACCGGCCCAGGTTCTGGTCGAGGTCGCGCAGCGCTCCGTCATAGCCCGCCTCGCACTGGCCGAGCGACTGCCAGGATCGGCTCCAGCGCCCGCGTGGCACGGCGAAGAACACCCGATCGTCCATCGCCACGGGCGGGACCGCGGAGAGCTCGGGCCGCGGCTCGAAGAAGCTGTCCAGCTTCCCCTCGGAGCGCACCCACACGCGATCGAGGTCGTCGATGTGGAGGTAGGCGAACCAGTCCTGCGATGCATCCAGGCCCGAGAGCCAGTTCATGAACCGGGAGGCCAGGCCCTGGTAGCCGGTGTCCGTCTGGCTGGACAGCCTCTCCGATCGGAAGCCGCGGAACTCCTGGAACCCCGCGCCGAACCCGCACACGGGCGAGATCGCGGGGTGATCGGCGAACGCCGCGGTGGCGAAGCCTTGCGCCAGGAACTCCTGCGAAAGGCGCGGCATCTCATCCGGGACGTACCAGTCGGAGATCGCCGTGCCCCCCGAGGGTTCGCCCAGCGGGATCCGCCGCGCGAGCATCGGCTCGCAGCCGGTGAGGATCGCGGCGTGGGCCGGGAGGATCTCGGGCGCGGCCGAGAAGGCTTGGGTGTACTCCACGCCTTCCTGGGACAGCGCGTCGAGGTACGGCGTCGTGCGCCGGTCGTAGCCGTACGAGCTCAGGTGGTCGGCGCGCAGCGCGTCGATGGCGATCACGAGGACCCCGCGGCCGACCTTCTCGTCGCCGGGCTTGGGCCCGCAGGCGACGAGGAGCGCGAGACCGAGGGCAAACGAAGCCAGAGCTCGAGCCACGACGGTCATGGACGCGGGAGAGGATCCTGTGCGGCCTGCGCCTCCGCAAGCGCGGAGTTTCAGCGCGTCAACGCGAAGGCCGCGCGGCTCTCCATCCAGCCCGACGCCCCGCCGGGGACCTCGACCTTGACCCACCCGGGCAGCTCGTCCTGCCGCTCGATCTCCTCACCGGACGCCGCGCTGGCGATCACGGCCGCGTCGGCGCGCGGCTCGCTCCGGATCTCCGCGCCGCGCTCGGAGGCTTCGATGACGAGCACCGGGTCGTGCGCGGCGCGCGCGCAGTGGTAGATCCACGGCGCGAGGCTCGCGAGAGCGAGGCCGGCTCCGAGGAGGGCCAGACGCCGCAGGAGCCGCCCGCCGCGCAGCGCCTCGGCCGCGAGCGCCACCGCCCAGACCGCGGCGCCGGCGAGGGCCAGCCACTCGCTCTCGGCGAGCGTCAGCGAAGCGACGATCCTCCACAGCGTCGAGACGAGGTCTCCGCGGTCGGCCGGCTCGAGCTTGGCGGTCGTGCGCGCGTGCTCCAGGTTCTTCCAGGCGTCGGCGTCGCGCGGGCGCAGGCGCAGCGACGCGGTGTACCAGCCGACGGCCTCGAGCGCGTCCCCCTTGCGGAAGGCGACGTTGCCGAGGTCGTAGAGGATCCGTCCGCGCTCGGCTGAGGACGGATGCGCATTCTTCTCCCCGGAGACGCCCTCGAGCGCGGCCAGCCACAGGCTTCTCGCCGTCTCGTAATCCCCGCGGTGGTAGGCCTCGACCGCGGTCCTATCCGAGGCCTGCGCGGAGGCCCCGACCGGGCCCGAGGCGAGCAGCGCGAGGAGGAGAGCCAGCGGCATCACAGCCCTCCCCGGACGAGGCGTTCGGCGATCCCCTCGATCTCGCGCGCCTCGATGGCTTCGTCGCTCCGCGCCCAGGCGCGCTCGTCGAGGCTCGCCATCAGCGCCGCGAGCGCCCGCGCGTCCTCCTCGGGAAGTCGCGCGCTCCCTCTCGCACCCGTGGCCCAGGGCTCCACCCGATCCTCCCTCCGATCGTCGGCATCGGAGCGCGCCCAGGCGAGCGCATCGCGGCCGATCCAGGCCGGCGCGGGCTCGCCGGTCCGCGCGGCCAGGAAGCGCTGGAGCGCCCGCGCCTGATCGCTCGCGGTGCGCGCGCCCGCGAGATCGCGCCGCAGCGCGCGCCGCGCGGCGCGGCGTGCACGCGCGAGCGGAGCGTCGGGATCGCCGCGCCTGCGGACCGCGGTGCGCAGGCCGAACCACAGCACCGTCAGGCCGAGGAGCGCCGCGACGATCGTCCCGCCTCCGGGTCGAGGGAGCTCGCGCTCGCGCGCGGGCTCGGTCTGGATGTCGCGGATGTCGAGCCCCGGCTCGGGCCGGGATGTCTCGGCCGTGATCCCCGAGGTCTTCTTCAGCGGCCGCACCCGGATGGGGATCGCGTCGGTCGCGATCGAGGCGTAGGCCTTCTTCGACGGATCGAACAGGGTGAGGGGGATCGGGGGGATGGCCGCGACATCGGGCGAGATCGGCGAGAGGTCGTAGATCACGACACGCCGCTCGGGCGTCTTGCGGTCGTTCGTGCCGTAGAGGCGGAAGCCCTTGAAGGCTTCCATGCGCGATGGGTCGGGCGGGTCGAAGAACTCGAGGTTCCCCTCGCCCGTCCACTCGACCGAGACCTTGATCGAGTCGCCCGCGTCGACGTCGCGGTGATCGAGGGTCGCGCGCGCGGAGAGCGTCCCGACCGCGCCGGAAAAGTCGATCGGTCGGCCCGCCTCGGGCTGATCGAGGACGTCGATAGCGAACGCGGGGAAGCGCTTGTAGAAGGTGTGCTTCTCCGACGAACCGAAGTTGAAGAAGCCGCTCTCGACGTGGCCGAACTCGAGGTGGCTGGTGGGGAACTCGAGCTTGCCCGCGCGCGTCGCCAGATAGCGCTTGCGGATGCGCATGAGCAGGAACGAGCGGTCGTTCTCGCTCGCGGGGGGGAGGCGCTCGGCCCTGGTCTTGCCGCGCGAGTTCAGCCCCACGGGTTCGACCCACCCCGCGCCCGAGGCGGGGGCGGGCAGGTCGAGCTCGAGGAGCCCGGGGAGCTGGTCGAGCCAGGGCAACGACAGGTTGATGTAGTTGATCTGCTCGCCGATCTCGCCGAGGGCGCTGTCGTAGCCGAAGCGCAGCTCGACCGTGAAGGGCTGTCCCTCGTAGATCTCGCGCGGAGCGTCGATCCGGAACCAGCCCAGGTCCTCGCCCTTGAGGTCCTCGACGACCTTGAGGGCGAGCTCGGGCGTCGAGAGGTTGCGGCCGTCGGCCGTCACGGTGATCGGCGGGATCGTGAAGCTGCCCGCATGCTCCGGCACGACCGGCACGACCCAGGTCCGCTTGACGGTGCGCACGCGTCGGCGTCCGTCGATCGACTCGAAGACGCCGAGCGAGGGGATGCCGACCGGGCCCAGGCGCAAACCGTCGACGGAGGGAAGGTCCCCGATCGCGGAGTCCTGAGAGCCCTCGACCTCCACGACCAGGGAGACTTCCGAACCCAGTCGCGCCACGCCGGTCGACAGGCGCGCGCGCACGACCGCCGGGGACTGGGCACCGGCCCTCCCGGCGAACGCCGCGAAAGCCAGGAGCACGATCGAGATGCGTCTCGTCGCGCTCATCACCAGTCCTTCTTCACCGGGACGCGCCGGGCGCGGCGGAGCTGCTCGAGGAGCTTCTGGCCCTCCTCCTCGCGGCCCTTGAGGATGTCGAGCAGGCGCATGACCTCCTCGCGCGTCAGGCGCTCCTCCTTCGCCGGCTGGGGCTCGGCGTCCTTCTTCTTGTCCGTCTTCGGATCGCTCGAGCTCGCGTCCTTGGGAAGTTCTTCCTTCTTCTCCTGGGGTTTCTCCTGAGGCTTCTCGTCCGCCTTCGGGTCGGGCTTGGGCTGGTCCTTCGGGTCGCCAGTCTGGTCCTTCTTCTGCGGATCCTGCTTCTCCTGATCCCTCTTCTGCTGATCGGGATTCTTCGGATCGTTCTGCTCCTGCTTCTGCTTCTCCTGCTCCTGCTGCTTCTTCTGCTCCTCTTCGCGCTTCTTCTCGATCTCGGAGAGCTCGCGGAGCCTCTTCTGCACGAGCTCGACCGTCGCCCGCGTGTCGGCGTCCTTCCAGTCCGCCTTCAGGCGCTCGACGAAGCGCTCGCGCGCCTTCAGGTAGGCCTCGCGCGCGAGCGGCAGGGTGTCGGACTGCGCGGGCGCCTGCCCGGCCGCGATCGTGGGGGGCGCGGAGGGCGCGGGAGGCGCGGCCGGGGATCCCTTCGCCCCGCTCACCTCGGGGATCTGCGCCCGGAATCCCTCGCCCTCGGCGAGCGACGTCCAGCCCAGGTCGTAGGTCGCGTCGAGGCGCAGGTCGCCCGGCCCGGCGAGAGCGCGCGCCTTCTCGAACGCGTCCGCCGCCTCGGCGCTCTTCTGGGCCTGCTCGAGGACGATCCCGCGCGCGAAGTGCACGGCTGCGCGCTCCGGGCTGGAGAGGTCCGAGAAGCCGGCTGCAGCTAGCCCCGGTCCGGCTGCTCCCGCGAGGGTCTTCTTCCATCCGGGCTGCGCGGTCGCACGCTCGCGCCAGCGCGAGAGCGCGCCCGGCGCGAGCAGCCTCTCGGCGACCTCGAGCGCCGCGTCGTTCTTGTCCGCCTCCGCCAGGCGCCGCACTTCGGCGAGCCCTTGCGCGAGCGTCCCGCGCCAGGGCTCGACCGGCGGCTTCTCCTGGGCGGCCGGTGCCGGAGCCACCTGGAGAACGAGCATCGCCAGGGTCGAGAGCGCGGTCATGCTGCGCCTCGCATTCGCTCTCTGCGCGCGGCTGTCCCCGCCGTCCGGTCGGGCTCGCCCGGCCGCCGCTCGCGCAGCGCCGCCTCGACGAGCATGCACGCGATGGCGAGCACGAGCGACCATTGGTAGCGGTCGTGCGGAGTCCTCTCCTTGCCCGCGAAGAGCTCGCGCCCTTCGAGCCGGGAGATCCGCTTCTCGTACAGCTCCTCCAGCGGGATCGGCGAAGCGTCCGCGGGGAGGTAGGCGCCCTCGGTCGCGTCCGCGATCGCCTGGAGGCTCGCCCCGTTCATCCGCGACACGACCTCCTTGCCGTCCTCGTCCTTGACGAAGCCGCGGGATCCATCCGGGATCTTCCCGCCCTCCGCGGTGCCCATGCCGGCCAGGTAGACCCGGATGCCGCGCTCGCGGGCCTTCCGCGCCATCTCGAGCCCGTGGCCCTCGAGGTCCTCGCCGTCGGTGATCACGACGATCGCCTCGTGCGCGCCGGTGCGGCCGTCGAAGAGCGAGAGCGCGCGCTCGAGCGCCGCGCCGAGGTCCGTGCCGCCCTTCAGGTTGTCCTCGGGCGTGAGCGTCGCCGCGAACGCCTTGAGGGTCGCGCGGTCGTGGGAGAGCGGCGCGACGTCGCGCACGTCGCCGGCGAAGGCGAGGATCGCGGCGCGGTCGCCCTTGAGCCGGTCGAGGAGCCCGGAGACCTCGCGGCGGGCGCGCGTCAGCCGGTCGGGCTTCAGGTCCTGCACCAGCATGCTGCGCGAGGTGTCGACGCACAGGACCAGGTCGAGGCCGCGCCGGTGCACCTCGCGCAGCGTGTAGCCGCGCACCGGGCCGACCAGCGCGAAGCCGAGGAGCAGAGCGGCCGCCGCGGCGAGCGCGACGCGCGTGCGCGCGCGGTTCTCGGAGAAGCGCGGCAGGAAGCGGGGCTGCTGCTCGAGCGACACGAGCCGCGCGCGAGCCCGCGCGCGCAGGCGCAGGCCGATCGCACCCAGCGCGAGCACGAGCGGTCCCGCCAGGGCGGCGGCGCCGAGGCCCGGACGCAGGAGGTCGAAGCCGAGGAGGCTCGTCACGGCAGCCGCCTCAGGATGGTCGAGCCGAGGGCCCAGGCGAGGACGTGCAGCAGGAGCGCCGGCGCGAGCCAGGCGAGGTACAGGTCGTAGGTCTCGCTCCAGCGCTTCTCGACGCGCCGGGTGCGCTCCAGCTTCTCGATCTCGGCGTAGATGTGCTCGAGGTCCTTCTTGTCGCGCGCGCGATAGAAGCGGCCGCCGGTCGTCGCGGCGATCTTCTCCAGATCGCTCGTGTCGATCTCGCGCTGGGTGCGCCGCACGTTGCCGAACAGGTCGTAGGTGTACTCGTAGCGGCCGGCGAAGACCGTGTAGACCTTGACCTTCTCCTGCGCCGCGAGATCCGCGGCGGCGAGCGGCGTGATCAGGTCGATGTTGTTCTCGCCGTCGGTCAGGAGGACGACGACCTTGGACTTGGCGTCGCTCTCGCGCAGCACGGCGACGGCCTTGGCCAGCCCGACGCCGATGCCGGTCCCGTCCTCGGCGCGGTTCTCGACCGGCTTCAACCCCTCGAGGAAGCCCGTGACCGCGTCCGCGTCGAGGGTGAAGGGGCACAGGAGGCGCGGATAGGCCGCGAAGACGATCAGCGCGACGTTGTCGGCCGCGCCCACGCGGTCGGTCATGCGGCGCACGGCGAAGTCGCGCACGACCGACTTGACCACCTCGATGCGGCTCTTGCCCTCCTCCAGATCCTCGTAGCGCATCGAGCCCGAGCAGTCGATCAGGAGCACGATGTCGACGCCCTCGGTCTGCGAGCTGGTCTCGACGCTGCCGCGCAGGGGTCGGGCGAGGGCGATCGACACGAGCACGATCGCGGAGGCGGAGAGCGCCGTCGGGAGCCAGGCCAGGCGCTGGGCGAGCGAGCGCCGGGCGAGACCGGGAGCCAGCGCGGGGACGCGTCCGCTCTCGCGGCCGCGCCGCGTGCGTCCCCAGGCGAGCGCGAGCAGGCCGGCCGGGATCAGGAGCAGGAACAAGGGATCGGCGAACGAGTAGCTCCCCCACAGCTTGAAGCGCTCGTCGGCCGCGCTGCGGACGACCTCCGACGCGGGCAGGGCCGCCTGGGCGAGCGTCGCGAGCGCGATCATGCGGCCTCCTCGGCGGGGCTCTGGCGCGGCGCCGCCGTGGGCGGGGCGCTCGCGAGCGCCTCGAGGGCGTTCCGCGCATCGGCGAGCATCTCCTCGAGCGCGAAACGCGTGGGCACTTGGAGGGCGTACTTGACCCGCTCGGCGTCGCTCAGGATGCGCGCGGCGGCCGTGCGCACGCCGAGCGGCACGCGCTCGTCGAGCTCGAGGAGCGCGGCCCAATCGGCGTCGACCAGAGCCGCGCGGTCTTCGTGGAAGAACGCGTCGACCGTTCCGCGCAGAAGGCGAGAGAGGGCGTACACGACGACCCGCGCGCGATCGGGGTCCTCCGCGGCGAGTCGCTCGAGCTCGGCCAGGCGGTCGAGCGCCGTCGGCGCGGAGGCGGGCGCGGGCTTCCGGCGCGCGCGGCGCCACAGGAGGAAGCCCGCGACGGCCGCGATCAGGACGAGCGCGAGGAGCACGGGCCCCTTCGTGCGCCCGGCCGCACCTTCGGGCGGAGGGCGGAAGCTCCGGATCGGTCGCGGCGCGTCCTCGCCCTCCGCGAGCGCGGGCCGGACGTCGAGCTCGCCGGCCTCGACCTCGACCTTGCGCGTGACGCCGGCTTCCTCGACCTCGATCTGGATCGGCGGCAGCTTGCGTTTCCCCGGCTCGAGCGACATGACGCGCCAGGTCGCGCGGGTCGTCGACCGCTCGCCCGAGCCTCGGACCACGCGGCGGGGCTCGAGGAGGACCCACGAATCGTCGGGCAGCGGATCGCCTTCGGGGAGGTGCACGGAGGCGCCGGCGGGGTGCTCGATCTCGAGGACCCACGCGGCGGGCTGGCCGACCTCGACCTGCGCGGGTTCGGCGCGGAGGCGTGCGACGACATCGCCCGCGAGCCCCGAGAGGAGCAGGGCCGCCGCCGCGATCACCGCGCCCCTCCGTGCCGCAGCATCCGACGCCGGAAGAAGGCCAGGATCGGCTCGCCGATGTCGCGCGTCGTGTCGAGCTCGATCAGCTCGACGCGCGCGCGGGCGAGGACGGCCAGGAGGTCGCTGCGGCGCCGCGCGGCCTCCGCGCGCCAGGTCTCGCGCACGCGCGCCGGGCGCGTGTCCAGCTCGACGGCGCGGCCGGTCTCGATCTCCGAGAAGCCGATCATCCCCGCGGCGGGCAGCTCGACCTCGAAGGGATCGATCACGCGGATCGCGATCACGTCGTGGCGGCGGCTGAGCCTGGCCAGGAGCTCGGACCAGCGCTGCGGGTCGGAGGCGTCCAGGAAATCGCCGATCAGGAACACGACCGACCGGCGCCGCAGCACGCGGAGCTGGTGCTCGAGCACGGCCGCGAGGTCGCTGCCGCCGTCGGTGGTCGGCGCGGCGATCACCTCGCGCACGACGCGCAGGACGTGCTGGCCGCCCTTGCGCGCGCGGAGGTGCAGACCGGGCTGGTCGCCGAACATGACCAGGCCGACGCGGTCCTGGTGGCGCATGGCGACGAAGGAGATCAGCGCGCAGAACTGCGCGGCGGTCTCGCGCTTCGTCCAGCGGCCGCTGCCGAAGTCCATCGAGCGGCTGGTGTCGACGGTCAGGTTGATCGTCAGCTCGCGCTCTTCGGCGTAGGTCTTGACGAAGGCGTCGCTCGTGCGCGCGGTGACGTTCCAGTCGATGCGGCGCACGTCGTCGCCGGGCTGGTAGGCGCGAACCTCGCTGAACTCGAGGCCGGAGCCGCGGAAGGTGCTGCGGTAGCCGCCCGAGAGCGCGGTGTTGACGAGGCGGTGCGTGCGGATGCGGATCTGGCGCACGCGCGCCATGAGATCGGGGGCGAGGAGGGGCGAGCGCGGGTGCGGGAGGTCGGCGCGCGCGGGCTCTACCTCCGAGCTCGACTTGTCGCGCAACCTGGAGCGGGTTCGGATCCCGGGAAGGAGCGTCATGGCTCAAGGCACCGGCACGGTCTCGAGCACGCGCGCGACGAGCGCGTCGGCGGAGAGCCCTTCGGCCTCGGCCTCGTAGGTCGGCACGACGCGGTGGCGCAGGACCTCCATGGCGACGCCCTTGATGTCGCCCGGGGTGACGTAGCCGCGGCCGGCGAGGAAGGCGTGGGCGCGCGAGGCGAGCGCGAGCCAGATCGTCGCGCGCGGGCTGGCGCCGTACTGGATGCGGCCGGTGAGCTCCTTCAAGCCGTGGATCTTGGGGTCGCGCGTCGCCTGGACGACCGCGACGATGTACTCGGCCAGGCGCTGGTCGAGCGCGATCTTGTCGATGACGTCGCGCGCGGTGAGGACCTGCTCGAGCGAGACGACCGCGCGGACGTCGGTCTTCGGATGAGTGTTCGCCATGCGGGCGAGGATCTGGAGCTCCTCGTCGCGCCTGGGGTAGCGCACGACGACCTTGAGGGCGAAGCGGTCGAGCTGCGCCTCGGGCAGCGGGTAGGTGCCCTCCTGCTCGATCGGGTTCTGCGTCGCGAGGACGATGAAGGGCTTGGGCAGCGGGTAGCTCGTGCCGCCGATCGAGACCTGACGCTCCTGCATCGCCTCGAGGAGGGCGGACTGGACCTTGGCGGGAGCGCGGTTGACCTCGTCGGCGAGGACGAAGTTCGCGAAGATCGGGCCCTTGCGGACGGTGAAGGTGGCTTCGCGCGCGTTGTAGATCTCGGTGCCGACGAGGTCGGAGGGCAGGAGGTCGGGGGTGAACTGCAGGCGCGCGAAGGTGCCGCGGACGGCCTTGGAGAGGCTCGAGACGGCGAGCGTCTTGGCCAAGCCGGGGACTCCCTCGAGGAGGATGTGGCCGCCGGTGAGGATGCCGACGAGGAGGCCGTGGATGAGGTCGTCCTGGCCGACGATGACTTCTGCGAGAGAGGCCTTCAGGTCGCCGACCCACGCAGCGGCGCGCTGGACGTCTTCGGCCTCGGGAAGGGTGCGGGGGGCGGCTTCGAGGGGCAGAGGAGTCATGCTCTGAGAGTATGCGCTGGGGCGGGCGCTGCCAAACGAGGGGAGGATCCGAGAGAGACGCACGGGCGGCGGGTTACGTCGTCCGGGCCTCGCTGTTGGGGCGTGCGGAGCGCCGGATCTCGCTTGGCGGAAGCCGGGTGGGCCGGTGAGGTTGCCCCCACCGGCCTCCCACAGATCCGGACTTGCGCAACTCACGCATCCGGCTCGTCGGATCGAGGCTTCGCTACGGGCGGGCTGGTGCCGCGCGGATCCGTGCTCGTGGAAGCGGAA
>JBGPOP010000038.1:0-41417 GCA_041488095.1 Planctomycetota bacterium
CCCGACGAGAAGGCCCCGCGAAGACGATCGGGCGCGCCGGGGGCTGCGGAGAAGGTCGAAACGCCGGGGAGCCCCGCCGGTGAGGGCGCCGCAGCCGCAACCGCGGCGAAGCCGAAGGCGCGGGCGAAGAAGGGCTCGAAGGGCGAGGAGCAGGCCCCGGGTGCGCAGGCCCAGGCGGAACCCAAGAAGCCCGCGCGCAAGGGCGGGAAGACCGGCGGAGCAAAGAAGGAGAACAAGGCCTGAAGGCCGAGAGTTCATGGGACAGAAGATCCACCCCACCGGCTTCCGCCTCTCCACGATCGAGCCCTGGCGCTCGCGCTGGTACGCGGGCAAGAAGGACTTCAAGCGCTTCCTGCTCCAGGACCGGGACATTCGCGCCCACATCGCCAAGGAGTTCAGCTCGGCCGGCATCGCCCGCGTCGAGATCGAGCGCACGACCGAGGCGGTCAACGTGATCATCCACACCGCGCGGCCGGGAGTCCTGGTCGGACGCAAGGGCGTGCGCGTCGACGAGCTCAAGAAGGAGCTGCAGGCGATCACGGGCACGACCTGCCACCTGACCTTGCACGAGATCAAGCGCCCCGAGCTCGAGTCCAAGCTCGTCGCCGAGGTCATCGCCGAAGCGCTCGAGAAGCGCATGGCGTTCCGCCGCGCGATGAAGCGGGCGATCCAGACCACCATGCAGGCCGGCGCCAAGGGCATCAAGGTCGAGCTGAACGGCCGCCTCGGCGGCGCGGAGATGGCCCGCCAGGCCAAGGAGCGCGAGGGTCGCGTGCCGCTCTCCACCTTGCAGGCCAACATCGACTACGGGACGGCGCTCGCCATGACCACCTACGGCGTCATCGGCGTCAAGGTCTGGATCTACAAGGGCGACATCGAGCGCGGCGGCACGGTCGACTTCCGGCAGTCCCAGACGACCGCCGTGCGCAGCGAGCGCCCGCGGGCGCCGCGCCCGGGCTCGCAAGCCAAGGAGGTGCGCCATGTCGCTGATGCCTAAGCGGACCAAGTTCCGCAAGGCGCACCGGGGTCGGCTGAAGGGCGTCGCCACGCGCGGCAACCGGGTCTCCTTCGGGGACTTCGGCCTGCAGTCCCTCGACTACGCCTGGCTCTCGGGTCGCCAGATCGAAGCCGGCCGGGTGGCCGCCAGCCGCGCGACGGACGGGCAGGCGCGCGTGTGGATCCGCGTCTTCCCCCACAAGCCGATCTCATCCAAGCCGGCCGAGGTGCGCATGGGCACCGGCAAGGGCGAAGTCGAGTTCTGGGCCGCTGAGATCAAGCCCGGCACCGTGATCATGGAGCTCGGCGGGCTGACCGAGGACCGGGCCCGTACCGCGTTCAAGCGCGTGGCCCACAAGCTGCCCATCAAGGTCAAGATGATCCGGCGCCTGCCGACCTCCTGAACCGGACGCGAGGAGACCTGGACACCCATGAAGATCGAGGAAATCCGCGGCAAGGGGGAGAACGAGCTCGGCTCCGAGCTCGCCAATCTCCGCAGGGAGCTCTTCGACCTGCGCTTCAAGTCCGCTTCCCAGAGCCTCCCCGACCCGTCGCGCATCCGTGCCCTCCGGCGCACGATCGCGCGCATGTGCACCGTGGTCCGCGAGCGCGAGCTCGGCGCCCGGGGCGCCAACCGACGCTAGCACCCGCCATGAACCCCACACGCAACAACCGCCGGACGCTCGAGGGGACCGTCACGAGCGACACGTGCGCCAAGACCATCACCGTTCAGGTCGAGCGCACCTTCAAGCATCCCAAGTACAAGAAGTACGTCCGCAAGCTGGCCCGCTTCCACGCGCACGACGAGAAAGGCGAGGCCAAGAAGGGCGATCGGGTCGAGATCCGCTCCTGCCGCCCGCTCAGCCGCACCAAGCGCTGGCTCCTCGTGCGGGTCGTCGATCGTTCGGCCGCGGTCGAGACCGTCGACGTCACGACCGGCATCCTGGACACCGCGTCGCCGGCTGCTCCCGCCGGAGGTGCCGCGTGATCCAGATGCAGACCTTCCTGGACGTGGCCGACAACACCGGCGCGAGGCTGGTCCAGTGCATCAAGGTGCTGGGCGGCACCCACCGGCGCACCGCGGGCCTGGGCGACGTGATCGTGGTCTCGGTCAAGAAGTCGTTGCCGACCTCGGAGTTCAAGCCTGGCACGGTCGCCAAGGGCGTCATCGTGCGCGTCAAGCACAACACGCGGCGCCCGGACGGGTCCTACGTGCGCTTCGACCGCAACGCGCTGGTGCTGATCGACCCCGAGGGCAACCCGAGGGGCACGCGGATCTTCGGCGCGGTCGCGCGGGAGCTGCGCGAGCGCAACTACATGAAGATCATCTCGCTCGCCCAGGAGGTGGTGTGATGCACGTCCGCAAGGGAGACACGGTCGTCGTCATCTCCGGCAACGACAAGGGCAAGCGCGGTTCGATCAAGTCGGTCCTGCTCGAGACCGACCGCGTGGTCGTCGAGGGAGTCAACCTGCGTTGGAAGCACCGGAAGCCCAGCCAGAAGAATCCCAAGGGCGAGCGCCTGCAGATCGAGTGCTCGATCCACGCGAGCAACGTCATGCACCTCGACCCCAAGACGGACGAGCCCACGCGCCACCGCCCGCTGAGTCACAAGGGCGCCAAGCCCGAGAAGGGCGCGAAGGCCCCCAGGAAGAAGAAGGAGGCCTCCGCCGCGAGCTGAGCCGCGAGGCTGGCCGCCCGCCGAGGGAACCCGAGATGGCACGCCTGAAGGATCGCTACCGCAACGAAGTGAAGCTGCGCCTCAAGGAGCGCTTCAAGATCGAGAACGACCTCGCCGTTCCGCGACTCTCGAAGATCGTGGTCAACATGGGCGTTGGCGCCGCGGTCGAGAACAAGGGCCGCGTCGAGTCCGCCGCCAAGGATCTGGCGCAGATCAGCGGCCAGCGCCCGGTCGTTCGAAACGCCAAGAAGGCCATCTCGAGCTTCAAGCTGCGCCAGGGCATGCCGATCGGCTGCTCGGTGACGCTGCGCGGCGACCGCATGTGGGAGTTCGCCGACCGTCTGATCTCCATCGTGCTGCCTCGCATCCGCGACTTCCGCGGCGTGCGCGACAAGCTCGACGGACGGGGGAACTACTCGCTCGGCCTCTCCGAGCAGAGCGTCTTCCCCGAGATCGATTTCGACAAGCTCGAGGCCGCGCAGGGGATGGACATCACCTTCGTGACCACGGCGCGGAACGACGAGCAGGGGTACTGGCTCCTCAAGGAGCTGGGGATGCCCTTCACCGCCCGGGAAGACTCGGCCAAGGGCCAGGTCAAGGGAAGGACGAGCTGAGCCATGGCAAAAACCTGCTGGATCATCAAGCAGCGGCGCAAGCCCAAGTTCAAGACGCGCGCCTACACCCGCTGCACCATGTGCGGGCGCCAGCGCGCGGTGTACCGCAAGTTCGGCATCTGCCGCATCTGCCTGCGCCACGCCGCGCACCGCGGCGAGATCCCCGGGATGCGCAAGGCTTCCTGGTAGGAGCCGTCCGACCACACCCGAGGCCCATCGAGCGAACCCGACCATGATGACCGACCCGATCAGCGACATGTTGACGCGGCTGCGCAACGCCAACCGCATCCAGCAGAAGCGCGTCACCATGCCCGCCTCCCGGATGAAGGTGGGGATCGCCCAGATCCTCAAGGAGGAGGGCTTCATCCAGGACTACAGCGTCGAGGCGGCCCGGCCCTCCAGCCGGCTCTCCATCGCCCTCAAGTACGGCCAGGATGGCGAGATGATCATCCGCAGCATCCAGCGCATCAGCAAGCCCGGCTGCCGCGTCTACGCGGGAGCGGAGGAACTGAAGCCCGTGCTGCGCGGAATGGGCATCCAGATCCTGTCGACGCCGAAGGGCATCCTCTCCGACCGCATCGCCCGCCAGGAGAACGTCGGCGGCGAGATCCTGTGCAAGGTGACCTGAGCCATGTCCCGCATCGGTAGGCAACCCATCCCCATCCCCACCGGGGTCGACGTCGAGTGCAAGCCCGATCGCCAGGTCGTGGTCAAGGGTCCCAAGGGCCAGCTCGAGTTCCAGGTGCGCCCCGAGATCGACGTCGCGGTCGAGCAGGGCTCGATCAGGATCTCGGCCAAGACCGCCGAGGGCGACCGCTTCGTCCGCGCCTGGCACGGCATGACCCGCGCCCTGATCCACAACATGGTCGTGGGCGTGACCAAGGGGTACGAAAAGAAGCTCGAGATCCAGGGCGTCGGCTGGAACGCGGCCGCCCAGGGCAACAAGGTCGTGATCAACATCGGCTTCAACAAGCCGGTGACCGTCCTGATGCCCACGGGCGTCCAGGTCGGGACGCCGAGCCCCACGAGCATCGTCATCTTCGGCCCGGACAAGCAGAAGGTGGGCCACATCGCCGCGGCCATCCGCAAGCGCCGCCCGCCCGAGCCCTACAAGGGCAAGGGCATCCGCTACGAAGGCGAAGTGGTCAAGCGCAAGGCCGGCAA
Organism: Planctomycetota bacterium; assembly: GCA_041488095.1. GTDB lineage: Bacteria > Planctomycetota > UBA1135 > UBA1135 > DASYPQ01. The sequence continues at coordinate 4,454 of JBGPOP010000038.1, forward strand.
GAGCTTCGGCGCCACGGCGACCTGAGGAAACCCATGCGATCCACCCTGATCAAGAACATCCGGCGCGAACGCAGGTCCAAGCGCGTGCGCACGCAGCTGCGACGGGTCTCGGAGCTTCCGCGCCTGTCCGTGTCGCGCTCGCTCAAGCACATCGCGGCCCAGGTCATCGACGACGCGAGCGGACGCACGCTGGCGCACGTCACGAGCACGTCCAAGGATCTGGCGGGCGAGCTCCGGGGCAAGACCAAGACACAGCGCGCCGCCGTGATCGGCGCGGAGATCGCCAAGAAGGCGCGCGAGAAGGGCGTGGAAGCCGTGGTCTTCGACCGCGGGTTCGCGCGCTTCCATGGCCGGGTCAAGGCCCTGGCGGACGCCGCGCGCGCAGGCGGCCTGAAATTCTGAGAGCGTCGATCGTGAGGAGCAACGCATGAAGCAAAAGCCGCGTTACCTGGACGGCATGGAGGTCGAGGGCATCGACAACCTGGCCGAGTCCCTGGTCAAGGTGAACCGCTCCGCTGCGGTGGTGAAGGGCGGGCGGCGGTTCTCCTTTTCCGCGCTGTCGATCAGCGGGAACAAGTCCGGCATCGTCGGCTACGGCTTCGGAAAGTCGCGCCAGGTCCCCGGCGCGATCGAGAAGGCGGCGCGCGACGGCCGCAAGCACCTGATGCGCGTGCCCCTGACGCACAGCGGCACGATCCCGCACGAGGTCGAAGGCTTCTGGTGCGGGTCGAAGCTGCGCATGCTCCCCGCCTCGCCGGGAACCGGCATCATCGCCTGCCCGTCCGTGCGCGCCGTGGCCGAGATGGCCGGCGTGCGCGACGTGCTCACCAAGTGCTACGGCTCCACGAACCCGGTCAACCTGGTCAAGGCCACGCTGCACGCGCTCTCCCAGCTGCGCACTCCCGAGCAGGTGGCCGAGTTGCGCGGTGTGCGGGCCTGAGGCCCCACGAGGAAAGCCAGCGCCATGGACCTGAAGACCGTCACGCTCAAGGGCCGCAAGACCGAGGCTCGCAAGCGCATCGCGCGCGGGCCCGGCAGCGGCCTCGGCAAGACCGCCGGCCGCGGCCACAAGGGCTGGGGCCAGCGCTCCGGGGCGAGCCGCCGGCCGGGCTACGAGGGCGGTCAGATGCCGCTCTACCGCCGCGTTCCCAAGCGCGGCTTCACGAACGCCCGCTTCCGCACCGACTACACGGTCATCAACGTCGAGATCCTCGAGGCCTTCGAGAGCGGCGCGACGGTCGACCTCGAAGCTGTGCTCTCGCGCGGCCTGCTGAGAAAGGTCGCTCCGCTCTTCAAGGTGCTCGGCGACGGCAAGATCACGCGCGCGCTGACGGTGCGCGCGCAGAAGTTCTCGAAGAGCGCGGCGGAAAAGATCCGCGCCGCGGGCGGCACCGTCGTCGAGCTCGACGAGCAGGGTCGCGTTCGCGAGGCGGCGAGTCCGGCTCCCGAGGCGGTCCAACCCAAGGCGAAGACGCCGCCCGAGCCCGGCCCGGAAGCGCCCCAGAAGACAGGCAAGAAGCCCAAGCTCGAGGGGCCCCCCGCCGAGGGCGAAGCGGGACCGGCCAAGAAGGCCAAGAAGAAGCCCAAGGATCCCGAGGTCTAGGCCGGCGTGAAGAACTCCTTCCTCCAGCTCTTCCGGATCCCGGAGACACGGCAGCGGATCCTGACCACCCTGGGTCTCCTGCTCGTCGAGCGCCTGGGGTTCCAGGTCCCGATCCCCGGGATGAGCCCGGAGTTCCTCTCGTCCAACAAGGACCAGGGCTCCCTGTTCGGCCTCATGAGCACCTTCTCGGGCGGCGCGATCGGGCAGACGACGGTCTTCGCCCTGGGGATCATGCCCTACATCTCGGCGTCGATCATCTTCTCGATGCTGACCAAGATCTCCCCGGCCATCGAGGCCGTGCAGAAGGAGGGGGCCGCGGGCCAGAAGAAGATCAACCAGTGGACGCGGCTCGCGACGGTGCCGATCGCGATGGTCCAGGGTTTTTTCGTCCTCACCGGCGTGTTCCTCCGCCACCCGGAGATGATCACCGAGGACATGCGCGCGCACCCGGTCAACCTGGGGCTGATCGTCGTGCTCTCGCTCGTCGCCGGAGCGATCGCCGTGATGTGGGTCGGGGAGCTGATCACCGAGTTCGGCGTCGGCAACGGCGCTTCGCTGATCATCATGGCCGGAATCATCGCGCGCATTCCGCACGCGATGGTGTTCCTGGCCAACACGGACGAATTCTGGAACACGATCCTGTTCCTCTCGGCGATCTGGGCCGTCACGGTGGTCGTGGTCGTCTACATCCACAAGGGCGCCCGGCGCGTACCGATCCAGTACGCCCGCCTGACGCGCGGGCGCCGTGTGTACGGGGGCCAGCGCCACTACCTGCCGCTCAAGATCAACATGGCGGGGGTGATGCCGATCGTGTTCGCCTCGGTGATCTTCATCGTGCCGGCGGTCGTCTTCGAGTGGATCGGCCTGGCCGATCTGAAGACCGTGTTCAGCACGCCGACCGGGTTCGTGCACGTCACGCTCTACGTGTCCCTGGTGTTCTTCTTCTGCTTCTTCTGGAACCGGCTGATGTTCCAGCCCGCCGAGATCGCCGACAACCTGCGCGAGCACGGCTCGTTCATCCCCGGCATCCGGCCGGGCGCGCGCACGGCGGAGTACCTGACGAACAGCCTGACGCGCATCACGCTGGCCGGCGCCGCGTTCCTGGCGGTGATCGCGATCGCGCCTGCGTTCGTGACCCAGGGCACGGCCATTCCGCAGGACATGCGCTACTTCCTGGGAGGCACCTCGGTCCTCATCGTGGTCGGCGTGGCGCTCGAGCTCGTCGACCGGCTCAACGCCCAGCTCGTCATGCGCAACTACGACGGCTTCATGAAGCAGTCCGGTCCGGGTTGGACGCGCGGCGAGAAGGAGAGCGCCTGAGCATGGTCCGCGTCGTGATCCTGCTCGGTCCGCCGGGCGCAGGGAAGGGGACGCAGGCCTCGCGCCTCTCCGCCGCGCTCGGCCTGCCCCACGTTGCGACCGGAGACCTCTTCCGCGAGAACCGCGAGAGGGGGACGCCTATCGGCCGTCGCGCGCAGGAGTTCATGGACAGGGGCGTGCTTGTCCCCGACGAGGTCGTGCTCGAGATGGTCTTCGAACGGGTCTCGAGGAAGGACTGCGCCCGCGGCTACCTCCTCGACGGCTTCCCGCGCACGCTGCCCCAGGCCGAAGCCCTGGAGAGGCGCCTTTCCAAGGGCGCGAGCGTCCAGGTCTGCAACCTTTCGGTTCCCGAAGCCGCATTGCTCGAGCGCATCACGGGTCGCCGCACCTGCAAGAAGTGCGGACAGGTCCACCACGTCGACAACGCCCCGCCCCGGATGCTCGGCAGGTGCGACCGGTGCGGCGGCGAGCTGGTCCAGCGCCCGGACGATTCCGAGGCCGTGTTCCGCGAGCGTCTCTCCGTCTACCGTCGCCAGACGCAGCCGCTCGAGGGATTCTACCGTTCGCGCGGCCTCCTCTCCGAGGTCGACGGCGACCGGGAGACGGAGCGCGTGTTCGAGGCCCTCAAGCAGTGCGCTTCCGAAGGAGTGAAGGCCTGATGGCCAAGGAGGAGCCGATCACCGTGGAGGCGCTCGTCACCGAAGCGCTGCCCAATGCGCGCTTCCGCGCGCGCCTGGAATCGGGCCACCTGATCCTGGCGCACGTCAGCGGGAAGATGCGCATGCACTACATCCGCATCCTGCCCGGAGACAAGATCACGGTCGAGATGTCCCCCTACGACCTGACCAAGGGGCGCATCATCATGCGCGGCGAGCGGCGCAAGAAGGAGAACGAGCGATGAAAGTTCGCAGCAGCGTCCGTCGCATGTGCGGAAAGTGCAAGATCGTCCGCCGCCGGGGCGTCGTGCGCGTCATCTGCAGCGAGCCGCGCCACAAGCAGCGGCAGGGCAGCTGACCGCTCGCGCACCCAGGAGCCGCAGAGAGACCCCCCAGAGATCATCGACCAGGAGCCACGGAGGAACCCAGAAGATGCCGCGTGTCATCGGTGTGGACATTCCCGCCAACAAGCGCCTCGAGATCGCGCTGACCTACATCTACGGGATCGGGGGACCGACCTCGCGCAAGGTGTGCGATGGGCTGGGTCTCGATCGCGGGATGAAGGCCCGCGACCTGACCGAGGAGCAGATCGCCTCGATCGCGACCCACGTTCAGAAGGAGTTCGCCGTCGAAGGCCAGCTCCGCCGCCAGGTGGCGGCCAACATCGCGCGCCTGCGCGACATCGGCTGCTACCGCGGTGCGCGGCACCGGCGCGGCCTGCCCGTACGCGGCCAGCGCACGCGGACGAACTCGCGCACGCGCAAGGGCCCGCGCAAGACGGTGGCCGGGAAGAAGTCCGTGAAGGGAATGAAGTAGCCCATGAGCACCGCAACCGACAAGCCCGACAAGCCCGACAAGCCCGAGAAGGCGGACAAGCCCGCGAAGCCCGAGAAGGCCGAGAAGGCCGAGAAGGCCGAGAAGGCGGACAAGCCCGCGAAGCCCGAGAAGGGCGACAAGGTCGAGAAGGGCGACAAGGTCGAGAAAGGCAAGGAGGGAACTCCCGCGCCGGTCAAGGCCCGCAAGATGCGCCGGGTCGACTCCCGCGGCGTGGTCTACGTCAAAGCGTCCTTCAACAACACCCTGGTGACGATCACCACCGGGCGCGGAGAGGTGCTGTGCACCGGATCGGCCGGCACGGTCGGGTTCAAGGGCACGCGCAAGAGCACTCCCTTCGCCGCGCAGCGCGCCGCCGAGCAGGCCGCCGCGCTGGCCATGCGCCACGGCCTGCGCGAGGTCGAGGTCAAGGTCAAGGGCGCAGGCTCGGGCCGTGAATCGGCCGTGCGGGCGCTCTCCAATTCGGGGCTGAAGGTCCTCTCGATCGAGGACGTGACCCCGCTGCCGCACAACGGCTGCCGCGCGCGCAAGCGCCGCCGCGTCTAGGCCGCACACCCAGGAGAAGCCAGGAAGAAAACGATGTCTCGTCTGATCGACACCAAGTGCAAATTGTGCCGCCGGGAGGGCATGAAGCTGTTCCTGAAGGGCCAGCGCTGCTTCACCGAAAAGTGCGCCGTCTCGCGCCGCGACTACCCGCCCGGCGTCCACGCGCAGAAGCGGGCCAAGGTGACCGAGTACGGCGTGCGCCTGCGCGAGAAGCAGAAGCTCAAGCGCATCTACGGCGTGATGGAGCGGCAGTTCAAGCTCTACTTCCACGAGGCCGAGCGCCTCAAGGGCAACACGGGCGAGAACCTGATGATGCTGCTCGAGCGCCGCCTCGACAACGTCGTGCTGGCGAGCGGCTTTGCGCTCTCGCGCAACCATGCACGTCAGCTGATCAACCACGGCCACTTCCGCGTGAACGGGAAGAAGACCGACATCTGCAGCTACCAGGTCCGACCCGGCGACGCGATCTCGCCTGCCGAGGCCGAGGGAACGCGCAAGCGCGTCTCGGAAGCCCTCGAGGTCAACAAGTCGCAGCCCATCCCGGCCTGGATCCAGGTCTCGGGAGACACCTTGACCTCGCAGGTCGTCGGCATCCCGCGCCGCGGGGACGTCCCGCACCCCATCCAGGAGCAACTGATCATCGAACTCTGCTCGAAGTAGCGATCTTCGCACGGGCTGAACACGGCCTGCACCTCCTCCGGTCCGGATGACCCGAGGGTCACAGGGGAGGGCGGCGCTGTAGAGAGCCCGGGGAGACGGCTGCGAGCCTGATCCGGAGAACTACGACCATGAGAATCCGTTGGCGCAACTTCGAGCTGCCCAGCAAGGTCCAGCCCGACGCCGATAGCCTGACCACGACCTACGGCCGCTTCATCATCGAGCCCTTCGAGCGCGGCTTCGGCCACACGATCGGCAATGGGCTGCGCCGCGTGCTGCTCTCGTCGATCGAGGGAACCGCGGTCGCCACCCTGAAGCTCGATGGTGCCGAACACGAGTTCGACTCCCTCGAGGGCGTCTACGAGGACGTCACCGACATCATCCTGAATCTCAAGCGGTTGAGGGTGCAGTTCGAGGGCCAGAACGAGATCCATTGCCGCATCAAGAAGTCCGGCAAGGGACCCATCACCGGCGCGGACGTGCTCTGTGACGGCGACGCGGTGGTGGCCAACCCCGATCTGCACATCGCCACCCTGACCAAGGACCGCGGGTTCGAGGTGGAGATGGTGGTGAAGAAGGGCCGCGGCTACGTGCCGTCCGAGGACAACCAGTCCGAGTACCAGGCCCTCGGCACCATCCCGCTCGACTCGATCTTCTCGCCCGTCCACCGCGTGCGCTACTCCATCGAGGCCACGCGGGTGGGCAAGCTCACCAACTACGACCGCCTGGTGCTCGAGATCTGGACCGACGGGACCGTGACGCCCGAGCTGGCGCTGGTCGAGGCGGCCAAGATCTACCGCAAGCACCTGAATCCGTTCGTGCTCTACGGCGCGAGCCGCGACGAGCGCCCGGTGGCCGAGGATCCGACCACCTCGGAGTACAACCAGCGCAACCGCCGGGCCTCCGAGCTGGCCGAGATCCTGTCCCAGCCGATCGCCGACCTGGAGCTCTCCGTGCGTGCGCGCAATTGCCTGGACAGCGCCAACCTCAAGACCCTGGCCGACCTCGTGAGGCTCTCGGAGACGGAGGTCATGAACCTGAAGAACCTGGGCAAGACCAGCCTGACCGAGATCAAGGGCAAGCTCGCGGAACGCGGGCTCTCGCTCGGGATGCCGGTGTAGCCCGGCCTGGACCGGCGCGGATCGATCGTAGAACACGAAGGAGCCAGAGACATGCGACACCGCTCAGCCGGAAACCACCTCGGCCGCACCAGCAGCCACCGCATCGCCATGACCCGCAACCTGGCGGCGTCCCTCATCGAGCACGAGCGGGTCGTGACCACGCTGCCCGAGGCGAAGGTGGTCAAGCCCTTCGTGGAGAAGCTGGTCACGATCGCGAAGCAGGAGTCGGTGCATCATCGCCGGCTCGTGTTCGGCAAGCTCCGAGACAAGGCCGCGACGGCCAAGCTGTTCGAGACGATCGGGCCGCGCTTCAAGACGCGACCCGGCGGCTACTGCCGCATCCTCAGGCTTTCCAAGCCGCGCCTGGGCGACAACGGCCAGCGCGCGATCCTGGAGTTCGTCGAGCGCACGCCCAAGGCGAAGGCCGAGGCGCCGGCGCCCTGATCACCGCGCCGGCGGCTGCCCCTCGCGACGCTCCGCGGCGCCCAGCTCGGACTGCGGCGCCGGAATCCGCCCCATCCCGGTCGGAGTTCGGGGCTCCACTCGAGATTCGGGAGAAGACCCGACCACACGTTCCACAGATCCAGGGAGGGGAGTCCCATGTTCCAAGAGTTCAAGAAGTTCGCCGTCCAGGGAAACATGATCGACATGGCCGTGGGCATCATCGTCGGCGCCGCCTTCGGCAAGGTCGTCACATCGCTCGTCAACGACGTCATCATGCCCCCGATCGGCCTGCTGATGGGCCGCGTCGACTTCAAGAGCTTGTTCATCAACCTCTCGTCCACGCACTACGACACGCTCGCCGAGGCGGAGAAGGCCGGCGCGCCCGTGATCCGCGCCGGGATGTTCGTGAACACGATGCTCGACTTCCTCATCGTCGCCTTCGCGATCTTCCTGGTGGTCAAGCAGATCAACCGCCTGAAGTCTGCACCGGCCGAGGCCAAGAAGTAGCGGCGGGCTCCGGGCCGGCTCGCCCCGGAAGACCGGGCCCGCGGCCTCACAAGCGCGCCACGCGCAGGCGCCCTTGCCCGAGCAGGGCGTCGATCTCCCGCGCGAAGCCTTCGCTGATCTCGATCGACAGGTCACCGCCGGCCCGGATGCGCCGGTTCTGCCCGTCGTCGCCGGTCACCTGGAGGTAGAGGGGGCTCTTGCCGCGGTGGCGTTCGATCGCGGCGCGCAGGCTCGGGAGCAGGTGAGCGTCCTGCGTGCCGATGCGCACGACGACGCATCCGGCGAACCGCGCCAGGGCCTCGTCGATCGTGAGCGCCTCCTCGAGCAGGAGCGAGGGTTCCTCCGAGCCCTCCTCGAGGCGGGCACGGCACACCAGGACGGCCCCGTCCTCGATCTTCTTGCCGCACTCCTCCCAGGTGCGAGGGAAACAGATCACGGGCGCATGTCCGCTGAGATCCTCGAGGCGGAAGCGAGCCATGCGCCGCCCGGCCAGCTTTCCCGACTTGACGATCACCTCGCTCTTGCCGAGAACCAGGCCGGCGACGACCACCTCGGAAGCCCCGGGGATCGAGGCGAGCTCGCTGATCCGCGCCGAGGAGAGCAGCGCGAGCAGGCCGGCGCGCTCCTCGAGCGGGTGGCCGGTGAGGTAGAACCCGAGGACTTCGAACTCGGCACGCAGCATCTCGGCGCGACCCCAGGCGCGAGAGTCGTCGACCCCGTCGCCGTCGGAGTCGGCTGCGCGGATCGGGATCGACGGCTCGGCGCCGAAGAGGCTGCCCTGGCCGGCCCGGCGGTCGGCGGCGCGCCGCGTGCCGTCGCACAGCGCCCCGTCCAGGGCCGCGAGCATGGCGCCGCGGTCGTGGCCGGTCGAGTCGAAGCCCCCGGCCTTGATGAGCGCCTCCCAGTTCAGTCGCCCCACCTCGGCCGGGTCGACCTCGGCCGCCAGATCGTGGAGCGTGACACTCGCCCCGCGCGAGCGCAGACGGGAGCGCGCCCGGCCGAGCGCCTCGATCGCCTTCTCGCCGGTGCCCTTGATCGCGCCGAAGCCGTAGCGGATCCCGGCTGACTCGGGCTCGAACTCCCAGGCGGAGCGCGCGATGTCGGGCGGCCGGATCGGGATGCCGGCTCGCCGTGCATCGTCGAGGAAGTCCCGGACCTTGTCGGAATCGGACATCTCGCAAGAGAGGTTCGCGGCCAGGAACGCACAGCGGTGATTCGCCTTGAGGTAGGCGGTCTGGTAGGTGAGCACCGCGTAGGCCGTCGAGTGCGACTTGTTGAAGCCGTACCCGCCGAACTTGACCATGTGGTCCCAGATCTCCCGGGCCGCTGCTTCGGGGCATCCGTTCCGCCTCGCGCCGGCGAGGAACTGCTCCGAGAACGTCTCCATGATCTCGGGCTTCTTCTTGCCCATCGCCTTGCGCAGGTTGTCGGCCTCGACGAGCGAGAGATCGCCCAGGCGGTTGGCGATGAGCATCACCTGCTCCTGGTACACGATCGAGCCGTAGGTGTCGTCGAGGATCGACTCGAGCAAGGGGTGCGCGTAGGCGATCGGCTCCTCGCCGTGCTTGCGGCGGATGAAGGTGTCGACCATGCCCGACTCGAGCGGTCCGGGACGGTAGAGCGCGAGCACCGCGATCAGGTCCTCGAAGCAGTCGGGCTTGGCCCGCGCGAGGAGCCTCCTCATGCCGTCGGATTCCAGCTGGAACACTCCCAGCGTGTCGCCCGCTCCGAGCACCGCGTAGGTCGCCGCGTCGCGCTCGGGCAGGCGGTCCAGATCGGGAGGCGTGCCGCCCTCCTTCTCGATGTTGCGCAGCGTCTTCTCGAGGATCGTGAGGGTCCTCAGACCCAGGTAGTCCATCTTGAGCAGGCCCAGCGCCTCGAGCTGCGTCATCGTCCACTGCGTGACGACATCGTCGCCGTTCTTGGCGAGCGGCGCGTAGCGGGTGACCGGCTCGTCGGAGATGACCACGCCCGCCGCGTGCGTGGAGATGTTGCGTGCCAGCCCCTCGAGCTGCACGGAGAGACGGAAGACCTCGGCCAGTTCCGGATGCTGCTCCCGGATGGTCCGCAGGTCGGCGTCCTTTTCCAGCGCCTCGGCCAGCCGCGGCGCGGCCGGACCGGCGGGGATCTTCTTCGTGATCCGCTCCACCTCCTTGAGCGGCACGTCGAGCACGCGCCCGACGTCTCGCACGACCGCGCGCGAGGCCATGGTGTTGAACGTCACGATCTGGGCCACCCGATCCTGGCCGTAGCGCTTGCGCGTGTACTCGAGCACGCGGGCGCGGCCCTCCTTGCAAAAATCGATGTCGATGTCGGGCATCGAAACGCGCGCGCGATTCAGGAAGCGCTCGAAGAGCAGGTCGTAGGCGAGCGGGTCGACCTTGGTGATCCCCAGCAGGTAGGCGACGATGGAGCCCGCCGCCGACCCGCGGCCGGGCCCCACGGGGATCCCGCTCTCGCGGGCCCAGCGGACGAGATCCCACACGATCAGGAAGTAGGACACGAACCCCAGCTCGCGGATGACGCGCTTCTCGTGCTCGAGGCGCTCGCGGGCGGCGACGTGCTCCGCTCCGTAGATGCGTGCGAGTCCCGCCTCGAGGAGCCGATCGAAGAGCGTGTCGGCGCTCTCCGCGGAAGCGGCTCCCGCGGGGGGATCGGGAACGAACACGGGCAGTCGGTAACGGCCGAACTCGATCTTCAGGTCGACCTGCTCGGCGACGTCCACCGTCGCGTGCAGGGCGCCCTCGACGTCACGGAACGCCTCCGCCATCTCCGTCCGCGTCTTGAAGTACAGCGTGTCCGTCTCGAAGCGGAAGCGCTTCGCATCGGCGCGCTTGGCCCCCGTGTTGATGCACAGGAGCACGTCGTGGGCCTGGCAGTCCTCGCTGCGCAGGTAGTGGATGTCGTTCGTGGCGACCAGCGGGATGCCGGTGCGCTGGTGGATGCGCATCAGGACCTCGTTGACACGCACCTGGGTCTCGATCCCGTTGCGTTGCAGCTCGAGCCAGAAGTGGTCGCGTCCGAAGGTCTCGCGCCAGGCGGCGGCCAGATCCTCGGCTTCGCGCTCCTTGCCCTGGATGCACAGCTGCGAGAGCTCGCTCGCCAGGCACCCCGAGAGGCAGTTGATGCCCGCCGCGTGCCGAGCCAGGAGCTCGCGGTCGATGCGCGGACGGAAGTGCAGCCCCTCCAGGTAGGCTGCGGAGGCGAGCTGGATCAAGTTTCCCCAGCCCTGTGCGTCGCGCGCCAGCAGGGTCAGGTGGTGATAGCCGTTCCCGCGCGCCTTGTTGTGCGGCTCGAAGCGCGATTGTCGCGCGACGTAGACCTCGCAGCCCAGGATCGGCCGGATCCCCGCCTCGACGCAGGCCTGGTAGTGCTCGATCGCGCCGAAGAGGTTGCCGTGGTCGGTCAGCGCCAGCGCGCGCTGCCCGTCGCGCCGGGCCGACGCGACCAGGTCGGAGATCCGGTTCGCCCCGTCGAGCAGGCTGTACTCGGAGTGGACGTGGAGGTGGACGAAGTCGGGCGCGGACATGGCTCTCTGGGGTCGTGATCCGGCCTCGGAATTCGCAGGGGGAGGGGCATGTGCCCGCTAGCCCGCGAGCAGGGAGAGGAGCAGGGCCTTCTGGGAGTGCAGACGGTTCTCGGCCTGCTGGTACACGAGACTGCGCGGCCCGTCGAGCACCTCGTCGGTGACCTCGAGGTTGCGCCGCACGGGCATCGCGTGCATGAACCGACCACTCTCGGTGAAGCGCATCAACGCCTCGTCGACCATCCAACCCGCGTTGCGCGAGCGGTGGCTGGCTGCGAGAGTCGGGTTCCCATAGTCCTCCAGCGACTGCCACGAGCGCGCGTAGACGACGTGGGCGCCCTGGACGGCCGCACGCGCCGAGAGGCCGGTCTGGAAGGGCACGCCGCGCGCCTCGGCGGTACGCATCGCCTCGGAGAGCACCTGATCGTCGAGCTCGTATCCGCCCGGGTGCGCGACGCGCACGTCCATACCGGCGCGCAGAGCGGCCAGGAGGAGCGAGTGCACCACCGCGGCGCTGGCCGGCGTCGTCGAGTGCGTCCAGGTGATCGCCAGGCGCTTCCCGGGCAGGCTCCCGAGCGTCTCGCGCAGGGTCATCAGGTCCGCGAGCGCTTGCAGGGGGTGAGCCATGGCGCTCTCCATGTTGATCACCGGCACGCGCGCCCATTCGCACCAGGCGCGGATCCCCGCGTCGCGTCGGTCGCTGGCCCACGACTGTCCGCCGATGGCGGGGCGGATCGCGAGGGCGTCGACATAGCGCGACAGCACGAGCGCCGCGTCCTTGACGTGCTCGGGCGCACGCCCGTCCATCAGGCTCCCCTCCTGCGCCTCGAGCTCCCAGAAATCGGAGGAGGCGGTCAGGTTGATCGTGTGGCCGCCGAGCTGGTTCATGGCCGCCTCGAAGGAGGCCCGCGTGCGCAGCGAGCCGCGGAAGAACAAGAGGCCGACACTCCGGCCGGTGAGCTTCGCACCCGAGGAGCCGCGCTTGATCGACAGCGAGAGGTCGAGAAGTGCCTCCACCTCCCGCTCTCCGAGGTCCTGGAGACTGATCAGGTGCGCGATCGGCGGGTGGGCGGTCATGGGAGGTAGCCTACTCGCACCCCGATCGTTTCCAAGACCGGCGCGAACGGTCTGCCGGCGCAGCCGGACCCTCGGCGCGGCCGGGTCGCCCGCGCTTGACAGCCCACGCGGGCCGGGCTAGAACCTTCGCCCCGCGCACCCATAGCTCAATTGGATAGAGCATCTGACTACGGATCAGAAGGTTAGAGGTTCGAGTCCTCTTGGGTGTACCAGTTCACGCTCCTCCGCGCGTCGCCGCGCCTTCGACCGCGCGGCACTGGGACGGGGAGGGCGGAAAGGCGCCTTGATCATGTTGGCTTCCCCGCTGAGAGCAAAGACGTCCTGCGATCGGGCCCGGCCGGGTCCCGGCGCGGAGGGGCGTAGCCCAGGCGAGGACGCACGCTGGATGGCCCTCGCCCTGGAGGAGGCCTGTCGCGCCGGCGACGCCGACGAGGTCCCGATCGGGGCCGTGGTCGTGCTCGAGGGCGGCATCGTCGCGCGTGCCCACAACCTGACCCGGACCTTGAAGGACCCGACGGCCCACGCCGAGCTGCTGGCGATCTCCGCCGCTGCGCGCGAGACTGGAGCCATGCGCCTGCCCGGCGCGGTGGTGTACACGACCGTCGAGCCGTGCTTCATGTGCGCCGGTGCGCTGGTCCATGCGCGCGTCCAGCGCGTCGTGTGGGCCGTGCGCGATCCCAAGTTCGGAGGCTGCGTCTCGCTCGGTTCGGTCCTGCACGTGCCGGGCCTGAACCACGCGGTCGAGCACACCGAGGGGGTGGGCGCAGTCGAAGCCCGCGACCTTCTGGTGCAGTTCTTTCAGAAAAAGCGCGCGGCCGTGCGGCGCTAGGCGGCCTGGGAGCCCCTCCGCCGCGTCGTCCGCGCCAACGAGCGAACACGGAGAGGTGCCAGAGCGGCTGATCGGACTGGTTTCGAAAACCAGCGTGTACCTTTGGTGCACCGGGGGTTCAAATCCCCCCCTCTCCGCCAGTACGGTACCCGGTGCGTTCCTCGCCGATCGAGCGGTCTGCCGCCTGTGCGCGGGCCCTCGAAGAACCGGTGGGGAGCGGACCAGGCGCCCTGGAGAGGTGTCCGAGCGGCTGAAGGAGCACGCTTGGAAAGCGTGTGTGTCGGCAACGGCACCGCGGGTTCGAATCCCGCCCTCTCCGCCAACCCCGCGGCGCGCCCGATCTCGGGTCCGCTCGCTGGCGATGGGACGGGTTCGAACCGGGTCAGGCCGGGAACGGAGCAGCCCTAAGGACATGGTCCCATGCGCTCGGCGAGCGGGCCCGACATCGGGCGCGTCCATCCAGAGCGCACGCTACACTCAGCTCGTGACCTACCTCGTCCTGGCCCGCAAGTACCGTCCGCGCACCTTTGCCGACGTCGTCGCCCAGGACGTCGCCACCGAGACCCTGCGCGGCGCGATCCAGGAGGAACGCATCGGGCACGCCTACCTCTTCTGCGGACCGCGGGGAACCGGCAAGACGACGACCGCGCGGATCTTCGCCAAGGCCCTGAATTGCGAGAAGGGTCCCACGCCGGACCCTTGCGGAGCCTGTGAACGCTGCCGCGCTGCGGACGACGGCTCGGAGGTCGACATCGTCGAGATCGACGCGGCCTCGAACCGCGGGATCGACGACATCCGCGGTCTGCGCGAGTCCGCGAGCTACCGTCCCATGCGGGCCCGCTTCAAGATCTTCATCGTCGACGAGGCGCACATGCTGACCAAGGAGGCGGTCAACGCCTTCCTCAAGACGCTCGAGGAGCCTCCGCCGCACGTCAAGCTGTTCTTCGCCACGACCGAGCCGGAGAAGCTGCTCCCGACCTTCGTCTCGCGCTGCCAGATCGTGCGACTGGCCCTTCTCCCCGAAGCCGCGATCGCGTCCCGCCTGGCCCATGTGTTCGAGAAGGAGGGCATTCGCGCGGGGAGCGGCGTCGCGGAGGAGCTGGCGCGCCGCTCGCGCGGAGGCCTGCGCGACGCGCTCTCGCTCGCCGATCAGCTGCTCTCGCTCGTCGGCGGCGAGCCGGAGCTGGCCGACCTCGCGCGGCTCTCGGGCGGCGCCGGACGCGAGGAGATCGAATCCCTCCTCGACCTCATCGAGGCGGGTGACCGCGCGGGCGCTCTGGCGGCGCTGCCGGCCTCCGAGGGGACCGAGCGCGAGCTGCTCTCGGGCCTGCTCGCGAGCTTGCGCGCGTGCCTGCTCGCCGGCCTCTCCGGCGCGGACCACCCGCTCCTCGATGCCGAGATCCGATCGCTGGAGAGGATGCGCGCCCGTTTCGAGCGACTGAGCTGCGATCGCATCCAGGTCTGGCTGGCGGAGCTCCTGCGGGCGCGCGAGCGGATCGAGCTCCTGAAGGGCGTTTCCGCGAGGCTGGTCCTCGAGACGGCGCTGCTCGATCTCTGCCGGGCCGAGACGTCGCTCCCCCTCGCGGAGATCGCGGAACGACTGCTCGCGTTGGAGGCACGGCTCGAGACCGGCGCTCCACAGGGGCGGATGGCCCCGGCGGTTCGCCCCTCAGGCGACCTGGCACGGGAGCCGGCTCGCGCCCCGACCGCCTCGGTCCTCGTCCCTCGTGCCGGGGAGACGGACGCGAGCTCCCGGACGACCCGCCGCGAGCCCGCCGCGACGGCGGTCCCCGACACGTGGGACCGCCTCCTCGCGGCCCTCGATGGCGAGGTCCGCACGATCGGCGAGATCCTGCGTGCCCACGGACGGCTCGAGGGCCCTGCCTCCGGACGTGCCGTGATCCGACTCTCCGGATTGCGCCAGGATGAACGTGCGCTCGTCTGCGAGCCTCGCAACACGCGCATCGTGTCGGTCGCGCTGACGAAGATCTTCGGCCATCCGGTCGAGGCCTCGCTGCAGGTCGCGGAGGCGCCCGCAGGCAAGCGGACGGATGCCGATCTCTTCACGCAGGGGGTCGCGGCAACCTTCGAAGGCAAGATCGTGGAGGGGACATGAGCGGAGCGTTCGGCGACATGGGCAACTTGCTCAAGCAGGCCCAGAAGATGCAACGCGATCTCGAGCGTGCTCGCGAAGAGCTCAAGGCGGCGCGGGTCGAGGGCAGCGCGGGTGGGGGAGTCGTGCGCGTCGAGGCGGACGGCGACGGCCAGATCACCCAGGTGAGGATCCAGGCCGAAGTCCTGGCCGGAGGCGAGGCCGGCATGCTCGAGGATCTCGTGCTCGCCGCGGCTCGCGACGCCTTCGCCAAGGCGACCGCGCTGCGCGAGGAGCGCCTGTCGCAGGTCTCGGGCGGCCTCAACCTCCCGGGGCTGTTCTGAACCGGAGCGTCGCCAGGTGGCCTACCCCGAGCCCCTCGAGAATCTCGTGGCCGCCTTCGAACGCTTCCCGGGCATCGGGCGGCGCAGCGCCGAGCGGCTGGCCTTCCACGTGCTTCGCGATCCCGAGGCGCGCGAGCTGGCGCGTGCGATCGACCGGGCCGTGGCCGGGACACGCCGCTGTGGCCGCTGCTGCAACATCAGCGAGAGCGATCCCTGCCCGATCTGCGCCGACTCCGCCCGCGACGCAGCGCTCGTGTGCGTCGTCGAGGAGCCGCGGCACGTCGAGGCCATCGAGCGTTCGGGAGCCTACCGCGGCCGTTACCACGTGCTCATGGGCGCGTTCAACCCCGCCGACGGAACCGAGCCGGAGCACCTGACCATCGAGAAGCTCGTCCTGCGCGTCCGTGAAGGTGGGATCCGGGAGGTGATCCTCGGCACGGACCCGGACGCGGAGGGCGAGGCCACGGCGCGCCTCCTCCTGGATGCGCTCGAAGGTGCCGGCGGGAGTTCGCTCGTGATCACGCGCCTGGCTCGCGGGCTCCCGGCCGGCAGCGCGATCGAGTACCTCCACCGCGGCGTGCTGGAGGACGCGCTCGCGGAACGACGCCCGGTCCGCCGCCGTTGAGATCCGCGCAAGGACCCGCCACCCACCCTCCCGCTCCGCGCCTCGCTCCAATCCCCTCGACCGCCCGGCTCGATCGAACCCGACGGTGGATCCGCGAACCCCGCGCGCCGGGCTGCTCGGCCCCGGCCATCCGCCCGCCCGCCCGCGAACCTCTCCACTCCCGTGCGCAACGTCCGAATCCAGATCGCCTACGACGGGTCGAAGTTCTTCGGCTGGCAACGGCAGGACGGCTTCGCTTCCGTCCAGCAGACGATCGAGGAAGCCCTCCACGCGCTCACCGGCCTCCAAGCGAGCCTGCAGGGCGCCGGTCGCACGGACACAGGCGTCCATGCCCTGGGGCAGGTCGCGCACGTCCACGTCGACACCCGCCTGGACGACGAACGCCTGCTCCTGGCGCTCAACGCGCATCTCCCCGAGAGCATCGTGGTGCGTCGCCTGGAGACGTGCCGGGAGGAGTTCCACGCGCGCTTCTCGGCCCGTTCCAAGCGCTACGCGTACCTGACCGCCACGACGCGCTTTGCGCCGCCGTTCGGCCGCGAATACTGCCACTGGACTCCTCACCCGCTCGACCTCGCCGCGATGCGCACGGCCGCGGACGGGCTCCTGGGCCGCCACGACTTCCGAGCCTTCGCGAGCAGTGGCTCGCCGCGAGCCTCGACCGTGCGCGAGGTCCAGCGCATCCACTTCCAGGCGCGGAGGAACCGCCTCGTCTTCGTCGTGCAGGCGGACGGCTTCCTCTACAACATGGTGAGGATCATCGCCGGGACGCTGCTGGATGTCGGCCGCGGCAGGTTCGACCGCTCCGTGGTGCCGCGAGCTCTCGAAGGCGGCGCGAGGTCGACGGCCGGACCGACCGCGCCGCCGGGCGGGCTGTACCTGCTGTCGATCCAGTATGACGAGGAGGTGTTTCGCGGTCCCGATGCCGGCCCGCGCGGGCGGCCCGGCGTGTTCCCGGACTCGCGGTCGCAAGGCGGCGCGGCCGCCCCAGCGGACCCTTGACCGAAACCCCGATTGGCCCCAAGGTATGGAGAGCCAAGGTGCCGATGATCCTCCCGCCCGTCAGGCATCAGGAGCCTCAAGCCGTCCTGATCGGGCGTAGGCTGGGGGGAGACGCGCCCGCGCGCGCTCGAGCCCTCAGATCGTGTCTCTCGGCACGCATTCCGCGCACGCCGCAACGGCCCGCCGCCGCAGGCGTCATCGCAAACCACACCAGTCTTCGACGCTCGTCGCAAGATCTACCCCTGGAGGTCGGCATGCAAGCGCAGGTTTCCATCCTTCACCACGACTACCCGGTCCGGGCCCGCGAGCAGGTCGAGCAGAAGCTGCAGCACCTCGTGAAGTTCTACGACCGGATCGTGTCGTTGCGCGCTCTCCTCGAGCGACAGCGCGACGACCACCGCGTCGAGATCGTCGCCCGCGTCGGTCGCGGGACGGTTCTGGTGGTCGACGCGCGTGCCACGGCCTTCTCGGCCGCACTCGAGGAGGCCATCGAACGGATGGAACGCCTGCTCAAGCGACAGAACGACAAGCGCATGCACGACCGTCGCCGCGGACGAGCGGCCTCCTGATCCTCGCCGTCGCAGACTGCCGGCCACCGGATCCGCCTCGCAGGGAGGGCGGGATGGGTCCGGCCTGAGCGCGACATGAATCACTGGAAACAGTTCAAGCCCAAGGCCTGCAGCGTCCACCTCAAGGCCCGGACCAAGGAGGAGGCGCTCGCCGAGGTCGTGCAGAACCTCGTGGAGGCCGAGATGCTTCCGCGTGAGTTGTCGGTCGATGCCGAAAAGGCCTTGCTCGAGCGGGAGCGCGCCGGGTCCACCGGCGTCGGGATGAGCGTCGCGATTCCGCACGTCAAGCTGACCGGGCTCTAGCGCGCGGTCTGTAGCCTCTCCGTGCACCGCCAGGGGCTGGCTTGGGATGCCGTCGATGGCGCGCCGGTCCAGCTTCTTTTCACCGTGCTGCGACCGGAGAAGAAGAGCGCCCTTCACGATCCCGAACGGCACCTCGACCTGATGCGCTGGATCGCTCGCCTCGGTCGTGACGGCGATTTCCGTCGCTTCGCGGTGAGGGTGAAGACCAAGACCGAGCTGGTTGAGCTCCTGAAGGAGATGTCCGCGGTCTGAAACGCGCCCGCGCTGAAGTGCGCGCGGCCGATCCCGGTCCCGACGACTTGGAAGCCACCCGGACCGTCCGCCTCAAGAACCCCGCCGGGCTGCACGCCCGCCCGTGCCACGCCATCGCCTCGACCGCCGCAGGTTTCGAGAGCGACCTGACCGTGTCGTGCGGCGACTTGAGGGTCAACGGCAAGAGCATCCTCGAGCTGATGACCCTGTGCGCCCCCTGCCACTCCGAGCTGCACCTGCAAGCCAAAGGCCGGGACGCCGAGGCGCTGATCGAGCGCTTGGCAGAGCTCGTGGAAGCGGGGTTCCACGAGATCGACTGAATCTGGCCCCGCTGGCTGCACCTCATTCAGGGGAGACGGAAGATCCTCCAGGTGAGGATTTCCTCGCGACGGAGGCGGCGCCGAGCGATGCCCAGGGCCATGGCGGGGGTGACCCTCGGCGCGCGGTTGGTGATCCCCCGAACGAAGTTGCGCCACACGATCCAGATCCAGAGGTGCTTGGCGAGCCGACTCCTGAGCTTGGAGGCAGCCCAGGTCCTGCGCACCAGCCTGGAGATCCCGTCGCGCAGCATCGCCAGAGTGTGGTTGATGGGAAAAAGGGGATTCTTGTAGTCGCGCTTGGCTCTCGAGGGATGCCGTTCGTGGAGCAATCTACCTTCGAAGGCTCGCTTCAGCAGCGCGGAGTATGTCCCCTTGCAGTCGGTCTGCACTCGGGCGCACTGGCCCGGAGCGTGGAGCCGACGAAGTACGTCGAAGCAACGACGGACTGCATCTCGGGAGCCGCTCCTTCGTTTGCCGTGTATGAGCTCGCGCAAGGCCCTTCGCTCCCGATCGTCAGGCGAAAGCCCGCCCCGGGAGGGCAGGGCCGCAGCCTCCGTGTAGAGCACGAAGTAGCTGCTCTTCTCGATCAGAACCGGGACAGTGACCGGGGCCAGACGTCGGCTGTGCTCGAAGGTCTCGAGCTCGTCGAGCTGGAAGGTCCCGCCGATGCCTCCGCTGGCTGCAGCTCCTGCCAATATCTCTGCCTGGAACTCACGGCAGTGCCGACCGAGCAGATCCAAGCGATGCGCGACAGTCTTCCGGGAGCAGGAGAGCACCCTGGCGGTCTGCCGATGGGTGACCTTGGAGACCAGCAAGGGAAGCAGCTGCCGGCTGAGATGGGGTTTGTGAAGGCGGTAGTCGAGGCGGAAGGTCTGGACTGAGAAGTAACGGCCACACTCCTTGCAGAGGAAGCGCTGGACGGAGCGCCCGTCGCAGGAGCGACGGAAGAAGCCCTTGCGCTGCAGGCGGAAATGCCCGCTGGAGAACGAGGGGCATGCAGGCTGAGGACAGAATCGAGGCGCAAATTTCACGACGAGGTCTCCTCCCGGGGTGACCCGGGGATGGCGTGTCAGTCGTGTGGACCCAGGGGCAGAGCCCCGGTGGCGGGAAAAAATGGGAGGGAAACTGATCCCCGGTCGAATCGGGTGCAGCCAAGACGGCCAGATTCCGGGGCAGGGCTAAACCCCAGACGCCCTCCAGGCCGAAGGGTCTGCCGGCTGCCGGATCCCCCGTGCAGCGGCGCTCCGGCGCCTTCGCTGGACCTCCACCGCAAAGGAAGAGCAGGGCATCCCGTGTTCCGTAAGCAGAAGAGCGTTGTCGGGCTCGACCTCGGCAGCTCGGTCGTCAAGGCCGTGGAGATCACGATGCAGGGCCCCGAGCCGGTGGTCACCGGATTCGCGCGCGCCGAGGTTCCTCCGGGCGGTAGCCAGGCGGAGGCGGTGGCCAGCATCTTCAAGGGCGGGAAGTTCAGGGGGCGGAAGGTCGTGACCGGCGTCTCGGGCCAGTCGGTGGTCGTGCGGTACGTGCCGATGCCGAAGATGTCCGAGGCCGACCTGAAGCAGGCGATCCGCTTCGAGACGGACAAGTACCTGCCCTTCGAGCTGGAGGAGGTCGTGCTCGACTGCCAGGCGCTGAAGCGGCTGCCCGCCGGCACCCACCAGGAAGCCGACGGCAAGGGCGGAGAGCAGATGACCACCCTGCTCGCGGCCTGCAAGACCAAGACGGTCGAGGAGCGGATCGAGTTCCTGCAGACGCAGGGCCTCACCCCCGTCGCGATCGACGTCGACCTGTTCGCCCTGGCGAATGCCTGGGAACTGTGCAGCCTGCCTGGCGGGGAGACGGAGGAGGGTGAGACGCGCGGGATCGCTCTGGTCGATGTCGGCGCCGTGCGCACCTCGATCAACGTCCTGTGCGGCGGCGAAACCTGTTTCAGCCGCGAGATCAACGTCGGCGGGTCGGACATGACCCAGGCCATCGCGCGTCGGCTGTCGATCACCCCCGCCGAGGCCGAAGCGATCAAGCGCGACAGCGAGGCGCACGAACACGATGTCAACGTCGCCATCTCGCCCGTTCTCGAGGACCTGACCAGCGAGCTGTCGCTCTCCCTGGACTACGTCGAGCACCATTCGGGAGTGCAGGTCTCGGAGATCCTCCTCTCGGGTGGAGGCGTGATGGCATCCGGCACGGCGACCTTCATCGAGCAGGCCACGGGCCGGACCACACGCATGTGGAACCCGATCGAAGGTCTGCGCGTGGACCCGGCCGGCGTCGACGTCCAGGAACTGGAAGCCTGGGCGGCCACCTTGGTGGTCGCCGTGGGCCTTGCATCGAGGGTGCGTGCTGCATGATCCGGATCAATCTTCTTCCCGAGGAATACCGCAAGAAATCGCGGACCCCTCTCAAGATGCTGGTCGCGATCGGTGCGTTGGTCGCGGTCAATGCAGGCTTGGCGAGCTGGTGGGCGTGGACGGTCTTCGGTGTCCGCGCCAAGGTCGAAAGCGAGCGCACCACTCTCCAGCTGGAGATGGACGGTCTCTCCCCGCAGGTCGCGTACTACCACGCGCTCGAGGGCGAGAGCAAGCAGTACAAGAGCCGCGAGAAGACGCTGGCTTCGATCACGGCGAACCGCATCTCCTGGACCCGCAAGATGGACGAGCTGGTCGACGTCGCCAACGCGGGTGGAGACGGATCGCGGCACCTGGTGTGGCTGGACGACCTCACCGTCTCGCAGAACTCGGATCCGAACGCCAAGTCCCCCGGCTCGGTCCGAGCCAGCGGCCACTCGGGCTCGGACAAGTTCGCGCAGGTCGCGAACTTCCTGGATGACCTCGAGACCTCCGCCTTCATCGACGATTTCGAGAAGCCCTCGCCGCCGGAAGGCACGCAGACGCTGGTCGACGAGACCCTCGTGCCGCCCGTGGCGTGGGCATTCCCGCTGTCGCTCTCGCTGAAGGGGCCCGAGGATCGCGCCAAGAGCACGCTCGAGCGCCTGCAAAAGGCCAAGAAGGGCACGACCGGAGAGGCCGCGCCCGAAGGCCAGGGTGACACGAAGGCTCCCGCACGTTCCGGCGCGGGCAAGAAGGGCGGCACCGGCGCGGCCAAGGGCGGCACGGAGGAACGGCGATGAGCCCCCGCAACAAGTGGATCGCGGTCTTCGCCGGAGGGATCGCCCTCGCGGGCGCCGCCGGCTTCATGATCTGGCGCGAGTACGAGACGATCGGGATCGCCCGCATCGAAGTCTCGGACGTGCGCACCAACATCGAGAGCTCGCGCAAGCTCATCGAGGGCACGGGCACGCTCGAGCGCGAGGTGATCGTCCTGCGCGAGCTGTCCGAGGTGATGAAGAAGATCCTCCCGGACACCGACGACGTGAACAACCTGGTGCGGACCTTCCAGCAGTTCTCCGAGGAGTCCGGAGTGCGCATCTCCGGCCTCAAGAAGAAGGGCGACGAGGCCAGGGACAAGGGCGACTTCACCAAGGTGGCCTATACCCTCTCGCTGGACGCCGACGCGTTCCAGTTCCTCGACTTCCTCGACCTGATCGAGAGCCATCGGCGCTTCATGTGCGTGCCGAATTTCCACGTCACCGCCGCGACGCGCAACCAGTCGCAGTCGGACAAGAACGTCCAACCCGCGCACAAGATGCAGGTCGACATCGAAACCTACGTCTACGAGCCGCAGAAGGATGCCAAGCCGGTCAAGATCGACGGCTACGACCGCAAACGCGACATCCTCAAGGGCGAGATCGACCGCCGCAGGGCGACCCTGGCCCTTTCGACCTACACCTACCGCGGTGCGCGCGGCCGGCGCGACCCCTGGATCGATCCGCGCGTGCCCGTGCTCGGGGACGGACAGAGCACGCTGACCGTGCAGGAGCAGATGGAGATCGTCCAGCAGCTGGTCGATCGCTCCAAGGCCGTGATGGGCCTGTGGGATCTCTTCAAGCAGGCCGACACCGCGATCGGGGAGCTGACCACCCGCGCCGACCTGGAGACCTCCCTGGCCAAGCTCGAGGAGGACGTGCGCCGCATCGTCGAGGAGAAGTCGGTCCGATACGTGCCCTCCGAGCGCAGGCTCAGGATCGAGGTCGTCGAAGCTCTGGGGCGCCTCCGCAAGGACCTCTCCAAGACCGAGGCCGAAGGTCCGAGCGCCAACAAGCTGCGCGAGATCGAGACCGCCATGGAGAACCACCAGGGGAAGGGCGAGTACAAGCTCGTGCTCGAAGCCTTCCAGGCCGTGTCGCCGCAGCTCAGCCTGGCCGAGAAGGATCCTCTGCGCAAGCCGCTGGTCGACCGCCTGCGACAGATGTCCGACCAGGCCCAGACCGTCCTCGATTTCCAGAGGCTCGAGATCAAGGTGGGCGGCGTGGCCGTCGGCGACGGCGGCGTCTCGAGCGTGCTGATCAACGGCAAGTCCGTCGGTGTGGGGGACATGCTCGACCAGGAACTGCTGGTGCGGGCGATCCACTCCGACGAGATCGAATTCATTTTCCGAGGAGTCATCTTCGCCCGGCGCTACTAGCCGGAGCGAACGAAGAGTGCCGGCTCCCAGCCGGCGGGAGAAGGCTGTGATGAGACTGACAGGAGTGGTGGACGCGTTGCTCGTGTTCTCGCTGGTCGAGCCGGGGCTCTTGGCCCAGGCGACCCAGGCACCCAGCCCCGAAGCCCGGGTGACCCTGAGCGTCGCGGATCGGGCCGTCGAGGACGTCGTGGCCGATCTGCGCGCCCGCTCGGGTGCGAACATCGTGATCGTCGACACGGAGAAGGATCCCATCTCCGCGAAGAAGATCTCCATCGACCTGGTCGATGTCCCCTGGCGGGATGCGCTCGATCTCGTCTCCGAGAAGGTGGGCGCGATCGTCGAAGTGCGCACGGCCGGCGTGCTCGCCGTGACCAGCCCGCAGCGCGTCGACTTCGAGTTCCCCAACGCGAACATCCGAGAGGTGATCGACATGATCGCCAAGTTCGGCAGCGCCAACATCGTCATGGCGCCCGAGGTCACGGGGACGATCTCCGTGCGCTTCAAGGGCGTGCCCTGGCGCGAGGCCCTCGACGTCGTGGCCAAGACCTTGAACTTCACCGTGGTCGAGGAGGGGCACGGCGTGCTCCGGGTCGTCGATCCGGTCAAGCTGCAGGACCAGCTGGTCACGCGGACCTACCAGTTCCGATACCTGCGCCCGAAGAGCGTCTACAAGCCGGTCATCAAGTCGGAGTTCGTGCAGGCACCCCAGCAGCAGCAGCAGCAGCAGCAGACCACGCAGGACGTCGCCAAGACCTTCACCGTGCTGCAGGCGCTGGGGAAGGCGCTGACGCCGAACATCGGCAAGCTCGACTACGTCGACTCGCAGAACGCGATCGTGGTCCGCGACACGAGCCAGGTCCAGGACGCGGTCAAGGAGCTGCTCACGCGTCTGGACGTCGAGCCCCAGCAGATCTTCTGCGATGTCAAGTTCGTGACGACGACGAACGGCGACGTGCTCAACCTGGGTGTCGACTACGGCGACAACGGCCCGCAGGTCACGCTGACCGGCGGCCAGATCCCGGTCACCTTCCCCTTCAACGAAGGGCACGGCGGCTGGGAGGACTGGCTGATCGCCAGCCCCGACGGCAAGGGTCCCTACGTCGACCCGGCGCTCAACGCCAGCGGCACGACCTTCGTGCCCGACACGATCTTCGGGGCGCTCTCCTTCACCCAGGTCCAGGCCACGCTGCGCCTGCTCCAGCGCGACACCAAGTCCGAGGTCATCCAGGCTCCGAAGATCTTCGCGATCGACGGCAGCGAGGCCACCATCTTCGTGGGCGAGACGATCCGCTACGCCGAGGCCAAGAGCGAACAGGGGCAGGCGGGCGGCCTGCAGCTCTCGGTCTCGGAGGCCTCGGGTTCGCCCGTCGAGGTCGGATTCCAGCTCCTCATCCGGCCCAACATCGTGCCGGGCACTCAGAGGATCGTCATGGAGGTGATCCCGAAGGAGACGAGCCTGTCGGGCACGGGCAACTCGACGCTCGCGCCGCCGGGCTTCGACATCTTCACGGTCGGCGCCTCGGGCCTCCAAGGCGCGATCGCGCTTCCGCGCACGCGCAGCTCGACGATCGTCTCGACCATGATGGTCGAGAGCGGCAAGACCGTGATGATCGGCGGCCTGACCACCGACTCGGACATCGACACCAAGACGAAGGTGCCGCTCCTCGGCGACATCCCGCTCCTCGGCGACCTGCTCTTCAAGCACAAGGCCCACAACCGCGATCGCCGCAGCCTGCTCGTCTTCCTGACTCCGACGATCGTCCACTCGAGCGAGGACACGGAGTTCATCCTGCGCAAGGAACTCCAGAGGCGCCGTACGAAGCTCAAGGACGAGATCGACCACCTGATCACGGCTCAGCCTCCGGCCGAATCCCAGGCCCACTGACCGCGCAGATCTCGACCTCTCATCCAACCGGCCCCTCTCCGCCACAGCGGAGCGGGGCCGGCTTCACGTTCGTCCGGGACCCCGAGCCTGAGGTGAACCTCGATCCCCTCAGGCCGGATCCCGGGGCCCCGCAGAGGGCTCCCAGCGCAGGTTGATCCCGAAAAGTCGGAAAGTCTGGACTTGGGGTTCGACTCGGGGGTGCCGATAGGGGATCTTGGGCTTGTCGACTGGCCTGACAGGCCAGTCGAGGACTGCCGGCCGGAGCTTCCGGTCCGCGGCGGCTCCAGACCCGAACAGCGGTGCGGCCAGACTCCGCGCCGACATCGATCTTCCTCGTGGGGACCCTCCGGTCCCCGCCCCACAACCCGTTCCCAGAGGCACGCAGCCTCACCCGGGAGCCCGCCACCGCCCGCCATGGGGCGAGCCGAGGCAGGCGCTCCCGCGCTGCTCCTCGAAGGCCTACTCGAAGATCCAACCGACGAGCTGCCTCGAGAGAGTGAGCCGTCCTGCGCGCACCGCGCGCCGCGGCACAGGCCCGAGAGGCCCGTGGTCGAGCTGCGTACCCGAAACGAGCCCATTGACAATGACCGTAGAGCATTCCTCGGACGCCTCCGGGCGCCCGGACGACCAACCCACTTTCCCTTCCTTTCTTTCCACCCCCGAAGCCGACCGAGAGCGCACCTCTCCACCCCGATCTGCCTCCACCCGCGCCTGGCGCAGCGACGACGATTCCTCGCCGGCCGGTGGCTTCGGTGCGGGCGTAGCCGATCCTCCGGCCTCGGGCGGTCCTCCTTCGCCGCCGACCGGAGATCGCCGCCGCCGACGCCGAGGCTCGCGCGGCGGTCGCCGCCGCCGGGGCGGCGGCGGTGAGGAGCACGCCGGCTCGCCGGCTGGCGAATCTGTCGCGGGTGTGAACGCGCGGCAGGAGCCGGCGCGAGCAGAGCATCGCCCGGGTCCTCCGGCGGACGCGGGTGCTCAGCCCGGCGGGCAGCGCACGGGCAAGCGCCGACGGCGCGGCGGCCGAAGACGGCCCGGGATGCACGGAGGCGCTGCACCCGTGGCGCCGGGCCTTGCGAATGAGGGCGCAGCCGCGAGAGATTCCGTTCGCGCGACCCCCGCATCGACGGTCTCTCCGGATGCCGCCCGCGGTCCCCGTCGCGCGCCGGCGGGTGCGGAGCCCTACGCTGGCGGTCGCCCGCAGGCTGGCGGCCAGCGCAAGCGCCGTCGCCGCGGTGGCCGCGGAAGGAGCCGCGGCCCCGAGAGGGCCGCTCCCGTCGAGATCGAGACCATCCCGGGGGAGGAAGACGATCTGCCCGAGCTGCCGGACCTGCCCAGCGAAGCGGTGGTCCTCCCGCACGGCGAAGCGCTGCGGCCCCTGCCCATCGCGCGGGAAGGCCGCGAGGCCGGGAGGGGGCGGCGGAAACGCCGCGAGCGTGTGCGGCCCGAGCCCGACCGCGAAGCGGACTCCGCTCCGCCGCGGACGCCTCGCAAGAACCTGATCCTCGTCAACGCCGCCGATCCCGAGGAGCAGCGCGTGGCGGTCGTCGAGGAGGGTCGCATCGTCGACTTCCAGATGACCGTGCGCACCGAGAACTCGGTGGTCAACGACATCTACCGCGGACGCGTTGTGAACCTCGAGACCGCGATCGGGGCGGCGTTCGTCGATTTCGGGCAGGGGAAGAACGGCTTCCTGCACACATCCGACGTGATCTCGGCCTACGGCGAGGAAGGCTGGAGCCTGGACAAGCTGCTCTCCACCAGCGTCGATCCCGAGGAATGGGAGTCCGAATCGGACAAGCCCGACGTCGACGAAGCGGCCAAGGGTGGGGGCGAGGGCGACGGCGAGGGGACGGACGGCGAGGACGCCCGGGCCAACGAGCCCGCGGTCAGAAAGCGCCGGCCCGACCGCGGCCGCGGATTCCGCGCGCGCCCGCGCCTGCCGATCACGGACCTGCTCAAGAAGGGCGAGATGGTCGTCGTGCAGGTCACCAAGGACGCGATCGGCGACAAGGGGCCGACGCTGACCACCTACATCTCGATCCCCGGCCGGTACCTCGTGCTGATGCCCTCGATGTCGCGCACCGGCGTCAGCCGCAAGATCGAGGACGAGAAGGAGCGCAAGCGGCTCAAGAAGATCCTGGAGCAGCTCGACGTTCCCCAGGGCATGGGCGTCATCGTGCGCACCGCCGGGGTCGGCCGCAGCCAGGAGGATCTCAAGCGCGACCTCGACTACCTCAAGGGCGCGTGGGAGAGCTTTTCGCGGCGCCTGAAGAGCGGCCACGGCCCCGCCCCGCTGTACCAGGAGTCGGACATCTCGATCCGCACCGTGCGCGACCTGTTCACGAGCGAGACCGAGGCGGTGGTCGTCGACGATCCCGAGGTGCACGGCCAGATCCTGGAGTTCACCCGCCGGCTGATGCCCGAAGCCGAGGACCGGGTGAAGCTCCACGAGGGGCCCAAGCCGCTGTTCCAGACCTACGGCATCGAGCCCGATTTCGAGCGTGTCTTCGCGCGCCGACTCGAGCTGCCTTCTGGCGGCTCGATCGTGTTCGACCAAGCCGAGGCCCTGGTCGCGATCGACGTGAACAGCGGCCGCACGCGCGGCGGCGGTCACGACTTCGAGGAGATCGCGCTCAAGACCAATCTCGAGGCGGCGCCCGAGATCGCGCGCCAGATCCGGCTGCGCGACTTGGGTGGCATCCTGGTCATCGACTTCATCGACATGATGAAGGCGGCCAACATCCGCAAGGTCGAGAAGGCCTTCAGGGATGCGCTCGAGATGGACCGCGCGCGCAGCAAGATCGGCCGGATCAGCCAGTTCGGCCTGCTCGAGCTGACCCGCCAGAGGCTCGGACCGGGCGTGTCGCGCAAGGTGTTCACCACCTGCTCGCGATGCAAGGGCACGGGCCGGATCCGCACGGTCGAGTCGCGCGTGGCCGCGGTGCTGAGGCGCCTGGGTTCGGCCCTGACGCTCAAGGGATTCGCGGCGGTCGAGGTCAAGGCGCAACCCGAGGTGATCGCCTACCTCAAGCGGTCGTGCACGGAGATCCTGCGTGCGCTGGAGTACCGCTTCGAGCGCCAGATCCACTTGGCCGAGTCCACCGACCAACAGGAGGACAGCGTCCTGCGTTACCTGCGCTCGGACGGCCGGGAAGTCAGGCCGGGAGGCAGACGGAAGCGCTAGCCTCCCCCCCAGCCGCCCCTTCCTCTACCGGGGAGCGACCGCTACACTCCCTCCCCCTCGAAGTCGGACGCAGGGCCTGCTTCGACCCCGGACCCTAGCCGGCAGTCCACCGCGGGAGGGTTTCCACCGCGGCAAAACGGAGAAGAGCCACGTGTACGCCATCATCCAGGACAGGAGACGCCAAGCGACCGTCCGCAAGGGCGACGTCCTCCAGTGCGACCTGAAGTCGGACAAGAAGCCCGGCGACGAGATCACTTTCGACGAGGTGCTGCTCGTCGGCGATGAGGGCCAGGTCAAGGTCGGCAAGCCGATCCTCAAGGGCGCCAAGGTCACTGCGGAGGTCCTGGGCGAGGTCAAGGGCGAGAAGGTGATCGCCTTCCGCTTCAAGCGCCGCAAGAACGTGCGCCGCAAGCGCGGGCACCGCCAGCGCTACACCCAGGTCAGGATCACGGCCATCCACGCCTAGGGGCGGGACACCATGGCACACAAAAAGGGAGGCGGCTCGACCCGCAACGGCCGCGACAGCAACCCGCAGTTCCGCGGAGTCAAGCGCTTCGGCGGCGAGTCGGTCTCCGCCGGGACGATCATCGTCCGGCAGTGCGGCACCGTGTTCCACGCCGGACGCCACGTCGGACAGGGCAAGGACTACACGCTCTTCGCCCTGGTCGACGGCATCGTGCGCTACCAGGCGAACCGCAAGGTCCACATCGAGCCGCTCGCCCGCTAGCGGCCCGGACGCCCTCCGCTCAGGCCGGGCGACGGCCAAAGCCCGGGCTCGATCCCCGCCATGTTCCGCGACGAGGCCGAGATCGAGGTGGTCGCCGGGAGAGGCGGGGACGGCGTCGTCTCCTTCCGGCGTGAGAAGTTCGCTCCCAAGGGAGGCCCCGACGGCGGAGACGGAGGCCTGGGGGGCAACGTGATCCTGGTCGGCTCGCCGAGCCTGAACTCGCTCTTGCCGCTCGGCCGGCGCTACACCTACCGTGCCGACAGCGGACGCCCGGGCTCGGGCGCGAACAAGAGCGGCCGAAGCGGCGCGGACCTGGTTCTCGAGGTCCCGGTCGGAACGCAGATCTACGACCGCGAGCACGGCAACCTCCTGCGCGACCTCTCTCGCGAGGGTGCGCGCCTCCTCGTCGCGCAGGGAGGCGCGGGCGGCAGGGGCAACGCGCGCTTCGCCAGCTCCGTCCGGCAGACGCCGCGGATCTCCACGCCGGGAGCGGAAGGCGAGCGCCGCATCCTGCGCCTCGAGCTCAAGCTCTTCGCCGAGGTCGGCCTGGTCGGCCTGCCCAACGCCGGCAAATCGACGCTGCTCGCGGCGGTGACCGCGGCGACCCCCAAGATCGCCGACTACCCGTTCACGACGCTCGTCCCCCAGGTCGGCATCGCGCGGATCTCGGACACCGAGACGCTCGTGCTCGCGGATCTCCCGGGTCTGATCGAGGGCGCTTCAGAGGGCCATGGCCTGGGCCACCGCTTCCTTCGGCATGTCGAGCGCTGCCGCGTGATCCTCCAGCTCGTCGACGTCTCGGAAGCGGCCGAGACGCTGCCGGTCGACGCCTGGCGGATCGTGGCCGCGGAGCTCGAACGCTTCTCCCCGGACCTGGCGCGGCGGCCGCGCCTCCTGGCCGCCAGCAAGTGCGAGAGCGAGCCGGCTGAGGAGCGCGCGCGCGAACTCGAGTCCGCTTCGGGCGAACGCGTCTGGCGCATCTCCAGCACGCGCAGGGCGGGCCTCTCCGAATTGCTCGCCGAGGCCCACCGTCGCGTCCGTGCGGCGGGGGCCTGAGGTGCCGGGGATCTGCGCCTCAAGACCGCGCTGCCCGCCTGTCGATCTTGCCCTGACCGGTCCGGCCCCGGTGGACACCCTTCCCAGTCCGAGCCGCAGGAAGCGCGCATGCCCGTACCCGATCCCAGCAACCCCAGCGAGAGCATCAGCTTCAAGGACGTTGCCCAGAGCCTGAGCGCTGCGCGCGCGCGAATAGGAGCTCCCGCCCCGACGGGCGCAACGACTCCGAAAGCGCCGGCGGCCGCGACGCCTCCCGCGCCCCTGCCCGCTCCCGCTCCCGCACCGGAGCCCGAGGCCCCCGCGTCGCTCACCGGCACCGCGATCTCGCCGCGGCACCAGCTCGAAGCTTGGCTCGCCCTCATGGTCAAGAACGGAGCCAGCGACCTGATCCTGCGCGCGGGCGGACGGCCGTCGCTGCGCACGGACGGCAAGATCGCCTTCCTGCCCGGACGCGTGCCCAACCCTGGCGCTCTGCTCGAGGTGCTCGAAGGCATCCTCAGCAAGGAGCGGATCGACGACTGGCGCGCGCACGGCTCGACCGACGCGGCCCTGAATCTGGACGGCCTGGGCCGTTTCCGCATGAACGCCTATCGCCAGCTGGGCGAGCCCGCAGTCGTCCTGCGGCGCATCTCGCAGGACGCGCCGTCGATCGACCAGCTCGACCTGCCGTCCGAATCCCTGAAGAGCCTGGCCGCGCGCAAGCGGGGTCTGATCCTCGTCACCGGGGTTGCCGGCTCGGGCAAATCGACCACCCTGGCGGCGATGATCCAGCACATGAACGAGAAGATCGAGCGCCACGTCGTGACGCTCGAGGATCCAGTCGAGCTGCTGTTCACCGAGAAGCGCTGCGTGATCAGCCAGCGCGAGGTTGGCACGGACTGCTCGAACTTCCGGGAAGGGCTGCGGCACGCGCTGCGGCAGAGCCCGGACGTGATCCTGATCGGCGAGATGCGCGACGCGGAGACCGTGACCGCGGCGCTCGACGCTACCGAGACCGGACACCTGGTGTTGTCGACGCTGCACACGGTCAACGCGCCGCAGACCGTCGAGCGCATCCTCTCGTTCTATCCCTCCCAGCAGCACGTGCAGGTGCGCCAACGCCTCTCCGAGAACCTGGCCGGAGTGCTCTCTCTGCGCCTGATCCCGCGCGCGGGAGGCAAGGGCCAGATCCCGGCCTACGAGCTGATGCTCTCGACGCCGCACATGCGCGAGCTGCTCGCCGAGGGCAACATCGGCGAGATGGGACGGGTCATCGAGCAGGGAACCGAGCGCGGGCTGGTGTCCTTCAACATGTCCCTTCGGAGGCTCGTGCAGGAGCGCAAGGCCGAGGTCAACGACGCTCTGGCGGCGAGCGACCGCCCCGAGGAGCTGGTCCTCGCGTTACGTGGCTTCACGGGCAGCGCCGCCCGGCCGGAGGTCGACCTCACGCCGCGCAACACAGGCGGCCGCGACGGCCTGCGGATCGCCAAGCGCGACAATCGGGAATAGGGCCGAACCCGCGGCGTCCCTGCGCCGGCCTGCGTGTGCGGGCAGCGTGCGATTGGCGACGCTGCGCCCGGTGAGCTAGGATGCGCGGGTCGAGCCCATGAACATCGGCCAGGTCAAGATCTTCTCGTGGAGCGCAGCGGGCCTGCTCACGGCGTGCCTCGGTCTGTACGTCTTCTTCTTCTGGCGCGACCTCGAGACCAAGCGCCGGCTGCCCGACGCGGCCAAGGTGCAGGCCGTGCTCGAGGCGGTCGAACCGGTCCAGGCCAAGGCGGCCGATCTGGTCGCCTACGAGGATGTGCGCCGCCTCTACCTGCCGAGCTGCGAGAAGTGCAAGGGCGACCCCAACTGCCGTCACCTGAATTGGACCGGCAAGCCTCCGCCCCCGCCTCCCTCGACGACCGGGCCGGCGGTCGACGAGAAGCCTCCGCGCGTGACCGCCGCGGACTTGGTCAAGATCCTGATGGTCAAGGTCGACACGACCGATGCCGCGCAGAGCGCCGTGTACTTGAAGTACCGGTCCAAGGCGGCGGTGCTGAACACCGGCACGGGCGGGGTCATCCCCCCGCTCCACGAGGGCGATCACCTGGCCGCGCCGCACCAGGGCGTGCGGCTCGCATCGATCACCGCCCAGGGCGTGGTTTTCGCCTTCGACGAGGAAGGGCGCGAGGACGAGACCGTCTCGCCCGACGAGTTTGCCCTGGGGACCACGATCGTCCAGGTCATGGAAGAGGGCGGCCTGATGCTGCCGGCGATCGGCGCGATCCCACGCGCGAGCGCGGCGCCCTGGCGGCCGACGAAAACCACGGCCTTCGGCCAGAATCGCTGGATGCTCGGCACCGACGACGTCGCCTACGCCAACGACAACTACGCCAAGATCCTGGCGGACGACGTGCGCACGGCACGTCACCAGGACCCTCGGACGGGCAAGTACGATGGCGTCGAGCTCAAGGCGGTCACGCCGGGCTCGTTCGCCGAACGGCACGGGGCGCAGGAAGGCGACGTCGTCAAGAGCATCAACGGCCATCCTGTGACGAGCGTCCAGGAGGCGATCAGCTACGCCAAGATGAACGCCAACCAGTTCACGACCTGGGAGATCGTCGTCGAGCGCAACGGCAGGCTCCAGACCTTCTACTACCACAGCCCGCAGCAGTGAGCCGCCCGCGCGCGGCGCCGGGCTCGGCCGGCCCCTGGATCGGACCGGGCTCCCCGTGTCCCCAGGTCACGCGCGCACCGCGAGGGGTGACGCCGCGCATGAACCTCCTGACCGTCGACCTGGGCAACAGCCGCTGCAAGCTGCGACTGTGGAGTTCGGCAGGGGAGCGAGGTCCACGTCCGATCGCGCACGTGGACTTCGACACGGCCCTCGGGATCGGCGCGAAGGCCGCCGCGTGGCTCGCACGAGAGCCTCGAGCCGATGCCGGAGCGCTGTGCTCGGTCGCCGATGAGGATCTCGAGGCCGAGGTCGCCGGGGCGCTGCGCGGTTCCGTTGCCGGGTGCTTCGACGCCCGACCCGAGCCGGGTCTCTCGATCGCGTGTCGCGAGCCCGCGACGATCGGCCGCGACCGCCTGTTCGCCGCGCGCGCGGCACTCGAGCTCGCCGGCGGAAGCGCAATCGTCGTCGACGCGGGAACGGCGCTCACCGTCGACGCGGTGCGCGCGGACAAGACGTTCCTCGGAGGCGCGATCGCACCCGGTCCCGACCTGCTCTCCCTGGCCTTGGCCGAGGGTACCGCGCGCCTCCCGCGCGTCGAACCGCGTCCCCGGGCAAACGCGCTGGGTCGCGACACGCGGGAGGCCCTGCTCGCGGGCGTCGCGGTCGGCTTCCGTGGCGCAGCGCGCGAGCTCGCCGAGCGCGTGGCCGAGGAGGCCGGCCTGCGCGGAGCCCCGATCGTGCTGACCGGCGGGGCGCGCGCCTTCCTGCTCGACCCTCCGGTCTTCACCGGCGCGCAGACGATCGAGGAGTGCGATCTCGTGCACCTGGGGCTGCTCGCCGCACTGCGGGAGTCGCTCTCCCCGGCGCAACGCTCTCCATGAGTCTGGAGGTCCGCGAGCTGACTCCGCCCGGCAGCGGCGCCGTGTCGGTCCTGCGCCTCTCCGGCGCGGGAGCCCTCGCGGCCTTGCGTGCGCTCTCCGGTGGCGCCGACCTCGCGCCGGGCGCCCCGCGCCTCGTGCGCCTGCGGCTGGATGGGGAGGACCTCGACGAGGCGGTCGCCTGTGGGCTCTCCGCGGACGAGGTCGAGCTGCAGGTGCACGGCAGCCCGCCTCTCGTCCGCCGCCTGATCGACCATCTCGGCCGCGGAGCCGCGATCCAGCGCGGGCCGCGCTCCCTGGAGGAGCGCGCAGCCCTGCTGCTCGCGCACGCACCCTGCGAGGTGGCGGCGCGGATCCTCCTCGATCAGGCCGAGGGGGCTCTCTCGAACGAGCTGCGAGCGCTCGCGGGGATGGGGGAGGCGCAGTCTGGGCGGACGATCGACGCGCTGCTCGAGCGCTGGCGGATCGCGCGCCGAGCTCTCGAGCCCGCCGAGGTCGTGATCGCCGGCCCGGTGAACGCCGGGAAGTCCACGCTCTTCAATGCCTTGCTGGGTGAAGACCGCGCCATCGTGAGCCCGGAGCCGGGCACGACCCGCGACCTCCTGCGCGAGCTCGCGCTCCTCGGCGCATGGCCCGCATGGCTCGTCGACACCGCGGGCGAGCGCGATTCCTCCGCCGCGGGAGCGGCAGCCTCCGTCGAGGAGCAGGGCCGGCAGCGGGGCCGTCGTGCGCGAGGCACGGCCGACCTCGTGCTGTGGCTGGAGCCGCTCGATCCCTCCTGCGCGCCGGTCAGCCGGCCGCCGACCGATTCGGGAGGGCGGGTGGCGCTCGTCCACACCTTCGCCGACCTGGCGGAGGATGCCGGGCGTGTCCGCGGAGCGATCTCGGCGCTTCGCGATGCTTCCGGCGCGCGAGCTTGCGTGGCCGAGGTCTTCCGCGCGGCGCTCGCGTTGCCGGTCGATCCCTGGACGCCCGGCACCGCCGTCCCCATCACGGCCGACATGGCCTCGGCGATCGGGACGCTGCGCGGTCGCTCGGGAGCGGATCTCGCGCGGGCGATCGAGGCCGTGATCGGGGGCGCGACCGCGCTAGCCTGACCCCACGCCGCGGTTGCGCCGGAGGGCGAAATCTCCTACCCTCTCCTCTCGGCATCGCATGACCGGATCCCGCCATCTCGTCTCCATCGACGACCTGTCGGTCTCCGAGATTCGCGAACTCTTCGAAGCCGCCCAGCGCTTCGCGCAGGATCTCAGGGGCTTTGCAGGGCTGTGCCGAGGGATGATCTCCGCGAGCCTCTTCTACGAGGCTTCGACGCGCACGCGCCTGTCCTTCGAATCGGCGATGCTGCGCCTGGGTGGAGGGATCCTGACGGCAGCGGACATGCGCACCATGAGCGCCTCCAAGGGCGAGTCGCTGGCCGACACAGTGCGCGTCGTCGGAGGTGCCTACGCGGACATCATCGTGCTGCGGCATCCCAGCGAGGGCGCGTCGCGCCTGGCAGCGCAGTACTCGCCCGTGCCGGTGATCAACGCGGGGGACGGCAGCCACGAGCACCCGACGCAGACCCTGTGCGACCTCTACAGCCTGTGGGTGGAGCACGGGCGCATCGAGGGGCTCGACGTGGTGCTGGCTGGCGACCTGCGCTACAGCCGGACGATCAACTCCTTCGCCTATGCGCTGGCGCGCTTCTCCGCCAACATCGTGTGTGTGCCGCAGCCCGGCTTCGAGTTGCCCGACTATGTCGTCCAGCGCCTGCGCGAGGACTTCGGCGTCGAGCCCCTGCGCGCGGATGCCTCGCGCCTGGGCGACCTGGCCTCGCGCTCGGACGCGGTGTACCTGACGCCGCAGAAGCCCCACCAGCTCTCTCTGTTCACGGACGCGCGCGGATTCTCGGTCGACCGAGTCGACGCGGTCTACATGACGCGGCCCCAGACCGAGCGCTATCCCGAGGGCAAGGCCGGAGCCGAGAACTACCTCCAGCTCGGCAAGCGTTCGCTGGCGGCACAGCCGCTCAAGGACGCGGTGGTCATGCACCCGCTGCCGCGCCGGGACGAGATCAGCTCCGACATCGACGACGATCCGCGCAGCATCTACTTCAAGCAGGCGGCGCGCGGCGTGCCGATCCGGATGGCGATCCTGGCGCGCCTTCTGGGGGCGATCCCCGGTGCTGCGGCCGGTTCCGGTGAGGCCATGCAAGCCCATCCGGTCACGACCGGCCCCAACCCGTGCGCGAATCCGACCTGCATCTCGCGCACCGAGGCACGCCACGTCCAACCGCTCTTCATGATCAGCTCGCGCTCTCCTCTGCGTGCGCAATGTGGGTACTGCTCGCAGCCGATCGTGTTCGGCTTGGTGGGATGCTCGACCACCCGCCACTGGCACGAGCCCGATTCCCCCGAGGTGCGCAAGATCCGACCCGACCACCTCGTGTTCCTGCGCGACGCGGCGCAGGCCGCGAGCCTCGAGTTCGCGCCCGCGGTCCGGCCTGCGCCGACGGTGTGAGCCGCCGGGACCCAACGCTCGCCACGCCCGCGACCTTGGCGCATGAGCGGTTCCGCACGGGGACCGGCGCCGCTTGCCGGCCGAACGCACCGGCTGTCAGCTCGGACACTTCGATCCAGGTCTGCCCTGGATGGGTAACTTCTTGGTGCAGCGAGGGTTGAGCGGTAGCATGTGCCCTCCCGGGCGAGCGGCACGCCGTTTGTCGCGCCCCCAGGTCGCGGCTCACACCCTCGGACCGGAAGGGCTCGGATCCCCGAGCTTGACCGGGATCGGCGGCGCGCGAATCATTGAGAAATCGGGTCTTCTCGCTCTTCGGCCCCATCCGGGGCCGCCGGGAGACGAGGACCGCCCCATCCCACGCTTTGAAGGTCGGCCCGGCGCCGGCGCGCTCAGACGCGCGCCGCACCCGCAGGTCGTACCCAACCGACGGAATCCCATGAAGCTCATCGAAGTCGATCCTGCGGCCGTGCGCTGCCTCGCCTCCCGCTCTGTGATCCGCAACGACGCGAGGACATCACGCTCCGTCTTCGCTCGTCGCGAGGGCTTTCGCCACCCGACGGTGCTCGCACTAGGCGCGGCGCTGATGTTC
Source organism: Planctomycetota bacterium (assembly GCA_041488095.1). GTDB lineage: Bacteria > Planctomycetota > UBA1135 > UBA1135 > DASYPQ01. Next base: position 41,061 of record JBGPOP010000038.1, read on the forward strand.
GCCGCAGCGGCAGGCTGCAACCCGGGAGCCGGGGGTCAGACCGGCGGCGGGAGTGGATCGGGGAACACCGTGGGCGACATCGTCGATCAGCCCGATCCGGGCATCGGCTCATTGCACTTCGTCGTCGACCAGAACGGCGGCGGCAATTCCAACGGCCCGCGGATGCTCAGCCTGAGCTGGGGTCGCTTGGCCAACATCTACGACTCGACCGGAACGCTCCAGCAGCGCGACATGGTCATCGGGCGGGACATCCCCAGCGTCGATCTGGCGACCTTCTCGCTGCAGATCAACGCGGTCACGGACGAGACCGTCGTGACGATCGACCACCCCTACGGAACGCAGGCCTACCGGGACGCG
>JBGPOP010000039.1:0-40620 GCA_041488095.1 Planctomycetota bacterium
AAAGGCTAATCAAACTTGCAAATAGCTGGTTCTCCCCGAAATAGCTTTCGGGCTAGCCTTTGGCGATAGTCGGTGGGGGTAGAGCTACTGAATGGGATAAGGGCCCTAAACAGGTACCTTGCCTAATCAAACTCCGAATACCATCGACCGTACCCAGGGAGTCAGTCTACGAGCGATAAGGTTCGTGGTCGAGAGGGAAACAACCCAGACCGCCAGCTAAGGTCCCCAATGCGTGCTAAGTGTAGTGAAGGAAGTGGGATCTCTAAGACAGCCAGGATGTTGGCTTAGAAGCAGCCATCATTTAAAGAGTGCGTAAAAGCTCACTGGTCGAGAGGTCCTGCGCCGAAAATGAACGGGGCTCAAGCGCGCAACCGAAGCTGCGGACTGCGGAGGATCGCTGATCCTTCGCATTGGTAGGGGAGCGTTCCGAGCGAGTGAAGGGCGACGGTAACGACGCCTCGACGCTCCGGAAGCGATTATGCCGGAATAAGTAGCGAGAAAGCAGGTGAGAATCCTGCTCGCCGCAAACCCAAGGGTTCCTGGGCACGGTAAATCCGCCCAGGGTTAGTCGGACCCTAAGACGAGGCCGAAAGGCGTAGTCGATGGATGACAGGTTAATATTCCTGTACCGCTGAAGTGGCGTTACAACCGATGGGGGGACGCGGAACGGAAGGTGATCGCACTGACAGAATAGTGCGTCCAAGCCCGAGGGTGGCATGCAGGTAAATCCGCATGCATAAGCCCGGAGGTGACGGCGAGCCTTTTGTGGCGAAGTCACTGAACGAACCGCCGAGAAAATCCTCTAGGGAGTCATTTTGGCGTCCGTACCAAAACCGACACAGGTGGGTGAGGTGAATATCCTAAGGCGCTCGAGAGAAATGCTGTTAAGGAACTCGGCAAATTAACCCCGTAACTTCGGGAAAAGGGGTGCCTCTTGAGGTGTAGGTCTTTACGGCCGAAGCCCCAGGAGGCCGCAGAGAAATGGCCCATGCAACTGTTTACTAAAAACACAGGTCTGTGCCAACTCCAAACGAGGAAGTATACAGACTGACGCCTGCCCAATGCTGGAAGGTTAAGAGGAGGGGTTAGCGCAAGCGAAGCTCCGAATTGAAGCCCCAGTGAATGGCGGCCGTAACTATGACGGTCCTAAGGTAGCGAAATTCCTTGTCGGGTAAGTTCCGACCCGCACGAAAGGCGTAATGACATGGGCTCTGTCTCAACAGCATGCTCGGCGAACTTGTAGCTGTGGTGAAGATGCCACGTTCCCGCGTCAAGACGGAAAGACCCCGTGAACCTTTACTATAGCCTGATATTGAGGCTTGTTATGTAGTGCGTAGGATAGGTGGGAGACGTTGAAGCCAGGCTTTCGGGCCAGGTGGAGTCACCGGTGAAATACCACTCTCTTCATGATAGGTCTCTAACACGACACCGTGAATCCGGGTCGTAGACAGTGTCAGGTGGGTAGTTTGGCTGGGGCGGTCTCCTCCAAAAGAGTAACGGAGGAGCACGATGGTGCACTCAGTGCGGTTGGCAATCGCACGTAGAGCGTAAGGGTATAAGTGCGCCTGACTGCAAGAGATATAGCTCAAGCAGGTACGAAAGTAGGTCCTAGTGATCCGGCGGATTCCGAGTGGAAGGGCCGTCGCTCATCAGATAAAAGGTACTCCGGGGATAACAGGCTGATCGCCTCCAAGAGTTCATATCGACGAGGCGGTTTGGCACCTCGATGTCGGCTCATCGCATCCTGGGGCTGAAGGAGGTCCCAAGGGTTTGGCTGTTCGCCAATTAAAGCGGTACGCGAGCTGGGTTTAGACCGTCGTGAGACAGGTCGGTCCCTATCTGACGTGGGTGAAGGATGATTGCGGAGGTTTTCCCCTAGTACGAGAGGATTGGGGAGGACGACCCTCTGGTGCTCCAGTTATCACGCTAGTGGTACCGCTGGGTAGCTATGGTCGGAACGGATAAGCGCTGAATGCATCTAAGCGCGAAGCCTTCTCCAAAACTAGTCATCCCTACCAGCCCCCTGGGAGACTACCAGGTTGATAGGCCGGCGGTGTAAGCATGGTGACATGTTGAGCCTACCGGTACTAATCGGGCGATCGACTTAACCACCTTTCTCCATGCGGCATGTCTTGCCATGGGCTGTAGGGCCTGTGGACGGGTCACGCCGTGGGGAGGAAGGTCGTCTTCCATCCCTCGTGAGGGACGCGCTAGATGCGGTTCACCTTGACCTCCAGCTCGGACCCGCGCGCCGGTTCGCCTGCGGAATGGTGAGATCCGGAAGGATGAGAAACGAGCGTGCGGGTCCGGGAGCATTCCCGGTGCCCATGGGTCCCTGGCCATACCCGTTCCCATTCCGAACACGGTCGTCAAGCAGGGACCGCCGATGATATTGCGCAAGCGAGAAAGTAGGTTGTCGCCGGGGTTTTCAACGCCCGCGGTCGCAGGATCGCGGGCGTTTTCTTTGGGTCGTTAATAGCGGCGGACGACACCCAGCACGACGCCGCGCACCTCGACCCGGTCCACGTAGAGCGGTGCGAAGCTCGTGTTGGCTGCTTGGAGTCGGATGCGATCGCCCTCGCGGAAGTAGCGCTTGAGGGTGGCTTCCTCTCCGGGCAACACCGCGACGACAATCTCGCCGTTACGGGCATGGTTACGGCGCTCGACAAGGACGATGTCACCGTCGCGGATGCAGTCCTCGATCATGGATTCCCCACGGACTCGCAAGGCGTACACGTCGCGATCGCGGGGAACCAACTCGGACAGGTCGAAGTCTTCGGGAGATTCAACTGCCTCGATCGGGCAGCCGGCAGCGATCGTACCCAGGACCTGGAGAGGACTCGCACGGGGGCCTTGCGCGGGGGAGCGCGCGGAGGGCGCGAGCTTCAGAGCGCGGCTGATCCCGCGCGCGGTCCTGCGGAGGACGCCCTTGCGCTCCAGCTCGGCGACATGCCCGAACACGGTCACCTTGTTGACGCCCATGGCCTGGGCGATCTCCTCGAGCGTGGGACTGATCGCGTGCGCGCGGACGTAGCTCTGGAAGAAATCGACGATCTCGCGTTGGCGTTTCGTCAGAGGGGGAAGGGGCATGGCGACGTTGTTTCTCCTTGAGCGCCGCACGCCGTCGATCGGCGACCTGGCCCTCGCTCGAGGGGGTCCGCCCGACTCGAGACGGTTCACCCAGGGGCGTCAGAACAGGAACGTGGTGGCGATCAGCAGGGCGAAGAAGAGGTAGGACAGCTTCTCGCGGCATGTCTGGTAGAGGATGTGGGACATGGTTGGCTCGGTTTCCTGGTTCGCATCTGACGAGGTCGAAAACCTAACGGATACCTAATCGATCGGCAAGCCCTGAACCGAACAGGACCCGAACCTTGAATCTTCTGCCTCGATTTCCCGCAAACGGAACTAGGGCAACGACGCCCCCCCTTTTTCGGTGTCCGCTGATCGGGGGTCGGACCTCTCCGGGACTCCTGCGGTTCTCGGTCGACGCCCCGTCGTCGTGCTTCCCACCTGCGGTCGCAAGGAGCGGATCCAGGGGGGTGGGGATTAGGATGATCCTCTCCGAGACTTCAACTCGAGAAGCGAGACAGCGCTGGTGCCCGACGCAACCCTGAACCTGGACCGATACCTCGTCCCCTTCTCCTTCCGCCACGTCCCCCTGTACCGGTTCGATGTGGTGGTCGTGGGAAGCGGGGTCGGGGGGAGCGCGGCGGCCCTGGCCGCTGCAAACCGTGGAGCTTCGGTTGCTGTCGTGGCGAAGGCCGATCTGCGCGAGAGCAACACGCTGTACGCCCAAGGTGGACTGGCCGCTGTGCTCGCGGCTCCCGACACCTTCGAGGCGCACATCGCCGACACCTTGCACGTCGGCTGTGGACTCTCGGAACGCGAAACGGTCGAGTGCGTCGTGCGCGGGGGCCCCGAAGCCGTCGAGCGACTGCTCCAGCTCGGCGCGGCCTTCGATCGTGGAGCCGACGGAGGTATCCACCTCTCGCGCGAGGGGGGGCACAGCCACGCGCGGATCGTCCACGCGCAGGGTGACGCCACCGGGCTCGAGATCGAGCGTGCCCTGTGCGCCGCCTTGGCCAACCACCCCGGCATCACGACCTTTCCCCAGACGTTCGTGATCGACCTGTTGACCGGTCCCGACGGGCGCGTGGCGGGGATCCTCACGCGCGCCGCGCGCGGGGACCTCGTGGCGTTCAGCGCGGCCCAGGTCATCCTGGCCACAGGAGGCGGCGGGCAGATCTACCGCGAGACGACGAACCCAGCGATCGCAACGGGCGACGGCGTGGCCATCGGCTTCCGGGCCGGAGCCGTGGTGCGCGACCTGGAGTTTGTCCAGTTCCACCCGACCTGCCTTTACATCGCAGGAGCTGCGCGAGTGCTCATCAGCGAGATCGTCCGCGGCGCGGGCGGCATCCTGCGCGATCGACACGGCCAGCGCTTCATGCCCGAGTTCCACCCCTCTGCGGAGCTCGCACCGCGTGACGTGGTCAGCCGTGCCGTCTTTGCTCGGATGGTGGCGACGCACGACACGAGCGTGTACCTCGACCTGTCCGCCATCCAGGGCGATCCGCACGTGCTGTTCCCCGGCATCAGCCGGATCTGCCGATTCTTCGGAATCGACATCGCGCGCGATCCGGTGCCGGTCCGGCCCGGCGCGCACTACATGGTCGGAGGTCTCAGGGTGGACCTCGACGGTCGGACGACGATTCCGGGTCTGTGGTCGGTGGGGGAGTGCGCCAGCTCGGGGCTGCACGGCGCGAATCGAATGGGATCGAACTCTTTGCTCGAGGGCCTGGTCCTCGGCCTGCGTGCCGGACGCCTTGCGGCCGGCGACGTCGACGGTTTCGACATGCTCTCGGTGGCGCCCCTCCGTGCCCGAGAGCTGCCCCGAGCCCCGGCCGGTGTTCGCGTCAACATCGAGGACCTCATCTACTCGCTCAAGTCGCTGATGTGGCGACAGATGGGCGTCGAGCGCAGCCGCTCCGGGCTCGAAGACGCGCTCGAGAAGATCGCTTTCTGGTCGCGCGCGGTGGGGGACCTGGGGTCGTCCGAGCCTCGGTCCTGGGAGCTGGTCAATATGCTGACCGTCGCGCGACTGGCGACGCTCGGCGCGCTGGCCCGCGAGGAATCGCGCGGCGTCCACTATCGCACGGACTTCCCCGAGAGCCGACCCGATCGGCGGGTCCACACGATCCTGACCCCCGCGATCGAGGGCGAGCGCGTCGCCCGCGTGAGCTTGCGGCACGAGCCGGTCGGCGACCAGCTCCCGGTTGGATAGCCCGTTGAGCAGAAAGGGGAGATGAGCCGCCGTCCCTCGCGCCCCACGCGCCCTCCGCGCGAGCGGGTCCTCGTGTGCGGAGTCCGCGGTCACGAGGAGGATGTCGGGATCGGCGAAGATCTGCTCGAGGCCTGCGGGCTCGTCGGCGCCGCCGATGCGGACGTCGTCGGAGAAGGCGTTCTCCAGCGCAAGCCGCATCCTGACCCGGCGACGCTCTTCGGCCGGGGGAAGGTCGACGAGATCCAGTCCGAGGTCCAGCGCCTCCACCCGGATGCCGTCGTGGTCGACAACGACCTGAGCCCCGCGCAGGTGCGCAACCTGGAGAAGGCCTGGGGCGTGCGTGTCGTCGACCGGTCCGAATTGATCCTGGACATCTTCGCTTGCCGCGCGCAGACGCGGCAGGCACGGCTGCAGGTCGAGCTGGCGCAGAATGAATACCTCGCCCCGCGCCTCCGGCGGATGTGGACTCACCTGGAACGAACCGAGGGCGTGATCGGCACGCGCGGGCCGGGCGAGACGCAGCTCGAGACCGACAAGCGCCTGCTCAAGAGGCGCATCCAGATCCTGCGCGAGGAGCTGCGCGAGATCGAGGCGCGCAAGCTGCGCGAGGTCGGTTCGCGCAACGAGCACTTCACCATCGGACTCGTGGGCTACACGAACGCGGGCAAGTCGACGCTCTTGAACCGCCTGACCGGCGCGCGCGAGTTCGTGGCCGATCAGCTCTTCGCGACGCTCGACACGCGCACGCGCCAGTGGCGGCTCCTCGACGGCCGGACCGTCCTCCTCTCGGATACCGTCGGTTTCCTGCAGAGGCTTCCGCACCACCTCGTGGCCTCGTTCCACGCCACGCTGGAGGAGACGCTGGCGGCCGATCTGCTCCTGCACGTGATCGACGCCTCCCACCCGCGCGCCGCGGTCCAGATGGAGGCGGTCGAGAGCGTGCTCGGGAACCTCTCGCGCAACGCACGCGCGGGACTCCTCGTGTTCAACAAGATCGACCGCGTGGAGGATCGGATCGGGCTCCAGCTCCTGCGCAACGGCCGCAGCCAGGAGGCGGTGTACGTCTCGGCCGCGACCGGGGAAGGGCTCGACCGTCTGGATCAAGCCGTCGCGCGCAGTCTGGACGCGCACTCCTCGTTGGTGGATGTCTACGTCCCGCTGGCCGACGGGCGTCTGGACGCGACCGTGCGGAGGCTCGCCCGACCGATCGAGGACGAGATCTCGGAGGAACTGGGGGAGCGTCGGATGCGGGTGAGGTTGACGGAAGGAGCGCTCGGACACCTGCGCAGAGGCGGTGGGGCCGCGCTGCGGGTGGAGATCGTCGAGCCGCCGGCCAATGGGACGGGGGAAGTTGCCGAGAAAGCTGCGCCAGCGGAGAGCATGCCGCCGCCCGAGAAGCTCGCCGCCGATGGCTGAGCCCCCCGACATCGAGCCTCCAACTTGGCCTCGGCGCTCGCGGTCTCGCGCCCGCGCGAAACCGCGAACGCCGAGGAGCCGCCGGCGGGTACTCGCCGGCGGTGCGGTTGCGAGTTGCGTGTCGACTGGCGTTGCGTCCGCGTGCGTGGTGTCGGAGTGTGGAGACTGTGCGCAAGTGGACGGAGCACCTTCGCGGTCGCCCAAGCAGACGCACAGTAACCCGCGACCAAGGGGGGGCTTCGTCCTCGAGTTGCTTCAGTGTTTCTCGAGAAGACTCTCGAGATGCGGTAGCCGCAGCTTCTGTCCCTCGCGCAGGGTGTCCGGGTCGGCCAGGTGGTTGTAGCGGGCCACGGCCTCGATGACCGCAAGCCGAGCGGTTCCATAGTGCTCCTGGCAGATCTTGGAGAGGCTCTGACCGGATTGGACGGTGATCTCGGTGTCCGCCGGCTGAGGCGAAAGCGCCCGAGTCGGACCCGGGGGCACCTGTTCGCGCACAGGCGGGACTGCGGAGCCCTTCTCGACCGGTCCCACGTACGGCTCCCCTCCGCTCGGTCGCCCGACGACGACGCGGCTCCACCCGTCTCCGATCGCCGTCCCCCCCGTCCGGGCCGCATCCCTCTCGGAGCGCGCCGCGGAGGTCCAGCTCCTTTGCCACAGCGCCGCCCCCCCGAAGAGTGCGAGGAGCAGCAGACCGCCCAGGAGGAGCCTCACGGCCCGATCCTACCTCACGCCGCTTGGGCCTGCCCCCCGCCGGCTGCCTTCGCGGCGGGGCGCTTCTCGAACCACAAGAGCACCGGGCTCGCGACGTACACGGTCGAATACGCGCCGGAGATGACTCCCACGAGCATGGCGAACGAGAAGGCCTCGAGCACGTTGCGGGAGCCGAAGTTGAAGACGAACAGGATCAGCAGCACGAGCACGACGGTGCTCGTGGTCAGGATCGTGCGCGCCAGGGTCTGGTTGATCGAGTCGTTCAGGATCTGGCGCAGCGGCGCGGTGGAGTGCCGGCGGTTCTCCCGAACGCGGTCGAAGATGACGATCGTGTCGTTCTGCGAATAGCCGATGACGGTCAGGAAGGCCGCGATCATCGACAGGTCCAGCTCGGCCTGGATCGCGCCTGTCATCGTGGCCACCGCGAGCGCTCCGAACACGATCAGCACGTCGTGGACGAGCGAGACGACGACCGCGATGCCGTAGCTGTACTCGGCGAAGCGCACGCGCAGGTAGAGGATCGTGCCGACCAGCGAGAGCAGCACGGCGATGATCGCCTTGTCGCGCAGCTCACCCCCGATCGTGGGCCCCACCACGGAGGACTCGGGCACCGGCGACAGCAGGCTGAAGGGCCTGCCGGTGCTGTCCCTGACCCCTTCGATCTGTGTGCGGATCGCGCGCGGGAGATCCGCCGGAGCCTTGTCCTTCTCCAGCTTGGCGGTGAAGTGGAACACGTTCGGCCGGCCGGGCTGCGGCTCGACGGAGACCTCGGACAGGCCACCCTTGGCCAGCGCTGTGCTCACGTCCGCCGCGGGGTGGGCCTTCTCGAAATACAGGTCACCGCTCGCCGACGCTCCGTCGGCGGAGGCCGAGACCTGCACGGGGTCCTTCTGCAGAACCGGCGCCAGCGCGTCGCGGATCTGCTTCTCGCCGGTGGCCTCGCTGGTGCCCCCTGAAACCCCCTCCTCGCCGGAGAGCTTGAACTGGACGACAAACTGCCTGTAGCCCGCGGCGCGTGTGCCCGAGTCCTGCAGCTCACGCACCTGCGCCGATGCGCCGATCGTCCCGGGGATCTGGTGCACGAGCCTCGCCACCTCGGAGACGGGCTGGGGATCCTGGGTGTTCACGGTCACGCGGAAGCCGCCCAGGAAGTCGATTCCGAGCTTCTCGCGGTTGGGCAGCGAGATGAACAACGCGTCCCCGACGACGATCACGATCAGCGAGGCGGCGATCGCATACTTGGCGATGTCCATGAAGCGCCAGTTCGGCCTCTTGAAGGTGCGCACCATGCTGAAGCGCGTGGCGCCGCGCTGGATGTCCCAGAACACGAGCAGCTCGGTGACCACGATCACCGTGAAGAGCGTCGACAGGATGCCGATGTTCAGCGTCACGGCGAATCCGCGGATCGGGCCCGTGCCGACGTTCTGGAGGATCAGACCGGCGATCAGCGTGGTCAGGTTCGAGTCGATGATCGTCACCGCCGCGCGCTCGAACGCGTTCTTGGCGGCCTGGACGAGCTTCAGTCCGCGCCCCATCTCCTCGCGCAGGCGCTCGTAGATCAGGATGTTGCCGTCGACCGCCATCCCGAGCGTCAGGATGACGCCGGCCACCCCCGGCAAGGTGAGCGTCGCCTTGAGGAACGCCAGCGCCCCCACGAGAAAGAGCAGGTTCAGGAACAGCCCGATGACCGAGAAGATGCCCAGCCTGCGGTAGAAGAACAGCATGAAGACCACGATCACGCCCAGCGCGATCAAGGTGCTGAGCAGTCCCTTCTTCACGTAGTTCTCGCCCAGGCTCGCGCCCACCCGCTCCTTGGAGAGCAGCACCGGCTTGATCCGCAGCGAGCCCGAGCGCAGCACGGTGACGAGGTCCTTGACCTCCTTCTGCGAGAAGCCGCCGGCTCCGCCCTCGATGATCCCCGAGCCGGGGAGCTTGCTCTTGATCCGCGGGTCCGTGACGATCTCGCCGTTCAGCACGATCGCCATCTGCTCGTCGACGTGCTTCTCCGTGAAAGCCCCGAACGCGTCCCGCTTCTCGGGCGACATCTCGAAGTGCACCGCGGGGTAGCCGAGCTGGTCGCGGTCGGAACCGACGGATTCGAGGTCGTTGCCGCTGAAGATCCACTCCTCGGGCGGCAGGATCAGCAGCACCAGACGTTTCTCCGGCGGAGTCGCATCGAGCTGCTCCTTGGGGACGCGGCGGGGGAACCAGCGCAGCGTTGGGGTCGGCCCGCCCTGCTCGGGAGGAAGCCGGTTGAAGCTCTCGAAGGACACGCCCGGGTGGGCTGTCAACCAGGCGTCGAGCTTCTGTCGCTCCTTGCTCTCGTCCGTGCCGAGCGCCATCAACGAGCCCGGCTGGGCGTCGATCAGGAACTGCAGGTCGCCGACGTTCTCGATGCGCTTCTGGAGGTCGTCGGTCGAGAGCAGCTCGACCGTGTCCCCGGCCTTGTGTTCGGCGGCCGGCGTGCCGTTCTCCCCCCGCCGCAGATCCGACAGCACGGCGCCGGCGCGCTTCTGGTAGGAGATCGTTTCGGTCTCGATCGTGATCACGCCCCCGATGAGGGGAAAGGCCTTCACGATCTCCGGGTCGGCAGCATCCAGGGTGAGCGCCAGGTCCGCCGTCGAGATCGCCTGCGCGAGCTTGCCCTGGGTCTTCGCCGCGGCGAGCTCGGCCGCGCCCGGGAGCTCGATGACGATCCGCTCGGTTCCCTCGGGACGGAGCGACAGCTCCATGACGCCCTTCGGGTCGACGCGGCCGCGGATGATGCCGCAGAAGTCCTGCAGCATCTGCCCCTTGTCCGCATGCTCGGCCTTGGAGATCTTCCCATGGGCCAGCGCCTCGTCGAAATCGAAGTGATAGTCGAGCCGCGTCCCGCCCTGCAGGTCGAGCCCGAGACGGAAGGGACTCGCGTGCTGGAAGACCGGCGGCACGAGGAGGCTGACGCAGGCCGCCAGCACGAGGACGAGGGTCAGGACGAACTTGCGGCCGATCTTCTCAGTCATGGCGGGATCCGGACTCGAAGGCGGGGGATGGAGCGGGGCGTCGGAGACGATCGCGGCGCCCGCGCGCCGCCGATCCGGAGCGGACGAGCGCCGCGGCAGCTGTCATGCGCGCGCGGGACCGGGCAGCGGCGGAACTTCCACGGTTCGCGCGGCCATCAGACCTTGACGGGCTTGCCGGCGCCGGCCTTCTCCTGGGGAGGGCTCGCGGGCGCCGCGGGTTCGCCTGCGGCGGCCGCCTCGTCGCCGGCCATCGAGGCGCGCATCGCCAGCTCGAATTCGCGCACGCGGCGGGCCTTCTCGCCCAGGAGCTCCTGGACGCGGGTCTGCTTGCCCATCCTGTCCCGGAGGAAGTACAGCTTGGCGCGGCGCACCTTGCCGGCGCGGGTGACGACGACGTCCTTCACGCGCGGGCTGTGGAGCGGGAAGATGCGCTCGACGCCCTCGCCCTGGACGATGCGGCGCACCGTGACCGAGCGGCGGATTCCGCGGCCCTTGACTGCGATCACCGTCCCGATGAAGAGCTGGACGCGCTCCTTGTCCCCTTCGCGGATGAGGTAGTGGACCTCGACCGTGTCGCCCACCTTCACGGCGGGCGCCGGGCGGGTCATGTGCTCTCGCTCCAGTTTTTCGATCAGGTGCATGGTGGTTCTGGCGAGTCCTTGCGGCTCGTCTCCGTCGTCCACGGCTGGGTGCCGCGGCAGTGCAGGTCGGTGGCCTCTCTCGAAGCTCTCGGGGATCAGTGCTCGTTCCCGGGCAGCTCCTCGGGCTCCCGTTGGTTCGTATGGGTGTTCTTCTCGCTCACCTTTTCCGCGTTGCGCTCCAGCAGATCGGGCCGGCGCGCGCTGGTGATCTCGGCCGCGGACCGCTCGCGCCAGCGGCGGATCGCCTCGTGGTCGCCCGAGAGCAGGACCTCGGGCACCGCCTCGCCTCGGTAGGTGCGCGGGCGCGTGTAGTGCGGGTGATCCAGGGCCCCGTCGCGGCGGAAGGAGTCCTCGAGGGCCGAGCGCTCGTCGCCCAGCACGCCGGGGAGGAGGCGCACCACGGCCTCGACGATCGCGAGCGCCGGGATCTCGCCGCCGGCGAGTACGAAGTCGCCGAGAGAGACCTCCTCGAGCTCGAGCTCCTTCCGGATGCGTGTGTCGAAGCCCTCGTAGCGGCCGGCCAGGAGAAGGACGCGCTCCTCTCCCGCGAGCGCTTCGGCGCGGCTCTGGCGAAAGGGCGTGCCCGTCGGGCACATGAGGAGCTTCCGGAAGCGGCCGTGGCGGCGCTCGAGCCACTCGACGCACTCGACCACGGGTTCAGGCTTCAGGACCATCCCCGGCCCGCCTCCATAGGGTCGGTCGTCGACCGTGCGGTGGCGGTCCCGGGTGAAGTCCCGGAAGTCCACGAGCAGGATGCGGGCCAGGCCCTTCTCCTGCGCCACCTGGAGGATGCTCGAGCGGGTGTAGGGCTCCAGCGCCTCGGGGAACAGGGTCAGGATCGCAAAGAGCGGCAAGGGCCCTCCTTTAATCTAGAAAGGCAGAGCAGGGTAGAAAGGGCCGCCCCCAGCGTCAAGCTCGGGGACCTAGGATGGGCCCTTCCGGCCCCCGGATCGCCATGTTCACCGGCCTCGTCGAAGCCCGCGCCATCGTTCGCCGCGTCGTTTCGCGGGGAACGGGTCTGCGGATCGGCCTCTCGCCGCCGGAGGGGTGGGAGCCGCGGCGCGGGGAAAGCGTGTGCGTCTCGGGCGCATGCCTCTCGGTGGCCGAGCTGGAGAAGGGAGAGATGCTCTTCGACCTGTCGGAGGAGACCCTGAGCAGGACCTGGCTGGGAGCGCTGCGACCGGGCGACGAGGTCAACCTCGAGCGCGCCATGCGCCTTTCCGACCGCCTCGAAGGACACCTCGTCACCGGCCACGTCGACGGTCGGGGGCGCTTCGCCGCGATCGAGGACTCCGGGGACGGCGGCAGGCGCCTGACGATCGAGGTCGAAGCGGGGTTCGAGCGCTATCTCGTCGACAAGGGCAGCATCGCCGTCGACGGCGTCAGCCTGACGGTCGTCAGTCCGCGCGGCCGGCTCTTCGACGTGGCCGCGATCCCGATCACGCTCGAGAAGACCACCCTCGCCCGCGCGGAGCGCGGAGCTGCGGTGAATCTCGAGGCCGACCCGATCGGGAAGTGGATCGAGCGGTTGCTCCGTCGCTAGAACGCGCCGAAGAACACCGAGGTGAACGTCGTCACCGGCGCCGCCTCGCGGTACTCCTCGAGCGCGCGCTGCACGATCAGGAGCGCGGTCTTGATCTGCTGGTAGATCTCGTCGTCCATGGCGAGGCGCCCGAGGCTCCCCTGGCCGTTGCGGAGAGCGGCCGAGAAGACCGCCGCGTTCTCGGACGTCTCGCGCAGGTTGTCGTAGACCTCGGTCCTGGTCAGCAGGGCGCCGACTGTGCCCTCGCCGCGGTCGACCTTGCCCAAGATGCTGGCGAGGTGGCTGGCGATCGTGTCGTCGTTGACGAGCATCCCGACCGTCCCCTGGCCCTGGTCGATTCGTTTCACGATCGAGTTCACGCTGGCGATCGTCGCCGCCACGTCGTTGCCCATCTTCTCGTCCAGGAACAGCCGCGGGAGGACCCCCTTGCCGTTGCGGAAATCGCCCACCATCGCGCTGGTCTCGTCGAGCGTCTTGTTCAGCTTGCGCGTCGTCCCGAGCAGCTCGTCGTAGAGCTCGCGGTTCGTGAGGACCTGTCCAGCCGTTCCACTCCCCTGCACGAGATCGGTCGAGATGCGCTCGAGGTTGGCGAGCGTCTTCGCGGCACCCTGCAGCGTATCGGCGAGGTCCTGCGACATCTTCTCGTCGGTGATGAAGCGCCCGGCGGTCCCCTTGCCGTCGCGGACTCCCTTCGTGATCGCGGAGAGGTCGTCGATGATCTTGGAGACCCCCTTCTGGCTCTCGGCGACCAGGTCGCCGAGCGAGGAGAGCGGGTTTCGCCCGACCTCGCCGAAGAGGATCTCCCCGGGGGGCACCCATTTGCCGCCCGCGGGCCCTGGGTCGATGGTCAGGTTCTTGCCGCCGAGCAGCGTCGCGTCCTCGATCTTGATGACGAAGTGCTCGCGCAGCACCAGATCCTCCTTGAGGGTCGCGACCACCGTGATGCGCCGGTCGTTCTGCGCGGAGGGATCGTACTCCAGGCTCTTCACCTTGCCCCAGCGCATGCCCGCGACGAGCACCGAATCGCCCTCGCGCAGGCCGTTGGTCTCCGAGAAGTGCACGACCAGCTCGGTCTTCTTGCTGAACAGCGTGAAGTCGGACTTGAACAGCGTGAAGTAGCCGAGGAGCCCGAGGGTGATCAGGAAGAACAGGCCGAGGAGGATCGTACGGTTGGCGGGCATGGCTTGGGCTCTCCAGATGGGGCCAGGGAACGAGACCAGGGATCAAGACCGAGAGTTCAAGAACGGGAGGCCGGCCTCAATCCGGCTTCTCCCCGAGGAATTTCAGGATGCGCGGATGGCGGCTGGCGAAGAACTCGTCGGTGGGCAGGCGCATGAGCGCCTTCCCGCCTTCGAGGAACAGGACCTCGTCGGCCACCCTGCGGATGCACCCCACGCGGTGCTCGACGACGATGGCGGTCACCTGGAGCTCCACCTTGAGCTCGCGGATGAGGTCGTTGATCGAGGCGGCGATCTCCGGATCGAGGCCGGCGTTGGGCTCGTCGTACAGGATGACCTCGGGATCGGTGATCAGCGCCCGGGCCAGGCCCACGCGCTTCTTCATCCCGCCCGAGATCTGCGAGGGCATCTTCTCCCACGAGTCGGGGATGTGGACGCGCTCCAGCTTCTCCTGGACCTTGGCGCGAATCTCGGCATCCGAGAGATCGGTGTTCTCGCGCAGCGGCAGCGCCACGTTCTCCCCGACGTTGAGCCAGTTGATCAGCGCGCCCTCCTGGAACAGGAAGCCCATCCGCTTGCGCAGCTCGGCCAGCTCGCGGCGGCTGAGCGAGGGGACGTTGCGACCCTCGACCTCGACGTGGCCCGAGTCGGGCTTGAGGAGGCCGATCGCGTGGCGCAGGACGACCGATTTGCCCGAGCCCGACGCTCCCATGATCGCGAGCGTCCGGCCCCGCTCGACCTCGAAGGACAGGCCCGAGAGCACCGACTGGGCGCCGAAGCTCTTGTACACGTCCTGGAAGCGGAGGATGGTCTCGCCCACGCGTCCGCCCCTCAGCCCTGGTAGATGAACCAGGTCATGAAGTAGTTCGAGATGATGATCGCGATGATCGAGTCGCGCACCGCCTGGCGCGTCGCGTGCCCCACGCCCAGCGCGCCGCCGGTCGCGCGCAGCCCGGCGTTGCAACCGATCGCCGCGATCAGGACGCCGAAGACCAGCGCCTTGAAGAGCCCGGCGTAGACGTCCTTCGGCAGCGGCACGGTGAGCGCCGGGGTCCGCAGCGCTTCCATCGCGGAGTCGAGGTAGAGCTGGAAGGTGACGTTGAGCTGCGACTGCGCCACGAACCCTCCGCCGAAGATGCCGATCGTGTCGCACAGGATGGTCAGCAGCGGAGCTGCGATCGCCAGGGCCACGAGGCGCGGCAGGACCAGGAATCGAACGCGGTCGACCGAGAGCACTTCGAGCGCCGCCAGCTCGTCGCTGACGGCCATCGTGCCGAGCTCCGCGGCGATCGAGCTGCCCACCGTCGCCGCCAGGATCGTGGCGGTGATGAACGGGCCCATCTCGCGCGCCATGCTGACCGCGACCACGGTCCCGATCTGGTCCTGCTGTCCGATGCGCATGAGCTCGATGCCGGTCTGCAGGGAGACGATCATCCCGATGAAGAGGCCCACGAGCAGGACCACGTGGACGCCCTGGATCGCTCCCGCGTAGAGCTGGTCGGCGATCGGCCGCAGGCGCGCGGGGACGGACGGCAGGCGCCGGATCGCCTGGAGCAGGAGCTCGATCGGGTGGCCGACGCCTTCGCAGAGCGAGATGACGGGTTGCAGCCAGGGCATCGTGCTTCAGTTCCCGGGGGCCTCGCGTTGCAGGGGCCACCCCGGGCCCGGGATCGCGGGCGGCAGCCACTCTAGGGAACCGGAGGCGCTGTTGCGCCAACGCAGGAGCCCGAAGAAGAGGGAGGACTCCGTCGTCTGCCCGTCCACTCCATATTTCCGGTGCGCCCACAGGCCCACGAAGGAGGAGCGGTCCTCCAGCTCGTCCTTCTCGCGGCGGTACAGTCCCAGCCACGAGCGCTCGCGGACGATGTCGTGGCCCCTCTCGCGCGTGTACAGCTCGTAGATCCAGGCGTACATCTCGTCGATCTCGGGCGTGCGCCACAGGGGATTCAGGGCCGGGAAGGCGGACTTCAGGCTGTGCTCCTCGGGGCGCTCGACCTGGTAGAGCGGCCACAGCTTCTGGAACGAGGAGGGTCCGGCCTCCTCGTCGTAGCGCTTCCAGCTCTGCCAGAAGGGAAGCACGTACAGGCCGGTGCGGCGCGCGGAGGCATACTGCTCGCTGCGCACGTTGACGATCGGCCACAGGTACCAGCTCGAGTCGAGCCCGTCGCCGTGGTAGTGGGAATAGAACGGCCAGAAGCGCGTGCGGAAGGTGTCCGTCTGCGGGTCGTGGTGCAGGCGCACGAGCGGCCAGGGCCCGTCGAAGGACCAGAAGTCGGTCTTCTCGTCGTGCGCCCAGCCGAAGAAGGGCCACAGGAGGGTCGTGCTGCGGTAGGTGTCCCGCGTCGTGCGGCCGATCAGCGGAAAGACCATCCACTTGAGCTCCTGCTTCTCGCGCGGCGCCCAGAGATTGTTCCTCTGCCAATGCAGGATCGGCCACAGGGCGAAGGAACGCTCGTAGCTGCCCTCGAGGCGGCTGGTCCCGTAGAGCGGCCAGAAGCGCCAGCCCGAGGCTCCCTTGCCGCTGGTGAAGGCGAACACCGGGAACAGGAAGGAGTAGGTGACGTGTCCGCTCCGTTCGGAGCGCGCGAACAGCGGGAACAGCACGAACACGATGCGGTCGAAGGACAGGAAGTCCTCGAGCACGCCGCCGAAGGGGAACCAGGCGCGCAGGATGCGGCCGTCGGAGCGGCGGGCCCAGTAGATCCCCGGCAGCGAGAGGAAGGTCCACTCGAGCTCTCCCGCGGAGGTGACGCGGCGCTGGTAGCGCGCGACGGGCAGGAGCTGCCAGGTGTACTCGTCTCCGCTGTTCGTGCTCGTGCCGAGCGGTGTGAGGAAGTGGGAGATCGTCTCTCCCGTCGAGGTACGGTCGACGATCACGAGCGGCCGCAGTGCGAACTGCTCGAAGGGGCCGCTGGGCCGCGAGCGCCGCAGGCGCACCGCGCCGCCCAGGGCCTCGAACTCGGTGCCGCCTCCGGCACGCGAGATTTCGGTGAAGAGCGGCGCAAGGTGGCGCTCGCTGCGGAACGATGCGCAGCCGTTCGTGACGATCCCGAGCGCGATGGCCGCGAGCGTGACCCTCCACGTGAAAGCGGCCCTCGTGCTCGTTCCCTTCGGCATCCCGCCTGCGGATTGTCGAGCCCCGGGGAGCGGATGCAAGTCAGCGGATGCAGGCCGGGAGTCACGGCGCGCCCGCGCTCCACGGGGCCGGCGGTTGTCCGTCGGTCCGGGGACTGCTAAGGTCGACGCTCCTCGGACCGCTCCCTCCGCGCCATGACCACGTACCTGAGCGGCATCCAGCCCAGCGGGCGGCCGCATCTCGGCAACTACTTCGGTGCGATCCGCCAGCACATCGAGCTGCAGGACGCGGGAGGCGAGTGCTTCTACTTCATCGCCGACTACCACGCGCTGACCACGAGCCGGGAGCCCGAGAAGCTGCGCGAGGCCGTGCGGGACGTGGCGGTCACCTACCTCGCGCTCGGCCTCGATCCCGGGAAGGTGGCGCTCTTCCGTCAGAGCGACGTCAAGGAGGTGCTGGAGCTCGCCTGGCTCCTCGCCTGCGTGACCGGGCTGGGACTCCTCGAACGCGCGCACTCCTACAAGGACAAGCTCGCCCGCGGGATCAAGCCGAACGTGGGGCTGTTCACCTACCCCGTCCTCATGGCGGCCGACATCCTGGCCTACGACTCGACCCACGTCCCGGTCGGCAAGGACCAGGTCCAGCACGTGGAGATGGCCCAGGACATGGCCGGATCGTTCAATGCCGCGTTCGGGGACGTGTTCGTCCGCCCCGAGCCTCTCGTTCCCGCCGCGGAGTCGCTCTCGAAGGTGCCCGGTCTCGACGGCGAGAAGATGAGCAAGAGCTACGGCAACGACCTGTGGATCTTCGAGTCGGGCAAGAAGCTCAAGTCTGCGGTCGGACGCATCGTGACCGACAGCCGCCCGCCCGAGGAGCCCAAGGACCCGGCGGCGCTCCTGCTGTTCCGGTTCCTGGAGCTGCTCCTGCCTCCGGCCGAGCTCTCCTCGTGGGAGGAGCGCGTGCGCCGGGGTGGCGGCGGTGCTCCGGGTTACGGCCACCTGAAGCAGCGCATCGTGGAAGCGATCGAGGAGCGCTTCGCTCCCGCGCGCGCGCGCCGCGAGGAGCTGCTCTCCGATCCGGGCGAGGTCGACCGCGTCCTGGCGCGCGGGGCGGAGGTCGCGCGCGCGCGCGCGGCGGCGACGGCCGGGCGCGCCCTGCGGGCCTGCGGCCTCAGGTAGGGCCGCGCCAGGGAGGCGGCTGTGGACGCGGCCGCCTCCGCATGGCATGAATTCGGTCGGCGCGCGGCTGCCAGCGCGCATTCTTCCATCCCGAGGAGGCCTCATGTCCGAGACGAAAGCGCCGACTCCGCCGCTCTCGACGCTGCTTGCCATCCTGCTCTGGGCCGCCGCCTGCTCCTCCACGGAGAAGGTCTCGAGGTCGGCGTCCACCGAAGAGGCGGGTGGCGCGGTGGCTTCGCACGGCGGAGCCGCGTCCTCGTCGATCCCCTGGACCGACGCCTTCACGAAGCCCGCCGTCCTGATCGCCGCCGACGTGCGCATCGAAGGTCCCAAGGGCCTGATGGACCATATCGCCACCGTCTCGGATCCCGAGGAGCTGGAGCGCACGGAGAAGACCGTGCCCGAGGGCTTCCTGCAGGAGGTCTCGGTCAAGCCCGCCGCCGCCGGCGCGGAGATCAAGGCCCAGCTCGACCGGCTCGCGATCGTCGCCACGAGGCGCCTGGTCATCCTCGAGCGCCCGGGACTCGTGGATGTGATCGTCGTGGCGCAGGGCGACGTGTACTGGGCCAGCCAGGGTAGCGGCGAAGAGAAGCGCGGCGAGTCGCTGCGTTTCGTCGGGACGATCGCGCGGTGAGCGCCCGCGGGTGTCTCCGCCGGCTCCTGCCTGTCCTCCACGAGGCATCCGTCGTCCTGCTCCTCGGGGCGCTCCCGTCCTGCTGGACCGCGGCTCTGCGCACGATCCCCGATACGCGCAGCCCCTACGACAAGCTGCCCGAGGCGGCGCTCGAGCGCCTGGCGGTGGCGCGCACGGACCTGGAGGAGGGCCGTGCGGAGCCGGCGCGGTCCGAGCTCGCCGCGCTCGCGGCCGAGCATCCCCAGAACATCGCCGTCGGAGTCTGGCGCCAGGAAGCCGAGATCGCCCTGGAGACGGGGAATACCGCGCCCGCAGCCAACGCGGAGAGCCTGCGCGAGCGCTATCGCAAGCGCGCGGAGGAAGAGGACACGGTCGTCAACCTCGTGCTCGCCGCGCGGCTGGAGCCCGACCCGCTCGCCGCCGGAGTGCTCCTGGATCGCGCGGAGAAGAAGGATCCGCGCTGCGCCTGGTGCTCCTACGGCCGTGCCTGGCTGGCCGCGCGGGCCGGCGACTGGGGCGAGGTGCGCTCGCGGATCGCGCGCGCCAAGGCCGCCGATCCGGGCCACATGCCGACGCTGTGGCTCGAGACCTGGATGCTCGCGCGCGCGGGCAACCTGCACGAGGCGATCATCTCGCTCGACACGTGGATCGACAAGGCGCGCGGGGATCCGCGCCTCGACCCGCACCTCGTGCTCGAGGCGGAGCTCGACCGGGCCCTGCTCGCGGTGCTCGACGGCGACCCCAAGGGCGCGCGCAAGCTCCTCGCCCCCCTGGACGGCGCGCGCGTCGACCAGGGGCGCCGGCGCATGATCGAGGCCGGCGCCGAGCAGGAGCTCGGCGACGCCCCCGCGGCGCTCGCGTCGGCGCAGGAGGCCGAGCGGCTGCGCCCGGACGACATCCTGCCGGTCGTCCAGCAGGCCCTGCTCCACGAGATGTGGCTCGGCGATCCGCGCGACTCCGAGGCGGACTGGACCCGAGCCCTCGATCTCGCGCGGGCCGACCCGAAGCTCTCCTCGCTCCTCGAGCGCGTGCGCGCACGCGTCCGCCTGGAACGCTTCGCGGCCGCCCGGGAGACGGCCGCTCGCGGCGCCGTCGGTCCAGGAGGGATCGACGCTGGCAGGCGATGAAGGCGGTCGTCCAGCGCGTGTCGTGCGCCCGTGTCCGCATCGACGGAGAGGTCGTCGCCACGATCGGCCCGGGGATGCTGGTGCTCCTCGGTGTGATGCGCGGAGACGGCGAGGCGGAGGCGCGGCGTCTGGCCGAGCGCATCGCACGCTTCCGCTTCTTCTCCGACGAATACGGACGCATGGATCGCTCGGCGCTCGAGAGCGGCCTCGAAGCGCTCGTGGTCAGCCAGCTCACCCTCGCCGCCGATGGGCGCGCGGGCCGTCGCCCGTCCTTCGACGCGGCCGCTCCGCCCGAGCGGGCCGAGCCGCTCTACGAGCACTTCGTGGCCGCGCTGCGCGACGTGGGCCTGTCCGTGCGCACCGGCCATTTCGGCGCGCGCATGGAAGTCGAGCTCACGAACGACGGCCCCGTGACGTTTGCGCTCGAGGAGCGCATCGAGGGGCGTGCGAGCTGAGGGTGCGTGCGGGGCGGGGCGCCACAAGTTCTTGCTTGACGGGGGGATATCTCGCTTCGATACTCCTCGGACGCCACCCGGTCAGACGCCTCCCACGCCCCCGGCCATGAGCCAAGCGCCCCAGACCATCACCAAGAAGGAGCTCGTCAACCGGATTTCCGAGCAGACGGGGCTCACCAAGGTGGTGGTCAAGGACATCTTGCAGCGCTTCCTCGACGAGATCATCGAGGAGCTGGCCGCAGGCAACCGCCTCGAGTTCCGCGAGTTCGGCGTGTTCGAGGTCCGCGAGCGCGCCGCGCGCCGCGCCCAGAATCCGCGCACGCTGGAGAAGGTCCACGTCCCGAGCAAGCGCGTGGTGAAGTACAAGGTCGGCCGCCTGATGCGCGAGCGCGTCTGCGACGAGCGACCCCAGGAGGTCGCGCAGCGCCAGAGGTCCGAGCGCGCCAGGCCCTTGGCGCCGGTCAAGGCCGCTCCAGCCTCCCCGCCGGTCCCTCCGCCCTCGCGGCCGAACTCGCCGTTCTGAGCCTCGGCGGAGCGGGGTCAGCTCGTGCGCGCCGTCTGCGCCCGCGCCGGCAGCGCCTTCTCCAGGGCCTGCTCGACGTCGGCGATCAGGTCGTCGATGTGCTCGATGCCGACCGAGAGCCGCACCAGGCCGTCGGGCAGGCCGGCGCGGCGGCGCACTTCGGGGGGGATGCTCGCGTGGGTCATGCTCGCGGGGACCTCGACCAGCGACTCGACCCCGCCCAGGGATTCGGCCAGGGTGAAGACCCGCGTGGCGATGGCGAACGCGTCGGCTGCCTCGACACCGCCCTTCAGCGCGAAGGACAGCATGCCGCCGAAGCCCGACATCTGGCGCTCGGCGAGCGCGCGCTGGGGATGCGACGGGAGGCCCGGGTAGATCACGCGAGCGACGCGCGGGTCCTTCTCCAGGCGGCGCGCCAGCGCGAGCGCGTTCTGTCCGTGGCGGTCCATGCGCACGTGGAGCGTCTTGATCCCGCGCAGGACCAGGAACATGTCCATCGGGCCGGGCGTGCCGCCGACCGCGTTCTGGAAGAAGGCCAGCTCCTCGCGCAGGTTCGCGTCGCGGCCGACCAGAGCGCCGGCGACGACGTCGGAATGGCCCCCCAGATACTTGGTCAGCGAGTGCAGGACGAGGTCTGCACCGAGCTCCAGCGGGCGCTGGAGGTAGGGCGTGGCGAAGGTGTTGTCGACGACGACGAGCTTCTGTCGCGCGTGCGCGAGCTTGGCGATCGCGGCGATGTCGCACAGGCGCAGGAGCGGGTTGGTCGGCGTCTCCAGGAAGACGTAGCGCGTGCGCTCCTCGATCGCGCGCTCGACGGCGGGGAGGTCGGTGGTGTCGACGTGGGTGAAGCGCACGCCGTAGCGCTCGAACACCCGCGTGAACAGGCGGTAGGTGCCCCCGTAAAGGTCGTTCCCGGCGACGACGTGGTCGCCCGGGACCAGGCGGTCGAGCAGCGCGTTCGTCGCGGCCAGGCCCGAGCTGAAGCACAGGCCCCACGCCCCGCCCTCGAGCGAGGCCAGGTTGTCCTGCAGCGCCGTGCGCGTCGGGTTGCTGGTGCGCGAGTACTCGTAGCCGCCGCGGGGCTTGGCGGGCGCATCCTGCTTGTAGGTGCTCGTGAAGAAGACCGGCGTCATCACCGCGCCGTTCTGGGGATCGGGCTCCTGGCCGGCGTGGATGGCCCGCGTCTCGAAACGCCCGGATCCGCTCGGTTCTCTGCTCATGGTTGGGCTCGGATGGGAAGTGGCTGGTGCAGGACGTAACGTACGCGCCCGGGTACTCCGCGTCCATGTCGGGAGAGAGAAGCGAATCGGCCGGAAGGACGTCGTGCATCGTCCGGACCGCAATCGCGGCCGCGATCTCGCTCGCGTTGGCCTTGTTCTGGACGTGCGGCCTCGTGCGCTCGCCGAGCTGGGGCTGGGACGAGTCGATGCACGCCGAGCTGCCGGCGTTGCGGATGCTCCTGGCGCTGAAGTCGGGCGAGGTGCGCGCGGCCTTCGACGCGCTGCTCGGGTGCTCGCAGTACCCGTTCGTCCATCCGGCCGTCCTGGCCACCGTGCAGTCGGTCTTCGGCGTCGGCGAAGCCGTGTGCCGTGCGACGGGCACCGTGGTGTGGTGCGCGGCGCTCTTCGGACTCTTCCTGCTCGGCCGCGAGCTCTCGCGGGAGGAAGGGGAGCGCTCGCTCACCCCCTGGATCGCGATGGGGCTCGGCGCGCTGTCGCCGATGGCGCTCGCTTTCGCGGGGACGCTCTTTCTCGAAGTGCCCTTCGCCTGCGCCATGATCTTCGCGCTGCGCGCATGGCTGCGGCGCGGCGAAGCCTCCGGCTCCGGGCGCGAGATCCGGGCCGGCGCGTGGATCGCCGCGTGCCTCTTCACCAAGTTCAACTACGGCCTGCTCCTCGCCTGCGGCCTCGCGCTCGACTGGGTCTGCGAGGGGATCGCCGCGGCGGGGGCGGGGACGCTCGGAGGGTTCGCTCGGAGGAGCGCGGCGCTGGCTCTCGTCCCCGCCGCCGTCTGCTCGTGGTGGTTCGCGCTGCCGTTGCCCGGCGGCCTGGACCTCGGCCTCGAGCACCGCCGCGCGCTCCTCGCCTTCATCTCGGGCAACCGCGACCTGGGGACGACGCCCTACGCCCTGCGCCTCCTGCACGCGTCCGCCTGGCTGTCGTTGACGCCTCGGCTCCTCGCGCTGATCGTGCTCGCGGCCACGGCGACGTTGTCCCTCGCTCGCAGGCCCGCGGTCCGCGCCGTGTGGCTCGTCCTGCTCGCGACCGCAGGGCCGATCCTCGCGCATCCCTTCCACCTGGACCGCTTCCTCATCCCGATCGCGGTGCCGCTGTGGGCTCTCGCGGCGCTCGGGATCCCGCGCCTCCTGCCGCGGCAGCCTCGGCTGCGCCCGATCACGCTCGGGGCGTTCGCGCTGGTGACCCTCGTGTTCCCGGGCCGCGCGACTCTTGCGATGGCGGACCGCCTCGGATGGCTGAGCGCCGATCCGGCGACTCGCGCCTATCAGACGGAGAGCGTCTACCGCCCCTGGACCGATCTCTCTGCCTCGCGGCACCTGCCGACCGCGGGCCTCGAGCGGGGCGAGGCCGACCGGCTGCTCGATCTCGCCGCGAGCGAGGCCGGACCGACCGCTCGCGTGGGCTGGATCGGGGTGTCGTCGCAGCTCTCGCCGGCGGCGATCGCGATCGGGCTCCTCGAGCGCGGAGGATCGCGCGAGCGCTTCCTGCGCGACGCGACGAAGACTCTCGACGTCGACTACTTCGGCGCGGACCCGGGCTGGAGCGACGAGGAACTCGCGCGGTTCGCGGCGGGCTTCGACGTGCTCTTCGCCACCGAGCCTCCCGATCTCAAGGCGCGCGTCGATCGCGCCTGGACGCGCCGTTACCGAACGATGCTCGCCGAGCGCCTCGGCTGGACCGTGCGCGAGATCGGCCGCGTCGCGATCTCGCGGCCCCCGGGTCCGTTGGAGGTGACCCTCCTCGCATGCCGGCCGAAGCCTTGAAGGCGCGCCGGGAGACCTTCGCCGCGCGCGCCCTCGATCTCGGCGAGGTCCTGCACATCCTCGAGCGCCACGTCAAAACCCCGCTCGGACGCCGCGCGGTGCGCGATCTCGTCCCGCTCGACTACGGCGAGGCGCGAGCGGCGCTAGCCCGCGCGGCGGAGACGATCCAGCGCTCGCGCACGGGCGCGCTGCCCAACCTCGCCGGCCTGGTCGACCCCTTGCCCGCGCTCGACCACGCGCGCACGGCGGGCCGAGCGCTCGAAGACGAGAGCTTCGCCTCGCTGCGTGCCCACATCGAGGCCCAGGAGCGCGTCGTCGATTGGTTGCAGGAGATGGAGCGCGAGCTGCCCGCGTGCGCGGAGCTCGCGCGCGGCATGCCCGATCTGGCCGGTCTGCGGGAGCGCCTCGAGGCGAGCCTCGACGAACGCGGGCGCGTGCGCGACGAGGCCTCGCCGCTCTTGTGGAAGCTGCGCAAGGAAGCGGGAGAACACTCGCGGCGGATCGACGGCGCCGTTCGCGCGCTGCTCGCGCGGCCCGGCGTGAAGTCCGCGCTCTCCGATCCGGGCCCCGTGCGGCGCGGCGGCCGCACCGTCCTGGCTGTGAAAACCGGCAGCGCCTCGAAGGTGCCCGGCATCGTCCACGACCGCTCGAACACCGGGGAGACCCTGTTCGTCGAGCCGCGCGAGATCGTTCTCCCGGGGAACCGCCTGGCCGAGATCCACGCCGAGGAGCGCCGCGAGGTCGAGCGGATCCTGCTCGAGCTGACGCGGGCAGTGATCGACGAACGCCCGCAGATCGCGGACGCCTGCGCTCGCCTGGCGCGCCTCGAGCTGGCGCTGGTCGCCGCATCCTGGGCCGCCGAAGTCGGAGCGCGCGTGCCGCTCCTGCCGGGCGAGGAGGGCGCCGCGCGCGGGCTGCTGCTGCGCTCCGCGCGCCATCCGCTGCTCCTGGAGCAAGCCCGCCTCGAGCGCCTCCCCGAGGTCGTGCCGATCGATCTGCGCCTGTCGGGCGATTTCGACGTGCTGGTGATCACCGGGCCGAACACGGGCGGCAAGACGCTGGCGCTGAAGACCGCCGGCCTAGCCGCGCTGCTGGTGCGCTGCGGGATGCCCTTTCCTTGCGCGCAGGGTTCGACCGTGCCGCTGTACGACGGGATCGTGGCCGACATCGGCGACGAGCAGGAGATCAGCCAGAGCCTGTCGACGTTCTCGTCGCACCTCGCGCGGGTCAAGGACGGGATCGGGCGCGCGACGGAGAAGACGCTCGTGCTGCTCGACGAGCTGGGCGCGGGGACGGATCCGGACGAGGGCGCGGCGCTGTCGGAGGCGGTGCTCGAGCTGTTCCTCGAGCGGGGCTCGCCGACGCTGGCGACGACGCACATCGGGAAGCTGAAGGAGTTCGCGTTCCGGCACGCGCGGGCGGAGAACGCGTGCGCGGAGTTCGATCCGGTGACGCTGGCGCCGAGGTACCGCTTGCTGGTCGGGACGCCGGGCGAGTCGGGGGCGCTGCACGTAGCGCGGCGGATGGGGCTTCCCGAGAGGATCGTCGAGCGCGCGGAAGAGCGGCTGCAGCGCCGCGACGCGGAGCTCCAGGAGCTGATGGCCGAGGTGCGCGTGGCGCGGACGCACGCGGAGCGGGTGCGGTCGGAGGCGGAGGAGCGGCTGGAGGGGGTGTCGCGCGCTTCGCGGGAGGTGGAGGAGGCGCGCGCAGCGCTGGAGCGGCGCGGGGATCTGCTCGAAGCCGAGGCGCAGCGCGGGATCGAGGAGAGGGTGAGGGAGGCGCGGCGGGAGCTCGAGGCGGCGCGGGCGCTGATCGATCAGATGCCGCCGGCGCAGAGGACGGCGATGGGGGAGGCGTTGGGGCGGATCGATGCGGAGCTGTCCGGGGCGGCGCTGTCGGAGAGGCGGGCGACGTTCCTGGCGGGATTGAAGAAGGGGAGCTGGGTGTACCTGCCGAGGTACCGGCAGCGCGTGCACGTGCTCAAGGTGGACCGCGGAGAGAGGGAGGTCACGGTCCAGGTGGGAGGGATGAGGATGAAGGTGTCGTTCGACGAGCTGGAATCGAGGGAGTCGAGGTAGCATCAGTCCCGAGCCTCCCCGCGCCGATCGATAGCAAGGCTCGGAGCCCCAACCCATGCTCGGAAGAATCGCCCTCCTCTTCGCTTCCGTCCCTTTGGCGGGCGCGGTGCTGTCCTTCGTCTTCTGCTGAGGCCACCCCCTCTCGGCGCTCGGTCCAGGCGCCGCCATCGCAGGCACCCTCCTCGCCGTCCCCCTCTCCGTCTGGGCCCTGCGCAGCGCGCCCGACCGCGGCTTCGCGATTGCCGCGATGGCTCTGAGCTCCCTCGAGGCCCTGCTCCTGCTCGGGATTCTCGCGCTCTCGGTCCTCCTCTAGCTCCCCGATTCCGGTCGCCGGCCGCGATCGCGTACGCTCTCCCGCCGTGGCCGACCTCCTGCTCGTCGAGAACGACCCGCGCATCCTCGAGCTGATGACCTTCTTCCTCGAGCGCGCCGGCCACTCCGTCCGCACCTCGCCCTCCTTCGAAGCCGCCCGCGACCGCATCCGCGAGCGCGCGCCCGACCTGATGCTCTCCGACCTCGAGATGGGGGAGGAGACCGGCCGCGAGGAGCTGCCGCGCATGGAACGCGAGGAGCTCCTCCCGCCCACGCTCATCGTCTCGGGTTACCTCGACCGCGAGACCGCCGCGGCTCTCGTGCGCATGCCCGGAGTGGTCGGCACGCTCTCGAAGCCCTTCGACACCGCCAAGCTCCTCGCCAAGGTCGAGGAGTGCCTGTCCGGCGCCGCGACCCGGAGCCGCCGAGGAGGGGCGGGTTGAGCTTCCTGCGCTGGACCACCGCCGGCGAATCCCACGGGCGCTCGCTCGTCGGCGTCGTCGAGGGTCTCCCCTCGGGCATGCCCCTCGATCTCGAGCGTGTCGACCGCGAGCTCGCGCGACGCCAGGCTGGCTACGGCCGCGGCGGGCGCATGAAGATCGAGCGCGACGCGGTCGAGCTGCTCTCGGGCACCCGCGGCGGCATCACCCTCGGCTCCCCGATCTCCTTCCAGATCGCGAACCAGGACGCGACGATCGAGAAGCTCCCCGTCCCGACGAACCCCCGCCCGGGCCACGCCGATCTCGCCGGCTGCCAGAAGCACGGACATCGCGATCCGCGCGCCGTCCTCGAGCGCGCCAGCGCGCGCGAGACCGCCTCGCGCGTCGCGATCGCGGCGATCGCGCGCCAGGTGCTCGAGCGCTTCGGCATCGAGGTCTTCGCGCACGTGCTCGAGATCGGCGGCGCGTCCGTCTCCGCTGCGGCGGTCGAGGCGGCCTTCGCCGGGGACGCTGAGACGCGCTCCACGCGCCGCGACTCGAGCGACTTCCTGTGCCTCGATCCCGCCGCCGAGCCCGCGATGCGCGCGGCGGTCGACGCGGCTCGCGAGGAGGGCGACAGCCTCGGCGGCGTCTTCGAGGTGCGCGCGCTCGGCCTGCCTCCGGGTCTCGGCAGCTCCATGAGCGGACCCGAACGCTTGACCGCCCGCCTCGGCGGCGCGCTCTTCTCGATCCCGGCGATCAAGGGCGTCGAGCTCGGCCTGGGCTTCGAGGCCGCGCGCCGGCGCGGATCGCAGGTCCACGACGCGATCCTCGGCGCTCCCGACGGCTCCGGCCCGCGGGGCACCCGCTACCGGCGCGAGACGAACCGCGCCGGCGGCCTCGAAGGCGGCATGACGACCGGCGAGCCGCTCGTCGCACGCGCCGCGATGAAGCCGATCCCGACCATGCGCCGCGGCGCGCGGACGGTCGAGTTCGAAACGCTCGAGCCGGTGACCGCCACCTACCAGCGCTCCGACGTCACCTCGGTGCCGGCCGCGAGCGTGGTGGGGGAGGCGATGGTCGCGCTCGAGCTCGCGCGAGCCTTCCTCGAGAAGTTCGGCGGCGACTCGATCGGGGAGGTCGAGAGCTCCTGGCGCGCCTACCTCGAGCGCCTGAGCCGCGTGTGAGAATCTGGCCCCCTTGATTGTGCCTCGATCCGCCCCAAGTCCTTCTCCGCCAACACTCTGTCGGCGGCCCAGGATCCCCCGGCGCGCCTGGCGCTCGTGATCGGTTGCAACCCCCTGCGCCGACTGGACCTCCCCCAGGGTCAAGGACAGCGAAGTGTGCCAGATTCCGCGTGTGGCTACCGCCCGCCGCCTTGGCCGCGCGCCCGCAGCACGGACTCCAGATCTCGTCGGGCCGGGCCGAAGCGCGGGTTGATGCGCACGGCCTCCCTCAGGTGCGCGAGCATCTCGTCGATCCGCCCGAGCCGATCGAGGGCACCGGCGAGGTAGTAGTGCGCGAGCCACGAATCGGGCCGGATCGCGAGGGCGGCGCGCAGGTGCACCTCGGCTTCCTCCGGATGCCCGATGCGCAGGTGCGCGATGCCGAGGTTCTCCTGCGCCATCCGGTCCTCGGGCCGCAAGCGGACGGCCTCCTCGAGGTGCGGGATCGCCTCCGCCGTGCGGTCGAGCGCGTCGAGCGCCGTGCCCAGGTTGAAGTGCGTGCGCGCATCCCGCGGGTTGATCGAGAGCGCCGCCTCGAACTCCGCGATCGCTTCCCGGGCCAGCCCGCGCTCCTGCAGGGCCTGTCCCAGGTTGTCGTGCGACACCCAGCTCCTCGGATTGACCTCCAGCGTGTGCCGGTAGAGCGTGAGGTCGTCCTTCCACACGCCGACCTGCGCCGCGCTCCTCGCGGCGAGGATCGCGAGCGCGAGGGCGGAGACGGCCCAGACCGCGCGCCCGCCGCGCTCGGAGAGCAGCCACGCCAGGAGGAGCGCCGGGCCGAGCATCGAGAGATAGAGGTAGTGGTCGGCGACCGTCGAATAGCGCTGGAAGTCGAACGGCACGAGCCCGAGCACCGGCGCGACGCCGGCGGCGAACAGCCCCGCCCCCGCGGCCGCCGCGCGCGCCCCCGGACCGGCCCCCGCGCGCTTCAGCGAGAGGAGCAGCCCTGCCGCGAGCACGATCGGGACGAGGGCCGTCACGAAGGGGGAGCCGTGCTCGAGCAGCCACTCCGGCCCCCGCCCGTAGTCGGGAGCAAGATGAAGCGGGAGGACGAGCTTCCCGAGGTAGAAGGCGAGCGCGTCACACGCCACGAGCGGCCGTGCCGAGAGCGACACGCTGGCGACGTCCGCCGCGGGCTGGACCGCGCGCGTGACCAGGATCCACGCGACGGCGAGGGCCGTCCACGGCAAGAGGTCGCGCACGACCTGGCGCGGTCGACGCGCGAGCATCGCCACGTCGAGGACCCCCGCGAGGAGCGGCACGGCGACCGCCGCAGGCTTGGAGAGGAGCGCGAGGAGATAGAAGAGACTTGCCCGTGCGAAGTGTCGGGGCCTTCCGGGTCCGCCGCGGCCCGCTGCGGCGAACTCGACGTACTGCCGCAGAGCCAGCAGGGCGAACAGCCCGCACAGGAGGTCCTTCATCCCCGACATCCAGCCCACCGCCTCGACCTGCACGGGGTGCAGCGCGAAGAGGACGGCACCCGCGCAGGCGGCGCGCTCGTCCCGCACCAGGCGACGCAGCAACGCGAACGCGGCCAGAGCGCTCCCGGCGTGGATCGCGAGGCTCGCGCAATGGAACAGCCAGGGCTCCAGCGCAACCCGCGCGAGCAGCGCCCAGGTCGTGTACGTCGCCGGGATGTAGAGGTCCATGTAGGCGTGGCCCCAGAAGAACGCCGTGCCGGCGAGCGAGGGCGGATGGATATGGGGGTTCTCGACCGTGTTGACGAGGTCGTCCCAGCTCAGGAATCCATGCCCGACGATCCGCCCGAAGACCGCTGCGATCGCCCCGACGAGGAGAGCGGCAGGAAGGGCACGCAGCTGTCCTGCGCGGCCGATACCCCGCGGCGAAAGCGTGCTCGAGCCCATCTCCCCCCACTCCATCACATCTCCCGCTCCCGCCGGAGGGGGGGCCGACCGCCGGAAGTGATTCCTGGCCGGGGCGCTTGACGGGGGCGGTCCGGGCCGTACCATACCGCGCTCACTTCGCCGTCCGGGTGCCTCACCAGGCCCGCGATCCGGGGGTGCCGCTCTTGCCGACGGGCCGCCTGGCCGACCGCCAGCGTAGCTCAGTTGGTAGAGCACCTGATTTGTAATCAGGTGGTCGTGGGTCCGAGTCCCACCGCTGGCTCCATCCGCCGCAGACCCGAGACCCCCGGAACGTCGGGGCCGCCGCGCGCGTCGCGGAACGCTCCATGACAACGAGACCACGTTGAGGATGACAGGGAGCGGGCGCGCCGCCCTCCCGGGCCGCCAGCCCGGAGGGAACGGTCGCGCCTGCGTTTGGACCGGACATCGAGCTTCAGCGGGGAGATTCCCGAGCGGCCAAAGGGGTCAGACTGTAAATCTGATGGCTCAGCCTTCGGCGGTTCGAATCCGCCTCTCCCCACCAGTTCGCTCCCCGCGCGCTCGAGCCGACACCAAGCGCTCCCGACCCGTCCCATCACCGGTGATCCGCGCGAGCGGGCCGGACGTCGAGGAGCCCCCTACGCTGCGTCTCGTCTCCCGCGTACCCGTTGCTCCCGCGCAACCGCTGCCCGGCTGCCCGCGCCAACGCGGGCGTAGTTCAATGGCAGAACGTCAGCCTTCCAAGCTGAACGCGTGGGTTCGATTCCCATCGCCCGCTCCACCCGCGGCGCCTCTGGCCTTGCGCCCAGGCGGATCACGAGGAGGGATCGCCGCCGCACGTTCTCCGAGGGGCTCACACCGGCGCCCACCGGTTCGACCACCCCGGACCGTGCTGCTGTAGCTCAGAGGTAGAGCGCTTCCTTGGTAAGGAAGAGGTCCTGGGTTCAATCCCCAGCAGCAGCTCCAGCCTCGACCGGTTCTTTTCAACCGCACCCGCATCCACCCCAGACACGGCGGCGCCCCCGCGCCGCCGAACCCACCCTTCCCAAGCAGGCCCGCAAGGGCGCCAACCAGACACGAGCAAGCCATGGCAAAGGAACTCTTCCAGCGCACCAAGCCGCACGTGAACGTCGGCACGATCGGCCACATCGACCACGGCAAGAGCACCCTGACCGCGGCGCTGGCGGCTCGTTCGGCGCACAAGTTCAAGACCAAAGCCAAGAGCTACTCCGAGATCACCAAGGGCGGCACGGTGCGCTCGGCGGACAAGACCGTGACGATCGCGGCCTCGCACACGGAGTACGAGACGGAGAAGCGGCACTACGCGCACGTCGACTGCCCCGGCCACGCCGACTTCATCAAGAACATGATCACCGGCGCGGCCCAGATGGACGGCGCGATCCTGGTCGTGTCGGCCGCCGACGGCCCGATGCCCCAGACGCGCGAGCACGTCCTGCTCGCCCGCCAGGTGAACGTGCCCTTCATCGTGGTCTTCCTCAACAAGATCGATCTGGTCGACGATCCGGAGCTCATCGAGCTGGTCGAGATGGAGATCCGCGACCTCCTCAACAAGTACAAGTTCCCCGGCGACGACACGCCGATCATCCGTGGCAACGCCAAGGTGGCGATGGAGAAAGGCGGCGCGGACGACAAGGCCAACGCCTGCGTCGACGAGCTGATGGGGGCCCTCGACGCCTACATCCCCACGCCCCAGCGCGTGGTCGACAAGCCTTTCCTGATGTGCGTCGAGGACGTGTTCTCGATCTCGGGCCGCGGCACGGTCGGCACGGGCCGCATCGACCGTGGCCGGATCAAGGTCGGCGAGCCGGTCGAGATCGTCGGGCTGCGTCCCGAGGCCTTCAAGTCGGTCTGCACCGGCGTCGAGATGTTCCAGAAGACACTCGATTCGGGCGAAGCCGGAGACAACGTCGGCCTGCTCCTGCGCGGCGTCGAGCGCACGGACCTCGAGCGCGGGATGGTGGTCGCCAAGCCGGGCACGATCACCCCGCACACCAAGTTCGAGGCCGAGGTCTACGTCCTCAGCAAGGACGAGGGCGGGCGCCACACGCCCTTCTTCTCGGGCTACCGTCCCCAGTTCTACTTCCGCACCACGGACGTCACCGGGACGGCCAAGCTGCTCGGCGGCGCCGAGATGTGCATGCCGGGCGACAACGTCAAGCTCGAGGTCGAGCTCCTGACGCCGATCGCCATGGACGAGCAGCTGCGCTTCGCGATCCGCGAGGGCGGCCGCACGGTCGGTGCGGGCGTCGTCACCAAGATCCTGGCGTGAGGCCGCACGCGAGCGCCGTCTAGGAGCCACGAGCCGTGAAGATCAAGGAACGTTTCGTCTTCCTGGAGTGCACGGAGTGCTCCAACCGCAACTACACGACCCACAAGCGCCTGAAGGCGACCTACAAGCTGGAGAAGAAGAAGTACTGTCCCTTCTGCCGCAAGCACGTCTCGCACAAGGAGAAGAAGCTCTAGAGCCCTGAGTCGGCCGAGGAGCTGCGTGCGGGGGCAACGGAGCCCGGCATGACCACCACAACCGGAGAATCAGCGAAGATGGCGTACAAGAGCGATCAAGGACGGCTGGCCCGCCTGGCCGCGTTCTGGGCGCTCGCCATCCTTTTGTTCTACGGGTGCGTGTCCCTGCACCGGACCCTGTCGGCAGCTTTCGGCGGCGCGCTTTCGCACGCGCTGATCCCGTCGATGAAGCAGATTCCCGTGCTCGGGCTCGCGTTCAACCTGGCCCTGCTCATCACCGCCGTCGTGCTCGGCGCAGCGTGGTACCTGCTCTATCGCTGGCAGCAGACGCCCAAGATCGCCGACCTCCTGATCGAGACCGAGTCCGAGCTGCGCAAGGTGACCTGGCCGACGATCTCCGAGGCCGTCAACTCTTCGGTGGTCGTCATCATCTGTGTCGCGTTCCTGATGGGCTTCCTGGCGGGGGCGGACTGGCTGCTCGGGCAGTGGACCACGCTGATCCTCACCGGAGGCAAGGGCTAGGGATGATGCACTGGTACTTCATCCGCTGCCAGTCCGGCCGTGAGGACAGCATCGCGCGCAACACCATGGCGCGCCTCAAGACCGCCGGCGTCGCGGACCTCGTGCCGCAGGTCCTCGTGCCCTTCGAGAAGGTCACCGACCTCAAGAACGGCAAGAAGCGCACGGTGAACAAGAAGCTCTACCCGGGCTACCTGATGGTCCAGGCCGACATCGAGGACCCGGAGGACGTCCGGATCCTCAAGGCGCGCAACACGCTGCGGGAGATCGACGGCTTGCGCGAGTTCCTGGGCAGCCGCGGCGAGGCGACGGCGCTCACGGACGCCGAGGTCTCGAGCATCCTGGCGCGCATGTCGGACTCGGAAACGCGCCCGCAGGTCACGATCGGCCTGCACAAGGGCGACATGGTCAAGATCAAGTCCGGCGCCTTCGACGGTTTCGACGGCGTCGTCGACGAGGTCAGCCCCGAGAAGGGGACGGTCAAGGTCGTCGTCACCATCTTCGGGCGCCCGACCCCCGTCGAGCTGGAGTACTGGGAGGTCGAATCGGTCTAGCGCGCTCCCGCCCGAGCGCGGTGCCCCGATATCGAGCACGAAATCAGACCTGAGGACGAGAGACGCATGGCCAAGGTAGTCACAGCCAAGATCAAGCTGCAATGCCCCGCCGGGCAGGCGACCCCTGCGCCTCCGGTGGGACCCGCGCTCGGCGCGCACGGCGTGAACATCGCCGCCTTCGTGAAGCAATTCAACGAAGCCACGCGCGAGCAGGCCGGCCTGATCATCCCGGTCGAGATCACGGTCTACAAGGACCGCTCCTTCGACTTCCTGCTCAAGTCGCCTCCCGCAGCCGTCCTGCTCAAGAAGGCAGCCGGGGTCGAGAAGGGTGCGGCCCTGGTGGGGAAGGAGACCGTGGGCCAGGTCACCCGGAAGCAGGTCGAGGAGATCGCCAAGACGAAGATGAAGGACCTCAACGCGCGCACGCTCGAGGCCGCGTGCAGGATCATCGAGGGCACGGCTCGCGCGGCCGGGATCAAGGTCGAGGGCTAGGCATCCATGGTGAACCACAGCAAGAGGTATCTCTCGGCCGCGGCCAAGGTCGACCGCGACAAGGTCTACGAGGCGGGCGAGGGGCTGGCCCTGATCAAGAGCCTGCCCGCGGCCAAGTTCGACGAGTCGGTCGAGATCGCCGTGCACCTGTCGATCGATCCCAAGAAGACCGACCAGCTCGTGCGCGGCGCGGTGTCGCTGCCCAAGGGCCTGGGCAAGAAGATCAAGGTGATCGTGTTCGCCGAAGGCGACAAGGCCGCCGCGGCCAGGTCCGCGGGTGCCGACGAGGTCGGCGCGGCCGAGCTGGCCGAGAAGATCCAGGGCGGCTGGACCGACTTCGACATCGTGATCACCAGCCCCGACATGATGAAGCACGTCGGCAAGCTGGGTAAGTTGCTCGGCCCCCAGGGCAAGATGCCGAGCCCGAAATCGGGCACGGTGACGCCCGACGTCGCCGCCGCGGTGCGCGAGTTCAAGGCCGGCAAGGTCGAGTTCCGCACCGACGCCGGGGGCAACGTCCACGCGCTGCTCGGCAAGCGCTCGTTCCCGGTCGAGGACCTGCGCGAGAACCTGCGGGCCTTTCTCGACCACGTGTCGAGCCTGAGGCCGGCGGCCGCCAAGGGCGATTTCTTCCGCAAGATCTCCATCTCCACCTCGATGGGTCCTGGCGTCCGCATCGCCTGGGAGGTCGTCCATGCCTAGCCTCGTCAACCGCCTGGTCGTCAGCGAGCTCGCGCGCGAGCTCGCCTCCGCGCAGGGGCTGCTGCTCCTGTCCTTCGGCGGCCTGACCGTCAAGGAATCCGAGGCCCTGCGCGTCCAGATGGCCGCCAAGGGCGTCAAGGTGCGCCTGCTGCGCAACTCGCTCGCGCGGCGCGTGCTCGCCGAGCGCGGTCTCCGGATCGCCGAGGGCGTGATCTCGGGCAACACCGCGCTCGCCTGGGGCAAGGCCGAGGCCGCCGTCCACGCCGCCAAGATCGTGTCCGCGCCCGAGATCCGGAAGAGCGGCAAGGTCCGTGTGCGCGCGGGCGTTCTCGAGGGTCAGCTGCTCACCGACAAGGACGCCGCGGCGCTCTCCGAGATCCCCGACCGAAGCACGCTGAACTCGATGATCCTCGGCTGCATCTCCGGCCCCTCGCGCGGGCTGGTCATGACCCTCAACGGACTTCCGTCCGGCCTGGTGCGCGTGCTGAACGCCCGTGCGCAGAGGCTCGAGACGCAGTCCGGCGCCGACGCGCCGGCCGCTGGCGCCGAAGCGCCCGCCTGAAAGCCGAGCCGACCCCGTTCCTCTCTCCCGGCGCTGCCGGGGGAGTCCCACCTCCAACCCGAGAACCCGTTTCCCCCCGAGATCGTCATCCCCGAAGGCATCACCCATGTCTGAACAAGCAACCCTCGACCTCGAACCCAAGCTCCAGTCCATCGTCAAGGACCTGGACGGCTTGTCGCTGCTCGAGGCCTCCAAGATCGTGAAGTACCTCGAAGACCACTGGGGAGTCAGCGCCGCGGCCCCGGTCGCGGTCGCGGCCGCGGCCGGCGCAGGCGCAGCCGCGCCCGCGGCGGAGGAGAAGACCTCCTTCGACGTCATCCTCGAGTCCATCGGCGCCAACAAGATCGCCGTCATCAAGGAGGTCCGCGCGCTCACGAGCCTCGGCCTCAAGGAAGCCAAGGACCTGGTCGACGGGGCCCCCAAGGCCGTGAAGACCGGCGTCACCAAGGAAGAGGCTGCCGCCATGAAGACCCAGCTCGAAGGGGCTGGGGCCAAGGTCAAGCTGGCCTGAGCTTGACTCCCCTTCGTCGCCACCCAGGTCGTTTCCAGGTGGGGGGTTGCATTGGCGCCCCTCTTCGGGGAAGGTATGGAGAGAGGTCGCCCCTCTCTGGCAGGTCGGGGAGGGGCCCTGTCCCGATCCAACCGTCCGCCGAGCGCACCTCGCCGGAGAGGGCGGCCCGTCGAGCCGCCTCATCTCTTCTCGCGCCCCTTTTGGATTCCGGTCTACCGCGCCCGGGATCCAGTTCGTAGTCCGCCGTTCCGCCCGGACGGCCCCCGCGATCCATCGATCGAGCCGGGGCCCCCAGGGCGCATCCTCGAAAGCTCAACCCAAGTCCAGCAACAGGCCGCGATCCGACGCCATGCGATCCGGCGGCTGGAGATGAGTGGCTCCCGATGATTCAACCCGATTCTCCCGTGCGCACGTTCGGCCGTTACCCGCCGATCGTCGAGCTTCCCGATCTGGTCGAGATCCAGACCAAGGCCTGGCATCAATTCCTGGCCGCCGAGGTCGCCCAGGCGAGCCGCGAGACCCAGGGTCTCGAAGCGCTCCTGCGGGAGGTCTTCCCGATCTACTCCTACGACAAGACCATGTGCCTGGAGTACGTCGGGTACGAGCTCGGGCGCCCGCGCTACACGATCGACGAGTGCCGCAAGCTGCGCCTGACCTACGGCTATCCGTTCAAGGTGCGTCTGCGCCTGATCAAGCCCGAGCCGATCGAGGAGGAGGTGTATCTCGGAGAGATCCCGGTCATGGTCGGGGGCGGCGAGTTCATCATCAACGGCTCGGAGCGCGTGATCGTCAGCCAGCTCCACCGCTCGCCGGGCGTCGACTTCTCCTTCGACCAGTCCACGGCGGGCGACAACCGCAAGCTGCACTCGTGCTGGATCATCCCCGAACGCGGCTCGTGGGTCGAGCTGAACGTCACCAAGAAGGACACGCTCTCCGTCCGCATCGACCAGTCGGGCAAGTTCTCCGCCGTGACCCTCCTGCGCGCGCTGTCCGAGACCCTCTCCACGGACCGCGACCTCCTGCGCGCCTTCTATCCGACGCAGGTCATCAAGAAGGGCAAGGCCCAGACGCAGAGCGCGTTCGCCAAGGCGATCACCGGCAAGACCGCGGTGGGGGACGTGGTGGCGCTCAAGACCGGGGAGGTCCTGGTCCAGTCGGGCATGCCGATCCCCGAGACGACCGCACTCGAGATCGCCGCCGGCGACCTGGCCGAGGTCGAGGTCATCGAAGCCGAGGCCGAGGAGATCGACAAGCTGATCCTCAACTCGCTGCACGAGGATCCCACCAAGAGCCACGAGGAGGCGCTGCTCAAGATCTACAGCCGCCTTCGCCCGGGCAACCCGGTCCAACTCGAGAAGGCACGCGAGCTGTTCCACGAGAAGTTCTACGACTCGCAGCGCTACCGCCTGGGCCGCGTGGGGCGCTTCCGCCTGAACCGCAAGTTCAAGCAGGACGTCAGCGAGGAGATCCAGGTCCTCCAGGCCGCGGACATCGTCAACTCGATCAAGTACCTGATCGACCTGCGCAACAGCAAGGGCGAGATCGACGACATCGACAACCTCGGCAACCGCCGCGTCCGCACGATCGCGGAGCTCGCCGCGGACGAGTTCCGCAAGGGCCTGCTCAAGCTGCGCCGCACCGCCCAGGAGCGCATGAACCTCGAGAATCCCGAGACCGTCTCCCCGCGCACGCTGATCAACTCCAAGACCTTCTCCAGCGCGGTCGAGTACTTCTTCGGGCGCAGCGAGCTCAGCCAGGTCGTCGACCAGGCCAACCCGCTCAGCCAGCTGGCGCACGAGCGCAGGCTCTCGGCGCTCGGTCCGGGAGGACTCAACCGCAAGCGCGCCGGCTTCGACGTGCGCGACGTCCACCTGTCGCACTACGGACGCCTGTGCCCGATCGAGACCCCCGAGGGCAGCAACATCGGTCTGATCTCGTCCTTGTCGCTGTACTCGCGCATCGATCAATACGGCTTCCTGACGACGCCCTACCGCCGGGTCAAGACCGGCCGGCTCACCGACGAGGTCGTGTACCTTCGCGCCGACGAGGAATACGGCCTGGTGATGGCACCCGCCGACCTGCCCGTCGACGAGAAGGGCCACATCATCGGCGAGCGGGTGCTCGCGCGCCGCGACGGGGACAACGTCGAGGTCCTGCCGCACGAGCTCGACTACGTCGACGTCGCGCCCAACCAGATCATCGGCGTGTCGGCTGCCCTGATCCCGTTCCTCGAGCACGACGACGCCAACCGCGCGCTGATGGGCTCGAACATGCAGCGCCAGGCCGTGCCGCTGCTCAAGACCGAGGTTCCCGTCGTGGGCACGGGCATGGAGAGGGTCGTCGCCCGCAACTCGAACATGCCCGTCTACGCGATCAAGGCGGGCACCGTGCGCTATGTCGACAGCGGCGTCATCCGCGTCGACGAGGAGGAGTACGAGCTCACCAAGTTCCGGGGCCTCAACGAGCGCACCACGCAGAACCACCGGCCGGTCATCCAGGAGGGCGACAAGGTCGTGAAGGGGCAGCTTCTCGCCGACGGAGCCTCCACCTGCGCGGGCGAGCTGGCCCTCGGCAAGAACCTGCTCGTCGCCTTCATGCCCTGGGACGGCTTCAACTACGAGGACGCGATCCTGGTCTCGGAGAGGCTCGTGCACGACGACACCTTCACCTCGATCCACATCGAGGAGTACGAGGTCGAGATCCGCGAGACCAAGCTCGGCAAGGAGGAGTTCACGCGCGACATCCCCAACGTCGGGGAGAAGGCGCTCGCGAACCTCGACGAGACCGGTATCGTCCGCATCGGCACCTTCGTCGAGGCCGGCGACATCCTGGTCGGAAAGGTCGCGCCCAAGAGCAAGAGCGAGCTGACTCCCGAGGAGAAGCTGCTCCACGCCATCTTCGGCAAGGCCGGCGTCGACGTGAAGAACTCCTCGCTGACCATGCCCCCGGGCACGCGCGGCGTCGTGATCGACGCGCAGAAGTTCAGCCGGCGCGTCAACCTGACGGACATCGAGCGCAGCAAGGCCCTGGCGGTCATCCGCGACGCGGAGCGAGACTTCCTGCGCGCCCTGCGCGACTACACGGCCGCCATGCTGCGCGAGGTCAAGGCCGCGCTCGGGACCGAGGTGCCCGACGACCTGACCGGCAAGCCGGCCCAGATCGACGACACCGCGACCTACGACGAGCTGCGCCGCGTGCGCGGGCTGTGCCTGGCCGCGGCGGATGCCCATTCCGTCAGGGAGCAAGGCAAGAAGGCCCACACGCTGATCGGCGAGTACCAGGCCAAGATCGACGGGAAGGAGACCGAGAAGAACAAGGTCGTCAACCGCCTCTCCCGCGGCGACGAGCTCCCGACCGGCGTGCTCGAGATGGTCAAGGTCTACGTCGCCACCAAGCGCAACCTCTCCGTCGGCGACAAGATGGCCGGTCGCCACGGAAACAAGGGCGTGATCTCCAAGATCTGCCCGGTCGAAGACATGCCCTACCTCGAGGACGGCACGCCGGTCGACATCGTGCTCAACCCGCTGGGCGTGCCCAGCCGCATGAACGTGGGTCAGATCCTCGAGACCCACATCGGGCTGGCCGCCAGCCGACTCGGCATCCGCTGCCACACACCCGCCTTCGACGGCGCCAAGGAAAGCGAGATCGAGGCGCTGCTCCTGGAGGCGGGCCAGCCCGTGACGGGCAAGTTCAGGCTCTACGACGGTCGCACCGGCCAGTCCTTCGAGCAGGAGGTGACGGTCGGCGTGATGTACATGCTCAAGCTCCACCACCTCGTCGACGAGAAGGTGCATGCGCGCGCGACCGGCCCCTACAGCCTGATCACCCAGCAGCCGCTGGGCGGCAAGG
This sequence comes from Planctomycetota bacterium, assembly GCA_041488095.1. Lineage (GTDB taxonomy): Bacteria > Planctomycetota > UBA1135 > UBA1135 > DASYPQ01. The sequence goes on from JBGPOP010000039.1 coordinate 39,322, forward strand.
CGCGCTTCGGCGGGCAGCGCTTCGGCGAGATGGAAGTGTGGGCGCTCGAGGCCTACGGCGCCGCGGCTATTCTTCAGGAGCTGCTGACCGTGAAGTCCGACGACGTCGACGGGCGGACGAAGATCTACGAGTCGATGGTCAAGGGGATCAACATCCTCGAGCCGGGCACGCCCGTGTCTTTCGAGGTGCTCACGAACGAGATCAAGGGCCTGGCCCTGAACATGGAACTGCACAAGAAGGCGGCGCCGCTCTAGGAGAGTCCGATGACCGAGACCATCTACACGCGCGTCAACGACTACGGCAGCGTCACGATCAGCCTGGCCTCGCCCGAGGACATCCGCTCCTGGTCCTACGGCGAGGTCAAGAAGCCCGAGACGATCAACTACCGCACCTACCGCCCCGAGCGCGACGGCCTGTTCTGCGAGCGCATCTTCGGTCCCGAGAAGGACTGGGAGTGCTTCTGCGGCAAGTACAAGGGCATCAAGCACAAGGGCATCGTGTGCGACAAGTGCGGGGTGATGATCACGCACAGCCGCGTGCGCAGGAAGCGCATGGGACACATCAACCTGGCCGCTCCGGTCGCGCACATCTGGTTCTTCAAGGCCATGCCCTCGCGCCTGGGCAACCTCCTGGGCATGAAGGTCAGCAACCTGGAGCGCGTGGTCTACTTCCAGGACTACGTGGTCGTCGACCCGGGCGACACGCCGCTCGAGGAGCACCAGCTCCTGACCGAGGACGAGTTCCGGCAGTCGCGCGCCAAGTACGGCTCGGAATTCGACGCCGACATGGGCGCGGAGGCGGTCAAGAAGATCCTGCGCCGCCTGGATCTCCAGAAGCTCTCCCAGGAGCTGCGCGAGGAGCTGCTCTCGACCCGCAGCAAGCAGCGCATGAAGGACATCATCAAGCGCCTGCGCACGGTCGAGATGCTGCGCGACTCGAACAACAACCCCGAGTGGGTCATCCTGGACGTGATCCCGGTGATCCCGCCCGACCTGCGCCCGCTCGTGCTCCTCGACTCGGGCAACTTCGCCACCAGCGACCTGAACGACCTCTACCGGCGCCTGATCAACCGCAACAACCGCCTCAAGAAGCTGCTCGACCTCAACGCGCCCGAGGTCATCATCCGCAACGAGAAGCGCATGCTGCAGCAGTCGGTCGACGCGCTCTTCGACAACGGCCGCTGCCGCCGCCCCGTGCAGGGCACGGTCAACCGCCCCCTCAAGGAGAAGCAGCTCCTCACGGAGGAGCAGTACCGCGAGGCGCGCGAGCGCTACCGCGAGGACTTCGAGGCGGACATGG
>JBGPOP010000040.1:0-40087 GCA_041488095.1 Planctomycetota bacterium
CGAGATCGGGCTCGAGCTGACGGTCAAGGCCCATCTCTCCGGCGGGCGGGTCGCCGAGGTGCCGAGCTCGTGGGTCGACCGGGAGTCGGGCCAGAGCCGGTTCCGCATGTGGCGCTGGATGCCGAGCTACCTGCGCTGGTATCTGCGCGCGATGGCCTCCCCGCTGCTCGTCGGTCTGGCCTGGCTCGCGATGCTCGCCTCGGCCCATCACTACCTCGCCGCGTACGCGAGCCCGGTCCCCTTCATGGACGACTACGCGATGCTCCCGCAGCTCGCCGAGGGCGCCGGGCTCTCGCCCGCGTTGCTGTGGTCGCAGCACAACGAGCACCGGATCCCGCTCCCGCGGCTCGTGTTCGTCGGCCTGATGAAGCTGACGCACGACTTCCGCTCGCTCATGTACGCGCAGGTGTTCCTCCTCGCGGCCGTCTCGCTGGGCCTGATCCTCGTCGCGCGGCGCATCCGGGGCAGGACCAGCGCGACCGATGCGTTCTTCCCCTTCCTCTTCTTGAACTGGGGACACCACGAGAACCTGGCGACGGCCTTCCAGATCGCCCTGGTCCTGCCGGCCGCGATCTCGTCCGCGGTCCTGATGCTGGTCGCCGGCGGGCCGGCAGTCCTCGACCGGCGCACGACGTCGTGGATCGGCGCCTGCCTCCTGGCTCTGCCGCTGTGCGGAGCCGCGGGTCTGCTGCAGGTGCCGGCGATCGCCCTGTGGACCGGGCTCGCCGGCCTGTCCGGTTGGAGATCGATCGATCCCGTGCGCCGCCGCTCCGCGCCTCTCCTCGTCGCCGTGGCGGCGGCGGCCGCAGTCGGGATCGCGCTCTACTTCTTCGGCTACGAAACTCCGGCCCATCTGAGCGTCCACTCGAGCCTCGCGAAGACGCTCTCCGCCTCCATGCGGCTGTTGACGCTCGGCGTGGGTCCGGCCGGGATGGACTTCTGGCCGGTCACGGGCTTCCTCCTCGTCGGACTGTGCCTCTTCACGGCGCCGATCTGGATCGCGGCGGCGCGAGCTCGACCGGGAGAGCGCTGGCGCGCGCTCGGGATGCTCGCGTGCGGGGTCGGAGGCGTGACGCTCGCGCTCGGGATCGGCTGGGGACGCGGCGAGATGCCGCGAGCGGGCGCAGCCCTCCGCTACGTGACGCTCGCTTCCCCGTTCCTCGCGTTCCTGTACCTCGTCTGGTGCCGGTACGGAACCGGGACCTCCGGTCGCCTCGTGCGCGGCACGCTGTGCATCACGATGGGAGCCCTGGTTCCCTGGTACGTGGGCCCGGCCCGGCAGTTCGGAGAGGCGCGCCTCCACGCGGCCGAGCTCCTCGAGCGCGACGTCGAGGCCGGCCTCCTTCCCGAGGACCTGGCCGAGCGCCACTGGCGATCCTTCTATATCGACGAGGACGGCTTCGCGAAGCTCCTGGATCAGCTGCGGAGGCAGGGGCTCCCGCCGTACCAGGAGGCAACCGGCCAGTCCGAGCCGGCGATGAACATCGCGCGACCGTTCTTCTACTGGAAGGCCAAGCCGGTCGAGTACCGTTCGGATCTGCCGATCACGCGGCGCAAGGTCGACGGCGTCCGCGTCGTCCTGATCCACGCTCCGGGCGAGATCGTCTTCGAGATCCCTCCGGGTGCGCGGCGCGCGCTGGGCCGATTCGGGATCCATCCGCTGGCGTACCAGAACCCGAGGCGGAAGACGGACGGGGTGCGCTTCACCGTCGAGCGCAGCGTCGATCCGGGCCCGCTCGAGATCCTCTTCGAGAAGGTCCTCGACCCGGTGGCCGATCCCCGCGACGCCGGCTTCCACGAGTTCGCGATCGACCTGCCGCAGATCGCGACCGGAAGGCTCATCTTGCGCGTGTCGAACGCGCCCGGCCGCGACACCGGGATGGACTGGGGCTTCTGGACCGGGATCGATTTCGAATAGTCAGATCTTCCCGGCCAGGACCTGCTCGCGGACCCAGGGGATCACCTCGTCCAGGATCTTCTCGAGCGTTGTCGTCGCCTCGAAGCCGAGCAGGCGCTTCGCCTTGCGGACGTCCGGCACGCGCATCTGCACGTCGTGCTCGTAGGGCGGGTCGGAAACGAAACGGAACGGCCGGCCGGGGTTGATCTTCCTCCAGATCAGTTCGGCCAGCTCGAGCACCCCGGTCGAACGCGCAGTCGAGAGGTTGAAGTCCTCGTTCAGCGCCTTCTCGTGCTCGATGCACACGCGGATCCCCTTGGCGAGGTCGCCGCCGTAGGTGTAGTGTCGCACCTGCTTGCCGTCGCCGAGGATGTGGACCGGATCCTGGCCCTTGAGCACCTTCTGCACGAGGTCGGGCACGACATGGCTCATCGCGAGCTTGACGTTGCCCGAGAACGCCTCGTGCTCGCCGAGCGCCCGGCCCTCGCCGATCCCGACGCAGTTGAACGGGCGGACGATCGTGTAGGGCAGTCCGTACTGCTCGTGCGCGCCCTTCGTGAAGTACTCGGTCGCGAGCTTCTGGAAGCCGTAAGTCGATCGCGGCGGCGGGCTGGTGAATTGCGCGCCCTCGGGCGTGGGGAACACGTTCGAGGACTCGAACACCATCGAGGAGGACAAGACCGTGATCTTCCTCAGCTTCCTGTTCTCGTGGGCCCAGATCGCGGCGTCGAACGAGGCGGCGGTGATGCGCTCGTTCTCCGCGATCAGGTCGTAGGCGTACTTGTGGAAGTAGGAGATCCCTCCGATCCTCGCCGCGCCGGCGACGAAGTGGTCGCAGTCGGCGACCACCTTCTTCATCCGCTCGACGTCCTTGACGTCGCCCTCGACGAGCTGGAAGCGCGGATGGTCGTCGTAGGACTTCGCGACCCGCCCGTACTTGCTGAAGTTGTCGATCCCGACCACGTCCCAGCCCTGGCCGAGGAGCTCCTCGACCAGGTAGCCGGCGATGAAGCCGTTCGCGCCGGTGACCAGGACCTTCAAACGACTGCCGTGCCCACCGAGGTCGAGTTCCAGATGTCGATCACGGGCTTCTTCCCGAAGTCCACGCTCCGCCAGGCCGTGTGCGGGGCGCCGATGAAGAAGATGTCGGCGCGCGCGAGCGCTTCCGCGAGCGTCACGAGCGATCGGTCCTCGAGGAACGGGTCGCAGCACAGGACCTCCCTGCACTCGACCTGGAGGCTCTTCTTGAGCTTGAACGACAGCGAATCGCGAGGGTCGTCGGAGTCGGCCTTGAACGTCATGCCCAGGATCGCCGCGGTCATGTTGCGCAGGTCGTAGCGCGCGGACGCGCGGCGCACGAGGTAGTTCGGCAGCCCCTCGTTCACGAGCATGGCCGAGTGCCCCAGGAAGAAGGCGTTGTTGTCGAAGGTCGAGAGCTGCATCGTGTCCTTGAAGAGGCACGGGCCGGCGGCGAACCCGGCCTTCGGGAATCCCTTCGCGCGCGGGTACTTCTCGGTCATCGCGCGGTGGATCTCGTAGAAGTCGACGCCCTGGTCGTTGCAGATCATGTAGAACTGGTTCGCCACCGCGAACTGGATGTAGCGCCAGGCGTTGTTGTAGAGCTTGGCGAGCTCGGCACCGAGCGGCTTCATCGGGACGATGTCGGGCGTGAGCAGACGGAAGAGGGCCTCGGCGCGGGCCTGGGCCTGCGCGCTCGTGCCGGCGACGATCTGGGGGAGCGAGGTGATCTCCTGGAGCGCGACGCCCTCGGCCACGCGCTCGGGACAGAAGGCGACGTCGATCCCGACCTGGGTCTCGGCCACGCTCCTCGCGATGCGATCGGTCGTGCCGGGGTAGACCGTGCTGCGCAGGACCAGGAGCTGCCCCTTGCGCAGGTGGGAGCGGTCCTGGTCGAGGAGGTCGGCGTAGACCTCGAAGCGCGGGTTCAGGTGCTCGTCGAGCGGCGTGCCGATGACGGTGATGACGACGTCGGCGTCGCGGATCACCTTCGGCTCGGTGGTGCAGCGGAACGCGCCGCTCTTCAGGACCTTCGGCAGGAGCTCGTCCGCCCCCGCGTCCATGAACGGCATCTTCCCGCCGCCCGCCAGCGCCACCTTCTTCGCGTCGAGGTCGAGGGCGACGACCTTCTTCCCCGCGCGGGCGAAGGCGAGACCGAGGGGGAGCCCGACGTGGCCGCATCCGCCGATGATGACGATGTCGGGCATGGGGAAGCGGCTCGGGGACGGGGAAGCCTACTCGATTGGCTCGGCCTGGGCGCGCTCGATCCGGACTAGCGCCTGGTCGCGTCGTACGCGTTGGTCGCCTCGCGGAACTCCTGCTGCGCCGCCTCCTGGACCTTCGCGAGCAGATCGGGATCGGCCGTGTCGGCGAACACGTAGAACTTCCACAGATCGCGGTAGCTGCGCTCGAGGTCCGCGAGCCGCGGCACACGCTCCGCGTAGCTCGCCAGCGGCTCGACCGACGCCGCTCCCGGCCAGCGCACGTGCATGCGCGCCTCCTTGAGCTGCATCCGCTGCGCCGGGCAGTACACGATCACCTCGACCTCCTTCCCCGTCGCGAATCGCACCAGGTCCGCGATGCGCGCCTCCGCCTCGGACCGCGCCTTCGCGCCGCCCTGCGCGAAGTAGCGTCGCACCAGCCCCTCCTGCACCTCCTCGTTCTCGTACCGCGGGAACACGCACGCGCGCTTCGGCAACCTGCGCGAGCGGAAGCGCCTCACCAGCGAGCGCACCCGCTCCCGCGCCTCCTTTTCCGCCTTCGCGACCGAGCGCTCGAGCAGCTCGAGCACCGACGCGTCGGTCTCTCCGTAGAAGTCCTCCTCCTTCACCGCGCCGCAGGCGAGCGCCAGCGCGATCGCGCGTGCGACGAGCGCCCCCGCCGCCACCTTGGCGTGGTGGTAGTACACGCGCTCGGAGAAGTAGTAGCGCGCCTCGAGCATCCTCACGACCTCCGAGAGGATGTCCTCGCGCAGGAGATCGTGCTTGGCGAGATCGATGTAGAGGTTCCCGCTCGCGCGGTCGATCTTGAAGTAGCTCGTGACGCGCGGATCGACCGCGAGCTTCAGCCCTGTGAAGTACGCGTCGCGCGCCAGGTAGTCGAGGATGTCGCAGGCGAAGGTCCCCGTGACGATCTGAGTCCAGTACGGCGGCACCGGAGCCGGCTCACCGCCGCCGCGCAGGATGTTGAGCACATCCGTCGCGACGCCGAGCCCGCGCAGCTCCTTCCCGAGCGCCGTCCCCGGCCCGAGCATCCTCTCGAACCGGTGCGCCGAGTCGTGGCGCCAGAAGATCCCGTCCTGGTCCTCGATGCTGTGCCCGAACGGGATGTGCGTCACGTCGTGCACGAGCGCCGCGATCCGGATCACGCGCGCTTCCTCCTCGCTGACGCCGACGCACGCCTTGGGATCCAGCTCGAAGCTCCGGTTCACCGCCTCGATCACCCTGGCCGCCATGTGCAGGCTGCCGATCGAGTGGTCGAAGCGCGTGTGCACCGCGCCCGGGAACACCAGGAACGCCGTGCCGAGCTGCTTTACGCCCCTCAAACGCTGCATCTCGGGCGTGTCGAGGACGGCGATCTCCTCGTGCGTGAGGTACACATCCCCGTGCACGGGGTCGCGGATCACGCTGAATCGCTTGCGGCCGGCCATGGAGACGCTCGTGAAGGAGCATGATAACCTGGCCGAGCCTCCCGCGTCGGCGACGCCGTGCTAGCATCCCACGCCGAGATGATCGCATCCCTCCTGGCAGCCGCCTGCGCGCTCGCTCAGCAGAACCCTGTCGACTTGCGCGGGGGCTCCGCCGGCGACTCGCGCGGAGACCGTCTCGTCCGCGTCGACCTTCTCGCCGACCGCGCCGCGATCCGGCCGGGAGAGACCTTCACGCTGGGCGTCAAGCTCACCGTCGATCGCGGGTGGCACATCTACTGGGAGAACCCCGGCGACAGCGGCTTCCCCACCAAGGCGACGATCAGCGGCCCCGAGGACTTCGAGATCGGCGACCTGCGCTTCCCCGCTCCCGAGCGCGACGTTGCCGAGGGCGACATCGTGACCTACATCCACCGTGGCGAGGTGATGCTCGTCGCCGACGTCCGCGTCCCCCGGGAGCTCGCGCAGGGATTCGGGCCGGGCTCGAAGGTGACCTTCGAAATCGAGGCGAGCTGGCTCGTGTGCACCGACGTGTGCTTCCCCGGCTCGGGCAAGGCCCGCCTGGAGGTCCCGATCGCGGCGGCGGGCGACCCACCCGCGCCGGCGAACGAGAAGCTCTTCGCCGTCTCGCGCGCGCGACTGCCGCGGCCGTGGAAGGAGCTCGAGGGCGCCGAGCTGGAGTGGTCCGGGGGGGGGAAGAGCCCGCAGCTGCGGATCTCCGTCCCGCGCGCGTCCGACCTCGAGATCTTCCCCCTCGCGAGCGCGACGACGAGCCTCGAGAGCCGTCTGATCGCGAAGGACGAGCGCTTCTGCCGGCTGACCGCCGAGGTGCGTTTCCGCAAGGAATCGCCCGAGGACCGGCCGCGCCTCCAGGGCGTGCTGCGCGTAAGGACCGAGCAGGGCGAGTCCTTTTTCGACCTGGACTCGACTTTTGGCAAACCGCTCGCCGATGTTCGCGCGAGCAAGTGACCGACGTGGAGACCCCAACGATGACCTTGATGAAACGGACCTCGCCGCTGCGTATCCCGATGACCTTGGGCGCCCTGGTCGTGCTCGCCGCAACGGCTCCTGTCGCGCAGGACAAGGGCCAAGAGCCGAAGAAGGACGCGAAGACCGAGAAGATCGACAAGGCCGAGCTCGGCAAGCCCGCGCCGGCCTTCGAGCTGAAGAACATCGAGGGCAAGACCGTCAAGCTCTCCGACTACAAGGGCAAGACGGTCGTGCTCGAGTGGTTCAACCCGACCTGCCCCTACTGCGTGTACGCGTACGGCGCGGAGGGACCGCTGCGCACGATGCCCGAGGACTTGAAGGCCAAGGGCGTCGTGTGGCTCTCGATCGTCTCGGAGAACCCCAAGAACCCCGGCGGCCAGGCCGACACGATCAAGAAGTTCATGGAGGAGCACAAGATGAAGGCCCTCATGCTCGTCGATCCCGACGGCAAGGTGGGCAGGCTCTACGGCGCGAAGAGCACCCCGCACATGTTCGTCATCAGCGAGAAGGGCGCGCTCGTGTACCGTGGCGCGCTCGACAACGCGCCGCACGGAGAGCTCGCGAAGGAAGACACCAGGGTGAATTACGTCCAGGCAGCCGTCGCCGACCTGAGCTCGGGCCACGCCGTGACCAAGGCCGAGACCAAGTCCTACGGCTGACCGGTCAAGTACGCGAAGCCGTAGGTTACGGCTTCACGACCCGCGGCGCGGACGGGCCTCTGGGCCCCTCCGCGCCGCGGTCGTTTCGAACGGCAGACCGTCGCCTCGAGGCGGCCAGGCCATCCTTCCGGTTCCGGTCGCGTCGAGTGTGCTCGCCAATCTGCAACCGCCGGAGGCGACCTCCGCGGCAGGGCACGAACCTGCGGCCCACCCGGAACGACAGCGCGGACCGGCCGGTTGGCCGATCCGCGCTGCAATGTCTGCGGAGGAAGCCCCGTCAGGGCTCCGTGTCCGCCGCGACTACCTCAGCGTGGCCAGGGCCGCCACGTAGGTGTCGACATCCTTCTCGAACAGGTCGACGCAGCCCTTGGTGTCGAAGCGAATCAGCTTGACGCCGTAGAGATAGTCCACCGGATCGATGCCCAGCGGCTTCTTGTCGACCACGCACAACGTGTGGGCGTAGGTCGGCCTCAGGGATGCGATCCAAGCCTGGTCGAGCTTTTGCATCGGCGTATGCGGGTCGGCCTGGAACAGGGCGATCTCCGCGATGTTCGCCAGACGCACGAGTCTCGTGCCATGGACGAAGTCGACGGCACCGGCGTCGAGCAGCTGGTCCGACACCGGCGATTTCGTCATCGGGTAGGTCGGCTTCTGCGCGGCGACGACTGCGTCGTCGAGAATCTTGACGTACTTCACCGGGTCGGCGTCGATCGACTTGATCGAGTCGGGGGTGGCCAGGCGGAAGAGTTTCTGATTCTTGACGTACTCGGTCGGCTTGGTCGGCAGCGCCGCGCCCGTGACGATGTCGGTCGTCAGAGGGTAGGAGGGCTTCTGCACCAGGATGATGATGCTCGGCTCCGCGTTGCCTAGTCTCGCCGGCGCCTTGGCGTCGGTCGTTCGGGTGGTCTGGGCCATGGCCGGAATTGTCATGAGAGCCAGGGCCATCGTGGGAAGAATCTTGGTCAGGTTCATGAGATTCAGTGTCCTCAGAGGAAGTGGGTTGGACGCGGTCCGGGGCCGCGAATTGTAGAACTCAGGGGCTGCCGGGCGAAGGGTGAACGTGAACAAGGAGAAAAACGCATCCGGGGCCCCCAGGCCGGTCTGGGGCCTGCTCTACGGGCTGTGGACCGGCCTCAGGGCCGTCCTGCGCCTTGGGGCCTTCACCCTCGCGAACCTCGCCATCGCCGTTTTCTACTTTCTGGCACTGCCTTTCTCTGCCCGCAGTCCCACCCGCAGGAAGCGCCTGCGCGACGGCGTGTTCCGCACCTGGGCGCGCGCGTCCATCGCCTGCACGGGTGTGAAGGTCACCGTGCGCGGAGTTCCGCCGAAGGGGCCGTGCTTCCTGGTGTCGAACCATGTCGCCTACACCGACATCTGGGTGCTCGCGTCGCTGACAGCCGGGGTGTTCGTGGCCGAGTCGGGGATCGCGAGCTGGCCCTTCTTCGGGTTCATGGCGCGCACGCTGTCGATCATCTTCATCGATCGCGGGAACAAGCGGGCGATCCCGGACGTGAACCGCAGGATCGAGGAGGCTCTCGAACAGGGCCACGTGCTGGTGGTGTTCCCGGAGGGCACGACCGGAGGCGGTGCGCGAGTGCTCCCGTTCCGCTCGGCGCTGCTCGAGCCGGCCGCGCGCGGAGGGCACCCGGTCGCGTGGGCGACGATGGAGTACCGCACCGGGCCGCGCGATCCTCCCGCTTCGGAGGTGGTGTGCTGGAAGGACGGTGTGCGTCTCTACGCGCACGCCATGAGGCTGTTGCGGCTCGACCTGGTCGAGGCCACGGTCACCTTCGGGGGGGAGGCTCTGCGGGCGAGCGATCGGAAGGATCTCGCGGCCGAGCTGCAGCGGCGCGTCGAGGCGCAGTTCAGGCCGATCCCGTAGGACTCGCGCATGTGCACGGCGACGTGGAGACGGACCGAAGGCGGATACGAGGTGCGCTTCAACCGCGACGAGCTCGCGACGCGCAAGCCGGCGCTGCCGCCGAAGGTGAGCGAGAGGGAGGGCGTGAGGTTCCTCGCGCCCGAGGACGGGGACGCAGGGGGAGCCTGGCTCGGGGTCAACGAGCGCGGAGTCGCGGTCGGGATCGCGAATGGGCCGCGGAGCGAGCGCGACGAGGGTGCAGGAGCGTTTCGATCGAGGGGGCTGCTCGTGCTCGATCTCTTGTCGAGCGCGGGCGTCGAGGACGTGCGCAGGAGGATGGAGGCGCTCGACGCGCGGAAGCACCGCTCGTTCGCGCTGTTCGCGATCGAGCTGCCGGGGGAGGTGCGGATCTGGAGCTGGGACGGTGAGCAGCTCGAGAGCCGGCAGGGCGGGCAGCCGGGCGCGCTGCTGATCTCGTCGTCACGCGATCCGGAGCGCGCGCGGAGGGAGCGCAAGGCGCTGCTCGAGCGGATGGTGCACGCCCAGGGCGCCCTCGACGCCGTCGTGTTCGAGGCGTTCCACGCGAGCCACGAACCGGAGCGAGGCCCGTTCTCGCCGTGCATGCACCGCGGGGATGCGAGCACAGTGAGCTTGAGCCGGATCCGCGTCGGGCCGCGGGAGGTCGAGTTCGAGTATCGCCCGGGGCCGCCGTGTCAGCGCGCGAGCGGCGTCGTGCAGCGCCTCGCGCTCCGTGGGCCGTGAGAGGGTCGAGCGGTCGCGAAGCTCAGCGGGAGGGCGCGGAGGGAACGAGCGCCTGGGCGCCCAGGCGCTCGAGGAGCTCCGGAGACCACAGTGCCAGCTTCTCCGCTCCGCGCTCGTTCCGCTCGGCCGCGGCCCGGTTGTAGGTGGCGAGGAGCCGCTCCGGTCGGCGCATCCCCTCGATGAGGACGGCGCGCCCGTAGCGCTTCTCGACGATCACCGCCATCTTCCATCCGACCGTGTACCAGGGGCCTTGCTCCCCGAAGAAGGAGAAGCCGGCCTTGCGGATGTCTTCTTCCGACGAGAGCCGGCCTTCGAGGACGTCGAGGACGAACGTCTGGATCTTCTCGAGGTCGTCGTCGAAGCGGGCGAGGTCGCGGTCCCATCGGGAGCGATCGGCTGCCGGGCTGTGCTCGTGTGGATGGACGTCGGGCCCTCCGGCGGCCGCGAGCATCGCGAAGCCTTCGCCGAAAGCGCCGATCCAGGGGAGGACGGCCTGGACCTCGGGAGGATGGTTCGACTCCTCCTTGGGGATGCTCGCGAAGCCGATGTGGTGGAGCTCGTGAGCGACGGTGTTCTCGAACTGCTCGCGGGTCAGGGAGGGATCGAGGTAGAGGAAGATGCTGGGATTCGTCTGGGTCTCGAAGACGAAGCTGTTCTTCCGGGGCTTGACGACGGGAAAAACGGTCGCCCGGATGTGCGCGTCGCCCGGCAGGTAGGCCAGGACGCGGCGAGCGGCCGAGCGGAGGTCGGCCTGCTTCCATTCTTCGAGGGTCTTGCGCAGGGCGGGCTCCTGCCTGGTGAGGTCGTCCGAGCGGAGGAAGGCCTCGAAGTCGGAGTCCTCGAGCTCGACCCCCATCTCTTTCTCGCGGCGCCGGAGCCGGAGGTATCCATCCGTGTGGAAGAGCTTCTCCCAATCGCTGCTGGCGATCGGCTCGGATCGCCGCATTCGCGAGACCAGGTCGAGAGCCACTTCGGCCTCGTCCACATCGGTCCGGAGTTCGACGCGATCGTGCGTCTCGGGGCTGCGGCCGGCGTGCGCGCAAGCCACCAACGAGGAAATCAGAATCGAAGTGATGACGACTCGCGGCAGCTTCATCACGTGCAGCCCCGCCCTCGAGGGAACTGTCCTACACCCTCGCCGCGACCGAGCGCACTTCCGCCGCGACCAGGTTCCCCACCTCGTTCGTGGGATGGTCGCCGGTGCCGACGCCCTTCAACCTCCGCGAGCTCAGAAGATCGATCACCGCCCTCTCGATCGCCGCGGCCGCCGCTTTCTCGCCCAGGTAGTCGCACATCATCGACGCCGCCATGATCGCCGCCACCGGGCACGCTACGTTCTTCCCCGCGTACTTCGGCGCCGATCCATGGATCGGCTCGAACAGGCTCACCTTCCCCGGATGGATGTTCGCCGATGCCGCGATCCCCATCCCCCCCTGGATCATCGCGCCGAGGTCCGTGATGATGTCGCCGAACAGGTTCGTCGTCACCGCGACGTCGAACCACTCCGGGTTCTTGACCATCCACATGCACGCCGCGTCGATGTAGGCGTGATCGGTCTTGACGTCGGGATACTCCTTCGCGACCTCGGCGAACGTGCGCGTCCACAGGTCCTGCGCCGCCACCGCGTTCGTCTTGTCGATCAGCAGGAGCTTCCTGTGCTTGTTCCGCGCCCGCGTCAGATCGAACGCGAACCGGATGATCCTCTCCGTCCCCTTCCGCGTGTAGCGCATCGGCTGCGACGCGACCTCGTCCGGACCGCCCTTGCCCGTGAACTCTGCCTTCGTCGTGTAGGCGTCCTCGGTGTTCTCGCGGACGATCACCATGTCGACGTCCTCGGGCCGCTTGTCCTTCAGCGGGCACAACCGCGCGTCGTACAACTTGACCGGCCGCAGGTTGACGTACAGGTCGAGCCCCACGCGCATGCGCATGATCACCCCGCGCTCGACCAGGCCCACCGGAGCCCGCGGATCGCCGATCGCCCCCAGGAACACCGCCTGCATCCCGCGGACCTCCTCGAAGGCCGCGTCCGGGAACAGCTGCTTGGTCGCGAGCCAGTGCTCGGTCCCGAACGGATAGGCCCTCCGCCGCGTGCGGAAGCCGTACACCTCCGCGGCCGCGTCGAGGACCTTCAGCGCCTCCCGCGTCACCTCGGGCCCGATGCCGTCGCCGGCGATCACTGCGATGTCGTATTCGGCCATCTCGTCCGTCTCGTGTTCCCGCTCCGCCTCACCTGGCCGAGGCCGCGCGCACGCGGAACATCCCCGGATGATACGCCACGATGCGCCCCTCGATCGCGCTGGCTGCGACCGACAGGGGCGAGGCGAGGTACAACTTGCCCGGCCCGCTGCGGCCCGCGTAGTTGCGATTGATCGCGCTGACCGTGACCTGCTCCTTCGTTTCCGACACGCCCGGACCGCAGCCGATGCACGCTCCGCAGCCGGGGTCGATCACCTCGACGCCCGCCTTCTGGAACGTCTCGAGGTAGCCCCGCGCGCGCGCATATTCGCGCACGCTCTCGCTGCCGTACTGGAGGACCATCCGCACTCCCGGCGCGACCTTGCGGCCGGCGTCGAGGGCCTCTCGCAGCACGCGCGCGTAGAAGTCGAGATCGTGCTCCTTGCCCGCCGTGCACGAGCCGGCGTAGGCGATGTCGATCCGGATCTCGCCGAGCTCGGCGATCGCCTTGCCGTAGGTCGGGTCGCCGGGCTCGGCCGCCATCGGAACGACCTTCGAGAGGTCGATCCGGTGCACTCCGCCGGCGTACTCGGCGCCTGCATCGGGCTGCACGAACCGCGACCGGATCTGCTCCTTCGTCGCGCCGGGTCGCCGCTCGACGAGCCACGCCAAGGTGAGCTCGTCCGCCTCGCAGATCCCGGACTTGGCGCTGCACTCGGTCGCCATGTTCGTCAGCGTCGCGCGCTCGTCCATCGACAGGGACGCGAGCCCCGGACCGCCGAACTCGAGCACCCGGTCGAGCGTCTGCTCGCGCTTGGCGTAGCTGCGCAGGATCTCGAGCATCACGTCCTTCGCCGTGCAGCTCGCCGGAAGCTTCCCCGAGAGCTCGAAGCGGATCGACTCGGGCACCTGCACGAACGTGAACCCCGCGTGGATCAGCGCCGCGTACTCGGTCGCGCCCACGCCCCAGGCGAGCGCGTTGTTGCCGCCTCCCATGCAGGTGTGGCTGTCGGTCGCCTGGATGAAATCGCCGGGGTCGACGAACTGCTCGCGCGCGACCTGGTGGCAGATGCCGGGGGACACGCCCCCCCGCGCCGAGTAGTCGCGCACGCCGGTGCGCTGCTGGAACTCGCGCTGCAGCTCGCGCAGCTTGCGGATCTGCGCGGTGAACGGGGCCATCTTCTTCACGCCGTCGGTGTACAGGAGGTGGTCCTCGAAGACCGCGAACTTCGTCGGATCGGGGATCCTGTATCCGGTTCCGTGCTCGCGACACAGGAAGTCGTCGACCTGCGCGGTCGTGAACTCGTGGCTGTAGCCCCCGTCGACGCGGGCCAGGCACAAGTCCCCGGGCCGGACGCAATCCTCGCCGCGCCCGTCGTTGACGAGGTGCACGGCCAGGATCTTCTCGGCCATCGTCATCGGGCGCTTTCCGGTCGCCGGCGCGGGCACCACGATCTCGCCCGCAGCGTACTTGGCGGCGAACGCGAAGAGGCCTCCGGCCTCCAGGATCGCGCGCGTGACGAGGTCGTAGCGGCCGGTGAGCTCGGCGAGCGGGATCTCCTCGCCGCGCTGCAGGCGTTCGAGATGCGCATGGCCGCCCATGAGCTGGCCGAGGTTCACGTTGTTGCGCTCGTGGATCGGCGCGAAGGAGGCGGCGACCGCGAGGTGGATCCCCGACCACTTCTCGGCCTGCGGGGCGGTTTCGCGCGACGAGCCGGTGCCCTTGCGCTGGCCCGAGACGATGACCTCGAAGCCCCCGTCCATCAGCGCGCGCGTCCCGAACACGCGCCGGCCGTCGGGGTGCACGAGCCCGGCGTAAGCATCGAGGGCCAGGTCCCCGGGCCGGTGGCGGAAGCACACCCACGCCGGGGTCATCACGTCGGTGTTGATGTCGTCGAGGAGGTCCTTGGGGTCGACGTCCTCCATCCGCAGATCGACCTCGCCCCGGAGCTGGCGCTCGATGAGCGCGAGGTCCTTGGTCAGGAACAGGACGCGCTTGCCCGGCGTCAGCCGGACGACGCGCGAACCGTCCTTTCCCGTGTGGATCAGCGGATTCATGGCGTTACTCAGGCCCGCGGGTTCTCGATCAGCACGGCGATGCCCTGCCCTCCGCCGATGCAGGCCGAGGCCACGCCGTAGCGCTTGCCCGTGAGGCGCAGCTCGTGCATCAGCGTCAGGACGAGGCGCGTCCCGGTCGCGCCAAGGGGGTGGCCGAGGGCGATCGCACCGCCGTTGACGTTGCAGCGCTCGCGGTCGAGCTCGAGCTCCTTCTCGCAGCCGAGGTACTGGGCCGAGAAGGCCTCGTTGATCTCGATGCGATCGACATCGCGGAGGGAGACCTTGGCCCGGTCGAGGCAGCGGCGGATCGCGGGCACCGGACCGAGGCCCATCTCGCTCGGATCGACGCCGACGTAGGCCCAGGCGACGATCCGCGCCCACACGTCGAGCTGGTCGGCTTGGGCGCGCCCGGACGTGGTCAGGACGACCGCGGCGGCGCCGTCGACGATGCCGCTGGCGTTGCCGGCGGTCACCGTGCCGTCCTTGCCGAAGGACGCGCGCAGCCTGGCCAGGCCTTCGAGAGTCGTCTCGGGCTTGATGTGATCGTCGCTGGCGACGAGCTCGTCGCCCTTGCGGGTCTTGACGGTCACGGGCTCGATCTCGGCGGCGAAACGGCCGGACTGGACCGCGGCCGCGCCGAGCTTGTGGCTGCGCAGCGCGTACTCGTCCTGCTGCTCGCGGGTGATCCCGAGGCGCTTCGCGACCTTCTCGGCCGTCTGCGCCATCATCAGCCCCGGCACCGGATCGAGCAGCGCGCCGAAGAGCGTGTCGACGAGCTGCGGGCTCTGGCCGAAGGGGATGCCCTGCCGCGTTCCGTACAGCGCGTAGGGCGCCTGGCTCATGTTCTCCATGCCGCCGGCGAGGACGGTCCTGGCCTCGCCGAGGAGGATCATCTGCGCGCCGCTGACGATCGACTGGATGCCGGACCCGCACAGGCGGTTCACGGTCAGCGCGCCCGTTTCCTTGGGTATCCCGGCCTTCAGGCCGACGTGCCGCGCGCCGTAGATCGCATCGATCGAGGTCTGGAGCGCGTTGCCGACGACGACGTGCTCGACCGAGGCCGGGTCGACCTTCGAGCGAGCGAGCGCCGCCTTGGCCGCGTGCGCGCCGAGGTCGATCGCGCTCGTGTCCTTGAGCTTCCCGAAGCCCGGCGTCCCGACGTACTCGCACATCGGCGTGCGGGCGCCTCCGACGATGACCACTTGTTCACTCATGTTCTCGGTTCGGCCTCCTCATGAGCCCCTCACAAGCCCTGCGGATCGGGAGTGGCTCCCCGCCCGGGGAGTCCTCGATCGACGCGGCGGGAATCAGCGTCCCTGGAACGCGGGCTTGCGTTTCTCCAGGAAAGCGGCCATGCCCTCGCGCATGTCGGCTGTCGTCGCGGCCAGGGCGAACATGTCGCTCTCGATGATCTCGCCTTCAGGCTGGCTCATGTTCATGCCGCGACGGATGGTCTCGAGGGCGAGGCGGACGGCGACCGGGCCCCGGGAGAGGAGGGTCTCGACCAGCTTCATCGTACCCTCGCGCAGCGCCTCCGGGGCGAAGATGCGGTTCGCGACGCCCACGCGGTGGGCTTCCTCGGCCGAGAACAGGTCGCCGGTGAGGACCCACTCGCGGGCGACGCCGGGACCGGCGATGCGCGCGAGGCGCTGCGTGCCGCCGTAGCCCGGGATGATGCCGAGCGAGACCTCGGGGAGGCCGAACTTCGCCGTCGTGGCGGCCGTCCGCAGCGTGCACGCGAGCGCGAGCTCGCAGCCGCCGCCGAGCGCGTAGCCGTTGACCATGGCGACCGAGGGCTTGGTCATGCGCTCGAGACGCGCGAACACCTGCTGGCCGGAGTAGGCCAGGTCTTTCGCCTGGAGCGGCTGCATCTTGGCGAGCTCGTTGATGTCCGCGCCGGCGACGAAGGCCTTCTCGCCCGCGCCCGTGACGACCAGGCAGCGCGCCGCGGCGTCGGCCTCGATCTCGTCGAAGGCCGCCGCCAGCTCGCGCAGGGTCGTCCCGTTCAGCGCGTTCATCACCTTGGGACGGTTGACCGTCACGATGGCGACGGCGCCGGTCCTCTCGAGGAGGATGTTCTCGAAACCCACGGGTCTCTCTCCTACTTCGTGGTCACCTTGACGACCGAGGCCTTCACGATCCTCTGCGGCTCGTTGGGCTTGTCCTGCGATATTCGCTTGACGTTGGCGATTCTGTCGACGACATCGAGGCCGCTGACGAGCTTGCCGAAGCAAGAGTACTGCCGGTCGAGGCTCGGGTAGGCCTTGTGCATGATGAAGAATTGGCACGAGGCCGAGTTCGGGTCGCTCGATCGCGCCATGGAGATCACGCCCGGCACGTGCTTGCGGTCGTTGAACTCGGCCTTGAGCCTGCGAGGGCCGTCGCCCGTGCCGTCGCCCTTGGGGTCGCCACCCTGGATCATGAAGCCGGGGATCACGCGGTGGAAGGTCTTGCCGTCGTAGAAACCCGTGTGGCACAGATCGAGAAAGTTGCGCACGTGATTGGGGGCGACATCCGGCCAGAACTCGAGCTCCATGCTCCCGGACACCGTCTCGAGCACGACATGGAACCCCGTCAGATCGGTGATGGGCATCTTGATGAAATCCAATCCCTTTTCGGCCGGGTGCATCTCGCTGTCCTCCTCTCTGCTTGGGCCCCGTCGTCAGGTCCGGAGAGCGTCCTGCTACTTCCCAGCCGGCGAGGGCGCGGGAGCCTTGACCACGACCGCCGCCAGGATCTTCTGTGGTTCGCTTGGACGGACGGTCGAATCCGGTGCCACGGTTCCCTTCGCATTCGCGATCGCTTCCAGGGTCTCGAAGCCGTTGACCAGCAGGCCGAAGGCACTGTACTTGCCGTCCAGACCCGGATTCTCAGCGTTCATGATGAAGAACTGTGAGGAGCCCGATGCGGGGTCGGATCCGCGCGCCATCGAGAGCACGCCTCGGACGTGCTTCTTGCTGTTGAACTCCGGTCCGAGCATGCGCGGGCCTTGCCCTTGACCCCAACGCGTGACGTCGGAGCCCTTCGTGTTTGGATCTCCGCCTTGGATCATGAACTTGGCGCCGACGCGGTGGAAGAGCGTCCCGTTGTAGAAGCCCGTGTAGGACAGGTCCAGGAAGTTGCGAACGTGATTCGGTGCCACGTCGGGCCAGAACTCGACCTCCATGTTGCCGCGGTTCGTCTGCAGCAGCACGCGGTACTTCGACAGGTCTGCGACGGGGATCTTCATGAAGTCCAGACCCTTGTCCGCCGGTTGCCTGAATCGCACCCCCTTCTCCTCGCTGGCGACGAACTCCAGGCCGTATCCGAACTTGAAATCCTTGCCGTCGAAACCCTTGCAGGACTCGATGAGTGGCCCGACGTCGAGGTCGAGCGAGAGCCGCGCGTTGGGCAGGAGCGTGAGCGTGCCCGCCGAGCGCTTGTCCACGAGAGGCTTCCCGTTCACGGTGAAGGCGGACGACTCCAGCATCCATGCGGGCAACGACGCGCCGTCCTTCGGGGCCACGATCTCCACGTGCACAGTCAGGCCCCCGCCGCCGAGGAAGCTCTCCGGCGCGGTCCACTCGACCTTCGGTTTCGTGTCTTGGGGAATGGGACCGGAGCCGGACGCGCCAGCCAACAGGATGAGGTTCGTGAGGATCACAGCCGCTTGTCTCCTTGCCATTTGTAGAAGCCCTCGCCGGTCTTCCGGCCGAGCTTCCCTTCCGCCACCTTCTTCTTCAGGACCGCCGGGATCGCGAAGGCGCTCTCCCCGGGGTGTGCCTTGACCCAACCTTCCAGGATCGCGAGCGTCGTGTCCAGCCCGACGTAGTCCGTCAGCTCGATCGGGCCCATGGGATGGCCGCAGCCGAGCTTCATGGCCGCGTCGATGTCGGCCGCGCTCGCGTCGCCGCGCTCGAGCATCAGGAGGCTCTGCACCATGAACGGCACGAGCAGCCGGTTGACGACGAAGCCGGGCGTGTCCTTGCACGCGACCGGCGTCTTGCCGCAGGCCTCGCCGAAGGCGCGCACGGCGGCGAAGGCTTCCTCGGAGGTCGCGCCCGTGCGCACGACCTCGACCAGGCGCATGAGCTGCACCGGGTTGAAGAAGTGCAGCCCGACCGTCTGCGCGGGCCGGCCCGACGCCTTGGCCATCTCGGCGATCGGGAACGACGACGTGTTCGAGGCGAGGATCGCCTCCTTCCTGCAGATCCGGCCGAGGTCGGCGAAGAGCTTCCTCTTCTCGTCGAGGTTCTCGACGATCGCTTCGACGACGAGGTCGCGGTCGGCGAGCGCCTTGCGGTCGAGCGAGCCGCGGATGCGAGCGCGCACCCCTGCGGCCTCGGCCTTGGCCTGATCGGCGCTCTTGCCCTTCTCGACCGCCTTCTCCGCGAGCTTGGCGAGGCTCTTGTCGATGCGCGCGAGCCCGCCGTCGAGGAACTTCTGCTCGGTCTCGACCACGATCACGTCGAAGCCGCCCTGGGCCGCGACCTGCGCGATGCCGTGGCCCATCAGGCCGCAGCCGACGACTCCTACCTTCTGGATGGCCATGTTTTCCCTCCTGAGTCAGCCCGTCGGACGGATTCGGGGGGGAGGAGTCTATCCGCCCGGATAGGGATTTCGTAGCCCCTCGCCAGTGGCTCAGAACGCAGCGGCCCCCCCGTTCCGCCAAGGACGCGCCGCGGTTCCTCAAGCGCGGGCCTCCCCCGCGCCCGTGCTACATCCGCCTGACTAGCCGGTCAGCCCATGCGAGCGTGACAACCTACGAGCGGATGGACGACGAGGCGGAGCACGCGGCCGTGCGTGGCTGAGCGAGGATCGCCCAGCCTGGAGGCCGGTTCTCCGAACCGATGCTAGGATGCCGAGCAAGGAAGGTACGTCATGAGCACCACGTCGCTCGCTCTGCCCGAGAATGCCTGGCGCAGACGCTCGACCGGTGGTTTCTCGTCACTCCCGAGAAAGTTCATCGCGGTGCTACTCCTGCTCATCGGAATTGCGCTCGTCGCTGGAAGCCTCGCGGCCAGAGGGCGGATGTCCGTAGTGGCTCCGTGGTTTCAGATTCCCGAGGGGCTCATCTGGATCGTGCTCGCAGATAGAGTTTGGCGCATCGACCAGACGAAGGTTCGACGCACTCTGGCGGTGCTCCTGATGCTCAAGGGTGCGAGCCCCGTCGGCTACATGATCCTAGGAACCCACCCTTACTTCTCGTGGATCAGACTGACCGAAGCAGCGGCATGGATCGGGCTCGGCCTCGGAATCTGGAATGCTCGCGAGTGGGGGCGTTGGGGAAGCGGAGTCTGGGGCCTGCTCCTGTACGGCTACTACCTTGCCAGCTTGACCATGGGTTTCCGTCTGATCGCAGACTCAAGTCCGCGGGACACCAAGATGCCGATGATCGCGATGATTATCGGGGCAGTCTTTGTTGCCAGCCCTCCGGTCGCCCTGGCTATCTACAGCGTTCTTCCGTCCACGCGAAAGGACTTTACGGACGCGCGGGAGGCGACCTCCCGCGCACGCGCCATGCCCGCTTGAGGAAGGACTGGCCTACCGCCGATCGATCCTCTCGATCGCGAAGAGCCGTTCGCCCGGCGGTCGAGGAGTGGAAGCGGAGAGTCTGCGGATCCGATCGCTCCGTCGCGAGCGACTCCGGTAACGCGGCTTCTACTGACAGATCTGCCAGACGCCGCTGAATTGCCCGGGCATGCCATCGCCAGGTGGATCATCGAAGGACCCGCTCAGGGTTCCGACGCTCGGACCGCCGCTCGGCCGGAACACGCGCAAGTTGAACTGCCCCGATCCGCCGAGGAAGGATCCCAGGTAGCGACCTCTCACGATGAAGTCCGGCGAAGTCCCCGAGCCGTCGTCGAGGAAGCCATGGATCTCCCCCTCGACGCACGACAGGCACGGGCTCGGCACGTCCACCAGCCGCGCGGTCAAGCGGTAGGCTGGCAGGTTGGTCGACGAATCGATCAGCCGGCCCCGCATGACGCCGGTTCCCATGCTCGTGAGCGGGAGCCTGAACAGCCCGGCGGTCGGGCCTCCCGCACACGTGACCTGCGCAGTACAGGGACTCAGGAGCGGGGAGGGGGCCAGCGTGACCAAGGATGCGGCGACGGCGATCCAGACGACGAGCTTCGTGGGGTTGAACATCGGGAACCTCCTCTTGATTCAGCAGGGGCGAGTTGTGCGCAACATGCGTGCCCCAGGCCTGGCTCGCGGACAGGGCCATCCGGGCGCCTGGTGTGCGCCGGAATTCTCTTCTCGATGGTGGTGTCGCCCCCGAGTTCGTGCATCACCGCACGCTTCGGGTTCGCAAACGATCATCCCCGTCATGGGCCCGACCGCCCCGGCCCATCACGCCGGAGCCCAGCCTCCCGTTCGCCGGAACTCCGTGGCGAGCCCCATTCCCCCCGAGATGCACAGGGTCGCGAGGCCGCGTTCGCCCTTCCTTCTCCTCAGCTCGTGCAGGAGCGTGACGACGATCCGCGCGCCGGTGCAGCCGATCGGGTGCCCGAGCGCGATCGCTCCCCCGTTCACGTTGAGCCGCTCCATCGGCAGATCGAGCTCACGGTGGCAGGCGAGGACCTGCGCGGCGAAGGCCTCGTTCAGCTCGACGAGATCGTAGTCCCGGACGCCGATCCCGTTCGCGTCCTGCAGCTTCCGGATCGCCGGCACCGGCCCGATCCCCATGATCTTCGGGTCGACGCCGGCCTGCGCGGAGGCGCCGACCACGGCGAGCGGCTCGAACCCGAGCTCGCGCGCGGTCTCCGCGGCCATCACGAGCACCGCCGCTGCCCCGTCGGTGATCCCCGACGAGTTCCCCGCGCTCACCGTCCCGCTCTTCGCGTCGAACACCGGCGGGAGCTTCGCGAGGCTCTCGATCGTCGTCTCGGGCCGCGGGTGCTCGTCCTTGTCCACCACCGTCTCGCCCTTCCTCCCCGGCACCTTCACCGGCGAGATCTCCTCGGCGAACCTTCCGCTCTCCATCGCCGCCCGCGCCTTCCTCTGGCTGCCGGCCGCGAACTCGTCCTGCTCCGCGCGCGAGATCGAGAGGTCTCTCGCTAGCTTCTCCGCCGTCTCCCCCATCAACATGTCCGCGAGCGGGCAGGCGAAGCCGTCCTTGTACATCGCGTCGACGACCTCCGCGTGCCCCAGCCGATATCCCGCACGCATCCGCGGCAGGAGGAACGGCAGCCGGCTCATGTTCTCCGTGCCGCCCGCGACGACGATGTCGCACCGTCCCGTCCCGATCGCCTCGGCCGCGAGCTGCACCGCCTTGAGCCCCGATCCGCACGCCATGTTGACCGTGTAGGCCGTCACGCTGTCGGGGATTCCCCCGCGCACGGCGATCTGGCGCGCGACGTTCGGCCCGCCGCCCGCCTGGCGCGCGTTGCCGAAGATCACCTCGTCGACGCGCGCGCGGTCGAGCCCGGCGCGGCCCAGGAGATCGGACACCACCGAGACGCCGAGATCCGCCGCGGAAACTTCCGCGAACGCGCCCATGAAGCGGCCGATCGGGGTGCGCAGGGCGTGGGTGACCACGACCTCTCGCAGGCCGCCGTGGCCGGCACGGGGGCCCGCTTTCGTGGGTTTTCGCAGGGGCTGGGGCATGGACGGATCCGGAGCCCGCATCGGAACGTTGGGGAGCCCCGGCAATCGGGTGGAGCCGAAGTCATCCGAACAGCACGCGCCCGCGGGCCCGGAACGACTCGGGGCGAACAGGATAGGGGCCGGAATCGAGCCACGCAAGGCGCCCCCCTCTTCCTCGTTTCCCTTCCGCCATCCGCTGTCGTGTGCATAATAGTGGAGAGGCTTGGCTCGTCCTGCGGCTCCCCCGGTCGAACCGGCCGGCCGCGCGAGCCGTGCACGTTGAAGCCCAAGATCGACCCCGACCGCGGCGCGGCGAAGGTGCTCCGCTCGAGCCCGGGCGCATCCTCGCGCACGGACCGCGCCCTCGCTCCCGCGCGCAAGACGCGCCTCGAGGCGCTGGCGAGCCTCCTCGCCGACGACTCCCCGGCCGTGCTCGCCGAAGTCCGCCGGGCGCTCGAGAAAGCCGGGTCGGAGTCGCGGCCCGCGCTCGAGCGCGCGGCGCGCAGCGACGACGCGCGCATTCGCGGCCGGGCGCGCGCCTTCCTCATGGAGCGCGACCAACGCGCCGCGCTGCGGCGCCTCGCGCGCTATGCCTCGCGCCCCGACATCGACCTGGAGCGCGCGCTCTTCCTCCTGGCTCGCTACCACGCGCCGCGGCTCGACCCCCGCCCCTACCAGCGCGCGCTGGACGCGATGGCGGCAGAGGTGACGCGCCGCGCCGCGAAGGAGCGCGGCGATCTCGAGCGCGCGCTCGTCCTGTGCGGATACCTGGGGGAGGAGCTCTGCTTCGGCGGCAGCCGGGGCGAGTTCCACCATCCCGACAACATCCACCTGCACCGCGCGATCGAGCGCCGCGCGGGGGTGCCCCTAACCCTTTCCGCGATCTGGTTGCTCGTCGCGCGCCGCGCCGGGATCCGCGCCGCGCTCGTGCCCCTGCCCGGGCACGTCATGCTGCGCCTCTACGGCGGCTGGCGCAGCGCGATCGTCGACCCCTATCACAAGGGCCGGCGGCGCAGCGAGACCGAGTGCAAGGGCTTCCTGGAGAAGCACGGCATCACGCCGAGCGCGGCCTCGTTCCGCGACGCCCCCGACGCGCTCCTCGTGCGGCGCCAGATCGGCAACCTCGCCAAGAGCGCCGAGCTCCGCGGGCTTTCGCGCGAGGCCCGCGACCTCGGCGCCCTGCTGCGCGCGATCGATCCGCGCCGCGCGCAGGGGAAGCTCCCGGCCTGAAGAGACGGCAGGCGGGATCCATGCGCAGGCTGACGAAGGACCGGCCCGGCAGCGATCCGCAGCGGATCGTCCCGCTCTTCCCGCTGCCGAACGTGTTCCTCTTCCCGGGCTGCGTCATGCCGCTGCACATCTTCGAGCCGCGCTACCGGCAGATGATCGAGGACCTCCTCGACGGCCCGGGACAGCTCGTGATGGGGACCGTCCGAGGGGGGCACGCCGGCTTCCTCGACGACGTGCCGCCCGTCCGGCCGATCGCGGGCCTCGGAGAGATCTGCCGGCACGAGCGCCTGCCCGACGGGCGCTTCCTGATCTGGCTCTTCGGTCTCTCGCGCGTGCGCCTCCGCGAGGCGCCGAGCGACCGCCTCTACCGGCGCGTCGAGATCGAGCCCCTGCTCGAGACCGCGCCGTCCAAGGAGCGCGAGCCGGCGCTGCGGGAGCGCCTGCGCAAGGCGATCCTCGCCCGCTGCGACGGCAGCACGACCCTGCCCGCGGAGATCCCGATCTTGTGCCTCGCCGATCTGCTGCTCCAGCGGCTTGCGCTGCCGCAGGCGACGATGGAGGACCTGTACGAAGAGCTCGACGTCGAGAAGCGCGCCGAGGGCGCGCTCGAAGTGCACGCGCAGAGACCGATCGCGCGCCCGCCGCGGCGCAGGAAGTCCTCGGAGTGAAGCCCATGATCCCCTCGTTCGCCCTCCTCGCCGTCTCGATCGTGCCCGCCGCCTCCCAGGTGTCGACCGCTCCGCGGATCGACCTGTGCGAGGTCCGCGTCCGCGACGCGGCCGAGCTGGCGCGGCTGTTCCGCTCGGCCAGCGATCCTGACGACCATTACCCCGTGACCGACGGCAGGGCGCGCATCTACGCGGACTCGGCCGAGGAGGCGCGCCTCGTGCGCCTGGGCTTCGACGTCACCGTGGTCCAGCGCGACCTCGCAGCTTTCTACGCGGCCCGCGCGGCGGCGGATCGGTCCCGGTTCGTCCAGGGCGGATCGATGGGCGGCTTCAAGACGCTGGCCGAGATCGTGGCCGAGATGGACCGGCTCGCGGCGGCGTACCCCGCGATCGTCTCGCCCAAGTTCTCGATCGGCACGTCGGTCGAGGGGCGGCCGATCTGGGCCATGCGCGTCTCGGACAATCCTTCGATCGACGAGCCGGGGGAGCCGATCACCTGGTTCGACGCGCTGCACCACGCGCGCGAGCCGATGGGCGGGGAGGCGCTGCTCCTCTTCGCGGACTTCCTGTGCACGAGCTACCCGGCCGACCCCGACGTGAGGCGCATGGTCGAAACGCGCGACATGCTCTTCGTGCCGTGCGTCAACCCGGACGGCTACGAGTACAACCGCCTGACGAACCCGGGCGGCGGCGGGATGTGGCGCAAGAACCGCCGCAACAACGGCGACGGGACCTACGGCGTCGACCTCAACCGCAACTACGGCTGGCAGTGGGGCCCGCAGTGGCCGGGCTCGTCCGGCACGACCAGCGACGAGACCTACCGCGGCCCGTCGGCGTTCTCGGAGCCCGAGGTGCGCGCCGTGCGCGATGCGCAGCTCGCCCGCCCGCCGGTCGTCTCGCTCTCGGCGCACACGTACGGGGACCTGTGGCTCTTCCCGTGGGGCTACGACACGCTCCACACGCAGGACGACGCGAAGTACCGCGTGTGGAGCCAGCTCATGACCGCGACGAACGGCTTCACGCCCGGACAGCCTCCCGAGGTGCTCTACGTCGCGAACGGTGTCAGCATCGACTGGAGCTACGGGCAGCTCGCGAGCCTCTCGTTCAGCCCGGAGATCGGCTCGTCCTCGGACGGGTTCTGGCCGGCGCCCTCGCAGATCCAGCCGCTCTACCAGGCGGTCGAGCCGGCGCTCGCGGAGGTCGCCGAGTGGAGCGGCGGCTGGGCCGAGCGCAGCGGCGTGAGCTGGAGAGAGGTGCACGGCGACGGCGACGCGTACATCGAACCGGGCGAGACGTGGGACCTGACCGTCGGCTTCGTGAACCGCGGCGCGCTGCCGGTGGCCGGCACGCTCTCGCTCTCGTCGTCGAGCCCGAGCATCTCCGTCGTCAACGCCATCGCGGGCTTCAACGTCGGGGCCTTCGTGTTCAACGCCACGCACGGGGCGGGCGGTCCGCATCCGCCCGCGCGACTGCAGCCGCTCTTGCTGCGCATCGCGATCTCCCCCGCCGCGCCGAGCGGCTCCTACGACCTGGACCTCGGGATCACCTGGGACGGTCTGACGACGCCGGACATCGTGCCGGTCGACGTCGGCCAGCCGCGCGTGCTCGCGCACGACGACATGGAGATCGCGGACTTCGGCTGGCAGGTGAACAACAACCTCAACTACTCCTGGCAGCGCGCCGTGCCCCAGCAAACGACGACCGGCGGCCAGATCGCGCAGCCGGGAAACGACAATCCGGCGGGGACGGGCACGCAGTGCTGGGTGACCGGCGCCGCGGCGGGATCGGGCGCGGGAACGAACGACGTCGACGGGACCACCGTGCTGACCTCGCCGATCTTCCGCGCGTCGGGCTTCTCGCACCTCGAGCTCGACTACGCGCGCTGGTTCGCCGACCTCCCCGGCACGGCGACCGACGACCAGCTGCTGGTCGAGCTGTCGAACAACGGAGGGGTGAGCTGGGTGACGCTCGAGACGACGTTCAACGCGAACGCGTGGCAGACGAGGAGCTTCGCGCTCGAGGGCGTGCTCCCGCTCACCGACGCGATGCGCCTGCGCTTCACCGCGTCCGACAACCCGAACAACAGCGTGTGCGAGGCGCTCGTCGACGACGTCGAGCTGCGCACGTTCAGCGACTTGCCGACGCTCGGCGAGTGGGGCGCGACGAGCGCCGGCGGGATCGCGCGGCTGTTCGTCGACGGTCCGGCGGGTGTCGCGTACAAGGTCCGCATGTCGACGCAGGCCGGAGCCGGGCAGCAGGTGCCGGGCACGGACGGGCTCCTCTATCTCACGGGGACGATCCAGGACATCGCGACGGGGACGACGGGCTCGAACGGTCGGGCGGCGCTGCCGTGGACCGTGCCGTCGGGAACGACGCTGTACCTCCAGGTCCTCGTCGACGAGAACGGTGCGCAAGCGGCGTACTCGAATCTTCTGACCGTCGTCGTGCAGTAGGAGGGCGGACGTTTGCGCTTCTCCTCTGCATCTGCGCGGCCAGAGCACACCGACAGTTGAGGCTCTCTCTTGGCCTGGTGATCCTGAGAATCCCGGAGAATGCCTTGATTTCGAGGTTCGTCGAACAAGCCCTGCGTCGAGCTCAGTACCAGCCGGTCGACAGTGGCTATTGCGCCACGGTTCCGGCTCTGCGGGGTGTAGTCGCCCTCGGACGCACGCTGGAAGACTGCCGGGCGGAGCTCGCAGAAGTCGTGGAAGAGTGGATTCTCGTCCGCGTGGCGCGCGGGCTCGCCATCCCCAAGCTCGGTGGGGTCTTGATCCGGGTCAAGCGCGACAGCTGATGCCGTCGTTCGGGCCGCTCACTTCGTCGGCTTGCCCTTCGCCGGCTTGTCCTTGCTTGGCTTCCCCTTGCTCTCCGCGAGCCAGTCGATGCCTTTCTTGATGACCGCGAACACGTCCCCGTGCCACCCGTGGCCGCCCTCGTAGGTCGTGAACTCGACGTTCGCGCCGTTCTTCTTCAGCTCGTCGCGCGCCTGCTCGGCCAACTTGAGCGGGCAGATTTGATCCTGAGGCGAGTGGAGGATGTAGAAGTTGCGCCCGGCGGCGTTCTTGCGCGGCGGCAGCTCGTCCGGCCTGTACACCGACATCGCGACGAACGAGCCCGTGACGCGCGACTTCGGCTCGAGAGCGAGCGTGTAGGCCGCCATCCCGCTCGAGGACCAGCTCAGCGTGTACACGAACTTCGGATCGAGCTTGCGCTTCTTGCCCAGGTCGTCGAGCACCGCGTCGAAGAGCTTCTCGGTCGGGAACTTCATCTTCGGATAGGAGTTCTTCTCCGTCGGCCACACGTTCGTCTCGCCCTGCTTGTCGTCCCACTTCGGCGCGACGATCTGCGCGATCAGCCAGTCCTTGCCGAGCGCGTTCTCGCGGATCCTCCCGACGAACGGGGCGAACTCCGCGCTGCCATCGCCGCCCGGCATCACGACGAGGAGCCGCCAGCCCGCCGCGGGCTCCTTCACATCCTTCTCCGGCGCGTGCAGGAGATAGCGCTGGTTCGCATCGCCGCCGATGAGGATGTCCTCGGGCTTGGGTCCCGCGGCTTCGTCCTGAAGCGTCGGTGCCGGAGACAGCGTGAGCGCGGCCTTCGAAACGAGCAGGGACGTCGAGACGAGCAAGGTGCAGAGTGCTGCGGTCATGGTCGAACCTCCTCGCGGATCCGCGGATCCGTCCTGGGGTGCGCGATTCTAGCGTTCCTCCGCCGCGAGCGGACTGCGTGAGATGTCTTCAGCCCTGCGGCTTCTCCACGGCCAGTCCGAGGCGGATCGGGGCCCAGGAGACCGAGCAACCGAGCTCGCGCAGCCATCCCGTCACCTCGTCATGGCAATCGTGTAGGAACCAGAACCGGTCGGGGTGCTTCACGAACCACATGTCGTAGAGCCGGTTGAAGTGCGGCTCGCCGCCTGCGACGAACTCCGCGTCGAGCCGGGCGAGAAGCCTCCCCGCCGCCTCGCGCGGGACCCGGATCAGCGCGAGGCTCCCTGCGCCGTAGGTGTCCCCCATCGCGGCCAGGTCCTCGCCGCGGAGATAGCGGCGCCCGAGCGTCCCCTGATTCGGCCACAACACGGTCGCCGGCGCGCGCCACCACCCGTTCTTCGCGAGCGCGTACCAGTCCCAATCGCCATAGCCGTACTCGACCGTGCGGCCCTCGGAGCACGGGAGCAAGAGGCCCGCGTGACGGCCGGTGGAGTACAGGCGCACCGTGATCGGGTCCTTCGCTCCCACGGGCGGTCGGACCGTCGACGCGCAGCCGGTCCAGAAGACCAGGCCGACGGCAGCGACCAGGAGCGAGAGCAGAGCGAGCCTTGTGCGTCTGGCAGCGATGAATGCGGTCCTCTCGACGAAGGAGGATACCGCCCTCGGCTCACTCCGCCGAGCAGCCATTCTCTCTCCGCCTGGAGCACGGCCACGTTTCCTTCGCTCCTCGGTGGGCGCTATCCTCCCGGTCGATGACCCAGGTCGAGGGCATGCTCACCGTCGACGAGCTCAAGTCGCTCGTCTCCGCCGGCCAGATCGAGACCGTCCTCGTCGTCTTCACCGACGCTTACGGCCGGTTCCTGGGCAAGCGCTTCGACGCCGAGTTCTTCCTCGACGACGCGCTCGCGCACGGCGCGCACGCCTGCGACTACCTCCTGACCGTCGACATGGAGATGAGTCCCGTCCCGGGCTATCGCTTCGCAAGCTGGGAGAAGGGGTACGGCGACTTCCACCTCGTGCCCGACCTCGGGACGCTCCGCGTCGCGAGCTGGCTCGAGAAGACGGCGATGGTGATCTGCGACGTCGCCGACGAGAAGACCGGCAAGCCTGTGAGCGTCGCACCGCGCTCGATCCTCGGGCGTCAAGTGCAGCTCGCGGCGGAGTCCGGCTTCACGGCCATGGCGAGCTCCGAGCTCGAGTACTACCTCTTCCGCGATTCCTACCGCGACGCCGCGAGCAAGGGATACGCCGGCCTCGAGCCGATGGGTTGGTATCTCGAGGACTACCACATGCTCCAGGGCGCGCGCGAGGAGGGCTTCAACGCCACCGTGCGCCGCCACCTGAAGCGATCCGGCGTGCCGGTCGAGAACAGCAAGGGTGAGTGGGGCCTCGGCCAGCACGAGCTCAACGTGCGTTACACCGACGCGCTCGCGATGGCCGACCGCCACGGCGTGTTCAAGCAGTGCCTCAAGGAGACCGCCGACCGCCTCGGCATCAGCGTCACGTTCATGGCGAAGCTCGCCGCGGACCAGGCCGGTTCCTCCTGCCACATCCACATGAGCCTGTGGAAGGGCAAGAAAAGCGCGTTTCCAGGCGGGAAGAAGCTCGGTCCGATCGAGTGCAGCGACGTCTTCCGCTGGTTCCTCGGCGGCTGGATCGCGCACGCGAGCGAGGTCATGCCCTTCTACGCGCCGACGGTCAACAGCTACAAGCGCTACCAGGCTGCCTCGTGGGCGCCGACGCGTCTCGCGTGGAGCTACGACAACCGCACCGCGGGTTTCCGCGTCGTCGGCAAGGGCGAGAGCCTGCGCATCGAGTGCCGCATCCCGGGCGCGGATTGCAATCCGTACCTCGCGTACGCCGCTGCGCTCGCGTCGGGGCTCGACGGCATCGAAAAGCGGATCGAGCCGCCGCCGATGTTCGAGGGCGACATGTACGCGGCCGAGAAGCTCCCGCGCGTGCCGGCGACGCTGCGCGATGCGACGGATCTGTTCGAGAGGAGCGCTCTGGCGAAGAAGGCTTTCGGAGCGGACGTCGTCGAGCACTACGCGCACTTCTTCCGCACCGAGCAGGCGGCGTACGACAAGGCCGTGACCGACTGGGAGCGGCAGCGGTACTTCGAGAGGATCTGAGGCTGGAAGAGATGAACTCCTCCCCCCGCATCGGCATCACGACCTACGGCGTCAACGCCGACGGCCGCTTCACGCTCCCCGCCCGGTACGTCGAAGCGGTGCGGCGCGCAGGCGGGATCCCCGTGCTGATCGCCCCCGGAGAGCCGCGCCTCGCCGAGCTCTCCGAGATGCTCGACGCGATCGTGCTGACCGGCGGCGCCGACATCGACCCGGCGCTCTACGGCGAAGAGCCCCATCCCGAGACCTACGGGATCGACTCGGCGCGCGACGAGACCGACCTCTCCCTCGCTCGGCGGGCGGTCGAGACGCGCACGCCGGCTTTGTGCATCTGCCGCGGCATCCAGGTCTTGAACGTCGCGCTCGGCGGCACGCTGATCCAGCACCTGCCCGATGTCGTCGGCGAACGCGTGCCGCACAAGAAGACCGGCGGGTACGTGCCGCACGCCGTCCGCGTCGAGCGCGGCTCGCGCCTCGCGGAGATCCTCCGCGCGACGGATTCCTCGCCGGCGTCTTCGCATCACCAGGCGATCGCCAAGGTGGGGACGGGCCTCGAGGTCGTCGCGCGGGCTCCGGACGGCACGATCGAGGCGGTCGAGATGCGCGAGCACCCGTTCCTCGTTGGCGTGCAGTGGCATCCCGAGCACACGGCGGGCGAGGACGAAGCGCAGCAGCGCCTGTTCGACGAGCTCGTCCGCGCGGCGCGGCAAGCGCGCGAGCGGCGTGGCAGCCCGGGCGGCGCGGTGACGCGAGGGAGAGCTTGACGAGACTCTCGGGCAAGGTCGCGCTGATCACTGGCGCCGGCGGCGGCATCGGTGGCGAGTCGGCGCTGCTCTTCGCTGCGGAGGGAGCGAGCGTCGTGGTCGTCGACGTGAACGACACGGCCGGCGAGGAAACCGTCAGGCGCGTGAAGAAGTCCGGCGGCAAGGCGGCCTACGTTCGCGCCGACGTCTCGAAGGACGCCGACTGCGCGGCGATGGTGGCCTTCGCGGAGAAGACGTTCGGCAAGCTCGACGTCCTCTTCAACAACGCCGGGATCATGGACTCTGCCGACGACGACGCCATGAAGACGCCCGAGGCGGTGTGGGAGAAGACGATCGCGATCAACCTCAAGGGCGTGTTCCTCGGCTGCAAGCACGGCATCCCCGCGCTGCGCCGTGCGGGCGGAGGGTCGATCGTCAACACGGCGTCCTTCGTCGCGCTGCTCGGCGCGGCGACGCCGCAGATCGCCTACACCGCGAGCAAGGGCGGGCTCGTGTCGATGACGAGGGAGCTGGCGGTCATCCACGCGCGCGAGAAGATCCGCGTCAACGCGCTGTGCCCGGGGCCGCTGAAGACCGAGCTCCTGATGAAGTTCCTCGACACCGACGCCAAGAAGCAGCGGCGGCTCGTGCACATCCCGATGGGCCGCTTCGGCGAGGCGAAGGAGATGGCGAAGGCCGCGCTCTTCCTCGCCAGCGATGACTCCTCCTACATGACGGGCGCGTCGCTCGTCGTCGACGGCGGCATCACGGCGGCGTACGTGACGCCGGAGTGAGACGGCAGGAGATCCTGAAGTGTCCGTGGCCGTGGGAATCCGCGTTCATGCGCTGGTGCTCGCGATCAGTGTCTCGGGATGCACGGCCATGAGCCGGGACTCGACACGAAATCGCAATCAGGACCTCCGAGGCATCCGCCTCGAGAACCTGACTTGGGTCGAGGCGGAGAAGGTGCTGACGCCCGACACCGTCGTCGTGATCCCGATCGGCGCGGAGTCGAAGGAGCACGGGCCCCATCTCAAGCTGAAGAACGACTTCATCCTCGCCGAGTACTTCGCGCGACGTGTGCTCGAACAGGCCGACGTCGTCGTCGCGCCGACGATCAACTACCACTACTACCCGGCGTTCGTGGAGTATCCGGGCTCGACGACGCTCTCGCTCGAGACGGCGCGCGATCTCGTGGTCGAGGTGTGCGAGAGCCTCGCGCGGCACGGGCCGAAGCGGTTCTACGCGCTGAACACGGGGGTCTCGACGGTCCGAGCGCTCGCGCCCGCGGTCGAGAAGCTCGCGGCGGAGGGGATCCTCCTGCGGTTCACGGATCTGAAGTGCCTCGAGCCGATCGAGAAGGAGGTGTGCAAGCAGGGAGCGGGCTCGCACGCCGACGAGGGCGAGACGTCGATGCTGCTCTACATCGATCCGGCTTCGGTCGACATGAGCAAGGCCGTCAAGGATTGCGACACGGAGCACAAGGGCTCGCTCACGCGCGATCCTGCGAAGCCGGGCACGTACTCGCCGAGCGGGATCTGGGGCGATCCGACGCTCGCGACGCGGGAGAAGGGCGAGAGGCTGTGCGAGGGGTTCGTGAAGATCCTGCTCGAGGAGATCGAGGCGACGCGGAAGGCTCCGCTGCCTCCGGGCTCGTCGACCGCCAGGTAGCTCAGGCTGGCGTATGCGACGGAGATCGCGCAGGTGACAGCGAGCGAGGCGATGAGCCGGTCAAAGCGTTTTCCACATCGCCGCCAGCTCGCCCGCGATCTCGTCCGTCACGTCGCTGTCGGTCCAGTAGCCGTCGTGCGAGAGCGGATTCCAGCTCGAGAGCAGTCCGCCCGCGTTGACCTGCTTGTCCTGGAGGATCGCGTCGCCGTAGAGCGGCTTCAGCGGATAGCCGATCACGTCGTCCTCGTCGAAGATGTTGATCCAGCCGCACCGCAGCCCGGGGTGCGCGTTGCGGAACGCGGGCGCGGGCACCTGGATCGGCACGCCGAAGTCGGGGTGCTCGTAGCGCAGGCTCCACAGCGCGATCGGGCTGCCCATCGTGAACATCCACGCGAGCGTCTCCCCGCGCTCGAGCGGCGTGTTCCCGATCTTCGCGCGCACCGTCTTCGGCACGAGGTCGGACTTGTGCGCGGCGATGCGCTCGGGGCTCTTCTGCAAGTCGTAGAAATAGTTGCTCGCTATCACCGTCCCGAGGCTGTGGGCGATCACGACGAGAGGCAGGTCCGGCCCGGCTCTCTTCACGAGGTTCGCGAGCGCGTCCGCGAACCGGGCGTGCACGTCACCGTAGACGTTGCTCTCGCCCGGGATCGGCTGGTACGCGATCGCGTCGGCGGCGAATTCGACCATGAAGCGCCGCAGCGAGAGGAAGTCGAGCTCGCCGCCGGAGAGGAGCTTGCCCCACAGGAGCGACTCCTTCGCCGCGAGCACGGGAGCCCAGTACACGGGCTGGAAGACCAGAGCGTTGCGCGCCGCGTCGCGCGAGATCTTGGCGGTGTCGGCGAAGCTCTTCACGATCTCCGCGGCCATCCCGTCCCAGAAGTTGGGTGCTTGCTTCCCGATACCGTGGACGATGGCGACGGCGAGCTGCTTCGGCATGGCGACTTCCTCACTGGGTCTAGGTCGGGAGTCTATCTCCCTGGACGTACGCGGCGATCGGCTGCGGCCCTCGAGCGCGACCGCGTCTCAGGTTCTCCACGGGAGCGGCGGCATTTCAATCGTCATCCGTGAGGATGATCTCCCTCACCTCTCCTGCGTCGACGTCGATCTTCTTCTCGCGCTCACCGTCCAACCCCTGTACCCGCACCTGCATGATCAGGTGGCCGGCTGGGATGGCTTGGTCCGAGCTTGTGCCGCGCAGAAGGCCTTCGCTGGCGACCGCCACGCCATCGTCGAAGATCGTGAAACTCGCCAACGGATGCGCGCCTTCGTAGCGCATGCGCAGCATGGCTCCGGGCCCGACCGCGACGACGATGTCCGCGGTTTCCTCTCCGGCTTTCACGACGACGCTCTTCAGGATCCCGCCGCGCGGGCCGTCGGCGCGCACGCCGAGGTTGTACTTGCCGGGCTCGAGGTGCCCAATATGGAACGAGCCGTCGCCCTTGCTCCAATTCCCCACCCGCTCGTTGCTCCCGGCCTCGCAGGAGCTCAGCAGGATCTCGCCCGCGACCCCTGCTCCTGTCCTCGCGTCGACGACCCGACCGTTGAGGGCGCCGCCTGACTTCAACTGGAGCACGAGGCCCTCGTCGCCGGCCGTCGCGGCTACCGGATCGGAGGCTGCGACCCGATCGCCGCCGTTCATTCTTGGGGCGTCGTGTGCAACGACCCGGAATCTCGCCGACACGAGCGGCCCCACGCGGAAGCTGCCGTCCGCCGCCGTGAGCGTCGTGACCGGGACCGGATCGTCCTCGCGCGTGGCTTCGACCACAGCGTTAGCCATCGGCGCTCCGGTCAAGTCGAGAACGCTTCCGTGGATGTAGAGGTTGCGCTGAACGTGGAGGAGGAGGTCTTGGCGCTCTGAGTCAGGGGAGATCACGATCACCATCGGCTGCGCAGTCGCGTCTTCCACCGGTCCGGGGAAGAGGCCGGGTTGGGAAGGTCCGAGCCACCACGTCCCCGCGGGGATCTCCATCAAGGAAAAGCGGCCCGCGGCGTCCGTCCGGGCGCTAGCCAGGATCCCGCCGTCGTAAGTTTCGAGGACGGGCGGACGATCCGCGACGGCGCGCTCGATGAGGATGTCCAGCCCCGCGACGGGCTGATCGTCCTGATCGAGGACGGAGCCACGCACCTCGCACCCCATGCCAACTGGCCACTCGACCTCCTTCACCTCCCCGGACTGGAAAGTCAAGGGGTCCATCTTCGTCATCCGATGTCGCCCACCCGGCGACAGAACGACCCGCACGAGGATGTCGACGGGGAGATCGATCAGCTTGCAGCGGCCACTCGCGTCCGTCTCCGCTCCCCAACCCGGAGCCAGCGATTCGTCGATGTCCTCGAACGAGTAGATCTTGGGCTGCGCGATATGCCACGGATCGACCGTGAGCCAGATGTGGGCGCCTGGGATCGGGTTCCCACCCGGTTCGAGCACTCGGGCTCTCAGCGTCGCGCCGTGCGCGAGCAGGATCTCCTGCGCGGTCTCGCGCGTGCCATGGCCGTCGAGAAGGTTGACTAGGCAGGGCTCGAAGCCCGCCACCTCGACGCGCAGGAGCGCGCCGGTCCGCGAAGCGAGCGGGATGTCGAAGAAACCCTGGGCGTCGGTCCTTGCCTCGGATGTCCCCACCGTGTCCGCATCGTCCTTCTTTACGCGGTCCTTCATCGCGTGCGTCGCGCCGAATGACGCATGATGTCGGACGAGGCGAACGCGCGCCGCGGCGATGGGCGACCGATCGCCTCGGACGAGGACGCGTCCGAAGAAGTGCTCGCCCTCGCTCGCGCTCAAAACCGCGGGAGCTGGCGGCTGCTGCGCCGCCGGCGCGGCGACGCTGCGCCCGACGGTCTCCTCGGAAGCCGCGGCTTCGGCCAGCTCGGAAGCGAGATCTGACGAGGGCGACTGCCGGGCAGGTGGCGGAGCCTCTGCATTCGGGCTCGCGGCCGGAGACTTCTCCTGAGTCTTCGTGATGAAGAGGAGCACGAGCACTCCCGAGGCGACGATCGCCAAGAGGACCGCAGCTCTCCTCGACATGGCTTCACCTCTCCTTCAGCGCGCCTTACCCCCCCGACCCGCGAAAGTTGCCATCTGCGAGCCCGTTCCGACTCAAAGGGGCTCTCAGCTCCTGAAGTGGATGCTCTTCCTCCGGAAAGTCTAGCGCGAGCGCGCCGTGGCTCACCCGCCGCCTCCGAACACGAGCTCCTTCTCCTCCCCTACCGCGACCTCGATCTCCTTCGTCTCGGACGCCGTGCCCGGCCACTGGCACTCGACCACCAAGCGCCCCGAAGGGACGGCGGTCTCCGAGCTTCCTCCCGCAGCCACCCCGTCGCCCGCGATGGTCGTTCCCTGGCTGAGGACTCGATAGTGCAGGTACCCCTCCTTTCCCGCGTACCGCACGCGCAACCTTGCGCCGGGCGCGACGGTGAGGATGAGATCACGGGTCTCGATCCCCGCCTGCACCGAGACGCCTCGCAGGACGCCGACCCGCTGTCCGCTCGCTCTCGCTGCGAGGTCGTAGGTCCCCGGATTGAGACCCCCGATCTGGAACGTGCCGTCCTCCTTGGAGTTCATCATCCCGAAGCCCTGGTCCGAATGGTCGCGGATGGCATACGTGATCTCGGCGACGCAGCCTTTCCCTGTAACTCCGTCGAGTACCGTCCCGCGAATGCTTCCACCGGTCTTCAGGCGCAGCACGACGCCCTCGTCACCCCCGTCGGCCTCGACCGGCTCGGAGTCAGCGTCCTCCCATCCTTGCGCGACGAGCCGATAGCGTCCGGGAACGAGCGGTCCCATCGCGAACGCACCGTCCGCTCCGGTCTGAGCCGGGAGTACGAAGGTTGCGAGCTCGGTCTGTCCCCACAGATGTGTATGAGGCGCTGGCTCTCCGGCGGGATTGAGCACGGTCCCGCGGATGTAGAGCCCTCGATGTACTTTCAAGACCAGCTCCTGTCGTGAGGATCCATCCAGAACCTCGACGACCTGGGCGAACGGTGCGAGTCCGTCCGGATCGGCATCATCGTGATAGTCGTGTTCGGCGGCCGGACCGATCCACCACTTCCCGGGGCTCACGTCGGGGAAGACGAACCGGCCGTCCGAAGTCGTCCTCCTCTCAATGACCACGTGGCCGATTTGGTATTTCTGGAAGATCGTGGGAGCGTCGACATCGGCTCGCCGCAGCCAGATCGTCCGACCGGTTACGGCCTCGCCGTGCTGGTCGACGACGGAACCCTCGAGGCGGCATCCCGAACCGATGCTCCACTCGACCTCGCGCACCTCCCCGGGGCTCAGGGAGAGCGACGGGAGATCCGTCCTCGCCGAGTGCCCGCCGCGGAAGATCTCGACATGGAACGGCACGTCGGGAGGCAGACCTTGGAGAACGCACAGACCGGAGGGGTCCGCGCTCTCCATCCACTGCGATTCGGAGATCGAGGGGAGATACACCTCGCCGTGGTCCGATTCGCCGAGATTGTAGGACTGGGTCCACAAGCGCACGGCGCCGTCTGCGACGGAGAGGCCTCCTGCATCGAGGAGTCGGGCGCGAAGGGAAGCGGAACGGGAGAGGAGGACGACCTTGGCTTTTTCGGGGGTGTCGTGCTCCATTCCGACCTTGAGGAGAACTGTGGCGTAGCCGGCTGCCTGGATCCGAAGCTCTGGGTACTTCCACGAGCGCAGCCACAGCTCGAAGAGCCCATCGGGGTCGGTCGCGTGGTCCGCCAAGAGGGTTTCTTTCGAATCCTGCTTCAACTCTCCGCTGTCCCTCTGCGAGGACCACCTCTCGCCGCCGAGGAGCTTGACGCTGGCTCCAGCGATGGGGCGCTTGTCCTCCCGGGCGAGGACCCTCCCGAAGTAATGAAGGTCGTCACCCGTCGGGAGCTCGAGCGTGAGCTCGCGGTGCTCTCCGGGCTTCAGGGGCGGGATCTCGCGACTTGCATTGCCCACGTCTTCATCTTCTCCGTGAGCCGAGAGACTGAGCGCGACGCCGACGGGCAACTCAAACTCCGCGCGGCCATCCGCCGCGGTAATCGGAGCCGTGCGGAGGGTGCCCTTTGACCCGTCCACGTACTTCGAAACGAAGGACCCGTGAAAGAGCCGTGGCATGACGCTCAAGTGCACGCGGGAAAGAGACCGACCGCTCACCTTGTCGATGGTTCGCACGACGAGGGTGGCGCCGGATTCGTCTTGGACAGACGTCGCTTCCTTCGTCGATACCTCGCCCGTGGGGACTGACGCGGCGGACTCGCGTTGCGGTGCGGCGTCTGTGGCGGTGTTCGCTGAATCGAGCTCAGGAGTGCGCGCAGTTCGTAATGGAGCACCCGGTGTGGCCGTCGCTTCTGCCGGGATCGGGGTGGTCGCAGCTCCCCGAATCCAGAACAGCCAGGAAGCGAGCAGCCCCGCGACGACCACTGCGAAGAGGATCGGCACTCGCCTCACCATGCATCTGCCTCCTGGGAAGAGATGCTACTCCGCAGCTGGCGCGCGGTCGACTCGCGGAAGAATTGACGCGGTACGGTATTCCGCTTCAGCTCCTGAAGTGGATGCTCTTCCTCCGCGTGAGCCCCAGGAACCCGTACCGCGACAGCGTCGACCCGATCCCGCTCTCCTTCCACCCCGTCCACGGCAGCGCGGCATCGAGGTAATCGCAGCGGTTCTGGTACACGGTGCCGACCTCGACATCGCGCGCGAAGCGTTCGGCCCGCGCCGCCGTCCGCGTCCAGACCGACGCCGTCAGCCCGTAGCGGCTGTCGTTCATCCTCGCGACCGCCTCGTCGTCGCTCGCGACGCTCGCGACCGGCACGATCGGCCCGAAGCTCTCCTCCTGCATGGCCAGCGCATCGTTCGGCACGCCGCCGAGGAGCGTCGGCTCGAAGAACGAGCCGCGCCCCGACGGGCGCTTGGACCGATGGAGCACCTTCGCGCCGCGCCGCACGGCGTCCTCGACCTGCCGCTCGAGCCGCTCGACCGCCTCGCGGAGCGCCATCGGTCCCATGCTCGTCTTCGGATCGAGAGGATCGCCGAGCCGATATTGCCGCAGCTCCGAGATCGCGCGCTCCAGAAACTGCGCGTAGACGCTCTCGTGCACGTACACGCGCTCCACCGCGCAGCAGCTCTGCCCGGCGTTGTAGCACGCTCCGTCGACGATGTTCACGGCCGCGAAGTCGAGGTCGGCGTCCTCCGCGACGTAGGCCGGATCCTTCCCCCCGAGCTCCAGGTTGGCGTCGATCAGGCGCCTGGCCGCCGCCGCGTAGACCTTGCGTCCCGTCGCGACAGAGCCGGTGAAGCTCACGTGGTCGACGCGAGCGTCGCCGATCAGCCGCTCGGCGCGCTCGTTCTCGAGCACGAGGTTCTGGACCAGGTCGGGGACGGAGAGCGATGCGAACGCGCGCTCGAAGTGCAGGCCGCACAGCGGCGTCAGCGGGCTGTGCTTCAGGAGCACCGCGTTCCCGGCGAGAAGCGCGGGCACGAGGACGTTGACCGGGACGAGCAGCGGGTAATTCCACGCCGCGATGTCGAGCACGACGCCCAGCGGGTGGTGCTCGATGCGCAGGCTCATCCCCGTGGGCGCGGGCAGGACCTCCGGAGCGAGCGCGTACTTCGCGATCGCGAGCAGGTGTTCCGCGCGCGCGAGCAGCGTGTCCACCTCGCGCTTCGCCTGGACGATCGGCTTGCCCATCTGGAGCGTGACGTCGCGCGCGACCTGATCGCGGTTCGCGCGGAAGTACCCGAGCGCGCCGGCGACCTCGCGCACGCGCCGCTCGACCGGCAGCAGGCTCCACCGTCGCTGGGCCGCGCGGGCGCGGTCGAGCTTCGCGTCGAGGTCCGCGCTGGTTTCCCAGGGAACCTCCCGCACGACCTCCGCGTTGTAGGGGTTGACGACGTGCAGGGCGACGAGGGTGTCATTCGCCACGGCCGGCCTCCTTCTTGGAACTCGTCCCCCGGCGCTCCTCCGCTTCCGGCCCCGACCGGTCCACGCTGGGGTCAACGGGGCGAGCGTCGAGCTCGCGCACGCGGGCGATGAAAATCATGGTTGCTTCCCTCGACGCGGGATCCGGCGATCCCGCACGCCACCGCAGAGCATCTTGCCAACCCGGAGAACGACAAGCACCAGCAGGACATCATCCCCGCCTGCCCAGACTGCGTTGACGAGCATCCGTCGTCAGTCACGATTTCCACCTGCCCCCCCACGGGTAAACCCGGTGGCGGACTCGATTGGGGAGACTCGCCGCCGCGAGAGGATTCATGGGCAGCCGCGTGCGCCCGATCCCTGGCAGACAGCTCGTCAGCGCGAAAAAGTCACCGCGAGCGCATCGGAGCGCTTCGAGTGCAAACCCGGAGCGGTCGGATCGCGATACCAGAATTGGAAGTTCCACGTGGATCCCGGCAGGACGCTCCCCGGGCCGGAAGGCGGGTAGCGTGAGTCGAATTCGCGCCGCGCGCCACCCGCCGAGTCGGTCATCGAGGCCGGACCGAGTCGAAACTGCGTTCCCCCCAAGCATTGCCAGCCGTTGCCGAAGTACGGGAAGTTGCCGAGTGGGAACGCCGTGGCCTCGGCCGACAGGAGGAACATCCCCAGCTGCCCCGGCACCGCGCCCGTCACGGTGAGAGCGAGGTCGTTCGCGCTCAGGCTCGAGGTCCCATCCCACCCGATCCGGGCTCCGGGCCCCGAGGAGTTCGGGGCCGAGACGCAGTAGGTCTGCGGCGAGGAGTTGCGACGATCGCCGGAGTAGAGGCGAACTCTCGCGGTGCCCCCATTCGAGTAGGTAGGCACAGGCTCGGCCACGAGGAGGTCGGGGAGGCCGTCGCGATCGATGTCCCCCAGGCTCGCGACCGCAGCGCCGAAGCTCCCGTCCAGCGTGCTCCCCACGAGCACGGAGAGCGGTTCCCCCGTTCGCCCGGAGAGGAGCTGAAGGTAGCCAGGACCGATCTCGACGGTGATCGGGGGGCCTCCACCGCCGTACATCGGCGGCTGGCTGGCTCCGACGATCGCGTCGGGGATGTCGTCGCCGTCCAGGTCGCCGGCGCGGGCGACGGAGATGCCGTAGCGCTCGTAAGCGGCCGTGATCCCTGCGTTGGATCGGCGGATCCAGAGGGTCGACCCGTTCTCGCCCGAGATCGCCTTCACTCGGCTCCAGCCCGGCTCCCCGAGCAGGAGGTCAGCGTGACCATCGCCGTCGATGTCGCCTAGCCCGCATCTCTCACCAGACGAAGCGGTCCTGGGCGGAGACCGGACCTGAAGAGGGCCGGGTGCGATCCGAGGAGGGTCGAGGACTGACGAGGCCCCTCGGAGAGTTGATGCCTGCGTTCTGAAGCTGCTGCAAGGC
>JBGPOP010000041.1:0-40031 GCA_041488095.1 Planctomycetota bacterium
CACACCCTGGCGATGATGCGGGACGGGATCTCGAGGCTGGTGCGCAGGACCTGGGCGGCGTCGAAGCTGCGGGAGCGGCTCGAGCGTCACGCGTGGATATGGACTGTGTGGCGCAACTACGTACGCGGGATCACGAACCGGACGCCTTGGATCTCGCCAGCGATGGTCCTGGGTATCGAGCACGAGAAGTGGAGGGTCGCCGAGATCTGCGCTTGGAAGGTGTCGCCCTCGACCTGATTCCTGGACAGCGGTGTGGGCCAGATTCGGAACGGTTGAGCCCAGGATCGGGTCCGTTCCTCCGTATCATCCCTCCGTGCACCCGGCGGTCTTTCCCCACGTCGCCTTCCGCGACTACGCGCTGCTCGATTGCGGAGCCGCCGAGAAGCTCGAGCGCTTCGGTGAGATCGTCGTCCGACGCCCCGATCCGCAGGCGCTCTGGCCGCGCGCCCTCCCGGCGGACGAGTGGCGGAAGGCCGACCTCACCTTCGTGCGCGAGTCCGACAGCGGGGGGCGCGGCGGCAAGTGGGTCGCGCGGGGGGATTCTCGCGAGGGCATCCGCACGATCCCTCCGGCCTGGAAAGTACGCTACGAGCGGGCCGTCCTCGTCGCCCGGCCGACGCCGTTCAAGCACGTCGGGATCTTCCCCGAGCAGTCCGCCAACTGGGACCTCGTCGGCCGCGCCGCCCGCGGCTTCGGCGCCGATCGCCCGCGGCTCCTGAACCTGTTCGGCTACACCGGCGCGGCGAGCCTCCTCGCGGTCCAGGCGGGGTACGAGGTGACCCACATCGACGCATCGAAGACGTCGCTCGCCTGGGCGCGCGAGAACCTCGCCGCCACGGGGCTTCCCGAGGAAGCCATGCGCATCGTGCTCGACGACGCGCTCGCGTTTGCGCAGCGCGAAGCGCGTCGCAAGGCGCGCTACCACGTCCTCCTTCTCGACCCGCCCCACCACGGGCGCGGGCCCAAGGGAGAGACGTGGCAGTTCGAGGACTCGATCGCGGCGCTCGTCGAGGCGGTGCGCGATCTCGCCGCGGACCGTGCGCTCGTCGTCCTCTCCTCCTACGCGATCGGCTGCTCGCCGCTCACGCTCGAGAACCTGCTCGCGGAGCTCGGACCCGGGGACCTCGAGTCGGGCGAGCTCGCGCTGCCCGAGCAGGGTCCGCGAGGCCGGCTCCTCCCCGCAGGCTTCTGTGCGCGCTGGAGTCGCGGGGTCGAGCTCGCGGGTCGCTCCCGATGAGCGGCGGTCGCGCCCCGCTGCGCGTCCTCCACTGCGACAACCATCTGCTCGTCGTCGTCAAGCCGGCGGGGACGCCCACGGTGCCCGATGCGAGCGGGGACGAGAGCCTCCTCGACCGAGCCAAGGCCTGGGTGCGCGAGGAGTTCGCGAAGCCGGGCGAGGTCTTCCTCGGCGTCGTGCAGCGGCTCGACCGGCCCGTGTCGGGCGTCGTCGTCTTCGCGCGCACGAGCAAGGCCGCCGCGCGCCTCTCGCAGGTCCTGCGCGAGGGGCGCGCGCGGAAGGTCTACTGGGGCGTCGGGGAGGGGAGGCCCCGAGAGCGCTCGGGCGTCCTCGAGCAGTGGCTCGCGAAGGACGCCGTCAAGAATCGCGTGCGCGCGTTCCCGGCGCCTCGGCCCGGCGCGAAGCACGCGGTCACGCGCTGGCGCGTGCTGGCGGAGCGGGCGGGCAGGACGCTCTACGAGTTCGCGCCCGAGACGGGGCGGCCTCACCAGCTGCGGGTTTGCGCCGCGACGCTCGGCACGCCGCTCGTCGGCGACCTCAAGTACGGCGCGCGGGATCCTCTCCCCGACGCGAGCATCGCCCTCCACGCCGTCGAGCTGGAAGTCGACCACCCCACTCGCGCCGAGCGCCTCCGTTTCGTCGATCCCCCGCCGCCTCTGGCGCAGTGGGACTTCGAGGTCGCCCGACCGTAGCCCGGAGGATGGAGCCTGGTTCCCAACCCCGCTCGGGCCTGGGAACGCCGGTCTGGAGCAGGGGAGAAACCTCGTGCCATCCCGGGCGAGCTGCTCATGAACAGAGTGTCGGCCCCACGCGGCCGGCCCCAACGGAACCCTGAAGGAGAAATGCCATGAGACCCCTCTCGAGACTGCTGATCTCCGGCGCTGCCCTGGCCGCTGCTCTCGCTCCGGCCCTGCGGGCAGAGGTGCGCCTTTCCAGCCTTCATGCGCTCGCGGTCGCGGCTCCGCAAGCGCCCGCCACGAACCCCGGGCATCTCCTGCCCATCGGTTCCGGCGACGGCACGGGCCTGTGGATCGCTCCGACCGACACGGTCGGCCTCGCGAGCGCCAATCTCTACGACGATTCCGGCCGCCTGCGCTTCACCTTGCGCGCGAGCCTCACCCGCTACATGCCCGCCAACGGCATGACCAACGAACAGGGCGGACTCTTCGGTGTGCTGTTCTCCGTCGACAGGAACGGGGTGAAGAAGCTCGCCGGACAGGTCGTGGGCACTTGGGTTCGTCACGTCGACGGGACGGGGAACTTCGGCTTGCAGATCCTGGCCCGCTCCAAGAACCCGAGCTTCCCGCTCGTCCAGGTGGGAGCGATCGAGGGCGTTCTGAGCGCGCCGCTCCCCGCGCCGGTGGGGCACCTCCACCCCTACGACCCGGCTGCACCCGCGAAGCTGACGCTGACCTGGGAGATCTTCGACTGATGGAGACCCGCTAGGTCTCAAGGCTCGAGGCGAGGAGAGTGGAGCAGGCCGGACGACCTCCGGCCTGCTCCTTTCCTATCGAGGGGCGTGGGCCGTTGCGACGCGCGGGACGACGGGAGCGGAACCTGGCACACTTCGCTGTCCTTGACCCTCGGGGGGGTCCAGTCGGCGCAGGGGGTTGCGACCGATCACGAGCGCTAGGCGCGCCGGGGGATCCTGGGCCGCTGACAGAGTGTTGGCGGAGAAGGACTTGGGGCGGATCGAGGCACAATCAAGGGGGCCAGATTCACGGGAGCGCCAGGGGGGGGTCACTCCAGACGGATCGCGTGTTCTCCCAGCACGTGCTCGAGGCCGCCCACCTCGACCTCGCGCGGCTTGGACTTGCACGGGACTTCGATGCGGTTCGGCCCGG
This sequence comes from Planctomycetota bacterium, assembly GCA_041488095.1. Lineage (GTDB taxonomy): Bacteria > Planctomycetota > UBA1135 > UBA1135 > DASYPQ01. The sequence goes on from JBGPOP010000041.1 coordinate 3,082, forward strand.
GCTCCAGCATCAGACGCTGCTTCTTCTCCGCCTTGCCCTCGCGCCAGGTGAGGTCGAGCGGCACGTGGAAGCCGGTCTTCCCGCTGCCCTGGTTCTGCACCTGGACGAGCAGGTCCTTGGCCCTCGCCGTCACCGTGCCGTCGAGCATCGGGTAGCCCTCGCCGTAGAACCACTCGTCGAAGAACGTCTTCCAGCTCTTCTTCGTGTTCGTCTCCAGGATGGTGCGGAAGTCCTCGGTGTCGGCGTTCTTGTAGCGGAAGGCGAGATTGAAGTCGCGGAGCGTCTTCCACCACACCTCGTCGTCGTCGACGTAGTGCCGCAGCGTGTTGAGCACCCACGCGCCCTTGACGTAGATCACGTGGCCATAGGCCTGCTCCGAGTCCACGTTCTCGCCACGGAACAGTCGCGAATCCTTGCTGATCGCGGCCTTCATCCCCTCGAGGTGCTCGTCCGCCGCGTCGCGGTCCTCGAGCTCCTCCAGGTACACCGCCTCGGCGTAGGTCGCGAAGCCCTCGTGGATCCAGAAGTGCCCCCAGCTCTTGGCCGACACCCCGTTGCCCCACCACTCGTGCGCGCTCTCGTGGACCAGGATGTAGTCGAACTGCCTATTCTGCTGGGCGTAGGGATCGGGCGCGCCGTGCTCCGCGCACCAGGCCGGGAAGCTCGAGCCGTACGCGACGCAGGTCGAGTGCTCCATGCCCCAGAAGCAGGTCTCGACGAGGGCGAACTTCGACTTCGGGAAGGGGAAGGGGCCGAAGGCCTTCGAGTAGATCTCGAGCATCCTGGGCGCCTGCGCGAACTGGAGCTTGGCCTTCTCCGCGTCCTCGGGCAGCGTGTAATAGACGAAGGGGAGCTGGCCCTCGAGTCCTTCGATCTGCAGGTCCTGCTCGACGACCACGTAGGGCGCGACCGCGATCGCGATCGAGTAGGTCTCGCAGGGATATTCGTGCACCCAGTGGAACGTCTCCGCGCCCTCGCCGGCCTTGTCGTGGCCCGTGAGGCGGCCGTTCGACACGCCCGTGAGGCCGTCGGGCACCGTCAGGTTCACGAACGTGCGCTCAGGCTTGTCCTCCGGATGCCAGAACGAGTCCTTGCACGGCCACCACGAGGAAGATCCCTCGTCCTGGCACGAAGTGCAGATCCAGGGCTTGCCCTCGGAGGTCTTCTTCCAGTGGAAGCCCGCGAACGAATCCCGCGCCGTCGGCTTGCCCGAATAGGTCACGGCGACGCGGACGCTGTCGCCTTTCTTTCTTCCCTGGGGGAGGAAGATCGAGAGCGCAGCGCCCTTCCGCTCGAAGGCGAGGTTCGCGCCCGCGAGCGATCCCTGCGCTTCGACCGGACCCGGCAGCTCGACCACCGACTGGACCTCGAAGAGCGGCTTGAGGTCGAGGACCAGCTTGGCGAGCGAGTCGCCGACGACCGTCGATTCGACCGCCGCAGTGCCCGAGAGCGTCTTCGTGCGCGGATCGACCGCGAGGTCGAGGCGGTAGGTCTGGACATCGTAGAGGCTGCGCGGGTCGTCGCTCGGCGCGGGCGACCCCGCTGTCGCGAGGACAAGAGAGAGGGCCGCACGCAGGAGCATGCGGCCCACTATAGACATCCGGCGTGGGCGGGAGCGAGGCCCGCGGCCGGCAGCCTAGCGCGAGCGGCGGGCCTCGAGCCTCGACGCCGTCATCGGGCGCGTCAGCAGCCAGGACGTGATCTTGACCAGGCGTGCCTCGTCGAGGCTCTTCCCTCGCTTGGCCGCCGCGTCCGTGAGCTTCGTGCGCTGCTCGGGCGTGAGGGTCGAGAGGACTCGCCGCGCGAGCGGCTCGAGCTGCACCAGCGTCCGGTCGTGCAGGTCCTTCATCCTGCCACGGATCTCCTCGCGCGCGGCCCTTCCGTCCCGGGTGTGCGGCCCTCGACGGGCCTCGAACCGGATCCGCGAGGCCTCTCGTCGCGCCTCGCGAGCGATCGGCTCGGCGGCGCGCGCCTCTTCGAGCGCGACGGCGCGCTGGGCGTCGGTCACTTGGAGCGTGTCGAGGAAGCGCCGAAACTCCGACCGGGCCTCCGCGCGCCGTTGCACGATACGCCGCGCGAGAGGATGTCGGCCGATCCAGCGATGTCCGCCGGGAGTCTGCGCCACGGCGGCCCCGCCGCAGAGGGCGAGGGTCAAGAGTCCGATTCCGATCCACTTCATCTTCGAGATCATGTTGTCCGTCCTTCCTCTGAGTTCCCCAGGATAACCCAGTCGGCGCGCCGCGGTTCCGCCGGCTACCGCAGGGACCGCGGAAAGATGTAGGTACCAGCCTCCCTGCGCGTCCACCAGTCGCCGGACTGGGCCCTCTCGGCCGGGCTGGAGAAACGCACCTCGTACACGATCGCCCGGACGAAGCGTGGGGGCCGATCGGGAAAAGGATTCCCGGCGAGCAGTCCCAGGACCGGTGGCGAGCCCTGGAGCAGGCGGACGACGAGGGGGGTGAACCAGGTGCTCTCGCGCGCCGGCCCGAGCGCCGCGAACCACATCTGCCAGTCCAGGCGCGGCATGTGCGGCTGGACCCAGGCCGGCGCGCGGTCGAGGGCTCCCGGCTTCCAGCGGAACAGGTAGCTCTTCCACTCGACCTCGTCGTCGCTGCCCTGGATCTCGATCTCCCGGCGCGTCTTGGTCATGACCCGGAAGAGGCCGTAGTTGTTGAGGCTCCGGAAGGGACCGATCACGCGCTCGACGGTCGCGATGGAGTCAGGGATGCTCGCGGGCAGCGGCGGGTAGCGGATGTTCTCGACGAGCTTGATTCCGCTGAAGATCCCGACGGTCCACGCCAGCGCCGTTCCACCGAGCCGGAGCGTGAAGGGAGCGCGCCTGGGGACCTTCTGCATCTGCGCCCGCTCGGCGAGCCGCCGCGGCAAGAAGCGCGCGAGCAGCGCGTCGTCGAGGAGCGGCAGGCACAGGACGATCGAGAGCAGGTTGAAGAAGCCGTAGTTGCCCGTGAGGCCGATCAGGATCTGGAGGGCAACCAGCCCAGCGAAGGCGATCTGACCCATCCGCCGCGAGCCGAAGACGAGCCACGGCACGCCGATCTCGATCGCGTACATGATCGCGCACGAGACCCTGTGGAACCAGGTCGGGAGCTGGCTCGCGTACCAGGCGAAGACCGTCGGCAGAGGCTGGCCCCCGTAGTGGTAGGTGATCGCGGTGAGGTCGGACCAGCCCCAGGCAGGGTCGCCGCTCGTCAGCTTGACCATGCCCGAGGCGAACATCAGGCGGAAGAGCAGCCAGCGCAGCAGCCACCGCGACGCCGTCGAAGGCGGCTTCTCTCGCGCGAGGCCGGGGAGCCAGGTTCCTGGTGCGAAGGGGATCGCGAAGACGGCGGTCTCGAGCAGCAGGACGTCCCACTGGAAGTAGAAGAACTCCTGGCCGGCGACCGTGAGCGAGAGGTAGAGCGCCCACAGCAGGGCGAGGCACGGGCGCGGCGCGAGTCCGGCGAAGAGCGCGATCGAGAGGATCACCCCCGCGGCGCATTGGAGGTGGAGGGAGGCGTCGCTCGCGCCGAGCCAGCACAGCGTCGGCAGCTCGGCCCACCTGGATCCGCCCGCGTACTGCCGCACGGCGTCGAGGAGGTCTGCGATCGGCAGGATGCCGCGGCTGCCGATCAGGCCGTCGATCTGGACCCACAGCGAGGCGAAGGCGATCGCGAAGACGAGCGCGAGGCCCCGCAGAAAGAGCCAGCGCGAGAGGAAGTACGTCGGCTTCGCAGCTTCCATCCCGCAGCGAAGATAGCTTCGGCCGCCTTGGCGCACCTCCTCCCTCCCGAGGGCCGAGGTCAGCGTCGCAATCGCGAGAGCAGGAAGAAGACTGCGGTCAGCAGGGCCGAGAGCAGGAGGCAGGTCGTGATCGGGAAGTAGAAGGTGGTGCCCTCACCCTCGATCCGGATGTCGCCCGGCAACCTCCCGAGCCAGGGCACGCGGCGCGCGAGGAGCAGCGCTCCTCCGGCGAGCGCGAGCAGGAGTCCAGCCGAGATCAGAGCCTTGCCGAGAGCCGAGGTCTCCATGGCTCGGCCATTGTGGGATGAGCTCGCCGAGCGGTGAAGCCTCGCGCTAACCTCGGGGAATGGACCCCGGGCGCGGCGCGACCTTGGCGGCGATCGGCGACGTCCACGCGCACTGGCCCCGGCTCGAGCGCGTGCTCGAGAGGATCGCGGCGGAGAAGGTCGACGGAATCCTGCTCGTGGGCGACCTCGGCTCGCACGATCTCTCGCTCGCGCGCCTGCGCACGCCCGCGCGCGATGCGCTCTACCTCGAGTCCGTGCGCGAGCTCCTGCGCCGGGTGGGAGAGCTCGGCGCGCCGGTGCTGTGGGTTCCGGGAAATCACGACCTGCCCGACGTCGCGGGGGAGGGGAACATCGACCACGGGAGCGCCGAGATCGCCGGCTTGCGCGTGGCCGGGATCGGCGGCGCGGGGCCGGCGCGATTCGGGTTCAGCTACGAGTGGGGCGAGAAGGAGATCCGCGCGCGCGAAGTGCCCGCTTGCGACGTGCTCCTGTGCCACGCGCCGCCGGCGCGGACGGAGTTGGACGTGCTGGCGGGGGACGGCCGGCACGTGGGGAGCGAGGCGCTGCGGGAGATCGCCGAGCGGCACGACGGCGCCTACGTGTGCGGCCACATCCACGAATCGCCTGGCGCGGTGCAGCTCGGACGATGCTTGTGCCTGAACGTCGGAGGTTTGGGAGAGCCCTTCGGTCGCGCGCAGGTCGGCTTCGTGCGCTTCTCGCGCGAGCTGCCGGTGCAATGGGAGGTCGTGCACGAGGACCTGGAGAGCGGAGAAGTCCGCAGGTGGCGCCGCGCGTGAGGCACCCTCATGCGCGCAACTCGTTGGACGGCGGACGACATGGAAGGAGACAAGAGTCGTGAACGAGACTGATTCGCTTCGGCACGCGCTGGACAGGGCCTACGACCGCGCGTCCTGGCACGGTCCCAATCTTCGAGGGGCGATACGAGGTCTCTCGCCGAAACAGGCGTCGTGGCGCCCGGGGAAGGGCCGGCACAGCATCTGGGAGCTCGTCGTGCACTGCGCGTATTGGAAGTACGCGGTTCGCCGCAAGCTCACCGGCGAGAAGCGCGGTAGTTTCCAGCTGAAGGGCTCGAACTGGTTCCGGCGCGAGAGGAGCGACGGCGCGGCGCAGTGGAAGCGCGACGTCGCGCTGCTCGACGAGATGCACCGCACGATGCGCGCGGCAGTCGAGCGGTTCCCCGAGCGCAGGTGGAGCGCTCGCGCCAGCGGCAGCCGCTGGACCTACCGCGACCTCGTCGCCGGCGCCGCCGCGCACGACCTCTACCACGCGGGGCAGGTGCGGCTCGTGAAGGTGCTCGGTCGGTAGCCGGGTCTCCCTCAACCATCGATTTTCCTGATGAGAAGAACGAGACGGATGCCAGCGCGGATGACGATTCGCGCGTCGACCGCCGCCCGTGCGTCAGGGAAGCAGGAGGCTCCTCAAGGACCTTCCGCGACCGCATCCGCTCCGTAGTCGGGGATTGGCCTTCCCGTGACGAGGGAGTAGAGCACGACCGGATCGAGGTCCGCTCCGTTCGGCCAGAAAATCGTGCCGAGCTCGGGATGAACCCGCACCTGTGAGAAGTACGCGGGATCTGCCAGCAGCGCGAACACGCCGTCGAAGCGGATCCGCGAGGCCAAGTCGATGGTGCCTTCCACGCCGTCATCGAACCGGATCCGGAGGCGATGGCCACCCAGGCTCTTCACGTCGACGATGTCGTGTAGCATCGGTTCACTCCAGCGGTCCAATGGGCGTCAAGGGATGATGCTCGCGCGCGAGGCTCCAATCGTCCAGGAGTTCCCTCTGGTGCAGGGCTGCCCATTCCATGACGAAGCCGAGCGTGCGCGGTGAGAGACGGCCCGCGAGGATTCGCAGGGGATGGATGGCCATCGAAGCGTTCTGGTCCCCATATCGGACGTGAAAGTGCGGTGGAGCGTGGTCGTCGTAGTTCATCGACACGATGATTCCGAAAAAGCGGCTGATCTCGGGCATGGGTCGGTGCGTGGGTCGGCGCACCGAGGACCCAACCGTGCGGGCCGCGGTTACACGGAATTCCGGATCCTCCCTGGGGATGGGCGAGGCTCTTGCGGGGCAGTGTAGTAGGCGATTCCTGACCATGGGTGCGGAGGGGAACTCCCCTCCGCAGGTCGCGTGGAAGTGAGTCGGAGGGTGGTCCTCGAAGTGCATGCGGATCCTGATTCTCAGGAACCGTCGCCGGCGCCGACGCCCCACGACATCTACCACGCGGGACAGGTGCGGCTGACCAAGGTGCTCGGGCGGTGAGGCCGAATTGAGCGCATGCTCCCGGAATCCTACGCGGCGCTGGAATCGCGCTTCGCGGCGACGAGATCGTGGAGAAACTCGGGCGCGAAATCGGCGCCATTGGGCCAGGTCAGGGTGTCGTCGACGGAGAACTTGGCGAAATAGGCGGGATCGCGCAGAGGTTCGAAGATCTCGCCTTCCAACTCATCCCTGAGGTCGATCTCGCCCTCGAGGTCGTCATTGAATCGCAGCCAGACACGATGGCCACCCAGGTGCCGCGCGCTCTCGACGCTAGGAATCATTTCGGGTCACTCCAGGGGGGAGATGGACTTCAGGGGTTTCTTGAGCCTGACGAGCCGCCAGTCCTCCTCCAGCTCACTGCGGTGGACATGGTACCACTCCAGGACAAGGCGGAGAGCGTTCGGTGGAAGGTGGCCCTCGACGACGCCTGTGCCCAGGTAGAACACGATGCCGTAAGCACCGTGCCTGGCATGGAAGTGGGGAGGCGCGTGGTCACGGTAATACATCCGGATGATGATCCCGTGGAAGCGGCTGATCTCGGGCATGTGTGCAGGCTCCGGAGGATCGTCTGCTGCGACCCTCCGGGGCCCGGACTCATCAAGTCGAGCCCGGTTTCCCCCGATTCCAGATTCTCGTCAGCTCGTTAGCTCTGGCTCAGCAACGGGGAACAGGTCAGGGCATACCCTCGACCGACAGTGCGAAGAACGGGTTTCAAGAGATCCAGGATCGACTCACGAAACCCAGTGCAGGGTGTCGCTCACGACGACCCATGCACCCTCCCGGCGTTGAGCTCGATACGTGTTTCCGGATGCGCTGAGGCCGCTGGAGTAGTAACCGCCGTCGACTTCGACGGTGTCGTCGTCGATCCATCGAATGTTCGTGAGGCGCAGGAGGACACCCCTGCCTTGCTTCCCCTTGGCGTGAACACCATGCACCATGTCGGTGTCGGCAGCGGACTCGGGCTCGACAGGCGGGATCTGTCCCTTGAACCGGGCGAGGAGCGCGGCCGGCGGATCCTTCGGCGGATCCTTGGCCTCGGCGAGCGAGAGGAAGAGACGATCGGGGTGCATGTAGCTCGCGCCGTTGTGTTCGAACTGGTAGCGGAAGACCGCTTCCAGGATGTCGAGCTCCTCGGATGCATGATCGGCGGGGGCGGCGGCTCTGGGCGCTACGGGATTCGAGCACGCGCTGAGGAGCGTCAGGACGAGACTCAGGGAAACGACTCTCATGTCACCGCGCTCTCGAGCGACTCGTCCGACCACACGACGTTGTAGAGCGTGTCTCGCTCCACCGGGATCCTTCCCGCGTCGCGGATCCACTGGATCAGATCGTCGCGGCTGACGCGCTGCGGGGTCGTCGCGCCGGCCTCGTGGTAGATCTTCTCCTCGACCACCGTGCCGTCGACGTCGTCGGCGCCGTAGCTGAGACAGAGCTGCGCGATCGGAACGTCCATCAGGATCCAATAGGCCTTGATGTGGGGGATGTTGTCGAGCATCAAGCGCCCGACTGCGATCTCCTTCAGCTCGTCGAGCGCCGTCGGTCCCTCCACGTCCGCCATCTCGCTGTTCTCGGGATGGAACGACAGCGGGATGTACGTCTGGAAGCCGCCGGTCTCGTCCTGCAGCTTCCGCAGCCGATCGAGGTGATCGACCTTCTCCTCGACCGTCTCGATGTGCCCGTGCAGCATCGTGCAGTTGCTCCTCAATCCCGCCCGGTGCACCTTGCGCGCGATCTCGAGCCACTGCTCGCCGCTGATCTTGAGGTGATACGTCGCCTGCCTCACGCGCTCGGAGAAGATCTCCGCTCCGCCCCCCGGCACCGACCCGAGCCCCGCCTCGATCAGCTCGGGCAGCACCTCCTCGATCGGCTTGCGCGCCTTCTTCGCGATCTGGTCGAGCTCGACCATCGTGAAGGCCTTGATGTGGATCGACGGCCGCGCGCGCTTCACCGCGCGCAGGAGGTCGAGGTAGTACGCGTACTCCAGCTTCGGATAGATCCCCGCGACCATGTGCACCTCGGTCACGGGCTCGTGGAGGTGCTCACGGACCTTCTGCGCGCATTCCTCCGGCGTCCACCAGTACGCCCCCTCCTGTCCCGGCAGCCGCTGGAACGCGCAGAAGCGGCACAGCTTGTTGCAGAGGTTCGTGTAGTTGACGTGCTGGTTGACGTTGAAGTAGGCGAGGTCGCCGTGCATCCGCTCGCGCACGTGGTTCGCGAGCGCCCCGACCGCGTGCACGTCGGACTCGTAGAGCCGCTGGCCGTCCTCGAGCGACAGGCGCTCGCCTTCGAGAACCCTCTCGCAGACGTCGGCCAGCCCGGCCTCGCCCGCGATCGCGCGAAGACGCTCCTCGGCCCTCGAGGGCGTCGCCTTCCCGGGCTCGATCGCGGCTCTCATGCCGTCGGCACCGAGGTCTTCGACTCGCCGGCCGTCTCGCGCGCCACCGCGGCCATCTCTTGCGCTGTCGGGCCCGTCTCCGGGACCGCGCGAACGGCACCCGCGCCGACGCGCACCTTCCCTGCGGCACGGTGCGTCGCGGCCTCCTCGCGATTGGCCGGGAAGCATCCGCCCTCGTGCCGCGCATCCACGATCCCGTACCACGAGTTCCTCTGCCGCGGCTGGAACCCCGCGCGCTCGATCTGCCGCTCGATCCTCTCGATCGGCGCGAGGTGGAAGCACCCGGCTGCGCTGACGACATTCTCCTCGAGCATCGTCCCGCCGAAGTCGTTGCAGCCGCAGCGCAGCGTCACCTGCGCCATCTTGAGCCCCTGCGTCACGTAGCTCGTCTGGATGTTCTCGAAGTTGTCGAGGAAGATCCGCGAGAGCGCCTGCACGCGAAGATAAACCGCGGGCGTCGCCTTCCTCGGGTACTTCTCCTGCTCGGGCACGCCCTCGGGCTGCATCGTCCAGCACGCGAAGGCCGTGAAGCCTCCGGTTTCATCCTGCAGCTCGCGCAAGAGCGCGAGGTGCTCGATCCGCTCCGCCGCCGTCTCGACGTGGCCGAACATCATCGTCGCCGACGAGCGCAATCCCGCCTCGTGCACCTTGCGGTGGACGTCGAGCCAGCGCTCGGTGCTCGTCTTCTTGGGCGCGATGATCCGGCGCACTCGCTCGGAGAGGATCTCCGCGCCCGCGCCGGGGACGCTGCCGAGCCCGGCCTCCGCGAGGTCGCGGATCACCTCCTCGACCGGGCGCTTGTCGAGCTTCGAGAGGTGCTCGAGCTCCGGCGCCGACAGAGCGTGGCAGTTGATCTGCGGCCAGCGCGCGCGGATGTCGGCGATCAGCTCGCACCACCAGCGCGTCTTGAGGTAGGGGTGGTGGCCGCCCTGCATCAGGAGCTGCCTTCCGCCGAGATCCGCCGTCTCCGCGATCCGCCTGTGGATCTCCTCGCGCGGCAGCACGTACGCACCCTCCGCGCCGGGCCGGCGGTAGAACGCGCAGAACCCGCAGTCGGTGATGCACACGTTGGTCGGGTTCAGGTTGCGGTCGACGATGTAGGTGACGACCGGATCGGCGTGCTTGCGTCTGCGCACGAGATCGGCCAGCCGTGCCAGGGTGAGCAGGTCGGCGCGGTCGTGGAGGAGGAGCGCCTCCTCTGCGTCGATCCGGAGGCCTTCCTCGACCTTCCCTGCGATCCGAGCGATCTCGCTGGCCAGAGGCTCCTCCCTGGCCGTGCTCGCGCAGGGCGCCGACCCGGTCGCAAACTCGGCCGAGGAGGCCCGCGGAGAGGCCGTGGTGGCGCCGTGCGGCGAGATCATCAGCCAGGATTATAGGTGGGCCGGGTGAGCCTGCGATACTCTGTTGGAATGGGCTCGATCGTTCACCGACCCCGACCGGAGCGCTGGTCGGCTCCGAGGCGGATCCTCGCTCGCGCAGCCCTCGCCCCGCTCCTCCTCGCGGGCGCCTTGTGCGGCAGGTCGAGCGCACAAGCAGCTCCCACTCCGCCGGCGAAGGCGGACTCGTCCGGCCCGGCCTGGACCGCCCTCGAGCAGGAGTTCATCGCCGCCTCGCGCGTCCACGAGGCAGCGCTGAAGAAGGCCAAGGACGAAAGGCTCCCGCCCGACCGTTGGCCAAAGAGCCCCGCCAACGAATTCTGGGATCGCTGCGAATCCTTCGCTCGGACGGGCGAGCCCGACGCCGTGCGCTGGTGCATCGCCTTCCTCGACGATCTGGACCTGGCTCCCGGCGCGATGGCCGTGCGCCGGCTCGAGCTCTACCGGGCCTGGGTCCAAGCCTTCCCGAACGGCGCGGCGATCCAGGAGGTCTTGCGCGGCCTGCAGTCGGACGCGAGCCCCGGCCGCCTGGGCGTCGATCCGGCCGCGGCGCTGTGCTCCGATGTGGCCAGGATCAGCAGCCAGGACGAGATCCGCGCGGCGGCGACGCTCACGCAGGCGATGATCCTCCTCGGCTCGAAGGACTCGGAGCGGACGACGCGCGCGAGAGTCCTCTTCTCCGAGGTGGTCGAGAAGCACCCGCGCAGCGAGTCCGCGCCGCGCGCCAAGGGCAAGCTCTTCTCCATCGACAACCTCCAGATCGGCAAGCCCTGCCCCGACTTCACGGCCAAGGACGTCGCCGGCGTCGAGTTCAAGCTCTCCGACTACCGCGGCAAGGTGGTCGTGCTCGACTTCTGGGGCTTCTGGTGACCGCCGTGCCGCGCGATGCTCCCGCGCGAGAAGGCGCTCGTGAAGCGTCTGGAGAAGGAGCCCTTCGCCCTGATCGGGATCAACACCGACAAGGACCCGGGCGAGTACAAGAAGCAGGCCTCGGATCAGGGAGTCACCTGGCGGAGCGCGTGGGACGGCTCGACGCACGGGCCGCTGTGCACGGCCTGGGGCGTGTCGAGCTTCCCGACGATCTACGTGCTCGATGCGCAGGGGACGATCCGCTATGTCGGCGCGCGCAACGAGAAGCTCGACGAGGCGGTCGAGGCGCTGCTCGCGGAGGCGAAGTCCGGCCCGGGTGCGTCCGGGGAGAAGCCCTCACCTGGAGCGAAACCGGCCGGCGACCCCAAGCCCTCGATCGACGGGCTCGAGATCCCGGTGGGTCTCTCGATCGGCCGGCGCGCGCCCGACTTCACGACCAAGGACGTCGACGGCGTCGAGTTCAAGCTCTCCGACTACCGCGGCAAGGTGGTCGTGCTCGACTTCTGGGGCTTCTGGTGACCGCCGTGCCGCGCGATGCTCTCGCGCGAGAAGGCGCTCGTGCAGCGCCTCGAAAAGGAGCCGTTCGCCCTGATCGGGATCGATACCGACCAGGATCTGGAGGTCTTCAACGCACAGCGCCAGAAGTCCGGCGTCACCTGGCGCAACGTCTGGGAAGGCCCCGTCCGTCCCGGCCTCGGCCCGCTCTGCCGCGCCTGGAGGGTCGTCAAGTTCCCGACGGTCTACGTCCTCGACCACCGCGGCGTCGTGCGCTTCGTCGATCTCCGTGGCGACGACCTGGACCGCTCCGTCGACGCGCTCCTGGCCGAACTGAAAGCTGCGCGCGCCAACCGCTGAGAGCCGCGCCCGTAGCTCGGCACCCCCTTCAGGTCATCCCCCCGCCCCGCCTTTCGCCATGTGGACCAGCGCGCTGACCCTCTTTCTTGCCACGAACGCGCCCGTCGCGGCCCAGGACGTCGCTCCCGAGCAGCCCCGGCGCCCGACGGCCGTGCGCACGCTCGAGCCCGAGTTCAACGCGCTGATGCTGAAGTACGGCGCCGCGATCCGCGAGTACGACGACCGACGCGTGCACATGGCGCGCGAGCGGAGCAAGCTGCCCGAGCCTCCCCACCCGGCCCGACTCTTCTTGGCCGAGTTCAGGACCCTGTCGGACAAGGGCAGCGGCGGCGCGCAGGGCTGGATCCTCGAGAACCTGGCCGCCGCGCTCGACGACTCCGGCGAGCGGGCGCGCATCGCGAAGGAAGTCTTTCCCAGGCTGATCGAGAGCCATTCCGACGAGGACTCCGCGATGCACGCGATCGAGGGTCTCAAGCCGCTCTCCGCCGACCTCGGCGAGAACGCGACGATGGAGATGGCGCGCGCGCTCGAGCAGAAGAGCACGAACGCCGAGGTGCGTGGAAAGGCCATGCTGCTCCAAGCCTGGTTGCGCAGCCAGGGCGGGAACACGAAGGACCCGCAGCGTTGGATGGACACGACCGAGATCTACCGCAGCATCCTCTACACGGTCCCCAAGACCAGCGCGGGCCGCGAGGTCTCGGGCATCCTGATCGGACCGGTCGAGAAGGACTTCTTCCAGCGCGAGCGCAAGTGGGTCGACGCGTTGCGCGACCTGCAGGCGGCGGGCAAGCCCCCCGCGGAGTGGCCTCCGCAGCCGATGCACGAGCTGGATGCGTCCTACCAGCCCATCGCGGCCGCGGGGAACCACACCGCGCAGCGCTGGGTGAACAAGCTCTACCCGTCCTACCAGCGGGTCGAGCGCCAGGGCCCGGGCGTCGCCGGCGCGTGGCTCGTGAACGAGTTCGGCGAGTACTACTCCGACGGCCTCGACGGACCGTGGAACGTGCTGCGGCTCGATCTCCTGACCGTGCTCTACCGGCAGTTCCCCACCGACCCTTGGATCTTCGACTCGCTGCGAAAGCTCCTGCCTTCCACGGAGCTGCTGCCGCTCGAGCGCCTCGAGCCCGCGATGCAGATCCTGCTCGAGAAGAACCGGGAGCCGCGTGTGCGCGCCGCGGCGATGTTCGCGCTGGCGCAGAGCCTCAAGGCACGGGGCGACCCGAAGAGCTACGAGCGCGCGATCGAGCTGTACACCCGCATCCGCGACGAGTTCCCCGACGACGAGTTGCGCCAGCCCGCCGAGGGCGGACGCGCGGACCTGGCTCGGGCCATGCCCGGGCAGCCTGCGCCCTCGCACCCGACCCAGGACGCGGAGGGCCGGGCCTTCAGCATCGCGGATTACAAGGGCCGCGTCGTCATGCTGGAGTTCTGGAGCTTCCATTCGACCGCGTGGACGGAAGCGATCCCGCTGCGCGCCGCGCTCCTCGACCGGCTCGCGGCCCGGCCCTTCAGCCTCGTCGGCGTGAACACCGACAGCACGACGGCGATCGAATACCACGACCGCGCTGCCAAGCTCGGCATCAAGTGGCGCTCTGCCCTCGTTTCCATCAGCGATCCGGTGATGGACGGCTGGGAGGTGCGGCGCTATCCGACGACGATCCTGATCGACAAGGACGGGATCATCCGCGCACGCGATCTCGCCTGGGGCGAGATGGTCACGCTGACGGAGAAGCTCGTGGCCGAGGCGGAGCCCGCGGGAAAGCGGGATCCTCCCAAGTAGCGAACCCGTCCGGACGCCCTCGCGCGAGCGCTCGTGTTTCGATAAGCTCGCCCGACCTTCCACCGGCCTGGGCCATCGGCCCCGGGCTGCGCGCCCCGTGCGGATCCGGTCGCGCGTCGAAGGCTTCCCTCCAGGACTCCCCCGCGCATGGACAAGAGAGCCCCGGGCTTCATGGACACGATCGTCTCGCTGTGCAAGCGGCGCGGCTTCGTGTTCCAGGCCTCCGAGATCTACGGCGGCATCGGCAACACCTACGACTACGGTCCGCTCGGCGTCGAGCTGAAGCGGCGCGTCAAGGAGGCCTGGTGGACGCGGATGGTCACCGGGCGCGACGACGTCGTCGGGCTCGACTCGGCGATCATCCAGAACCCGAAGGTATGGGAGACCTCGGGACATGTGGGCGGATTCTCGGATCCGATGGTCGATTGCAAGAAGTGCAAGGGACGCTTCCGCGCCGACAAGCTGGAGGACGCGAGGTGCCTGGAGAAGCCCTCGAAGAAGCCGGGCGAATGCGGGGGCGAGCTGACCGAGGCGCGTGCCTTCAACCTCATGTTCAGGACCCACGTCGGTCCGCTCGAGAGCGCGGCCTCGGTCGCGTACCTGCGGCCCGAGACGGCCCAGGGGATCTTCCTGAACTTCAAGAACGTGCTCGAATCCTCGCGCCTGAAGCCCCCCTTCGGGATCGCCCAGATCGGCAAGTCGTTCCGCAACGAGATCACCCCGGGCAACTTCGTCTTCCGCACGCGCGAGTTCGAGCAGGCGGAGATGGAGTTCTTCGTGCCGCCGGCGGAGAACGACCGCTGGTTCGAGTATTGGCGCAACGAGCGCCGGGCCTGGTACGAGGACTACGGCATCGATCCGGAGCGGATGCGCCTGCGCGATCACGAGAAGACCGAGCTGGCTCACTACTCGACCGGTTGCACGGACATCGAGTACGAATACCCCTTCGGGTGGGGCGAGCTGGAGGGGATCGCCTGCCGCACGGACTTCGACCTGAAGCGCCACTCCGAGGCCTCGGGCAAGGACCTGCGCTACTTCGATCCCGAGACGAAGGAGAAGTACTTCCCGTACGTGATCGAGCCGGCGGCGGGGATCGACCGGGCCGCGCTCACGTTCCTGATCGACGCCTACGACGAGGAGACGGTCGAGGGCGAGACTCGCGTCGTGCTGCGCCTCCATCCCGAGATCGCGCCGATCACGGTGGGCGTGTTCCCGCTGGTCAAGAAGGAGGGCATGCCCGAGAAGGCGCACGAGATCGAGAGCGAGCTGCGGCGCGCGAGGCTCGCGACCTTCTACGACGAGAGCGGGGCGATCGGGCGGCGCTACCGGCGACAGGACGAGGCCGGGACTCCCTTCTGCGTCACCGTCGACGGCGACACGATGAAGGACGGCGTAGTCACCGTGCGCCACCGCGACTCGATGGAGCAGGAGCGGGTGAAGGTCGCGGAGATCGGGGCCTGGCTCGCGAACGCGGCGCGGTCGTGGAAGCGTCCAGCCAAGGCGCGGACCTGAAGCGAGCTCCGGTGCCAGCGGATCTCCGGCCGGCGACCCGCTAGAGTGGAGGGAGCGTGCGCCTTCCGAGCCGGGAATCGCAGCCGGGCCGAGCCCGGCGCACCCTTCGCTTGGGCCTGGCCGGGCTGATCGCGGCGGCGGTGATCGGCGCGTTCACACCGGCCCTCCACGCGGGGTTCGTCTACTGGGACGACGACAAGAACTTCCTCGACAACGCGCGCTGGCGCGGGCTCTCGCTCGAGCACCTGAGGTGGATGGCGACCACGTTCCACGGCGGGCCGTACCAGCCGCTCTCGTGGCTCACGCTGGGGATCGATCACGCGCTGTGGGGGATGGACCCGCGCGGGTACCACCTCACGAACGTGCTGCTCCACGCGATCGGCGCGGTCGCCTTCTTCCGCCTGGCGCTGAGGCTCCTGCCGCTGTGCACGCCCAAGCTCGAGGGGAAGACGCTCACGTGGGCGTCGGCGTCCTCAGCGTTGCTCTTCGCGGTCCATCCGCTGCGCGTCGAGTCGGTGGCCTGGATCACGGAGCGGCGCGATGTGCTGTCGGGGATCTTCTTCACCCTCTCGATCCTCGCCTACCTGCGCTCCGCGACGGACCCGGAGCCGAGCGGACGCCGCGGCGCGTACGCGGCTTCGCTCGCGTGCCTGCTGCTGTGCCTGCTCGCGAAGGCATCGGGCATCGTGGTGCCTGTCGTCCTCCTGCTGCTCGATCGTTGGCCCCTGCGACGGCCGCTCCAGGTCGCTCTCCTCGGGAAGATCCCCTTTGTGCTGCTCGCGATCCCGTTCGCGTGGCTCGCCTGGCGGGGCCAGGCGTCGCTGTCGCACGAGATGCCCACGCTCGGCGAGCACGGTGTGGCGGAGCGGCTCGCCCAGGCGGCGTACTCGGCGGTCTTCTACCCCGTGAAGACGCTCCTCCCCGTCGATCTCGCGCCGATCTACGAGCTGCCGGCGTCCCTCGATCCTCTAGCACCCCGCTTCCTCGCTGCGATCGTGGTGGCCGCGGCCGCGACCGCGCTGCTCTTCGCGATGCGTCGATCGATCCCGGCCGTCTGGAGCGCGTGGGCGAGCTTCCTCGTGATCGTCGCGCCCGTGAGCGGGCTCGTGCAGGTCGGTCCGCAGCTCGTCGCCGACCGATACAGCTACCTCGCGTGCATGCCCTTCGCGCTGCTCGCGGCCGGAGCGCTCTTCTCACGTCTGCGCCGGGCAGCCCCCGTCGCATCGCTCGCCGCCGTCGCGGTTCTGGGCGTCCTGACCTGGCGCCAGGCGCGCCTGTGGCAGGACACGGAAACCCTCTTCCGACGCGCTCTCGAGGTTGATGCGCAAAGCTACATCGCACACGACGTCGTCGGACGCATGGCGACGATGCGCGGGCGGAAGGACGAAGCCGCGGCCCACTACCGCGCGGCGATCGCGATCGCACCCGGGCAGCCGATCCCGCACAACAACCTCGGGTTGCTTCTCCTCGAGGAGAACAAGCTCGACGAGGCGGTGGGACAGTTCCGCGAGGCGCTGCGCGCGCGGCCCGATTACCTGCGAGCGCGCGGCAACCTGGGCGTGGCGCTCTTCTCGCAGGGCAAGGTCGCCGAGGCCGAGACCGAGCTGCGCGAAGCCGTGAGGGGATGGCCGGACGATCCGGGCGCGCGCGTGAACCTCGGAAATGTCCTCCTGGTGCAGGATCGACCTGCGGACGCGGCCCAACAGTACGAGGCTGCGCTCGCTCTTCAGGCTCGCTCCGTCGAAGCTCACCAGGGACTCGCGCAGGCGTACTCGAAGCTCGGTCGCGCCGAACTCGCAGCCGAGCACCTGCGACGAGCACTGGAGCTGCGCTCTCCTTGACGAGATCATCTCGTCGAGGTGAGACTCCGCTGCATGCGCAGGGATTCGAATGGAGCGGGTCGATCCGGCCGACTGCCGCTGTTCTCGGCAGCATCGATTCTCCTGATCCTGGAACTTCTCTCGTTCTCCATCTCCTCGGAGGGGTGGGAAGCACACGAATGGAAGCGTGAGGCGACTCGCTACGCGATCGGGTTCCCGGTGCCCTTCGTCTCGTACACCCGCGCGCGCGTGGAAGGCGACCTCTCCGAGGAGTACGTCTACCCAGGCAAGGGCGAGTGGCACGCCGGGGTCGGCATCCTGTGGCCGGAACTGGGCCTCGACGTTCTTGTGGCAGGATCGGTGGTTGTTGTTCTGCTGACGATTCTCATCGGGGACACGCCGTGGCTCGGCGCCGGAATGGTCCTGGGCGTCGCGCTCGGCGCGCTGTTCGACGCCCTCCACCCGATCCGGCTCCCGTTCCAGGGCGGATTCGGATGGCTTCCCTTCCTGTTCCTCCTCGTGCCGGCCCCCCTCGTGATCGCGGGGTGGTCGCACAGCGCCCCGCGGCCCGCGCGGGCACGGCTCGCGATGTCGATCGGGGCCGCGTGCGTGTGCGCCGCCTCCACGCGGTTCGTCGACCGTTGGTTCGAGGAACCCATCTCCAGCGGAACCGTTCGATGGACCGAGGTGATCGTCTCGTCGGTCGTCGTCGGTGCGATCCTGCTCGGAGTCTCGGCCGCCTTCGCCTCCTGGAACCGCAGGCGCGCGGCGAGGGTTGCCGGCGGCGGTCAGTAGCCCGCCGCCTGTCCGTCCTTGCGCGACTCCGACGCGCCGAAATAGACGCGATTCACCGGGTCCCATCGGATCGCCTGGTATCCGCCGTAGTCGCCGACGTTGAACCCGACCACGTGGCCTTTCTTCGACAGCTCCCTCGCGGTCTCGTAGGGAATCCCGCTCTCGAGCGACACCTTCCCGCCGTCGGCCATCCTCTCGCCGGTCGGCTCCGACGATCCCTCGTGCAGGATCCGCGGCGCGTCGCCGGCCTCCTGCGTGTTCATCCCGAAGTCGATGAGGTTGACGAGGATCTGCACGTGCCCCTGCGGTTGCGTCGCACCGCCCATCACCCCGAACGACAGGAACGGCTCGCCGTCCTTGGTCACGAACGCCGGGATGATCGTGTGGAACGGCCGCTTGCCCGGCGCGTACGTGTTGAAGCGCCCCGGCTCGAGATCGAACAGCTCGCCGCGGTCCTGCAGCACGAAGCCCAGGCCGTCGGGCGTCATCCCCGATCCCATCCCGCGGTAGTTGCTCTGGATCAGCGACACCATGTTGCCCTCCTCGTCGGCCGTGCTGAGGCAGATCGTGTCGCCCGTGTCGATCGAGGGGTTGCCGGGCGGATAGCTCTTCGCCGCCCTGTCCATCTTCAGGAGCTTGCGCCGCTCCTCCGCGTACGCCTTCGAGATCAGCTGCTGGACTGGAACCTTGGCGAACTGCGGGTCCGCGTACCACCTGGCGCGGTCCTCGAAGGCGAGCTTCTTGGCTTCGACGAAAAGGTGAACGTGCTCGGGGCTGCCGAAGCCCGCCGCCCTCAGGTCGAAGCCCTCCAGGATGTTCAGCATCTGCAGCGCCGCGATCCCCTGGCCGTTCGGCGGCAGCTCCCACACGTCGTACCCGCGGTAGGAGGTCGAGACCGGATCGACCCATTCCGAGTGGTGCGCCGCCAGGTCCGCGGCCGTGAGGAATCCCCCGTTGCGTTTCATGTAGGCCTCGATCGTGCGCGCCACATCGCCTTCGTAGAACGCGCCGCGCCCCCCCTGGGCGATCTTCTCGAGCGTGCTCGCGAGCGCCGGATTCGCGAACACCTCACCCGTCCTCGGTGCACGGCCTCCGGGCATGTAGGTCTCCTTGAAGTTCTCGTACTTCTCGAGCGCCACCGCGTTCCTCTGCCAGTAGTACGCGATGAGCTCCGTGATCGGCGCGCCCTCGCGCGCGTAGCGGATCGCGGGAGCGAGCGACTTCTCGAGCGGCACCTTGCCGAAGCGCTTCGACAGCTCACACCAGCCGTCGACGCATCCGGGTACGGACACGGGCAGCGGGCCGAGGCTCGGCACCTTCTTCAATCCGCGCCGCTGGAACTCCTCGAGCGTGAGCGAGCGCGGCGAGCGCCCGCTCGCGTTCAGGCCGTACAGCTTGCGTGTCTTCGCGTCCCACACGATCGCGAACAGGTCTCCGCCCGGGCCGGAGCTGACCGGCTCGACCAGCGCGAGCACCGCGTTGGCGGCGATCGCCGCGTCGGCCGCGCTGCCGCCCTGCTTCAACACGTCGAGAGCCGCCTGGGTCGCGAGCGGCTGGCTCGTCGCGGCCATGCCGTGGCGCGCGATGACCTCGGAACGGGTGGCGAAGTTGCGTCCGGTGATGCGGTCGCCGGACGCGATGGCCAGGAACAGCGGGAGCAGGGACGCGAAGAGCATGGACGATTCCTCCGGCGGGGAAGGGAGTGTCGCACAGGCGGCGGTCCGCGGGCAAAAAGGAAGCGGCCGGCGCTCGCGGGCGCCGGCCGCAGATTCCTGGTCTCGGATCGGCCCTCTACTGGATGACCGTGGTCACGACCAGCGCGTTCGGCTCGAGCCCGCTCGCCTTGGGCGTCCCGAGGGTCAGCACGCCGGTCGCCGGGTCGATCCGGAAGAGCGACACGTCGTTCGAGCCGCTGTTGGAGGCGTAGAGATATCGTCCCGAGCCATCCAGATCGAGGTCGCTTGGATGCAGGCCGTCCTGGTACTGCGTGGCCGGCACCAGGAGCTTGCCCGTGGCTGCATCGATCGAGAAGGCCGACACGTGCCCGGTCCCGGTGGGGTCGTAGTAGCAGACGTAGGTGAACCGCCCGTCCGGCGTGATCGCGATCGAGGTCGGGTCGAGGCCGCTGTTGCCAGCTCCTCCCGGCACGATCGTCAGATCGCCGGTCGCGGCGTCGATCGTGAAGGTCACGACCGCGTTCGCGCTGCTCAGCACGGCGTACAGGGCGCGCTTGTAGGGGTGGAAACCCAGAGCCGTGACGCCCGCGGCGGAGGAGGAGCCCAGATCGGTGAGCGTGCCGTCGGTCGGCGAGATGCGCATGCCGGTGACCGTCGCCGAGCCCTGGGTCGTCCCCTTGCTGGCGACGTACAGGAACGTCCCCGTCGGCTCGCATTCGGCCCACAGCGCCAGGTCCCCGACCTGATGCGTATCGGCCAAGCTGAGCGAGCCGTCGTTCTGGTTGATGACCCACGTCGTCACCCAACCGTCGCTGGGGTTCGCGACGTCGCGCGTGGTGACGTACAGGAAGCGTCCGGACTGATCCACGGTCGCGTGGGTCGGCTTGCCGGAGACCGGAGCGGGGGTGCCCACGGCCGCCAGCACGCCGTTCGTCGCGTTGATCGTGTAGGTCCCGATGCTGCGCCCCTCCTGGTTGGCGACGTACAGGAAGCGGTGCAGCGGATCGGTCGCCACGGAGACCGGCCGACTGTCGGTGAGGGGAGGGTTGCCCACTTCGGTCAGGACGCCCGTCGAGGATGCGATCGTGTAGGTCGGAATCTCGTCGGAGCTCGAGGCGGCCACGTGCACGAAGCGCGGCACGCGGGTCACCGGGTGCGCGCCCTGGGCGAACCCGATGTGGGTCGCCGCGGCGCGCGTGGCCAGCCCCTCCTCGAGGGCGAGGCCACCAGTCGCCTCATTGATGCGGTACTGGGCCAAGCCCTGCGAGACGCTGTTCAGCACGTACACGAACTGCCCCGACGGATCGGTCTGGACGGCGTCCGGAGCCGTCCCCGCGGCGACCGTGCTGACCAGCGTGAGGTCGCCGGTCGCTTGATCGACCGCGAAGCACGAGACCGAGTTTCCATTCAGGTTGGCCACGTAGGCGAAGCGTCCGGTCGGATCCACCGACACCGACACGGGGCGATCGCCGGTGATACGGGCCTGGCGCAGGGTCAGTGCACCCGTGACCAGGTCGTAGTTCAGAGGGATCACGAAGTCGAATCGCTCCCCACTCACGTACACGGCGTTCTTGGTCGGGTCGACCACCACATCGGTGGGCTGCGAGCCGTTGAGCGAGACCGAAGGAGTCGGCGACGTGACCGCCCCCGTGACGGGGTCGATCTGGTAGCTCTGGATGGCGCTCAGCTGCCCCGTGCCCGGGTTGCCGTGCAAGGTCACGAAGAGGAACTTGCCCAGCGGATCCACGGCGCATGCGGAAGGCTGCACGGCGGTCGGGATCAGCTGGACGAGAGTCAGAGCCCCGGTGGTGGCGTTGATGGAGAACACATGGAGCTGGTTCGAATTCTGGCTCGTCGCGAACAGGAACCGGCCAGCCGGATCGATGGTGACGTCGTGCGGGCCGTTGCCGAGCGCCACCGGTGCGACAGGTGTCAGCCAGCCTGTCGAGGGATCGATCGCGTAGATCGAGAGGTTGGACGTGTTCTGGTCGGCCACGTAGGCGAACCGACCGTCCGGGTGCACGGTCATCCGCTCGGGCCCGAGCTCGCCGGACGGCGCCAGGCGGTAGCTCTCGTGGTGCAGCCGGCCGGTGTCGGCGTCCACCGTACATACGGTGATCGTCGAGTCGGTCTGGTTCAGGACGTAGGCGAAGCGCGGCGGGAGCGCCACGCTGAACTCCAGGCTCGCGGCCGTGCTGCCGGCGGAATTCCTGGCCGTCACCGTGTAGATCGTGCGCGACGAGGCCTGCGTCGGCGTTCCCGAGATGTTGCCCGTCTGCGCATTCAGACTCAGCCCCGCGGGCAAAGCGGGCAGGACCGAGAAGTTGGACGGGCTGCCCGAGTAGGTGGGCAGGTCGGACGCGATCGGCACGTCGACGAGGAAGATCCCGACCGTCCTGGGGAATACGAGGTTGCTGGGCGCGACGACCGGTGCGCCGCCGCCGCCGCCGCCCCCCCCGCCACAGGCCGCCAGCGCCAGAAGTGCCAACGTGCCCAGTCGGCGTTGAATGTTGCTCATGGTTGATTCTCTCATGCCGCAGAGTCCCCTCCCGGCAGGCCACGAGGCGCGCGCACGTCAGGCGGTGATGTCTTCCTGTCCGTCGCGGCCGCGCGGTATCGGCCGGGCTGGAACCGGTTTCGGCCCGGGTTTGCCTGGCCCCGGGAGCCCCGGCCTCGCCCCTGCTTGGGCTCGGCTCCGGGGCCGTTCCGACCAATCATACCCTGCCATTCCCCGCAAGGGGGATTCTTCGACCTCGGGCCCGGGACGGGATCGCGCCCGGAAAGGACTTCCGGCTCGCCTGCGCGGGGCTCTCAGGAACCGCGAGCGGCGCGCTCGAGGATCCGCTTCGCCAGCGCCCGCGACTTGATCACGCACTGGTCGGAGTTGTCGTAGTCGAAGCGCCCGAAGCGGCCGAGGGGGAGGATGCCCGCGTTCTCGAGCCAGGCCAAGGCGGCGGTCCGGCGCGCGGCGAAGCCGTGGTCGAAGACGATGTAGGCGTGCCGGACGGCGCTGCGGTCGTGGAAGAGGATCTCGCCGCGCGCGAGGAGGCCGGCGCTCACGAGGCCGGCGGTCACCTGCTCTTCGACCTCGGATCCGGGGGAGCGTGCGCCGCCGGGGACGGTGACTTCGCAGAGGAAGGAGCTCTTGCCGGCGGGAGCATTGCCCGAAGAATAATTCGACATGTAGGTGACGCGGTTCGCGGGGCCCTGGGACTCGTGGGGGAGGTAGACCCAGGAGAGATCGGGGTGCTGAGGCCGGTCGAGGGCGAGGAGGATGCAGACGAGGCCGTTGTACTGGAGGCCGGTCATCGCGTCGGCGATCTCGCGCGGCATGTCGCGCAGGATCCTGGGCAGGTCCGTGAGAGGCAGCGTGCTGACGACGAGGTCGAACTCCTCGCTGTTCACGCGCCAGGACGAGCCCTTGCGGGAGATCTCGGCGACGGGCGTCTTCAGGCGGACGCGCGGGAGGACCCTCGACGCGATGCCGTCGGTGATCGCCTGGAACCCGCCGCGTTTCGGGTAGTAGAAGATCGATTGGTGGGTGTAGCCCTCGGTGCGGATGCCGACGGAGGCGCGGAGGACGTCGTCGATCGGAGCGTCGGGGACGCGGCCGGCGACCCAGTCGCTCGTCAGGTGGGAGAGGTCGCGCTTCCAAACCTTGACGTTGTAGGGGTCCATGAAGTGCTCGGCGATGCCGTCGCCGAAGCGCCAGCGGATCCAGGCGCGGAAATCGGCAGGCGCGGTCGAGCCGTCGACCTGGCGGCGGTGCCACGCGACGACGTAGCCCTTCAGGCACTCGAAATTGGCCTTGGGAGGGAGGTCGCCGAGGCCATTCTCGAAAGGGTAGTGGACGAAGCGGTCCTCGAAGCGGATGCAGGTGTTGCGGTCCTTCTTGACGAAGGCCTTGTCGCCGCCGGCGCAGTCCTTCATCCACTGCATCGCGGAGGCGTCCTTGCTGTAGAGGATGTGGCCGCCCGCGATGTCGTAGGTGAAGCCGTCCACGGTCTGGCTCTGGCACAGGCCGCCGACGTGGTCGCTGGATTCGAAGATGTGGATCGAACGCTCGTCGAGACCGCCCTCGACGAGGAAGCGCGCGAGCGAGAGGCCGGAGACTCCGGCGCCGAGGATGGCGATCTTCAAGGCTCTGGTCGGGTCGGGGCCGCGGGGATTCCCTTATCGGCCGGGTTCGAGGGGCGAGCACAATAGCAGCGTCGGCGGTCCCTCGACAGGCTCCTGGATCAGCGCTCGCGCACGAGATCCTGCATCTGCAGGCCCGAGCGCTCGATCGCTGGCCCTGCCTCGGCCAGCCAGCGCCGGCCGTCGGACACGTAACCCGCCGTCGGACGCAGACCCGGCTGCAGCGACCCGAAGTAGGTGTTGAAAGCGCGCATGCAGGTCTCGCGCGCGTACTTGGCCAGGCACGAGGCCAGGGCGACGGCGAACGAGGCGCTCTCGGCGCGCTCGGCGAAGGCGACTCGCATCCGGCGCGGCGCGCCCGCACCTCCGCTGCGCTCGACCACTGCGTACTCCGAGCGCGCGCGCTGTTCGCACAGGGTCGCGACGCGCGCCTCAGGGAAGGTCTCGCTGAGCAGCGCCGCGTAGCGCATGCGTCCTCCGTGTCGGTCGACGAGGAGGTCCAGGCCCTCGCGCGCGTGCTCGCTCCAAAGATGCCGCAGCACGGTCGCAGAGAGGTCCCAGTGCGTGCGGCTCTTGTTCGAGGTGCGCGCAAAGGACGAGTTCAGCTCGACGACCGGGAGCACGCGCGCTCCGGCCGCACAGACCTCGACTTCGATGCGGCGCAACTCGCCGTCCAGGACTGCGACCGTGCGATCGAGCCCCCCCTCGTCGGCGTACAGCGGCAGGCGACGAGGCAGAAAGGGGAACCACGGCTCCGTCTCGAGCGCAACCTCGCCCCTCAGCTCCGCCGGAGTCCGCGCGAGCATCTCCCGAGCGCTCACCGGAGGGCGCCGCGAGTGCGCGCGCAGCGCCAGGAAGGCGAGAGCGCTCGCCTCCAGCCGAGCTTCTCCGCGGGGGTTGCGCGCGAAGACGACCTTGGAGTCCGCGACGACGAGGCGAGCTCCCTGGAGCTGTCCATCCTGTCCGGGATCGCGCGAGACGACCGTGTCGAGCGCGCGCCAGAGATCGAGGTCTGGCGCCGGAACCCGGAACGCGCTGAAGCCGATCGTGAGCGGCCCGAGCAGCGGACCGAGGCCCGCCTCGTCGACACCGGCGACCACGTGCGCGGGCGGAAGCTCCTCCTCCCTCGGGAACGGCAGCGCTCTCCCCGCGGCCTCCCGCGCGCGCGCCGAGGATCTCATCGGCCCTGCGGAAGGTCGCTGCGCCCGCGGTTCTTGAAGAGCATGGCGATCGCAAAGAGGGCCGTCACGATCGAGATCAGCTGCGCCGTCGAGACCGCGCCGCCGAACCACACGCCGCGCACCTCGTCGCCGCGGAACACCTCGACCACCGAACGCAGCACCGCGTAAGCGAAGAGCGCCCACAGCGCAACCTGCCCCGCGTAGCGGCGGTGCTTGAGGACCTGCCAGCCGATGAACGCGACGACCAGCGCCTTGGCGCTCATCCACGGCTGCGTCGCCCACAGCAGCTTGCCGGCGTTCTCGTAGCCGAACAGGCTCCCCTCGGGCAACGGGTTGGGCACGCGCAACGTGATCGGGAAGGGCAGGTGCGCGAACCGATCGGGCACGACGCGCCCGTAGTCGTCGCCGACGAGCAGGCAGCCGACGCGCCCGATCGCCTGCCCGACGAAGCCCGCCACCAGCCCCAGGTCGAGCGCGTGCACGGCGCGCACCTTCTCGCGCCGCGCGCACCACATGCCGCCCAGGATCCCGCCGAACATCCCGCCGTACATGACCAGACCGCCCTCCCACACGGCGAAGATCTTGAATGGGCTCGACAGGAACTCCTCCCCGACTCCCGAGCCGCGGGCGATTTCGACCCCGACGTACATCAAGCGCGCGCCGACGACCACGCCGGCGAGCACCCACACCGTGACCCGCGAGTAGCGCACGGGGTCGCCCTTCTTGTCGTCGCCGTAGCGCTCGGCCAGCTTGCCGAGGAGCCAGGAGCCCACCAGGAACCCGATCGCGAGCATCACGCCGAAGCTGCGGAGTGGAAAGCCCAGGCCCGGGATCTTGAACAGGATGGGATGCATCAGCGCCCTGGCCTCGCGGATTGTAGGGAGAGCGGAGCGGCAACTGGAAGCGCGAGCCATCCGGCCGTCGCGATTCCCTCCGCCGCTTGCCCGGACGCGGCGGATCGCTATCCTCTCCGGCCCTGTTCTCCCCGAGACGGGCCGGAAAGGACGTTCGAGTCGTCCCCCCTGCGAGGTGAAGTCCGATGAGCGACGCCGAGAAACCCAAGCTGCCGAACACCAAGGTCTACGTCGAGGGCCGCTACCGGAAGCTCTCGCGCGACCTGCCGCAGACCGTGTTCTTCTGCCCGGTGTGCAAAGGTCACCCGCGCCGGCGCAGAGGCTGCGAGCGCTGTGAGGGATTCGGCAAGCTGACGCGCGAGTCGGTGCAGGAGCTCGTCGGCTGGGTCGCTGGCGCGGCCTTCAAGACGCGCAAGAACAAGTTCCACGGCGCGGGCCGCGAGGACATCGACGTGCGCATGCTCGGTGAGGGTCGGCCGTTCGTGCTCGAGATGGTCAACCCCAAGTGCCTCGATGTCGACCTGGCTGCGGTCGAGGCCGAGATCAACCGCAGGAACGAGGGGCGTCTGGAGGTGCGCGGCCTGCACTGGACCGAGAAGACACGAGTGCGCGCGATCAAGGAGACACCGCACGCCAAGGAGTACCAGGCGCGCGTCGCGGTCGAGGGGGATCTCCCCTCGGAGGCGGTCGAGCGCTTTCTCGGCCGGCGGATCGCCGTGACCCAGCAGACCCCCGCGCGGGTCGCGCATCGACGCGCCGACAAGGCCCGCGAGCGCTGGGTCGAGTTCGTGCAGTTCGCTCCGATCGCGGACGCCGCGGTCGAGCCGGGGACGACGCACTGGAGCGTCCGGATCCGCACGGAGCACGGGACCTACGTCAAGGAGGTGGTCAACGGCGAGTCCGGGGGGACCTCCCCCTCTCTCGCGGACCTGCTCGGAGTGCCGTGCCGCTGCCTGGAGCTGGACGTCGTGGCGATCCTGGATGTCGAGGGTCGCGTGGAGGAGGTCCGGCGGGCGCCGGCGGCGTTCGGGGAGAACGTCTAGCCGGGGCGCCTACACGAGCACCCCCAGGATCTCCGTCTCGAAGACCAGCTCGCGCTCGATGAACCCCTGCGCGGCGTAGGTGAACATCCGGCTGCGGATCCTCTCCGGCCTGGCTACGAAGATCATCCGGCACGGCGGCTGCACGACGCCGCGGAAGCGTGTGCCGTCCATCCCGCCAAAGCCCAAGAAGCCGCCGTCGGGGAGCGATCCCCTCTTCATGTAGTCGTACGAGCACAGCTGCGCCGCCGCTTCGCACATCAGCGCGCCGGGAAAGATCGGCCGCCCCGGGATGTGGTCGCTCGCCCACCAGTCGTCCGCGCGGATCTCCTTGAAGCCCACGATCAGCCCGCCCTCCAGGTCGAAGTGCAGGATCCCGTCGAGCAGCGCGAGCCGTCCGCGCTGCTTGATCTTCTCGAGGATGTCGTCTCGGGACGCGATCACGCGGGAGAGGTCGAGCTTCTCGAGGTCGGCGAGCGGCGCGGTCGGCATGGGATCTCCGGGAAGGGAGGCGGGCAGTCTACGCGGGCCCGATCCCCGGGCAACCGCTACGATCCCTCCATGCAGAACGCTCGCAGTCGCAGCACCCACCGACCCGCTACCCTGTGCGTCCACGCCGGCCACCGCGCAAGCCCGCACACGCCCGAGGTCGTCGCGCCGATCGCGCAGACCTCCACCTTCCTCCTCGACGACGAGGCCTACGCGCACATGCTCGGTGGCCGCGTCGAGAAGGCGCTGATCTACACGCGCATCCGCAACCCGACCCTCGACGTCGTCCAGCGCCGCCTGGCGGCGCTCGAGGGCGCCGAGGAAGGCCTGGTCTTCGCCTCGGGCATGGCGGCGATCCACTCCGTCGTGATGAGCCTCGTGAAGTCCGGCTCGCGGATCGTCGCGCACCGGGAGCTGTACGGCTCCACCTGGGACCTGTTCGTCAATTTCCTCCCGTCCCTCGGGATCGAGACGGTCCTCGCCGACCTCAACGACGAAGGCGCGCGTTCGCGCGCGCTCTCCGGCGGCGCCGCGGTGGTCTACTGCGAGAGCATCAGCAACCCGACCCTGTGCGTCGCCGACATCCCCGCGATCGCGCAAGCTGCGCACGCCGCGGGCGGCAAGCTCGTCGTCGACGCGACCTTTGCGACGCCCATCCTCCAGCGCCCGCTCGAGCTGGGTGCCGACGTCGTCGTCCACTCCGCGACGAAGTACCTCGCCGGCCACTCCGACCTGATCGGCGGGGCGGCCTGCGGGAGCGCGGCTCTGGTCCGCGGCGCGTTCCGCTGGCTGCAGCTCGGCGGCGGGTGCATGGACCCACACGCGGCCTTCCTGCTCGACCGCGGGATCAAGACGCTTCCGCTGCGCATGCATGCCCACGTCGAGAACGCGCAGCGACTCGCCGCCTGGCTCTCGAAGCATCCGCGCGTCGCAAGCGTCCTCTACCCGGGCCTCGAGAGCCACGCCAGCCACGCGCTCGCCGCGAAGCTCCTCGCCGCCCCGGGCGGGATGCTCTCCTTCGCCGTCCGCGGCGGCGACGACGGCGCACTGCGCTTCGTCCGCAGGCTTGCTCTGGCTCTCGAGGCCTCGAGCCTGGGCGGTGTCGAGACGCTCGTCAGCCTGCCGTTCAACACCTCGCACGTGAAGATGTCCGAGCCCGAACGGACCGCCGCGGGCATCCCGCCGGGTCTCGTGCGCGTCTCGGTCGGCATCGAGGACGTCGAGGACCTGATCGCGGATTTCGCGCAGGCCCTGGCGGGCTAGCGATGCGCCTGCGCGGCGCGCACGATCATCTCGACCTCCGCCTCCCGGCCTGCGGCGAGTTCGATCGCTGCGTGGCCCTCGAGGCCCTCCTCGCTGACCGCGTCGATCGCGTAATGCCCAGGCAGCAAGTAGCGCGCTTGCACGAGCCCGAGGTGATCGCCGAAGGCGTCGATCGCGCTGCCACCGGTCGCCGAGCCGCTGAGGTGGGCTCGCGCCACGGGCCGCAGCGACTCGTCGATCACGGTGATCTTCATCGACCCGGTCGGCGGCAGGGTCCGCGTCGGGAAGCGCAGCGAAGGCGCCTTGAAGGCGATCGAGTCCGGGCCCAGCAGCGGCGAGTCGGGTCTGCCGAAGAGGATCCGGTACTCCCCGTCCAGGACGTCGCGGAACAGGAAGTTCCCGGCCGCGTCCGTCGAGACGGTCGCGCGCTGGCGCGAGTCGGTGGATTCGATCGTGACGTCGAGGCCTTCGGCCGGCCGGCCGGCGGCGTCGAGAACGCCGCCGTCGATGAAGCCGCTCGGCAGCAGCAGCAACGTGACGAACTGGTCCGCGGAGCCCCGGACGAGCAGCACGCTCGCCGGCACGTGGTTCAGGGTGCTTGCCTGCGCCCTCACCAGGTAGCCGCCGAGGGGCAGGTCCTCCACCCGGAACTTCCTCTCGCCGTGCTCGAAGTCCAGGCGCCGCGACGCCGCGCGCTCGCGACCCTCGAGCCAGGGATGGGGCTCGACGAAGAGCGACCAGCGCTCCGGCAGCGCTGCGCCACCGCGCAGCATGACCTCGCCACGGATCACGCCGCGGCCGTCGAAGCGGCTCTCGGAGGCTTCGATCGCGGACTGCGGATCGGTTGCGCGCGAGGGGTCCTCGGGCCCGGTTGCGAGGGGCTCATGCGGCTCGAGCCTCTCCCGCGGAGCCTCGCGCGCAACGGCTGCAGGCCCCTCGCCCGCGGCCGGCGCGGAAATGCGCGGCTCCATCCGCGAGATCCAGGCGAGCAGCGCGATCCCGCAGACAGAGAGCGCGAGGAGCAGGAGCAGCACCGGCGCACGGCCGGCGATTGACATCCCGCGCGGCACTCGCCTAGGCTGGTCCCCTTCTCGCCGTCCCACGGAATCCTGCCGAATGCCCTGCGCGATCCTGGCGCGCGCTCGCGAGCCCGCCAATTCTAGTCTGCGAGCTCACCGGGCGGTAGCGCGCGCGATCCTTTGGGTCGCTCTGCTCGCGGCTCCGTGCCCGCGCGCGCGCGCGCAATCGCCGACAGCGGCTGCGCAGCCCTCGCGGTTGATCGTGCTGGGCTTCGACGGAGCCGATGCACGCACGGTCGCAGAGATGATGGACCGGGGCGAGCTGCCGAGCCTCGCGCGCCTGCGCGAGCGCGGGACCTTCGCGCCGCTCGGCACCACGGTGCCGGCCGAATCGCCCGTGTCCTGGGCGGCGCTGAACAGCGGCCAGAACCCGGCCAAGACCGGCGTTCCCGGCTTCGTCAAGCGCGCGCTCGTGCGCGGCGGGGATCCCACGCCCACGTTGGGCTTCTACGAGGTGGTCGACCGCGACACCGCCTCGCTCCGGCTCTCGCCGCTCCTGCGCTTCCTGGTGAGCTTCGACCCGGCCGTTGCCGGCTTGATCGCGGGCGGGGTAGCGCTCCTCGTCTTCGCCGCGCTGTTCGTCCTGCTCCTGCGGTTCCGCAAGAAGGTCGCTCTGCCGCTCGCCGCTCTCCTGGCCGCTGCCGGCGGCTGGGCCGGTCATGCAGCCAGCCAGAGCGTGCCGCGCAAGATCCCCGGGGTCGTGGCCAACCTCGCGTGCACGGGCGGGTTCTGGGAGGTCGCGGCGCGCGCGGGAATCCCTGCGGTCGTCCTCGACGGCGCGATGGCCTGGGACCGGCCAGAAGTCGCCGGGGCGAAGGTGCTCGCCGGACTGGGCGTCCCCGATGCGCGCGGCAGCTACGGCGACTGGTTCGTCTACACGACCGATCCGAGCGAGACGTCGCGCGAGCCCGAGGGCCGTTCGACCAGCTCGGTCGGCACCGTGATCCGCGTCGACGAGGTCGGCGGGCGGATCGAGTCGCACGTCTACGGCCCGCACGGCTTCGACTCGCCCGATGCGGAGCGGGTCTCGGTGCCGCTTGTCGTCACGCGAGCGCAGGGCGGCAAGGTCCGCGTCGCCCTCGACGGCGTCGAGCACGAGCTCTCCGAGGGGGAGTGGTCACCGTGGTACCGCCTGGCCTTCGAGATGAGCGCGCTGATCAAGGTCCGCGCGATCACGCGGGTCAGGGTCATGAGAGCGACCGAGCCCTTCTCGCTCTACGTCGACTTCCTGCAGATCGACCCGTCGGCCCCGCCCTTCTGGCAGCCGGTCAGCCAGCCCGTGGGCTTCGCGGGCGAGCTGTCGCGCGCGATCGGATCGCCCTTCGAGACGGTCGGCTGGGCCTGCCTGACGATGCCCTTCAAGGACAAGGAGATCGATTCTCGGACCTTCCTCGAGGACATCGACGCCACGCGCGAAGGGCGCGAGAAGCTCCTCGCCGCGGAGCTCCCGCTGACCGACTGGCGGCTCCTCATGTGGGTCGAGAGCACGCCCGACCGCGTCCAGCACATGATGTACCAGTTCTACGACCACGAGCACCCGCTGTACGACGGGGAGAAGGCGCGGCAGAAAGTGCGCTACGGCGGCGAGGAAATCGCGCTCGCGGACGCGATTCCGGCGGCCTACCGACAGATCGACCGCCTCGTCGGCGAAGTGATGGAAAGGCACCTGCGCGTCGGCGACACGCTGATCGTGTGCTCGGACCACGGCTTCCAGAGCTTTCGCCGCGGGCTCAACCTGAACAACTGGCTCTTCGAGCACGGCTACCTCAAGCTGCGCGAGATCCGCTCTCGCGACGATGGGCTGTTTCTCGGATTCGTCGACTGGGAGCACTCGCGCGCCTACGCCGTGGGCCTGGGGATGATCTTCCTGAACCTGCGAGGGCGGGAGAGCCAGGGGTTCGTCGATGCCCAGGACGCTTCCGCTCTGCTCGAGGAGATCGGGCGCGAGCTGCGCGCGACGCGCGAC
The DNA here is from genome assembly GCA_041488095.1 of Planctomycetota bacterium. Classification (GTDB taxonomy): domain Bacteria; phylum Planctomycetota; class UBA1135; order UBA1135; genus DASYPQ01. The sequence goes on from JBGPOP010000041.1 coordinate 34,481, forward strand.
GGCGAGCGCAAAGTCGTGCGGGAGGTCTACCGCATGTCCGAGATCCACTTCGGACCGCACCTCGACCTCGAAGCGGACCTGATGGTGGGTCTCGAGGCTGGGTACCGGGTCGGATGGTCGACAACGTTGGGCGGCATCAAGCTCGAGGAGGCCAAGGACGGTTCGGGCTTGAAGCCGGCGAAGTCGATCGAGGACAACGCGAACAACTGGTCCGGCGACCATGTTTCGGTCGCTTCCGATCTCGTTCCCGGCGTCTTCCTCTGCAACCGCAAGGTGAAGATCCCGCCGGGGGGCATCGACCTCCTGCACATCGCTCCCACGGCGCTCACCGTGCTCGGCGTGCCCGTGCCGCCCGAGTACGACCGGCCGCCGCTCGAGTTCCAGGAGTGATCGAGCTCCCGCGCTTTCGCGGGACTTACAGGTCTGAGCGCGCTCGCGTCGCGAGAGCAAGGGAGACGTGAAATACGCGCGGTCCCTCGCGCGTAAGGGGCGGCTCGCTAGCCGGCCGCAATCCTTGTTTCGATCCTGGGCGATCCTTTCCCGGATCCTGCGAAGGAACCAGGAGACTGAGTCGACCAACGCGGACGAATGCCCGGAAACGAAGAGATGAACCCCGAGAACCGCGTCACCCCGCCGCCCGTCCTGCTCTGCTGGACCGATGCCGAGAGCGGCGAGGAGCTGTGCATCCTGGTCCAGGGCCCGCCCGCGTTTCTCGCGGAGCTGCGCGACGAGGGCTTCAGGCCGGGGCCCGCGTCCGCTCCAGGGTTCGCCGCGGGAGCACGGCAAGCGCCGTGCGTCGTGGTCGCCTCCTGCTAGTGGGAGATCTCCGACCACTCGACGCTCGTCACGCCCTTCTGCCCGGCGATCAGCTCCAGCATCTCCGGCGCCTGCTTCACGTTGCGGCAGCGGATGTGGAAGACCAGCTCGAAGGGCTGATCCTGGGCGCCGCGCGTGCCCGAGAGGTCCTGCACCCGGATGCCGTGACCTTTCAGGATCGCTCCGACCGTCTCGGCCAGGTGCGTCAGCTCCGAGCGCTCGCCGCGGACGATCAGGCGCCGGTAGATCACCGGCGCGATCCCGCGCGTCAGCCGGTCGACTCCGGCGAGGAGGATCAGCACGATCACGCTGGCGACCAGGGCCAGCGCGTATTCGCCCTGCCCGACGACGATGCCAAGGCCTGCGACCGACCACACCGTCGCCCCCGTGGTGATCCCGCGCACCATGTCGCCTGCGCGGATCACGGTTGCCGCCCCGAGGAAGCCGATGCCTGTGACGATCCCTGCCGCCAGGCGGTTCGGGTCCATCACGATGCGCAAGGAGTCGCCGGGCTGCGGCAGTCCGCCAGGCATCACGTGCGAGGCCTGGATCAGGACGGCCGAGGCGAGGCACACCAGCATGTGCGTGCGCAGGCCGGCCGGGCGTCCGTGGATCTCGCGCTCGAAACCGATCAGACCGCCCACGACCAGGGCCACGAGGAGGGGCACCGGGTCCAGGTGCGCGAGCTGCTCGAAGAACGAATCGGGCGGGGGCATGTGGGGTGCTCCGGAACCGGTCGGGACCGCGTGTAGGGGGGGACCGCGCGGCCGCGGAGGGTTGCTTGGCCGGCAGAACCATATCAGAATGTCGCGCCGCGTACCGCGGGCAGTGCCCGCGCACCAACGGCGAACCCATGCAGCACCCCTCCCTGGTGGAACGAATCACCCGCTCGCTCGCCTACATGCTTCGTCACCAGCCCGAGCAGTTCGATCTGGAGCTGGACGATTATGGCTACGCCGATCTCGACGACGTCGTGGCGGCCCTGAACGAACGCCTGGGCGAGCCGGTCGAGCCCGAAGACGTCGTCCAGGCGATCGAGTCCGGTGACCGCCCGCGCTACGAGATCCGCGAGGGTCGGATCCGCGCGCTCTACGGTCACTCGATCCAGGTCAAGCCGGGCGAGCCGGCCAAGCCCCCCGCGCTCCTCTACGTCGGCATCTCGCAGGCCGACGCGGAGCGCGCGCGCCGCTACGGACTGCGCCCCGGACGCCGCAGCTTCCTGCACCTCGCGCTGACCCCGGAGGACGCGCTCGAGACCGGCCGGCGCGCCTCGCGCGACTACGTGGTCATCACGGTCAACGCGCTCGACGCTTGGGAGGAGGGGATCAACTTCTACGACCGGCGGTCGCTGTTCCTCTCCGATCCGATCCCGACGCACTTCCTCACCGTGGGCGATGTGCAGACCGATGGATATGGAGGACATGGTGAGGAAGAGGCGGGCGGCGATCGGGGCGGCCGCGAGCCGCGCGCCGGTCTTCCGCGCCGCGAGGAACGGGCCGAGCCTCCGCCGCAACGCGAGGGGCAGGAGCACGGGGTCGAGCGCCCAGTCCACCGCCCGGTCGAGAGCCGGGACGAGCGCCCTGTTCGAACAGACCCTGGCGGGGAACGGCATGGTCACGGCAGCCAAGAACGGCACGGCCGTGTAGAACATCGAGGAGAGCACCGACCGTCGCGCGAGGGGACACCGCACGACCGGCCTCCGCGCGAGGAACGCCGCCACCCCGGCCCCGGGCGCGAGGAGCGACCCGTTCGTCGCGAGCCCCGGGGTCCGGCGCCCTCGCGCGAGCGCGCACCGGATCTCACGCCGAATCTCGCCCAAGGCCCCGCGCGCTCTCCCGAGCCGGTGCGAGCCAGCGCGGAGCCCGCCTTGGAGCGCTCGTCTCCCGCCGCCTCGGAGGGATTCGGCCTGGGCGTCTTCGAGCAAGCTCCGCGCGAGAAGCCGCCCGCGCCGCGCGCTACCGAGATCCGTCCGCGCCAGAGCCCGCCCGACGAGAAGCCGCGCGAGTCCGCGCGCGCCGAGCCGGACGACTCCGGGTTCGGCGCGGGGGTCTGAGCGCGAGGGCCCGGCCGCCCCGCTTCCTGCCCGCGATGAGCGCGCCGGAGATCGCGGAGCGGCTGCCCGAGGGATACCTGCTCGAGCGCGGGGAGCACGGCGTCCTGGCCCTGCTGCGCGAGTGCGCGCCGGCGTTGCGTGCGGCGGGCTACGGCCTGGAGACGGACGGCGCATGGACGGCGAGCACCCTGGCCGGCCGCAAGCCTCTCTTCGAGATCACGACCTCGGCTGGCGTGTTCCTCGTGCGGCGCTTCTCCCACGGCGGGCTGCTGCGGTTCCTGACCCGCGAGCGCTTCCGGGATCCCTCGCGACCCTTTCGCGAGCTCGCCGTCTCGGCGTCGCTTTCGCGGGCCGGCGTGGACACTCCGCAGATCGCCGCGGCGCGCGCTCGGGCGGCGCGAGGATGGGGGTGGAGGCTCGAGGTCGTCACGCGCCGGGTCGAGGGCGCACTCGATCTCGACGAGGTGCTCGCCCTGGCACGGGCGGGCGAGGTCGATCGGCAGGTGCTCCGGCGGCTCGCGCGCGCGACCGGGAGCCTCGTGCGCGCGCTGCATGATGCCGGGTGTCGACACGCCGATTTGACCACCAAGAACATGCTGGTCGACCGTGCGGCTCTCCTCGCCGCCGAGCCGCGGATGTGGATCCTGGACCTCGACCGCGCGCAGATCGGGCCCGGTCTATCCCTGGAGGAGCGACACGCGAACCTCACGCGGCTCTACCGGTACGTCTTCCGGCGCGAGCGGATCCGCGGCCGCGGGCTCGGGCGCACGGATTGGATGCGCTTCCTCGCAGGCTACGAGCGCGATCGCGCGCGCCGCAGATCGGCTGGACGCGCGATCCTGGCCGCCTACGAGAGAAGTCTCGGCTGGCACGCGCTCGGCTGGCGGCTCGAGCGGCTCTTCTCCGGACGTTGATCGGAGTCTATTCCTCGCCCAGCCGGGGTGAGGACTCGGGATTCCCGGGATGCGCCTCGTCGCGCTGGCTCCACATCTCCCACAGCGGTACGAGAGCGAAGGCGAGCAGGGAAGGGCCGAGCAGGATCCGCGCGAGGACCTTCGCGACCGCGAGGTCGCGCGAGACGTAGACCACCAGCCACGGGGCGGCGAGGTCGAGCGCGCATCCGGCGAAGGCCGCGTAGACCAGCGCGATCTTCAGCCGCTGCGGCCAGCACGTCATCAGGAACAGGTGCCCCTGCACGAAGAGCAGGAGCGGCATGCTGAAGAGGTGGAAGTGGGTCACCTCGAGCAGCTCGCCGCGCGTCTTGGGGTAGACGTCGCCTCCGCCGGCGTAGTAGCTCGCGGCGGAGGACGCCGTGAATCCGCTGCGGTCGACCGCGAGCGCGACCATGACCGCGTAGCTGGCGAGCGAGAACACCAGGAACAGGGTGTAGGCGAGGCGCGTCGAGGGCTGCAGCGAGCTCAAGCCGTGCTTCAGGTACAGGAACTCCTTCATCGTGCTTCCCCGTTTCGGATCTCGAACTTCCGAAAGGCGTCGTTCTCGACCTCCAGGCCCTCCGCGGGCACGACCAGCGCCGCGATCCCGCGCTGCGCGGCCAGGTCGGCGCCGGCTTTCGGGCCCAGCACATAGATCGCCGTGGAGAGCGCGTCGGCCTCGGTCGCGGTCGCGCACACGACGCTCGCGCCCAACATCCCCTCGACGGGCCTGCCCGTGCGCGGGTCGACGACGTGGGAGACGCGGCGACCCGCGATCTCCATCCCGCGCTCGTAGTCAGCCGTCGTCGAGATCGAGGCGCGCGAGAGCAGCACCGAGGCCCGCATCGACTCCGGCCTGGCCGCGTCGCGCACTTCGACCTTCCAACCCTTCTCCCCCGGCGGCGGGTCGAGCGCCAGGACCTGGCCGCCGAAGTCGAGGACCGCGCGGTGCACGCCCTGGCCCTCGAGCGCGGCCGCGGCGCGGTCGAGCGCGTACCCCTTCCCGATCCCGCCGAAATCGAGCGCCGCACCCGCGCGCACGAGGCGCGCCCGGCCGTGCTCCGGGTCGGTCTCGACCGCGCCGGGCCCGGCCGCCTGGCGCGCAGCGCGGATCTCCTCGTCGTGGGGGGGTGCGCCGGCCTCGGCCGCATGGCGCCACAGCGCCACGAGCGGTCCGACCGAGACGTCGAAGGCGCCGCCGGTCCGCGCGCAGATTTCGCGGCTGCGCGCGAGCAGATCGAGGAGCTCCGGGCTCGCGGACAGGAACTCCCCGCCCGCGCTGCGGTTCAGCCGGGAGGTCTCGCTGTCCTCGATGAAGGTCGAGAGGATCCGATCCAGGCGCTCGACCTCGGCGAACGCGGCGTCGAGCGCCTCCCGCGCCTCGCGCTCGCCGGCGGCGTACACCGCGATCTCCAGGCTGGTGCCCATCGAGATCCGGGCGCGACGGAAGGGGCCGGCCGGCTGCGCGGTCGCCTGGGCGGTGGATCGGTCACGTCGCGTCGCGACCGAGAGGCAAGCCAGCTGGAGCCGGATCCCGTCGGTCACCGAGCGGCACGAGATCGTCGCGCCGGCGATGTTGCGGATGTCCGATCCGACGCGCACGGGACTCGCCGGGTCTTTGCCCGCGAACTGCCTGCGCCAGCCCTCCTGGCGCACCTCGCCGCCGCGCGACTCGCGGTAGGCCAGGATCTCGACCGCGCGGATCGACAGGGCCGGATCGGTCGCGACCATGTAGGTGATCGGCTCGCTC
>JBGPOP010000042.1:0-39150 GCA_041488095.1 Planctomycetota bacterium
CTGACCCTCTGGCGGCTGCCACAGCTCCAACTTGTTGCCCTCCGGGTCCATGACCCAACCGAACTTGCCGTACTCGGACTCTTCGACCTTCTCGTCCACAGCGCAGCCTTCTTCCCGCAACTTGGCGAGCAACCCGATCGAGGTGTCCAGGGGCGCCAAGACTCGCTTCGCGATCGCTCCAGGACGCACGGAACAACTCTCCGAGGGACCTTGTCCGCCCTCGCCGGCGGCAGCAACAACCTCGGCCGCTCCCCCGCCTTCCGATCGCTGCGCGCGCCGAGCCACGCCCGCCAGGCCTGCGCGTCGCCGCCCGGCTCCGAGGTCAGCGCGATCCAGCGCAGCGCCGGCACGAAGGCCTGCACCGCGCTCTCCGGAGCCGTGTCGACGAGCGGCGCGAGGAGGTCGAGCGCGCGGGCGCGCTCCCCAGGCGCGATGCGCACGGCGATCGCCAGCGCACCGCGGAGCTCGACCGGGCTCGCGCCGGAGATCAGCGCGGCGAGATCCTCGGGTGCGGCCGCCGGCATCGAGGCGAGCGACGCCTCGAGCGCCGTCTCTTCCGCGGCGGCCGCGCGCAGCCGCATCGCGGGCAGCTCGCGCGCCTTGCCTCCCGGACCGGGCGCTGGGATCTGCGCCGTCCCCGAGCGCAGGTCGATCTCGAAACGCAGGCGGACGGCGAGCGCTCCCGGAGAGCTCGCGAGGAAAAACAGGGCCAGCGGGGTCTCGGTAGGCTTGCCTCGCTCGACGTGCAATCGACGGAGTTTGGCAAACGTTCGCGTCTCGACGGCGTCCTGCTCGACCCCGCGCCGGTCGACGATCGAGCGGGTCACGAGCAAGGTCGCGGGCCCCGGTTCGATGTCGACCTGGGCTTCGATCGCGCTCTCCGCGACGAGGAACAGGCGCGTGAAGCGGGCACCGGGCGGGGCGTCCGGCGACGGCTTCGCGACGATCTCGGGTCGGCATTCGAGCCGCAGGCGCAGGCTCGAGACCAAGGCGCGGCCGTCGAGGATGCGACGGTAGGCCTGTGCGATCTCGAGCAGACGGCCGCGCGGGCGGCGCAGCATCAGCCGGGCGAGGATCGCGGCAGCCTCGCGGTCGGCGCCTGCATCGACAGCGCGCTCGAGCGCCTGCAGCGCCGGCAAGAGCGTCGGATCGAGGTCGATGATCCTCTCCAAGGACCGCGCCACCTCGAGGGTCGGACCGCCGGGTTCGCGCGCGAGGACCCGGTCGAGGGCGGCGCGTGCTGCCGTGTAGCTCCTCGACGCGATCAAGCCCTGGACCCTCTCGAGGTCGGGGAGGAAGGCGGGATCGACGCCGTCCAGGCTGGGCGCGTGGAAGGCGACCGCGAACGAACTGCCTGAAGTCGGTGGGGCGCGCCCTGGCGACGAGCAAGCCAGGAGGAGGAGCGCCGCCGCCCCACAGGCTCCCACCCGCCTCATGCCGGGCAGACCTTTCAGCCCCCGGCCTGCGGTTCGCTCGCCTGCGCGGCGGACTCCGTGTCGGCGTCCGGGGTCCCTGCGGCCGCCGCGGGCTCGCCCTCGGGCCGCGGCTCCTTGCGCTTCCTCTCGCGCGTGGGCCCCGCCTCGGCCTTGGGCGCCTCGACCTTGGGAGCGGGCGGCAGGTTGTCGTTCTCCTCGAAGTCGGCGTGGACGAACGACAGGCCGATCTTGCGCTCGTCCGTGTCGACCCGGATCACGCGCACCTCGACCTTCATGCCCGGCCGCAAGATGTCCTCGACGTTCGTGATCTTGCCGCCGTCGGAGAGCTCCGAGATGTGCAGCAGACCCTCGAGGTCCTCCTCGAGCTTCACGAACGCGCCGAAGTTGGTGATCTTGGTCACATAGCCCGAGAGCAGGTCCCCGACGTGGTAGTTCTGCGGGATCTTCTCGTGCCAGGGGTCGGGGAGGAGCTGCTTCTTGCCCAGCGCGATGCGCTTCTTCTCCTTGTCCACCGAGAGCACGACACACTGCAGGCGGTCGCCCTTCTTCACCATCTCCGACGGGTGCGCGATCTTCTTGGTCCAGCTCATGTCCGAGACGTGGAGGAGGCCGTCGATCCCCTCCTCGATCTCGACGAACGCGCCGTAGGACGTCAGATTGCGAACCGTGCCCTCGATGACCGTGCCGAGCGGGTAGTGCCCTTCGACGAGGTCCCAGGGGTTCGTCTCGGCCTGCTTGATGCCGAGCGAGATCTCCTGCTTCTGATGGTCGTACTCGAGCACGACCACGCTGAGCTTGTCGCCGGTCTTGACCAGCTCGCTGGGATGGTTGATGCGCTTCGTCCAGCTCATCTCCGAGATGTGGACGAGGCCCTCGATGCCATCCTCGAGCTTCACGAAAGCGCCGTAGGTCATGATGTTCACGACCTCACCCAGGTGCTTCGTGCCGACCGGGTAGCGGCTCTCGATGCCGTCCCAGGGGCTGGCCGTGCGCTGCTTCAAGCCCAGGGCGATGCGCTCGCGGTCCTGGTCGACGCGCAGCACGACGACCTCGATCTCCTGGTCGATCTTGACCATCTCGCTGGGATGGTTGATGCGGCCCCAGGACATGTCGGTGATGTGCAGGAGGCCGTCGATGCCGCCCAGGTCCACGAACACGCCGAAGTCGGCGATGTTCTTGACGGTCCCCTTGCGCACCTGACCCTCCTGGATGTCGGAGAGCAGATGCTCCTTCTGCTTCTGACGCTCCTCCTCGAGGAGCTTCCTGCGGCTGACGACGATGTTCATCCGCTCGGGGTCGATCTTGATGATCCGGGCGCGAATCGGCTCGTTCAGGAAGTCCGAGATGTCGTGCGTGCGGCGCAGATTGACCTGCGAGGCGGGGAGGAACACGTTGACGCCCTCGACGTCGACGAGGAGGCCGCCCTTGATCTTGCGCTGGACGATGCCCTGGATCTCGTCGCCTTCCTTGTACTTGGCCGAGACCGTCTCCCACGCGCGCATCCGGTCGGCGCGGCGCTTGGAGATCATCGCCGAGTCGTTGTCGTCGAGCCCCTCGTAGAACACCCCGAAGATGTCGCCCGGCTTGGGCAGCTTCTCGCCGAACTCCGCGATCGCGATATGGCCCTCGGACTTCCCGCCCACGTCCATGACCACCGTGCCCGTGCGCTCGTCGATCCAGTCGACCTTGGCTTGGACGACCGTGCCCGGCCTGAGATCCTTGACGGATTCGATCACGCGCTCGGAGAGCTGCGCGTCGGAGAGCCCGCCCAGGGCGGTCTGGATCCTCTTCTCCAGCTCCGCGGGGTCGAGCTCGAACTGACGAATCCTGGTGGTGGCGAGGGCCATAAAGGGAACGGTGAATCTCTGGGGGTTTCGGGAGGAGCGCCGCGCCTCGCGGCCGCCCGTGAAGGCTCCTCCGTCTGCGCTTGCGCCGGCGGAAAAAGCGCACGAGTCTAGCCGGGGGCGAAGCGCGCTTGCAATCGGATTCGGGGCGGTTTCAGGGCGCGGGCGGGACGGAGGCGAAGGAGCCGTCCCCGATCATGCCCCGGACCGCCTCCTCCAATCGCTCGCGGGCGTTTTCGACGCGAGGATCGATCGGTGTGCCGAAGCGCACACCGATCCGCTTGGGCCAGGGGATGATCCTTCCGCGCGGCCAGGCCTGGAATCCGCCGCGGATCCCGACCGGGACGATCGGCACGCCCGCCAGGCGCGCGGCCATCACGGCCCCGCCCTTGAACGAGCCGGGGCGTCCGTCCCGCGTCCGAGTGCCCTCGGGGTAGATCGCGACCAGGTCGCCGGCCGAGAGGTGGGCGGCCATCGCGCGCAGGGCGGCCCGGTCGCTCGTGCCGCGCTGGATCAGGATCGCTCCGCACTGGCGCATCGTGAAGGCGAGCCACCACCACTCCGCCAACGTGTCGCGCGCGACGAAGGTGACATGGCGCGGGATGGAGGCGCCGACGACCAGGATGTCGAGGTAGGACTGGTGGTTGGCGGCCAGGAGAGCCCCGCTGTCACGGGGAATGTTCTCGAGCCCTTCGATCTTCAGGCGGAACCAGAGCCGGCAGAACGTGCGGTCGAGCAGGTAGAGCAGGCGGTAGAAGAGGGTCGCACGCGAAGCCGTGGGATTCCGGAGCGCGGCCTCCCTCCCCTTCTGCGGGTCCCCACGTACCACGGCCAGGATCGCCTCCGCGACGCCGCGCGCGTCGAGATCGTCGGTGTCGATCCGCATCGCATCGCTCGCCTGGACGAGCGGCGAGTCCTCGCGCGTGCTGTCGAGCCGATCGCGCCGGCGGATCTCGTCCTGAATCTCGGCCAAGCGCCCGGGCGAGCCCATCTCGGCCGCACGTCTCTGCGCACGGACCTCCGGGCTGGCCGTGAGGAAGAACTTGAAGTCCGCGTCGGGGAACACGACCGAGCCGATGTCGCGTCCCTCGGCCACGATGCCGCGGTCGCCCAATGCCCGCGCGCGCTGCAGGGGCACGATGGCGGCCCGGACGCCGGAGTGCGAAGAGACCGCCGACACCGCCCGCGTGACCGCTTCGCTCCGGATCGCGGGCTCGCCCGGTCGGCCGTCGACGAGGATCTTGCCCTGAGGGTCGAATGCGATCCGGATGGAACGCGCGACCCGCGCGCAACCCTCCGCGTCGGAGGGATCGATCCCCTGCGCCAGGGCCTCGCGCGCGACCGCGCGGTACATCGCGCCCGTGTCGAGCAGCTCGAGCTCGAGGGCCTGTGCGACGGCCCTCGCCACCGTGCTCTTGCCCGCTGCGGCGGGGCCGTCGATGGCGATGATCATCCTGGCTCGAGGACGCGCGGGTCGGCGCGGCCGCGATTGTCGGGAGGGCTGTGGCTCGGGTCAACGCGCGCGTCGGCGTGGCCTTCCGCGCGCGGGGGCCGCTCGGGTGCTTTCCGGCGAGGTGCGGTGCAGGTGCGGACCAGGCTAGTCGGCAACGGATCCGGATGAAACCACGCGCAACTCACCGCTCGCGTCGACCTCCAAGACGTCGCGAGCGCCGCCGAAAGCGTCGAGGACGATCCAGCGCGGGCCGCCGGCTGGGTTGACGTCGCGGAAGGCGTGCGCGTGGCCGCAGACCACGACCTCGGCGGAATGACGGGCTGCCAACGCCCGGCAGGCCGACTCCTGCATGGCCTTCTCTTCCGGCAGCTTGGCGCCGACAGCCCGCACCGACGACCGGCGCAGCCGGCGGGCGAGGAAAGCGGCCAGAGGCAGCGGGAGGCGAGGCACGATCGCCGTGATCGGGGGCGAGCGGACGATCTTGCGCAAGCGCTGATAGCCGCCGTCCTGCGTGCACAGCTCGTCGCCGTGGATCAGGAGCACGCGGCGGGCCTCGCCGCCGCCGCCGATCAAGCCGACCAGACCGCGCGGATGCACCCTGGCGCCCGTCCGCGCCTCGAACCGGCCGTCGAGCAGGAAGTCGCGGTTTCCGTGGACCACGTCGACGCGTGTCCCGCGCGCGACGAATTCGCGCAAGGCGTCGAGCACGGCCGGCCCGCACGGCAGGCGCTCTTGCGCCGGGCCGACCCACACGTCGAAGAGATCGCCGAGGACGACGAGTCGCGGCACGCCGGATAGCCCGGCCAGCCAGCGGATGAACGCTCGCGGTCCTTCCGCAGCGGCGAGGTCGAGGTGCAGGTCGGCGACGATCCTCGTCCCCGGCTCGAGCGCGACCTCGGGAAGCGCCGCCGCGTCGACCGTCGACTCCCCCACTCTCCGCCTCACGCGTCCTCGGGCGGCGCCGCGCTCGTCCCGCCCGGGACCTCGATCCCGAAGTCGCGGATCTTCTCCCACAGGACCTTGCGCGAGATCCCGAGCAGCTCGGCGGTCTGCGATCGGTGGCCGCCGGTGAGCTTCAGCGCGCGCTGGATGTGCTCGACCTCCCTCTCGCGCAGCACCGCGCGCAGGGGCCGCACCTTCTCGGGCGGCTCGGTCGCGCCGCGCCAGCGCGAGTCGAGAGGTAAGAGGTCCTCGGCCGAGAGCTCCGTGCGCGAGCCTGCCAGCGCGATCGCGCGCTGGATCGCATTCTCGAGCTCGCGCACGTTCCCGGGCCAGGGGTAGCGCTCGAGCAGCCCGAGCGTCGAGCGCGCCAGCGTGTACTTCCTGCCTCCCCCGTGCCGCTCGACGAGGTGCGCGACGAGCAGCGGCACGTCGCCCGCGCGCTCGCGCAGCGGGGGCAGGAGCACCGGCACGACCTGGATGCGATAGAACAGGTCCTCGCGGAAGCGACCCTCCTTCACGCGCTCGCGCAGGGACACCTTCGTCGCGGCCACGACGCGGATGTCGACCGTGCGCGTGGTCTCCCCGCCCACGCGCTCGAAGCTCCTCTCCTGGAGCACGCGCAGGACCTTCACCTGGACCGCCACGGGCATGTCGTCGATGTCGTCCAGGAACAGCGTCCCGCCGTGGGCCAGCTCAAAGCGCCCCTTGCGCTCGCGGTGGGCGTCCGTGAAGGCGCCCTTCTCGTGCCCGAAGAGCTCCGCCTCGAGCAGCGATTCGGGCAGCGCACCGCACGAGAGGGCCACGAACGGTCCGCTCCCACGCGGACTGGCGCGGTGGATCGCGCGCGCGATCCTCTCCTTCCCCGTGCCGCTCTCGCCCTGGATCAGCACGGTGGCGTCGGTCGCCGCCACCGTGCGCACCCGCTCGAAGACCGCGCGCATCGCGTCGGAAGCCCCGACCACGCCCTGGAAGCCGAGCGCAGGCTCGAGGTCCGCGCGCAGCCTCGCGTTCTCGGCCTCCAGCGCCCGCACGCGCGCGAACGAGTCGACCATGCGCACGAGCGCCTCGTTCCGGAAGGGCTTCTGGACGTAGTTGCGCGCGCCCAGCGCCATGGCCTCGACCGCCTGGTCGACCGTCGCGTACCCGGTCAGGATCACGACCGGACGCGAGGGGTCCAGATCCAGCGAGCGCTTGAGCACGGCCATCCCGCCCTCGCCGGGCATGCGCATGTCGGTCAGCACCGCCTCGGGCGCCTCCCGCTCGAGGATCGCGATCGCCGCGGCCGTGTCGGCCGCAGAGAGGACGACGTGGCCCGCCGCCTCGAGCGCGTCGCTGAGCGTCACCGCGATCGTGACCTCGTCCTCCGCCAGGAGCACGCGCATGCCGGACGTCTCAGGACGCCGGAGGTGCAGGTCCGGCTCCGGCGCGATCGGCGCAGCGGTCGCCGCCTGCCCCGACCGCGTCGGCCAGCGCCTCTTCGGCGGAGGCGAGCAGCGCATCGTGGAACATCGAGACCTCGCCCCCGGTGGAGGCGGACCCGATCGAAAGGGTGATCGGGAAGGGCTCGGGGATCCGCTCGGGCCGGATCCCCCGCGCGCTGTCGACCAGGCGCCTGGCGAGAACGCGCATGCCTGCGGCTTCGGTGTGCGGGATCACGGCGATCAGGCGGTCGTCGGCCGTGCGCCCCAGGTAGTCGGAGGACCGCGTCGCCCTGCGCAGCAGGTCGACGACGCCGTCGAGCACGCGCTCCTTGACGTCGTAGCCGAACCGGTCGCGCAGGGACTCCAGGCGGTCGACCGCGATCACCAGGCACGAGAGCGGGTAGCGGTGGCGCCGCGCGCGGTTGAACTCGATGCGCAGCACGTGCTGGATCTGGGCCACGGAGTACAGGCCGCGGGGCTCGGGCGGAGGGGCAAGCGTGTCGTCGGTCATCGTGCGGCGCGCGGAACCGGAAGTGCGATCGAGGCGGCGGGCTGCGTTGTAGCCGATCCGGTGCCCGAGGTCACGTACCGCGGCGCGTCGCGCGTGCTGCAAGTCCCCGGGGATCGCGCGTAGCCGCGGCGGGTCGGCCTCACTATGCTCTGCCCTGGCGGCACCCCGCCGCACGGATCGATGAAACAGCTCTCCGTCCTGTCGCTTCTCTGCGGCGTCCTGCCGCTCGCTTCCGCGCCCGGCGACTGGACCGCCCTCCCGACTCCGAGGCTGTGCGAGCCGCGTGCAGCCGAGACGCACCCCGCGCCGCTCTCGAGCGGCAGCCACCTCCTGTCCCCGAGCGAAAGGCTTCCGGTGCGCGGGACTGCATCGACGGCGCGCCTGCCCATGCCGACGCTCGTCAAGATTCTCGAGGACGATGTCCGCGGGCGCGGCGGCCGGATCGAGTTCTTCAAGAGCTCCTCGGAGCTCCTCGCCCGCGGAGACCCCGCGGCGCTCGAGGCAGCACGCGCGCGCATCGGAGAGCTGGAGCGCGCCATGGAGACGCTCTCGATCGATCTCGAGGTCGACCTCGCGGGCAGCCCATCCGGTGGCACGGGCGCTGGCAAGGGTGCGGTCGAGCGCTGGACGGCCAAGCGGCGCACGCTCTCCGGCGAGGAGACCTTCTTCGGCCAGCGGAAGACCAGCACCTTCGTGATGAGCTTCGACGTGGAGGTCGCCGCCGACAGCGGCATCGCCGCTCCCGTCCTCGGGACAGCGGCCTTCGGACGAACGCTGCACGTGCGCGCGGCGCGCGTCGACGCCGGCAAGCGCGTTCATCTCGAGGGCCTGCTCGACCTTTCCGAGCTCTCGGGCGTCGAGCGTTTCGACCCCGAGACGCCCGACCTCGGCGTGATCCAGGAGCCCGCGCTCGATTTCGTGCAGATCGCCTTTGCCGGAGTCGTCGACTCGGGCGGCACGCTCGAGGTGGAGGTCGCGGGCGCGCCCCTGTCCCGGCCGGATTGGAAGCTCACCGTGCGCGCGAGCACCCACGCCGACGACCCCTCTCCCAAGGACGGGGTCCTCGACGTGCTCGACCTCGCCTTCCTGGCCTCCGACCCGGTGTCGCTGCCCGTCGCCGGGCCGGGCGCCGAGCTCGAGAACCAGGCTCCCTTCGTCCAGCCGCCTCACCTGCCGGCGGCGATCCCCCCCTCGGCGATCGCCGCCGCCCTGGACGCGCGCGCCGGAGACGGCTCGGCCCCGCGGCCGTCGACCTGGTGGAGCGACGACCTTCTGATCCTCCAGCGTTCGGACACGCAGGCGCGCGCCGAGGCGCGGTCCCTGGTCGCCGCCGCCGAAACCGCGCGCCTGTCGACGTGCAGGATCGAGGCGCGCCGCGGCACCCTGTCCGCGCGCTTTCCTGCCTGCGCCGGCTCGCCGGCGCGATGGCTGGCGGGACGCGAGCGCACCGCGCTGGTCGGCTACCGCGCCGAGATCGCTCCGCAGACCTGGATGGCGGCCCCCGACGTGCAGAAGGCCTTCGACGGGCTCGCGCTCGCGGTCGAGGCGCTTCCGGGAGCCGCGCAGTGCTCGCTGTGGATCGCCGAGAGCGCCGCTGGATCCGTCGTCGCACGCGCTGACGCGCAGCTCGGCAAGCTGCAGCTCCTCTCGCGCGGACTGCGCGCCGAGCGGGCGCGACTCGCGACCGGCGAGCCCGAGCGGGCGCTGGCCGGGCTCCCCGCCGGGGATGCAGGCGCTCCCGATGCGGTGATCCTGCGCTGCCTCGCCCCCTGACCGCGACTCGCGGAATCCGCGCGAGAATCCGGCGCGGCTCTGCCCCTATACTGGATCGTGGCTCCGCTCCCGGCTACAGGGGGAGCTCCGCACCCGACGAAGGAATGGACGACCGCACGTGAAGCTCGGCCTCTCTCAATCCGCGCGCCTGGAACAGCGGCTCATCCAATCGCCGCAGATGATCCAGGCGATGCAGATCCTCCAGCTCTCGGGGCTGGATCTGCTCGATCGGATCCAGCAGGAGCTCGTGGAGAACCCCTTCCTGGAAGTCGAGGAAGGCAAGGAGAACGCGCCCGCCCCCGGAGCGATCCCGGGAGGAACGGAGGGCGAAGCCGCCGGCGCGACCGCCGAGCGCCCCGAGAGCGCTCCCGAGCCCGCCGTCGACAGCCTGGCCGAAGAGCTGGAGCGGCTGGAACGCGACTCCTCCGACGGCTGGACGCGCCGCAGCTCGGACGGCGAGGAGGGCGACCGGAAGCTCGAGGCGATGGCGAACACGCCCGACGCCGAGAAGTCGCTCGCCGAAGCGCTCATGGAGGAGCTCGCCTTCCTCGATCTCGATCCGCGCTCGAAGATCATCGCCGAGTTCATCGTCTGGTCGCTCGACGAGCGCGGGTACCTGACCCAGACCCTCGAGGAGATCGCCGCGGAGGTCGAAGCCGAGGAGCGCACCCCCGGCGAGGACGGGAAGCCCCCCGTCCGCGACCCGGCCGCGCCGCCGGTCACCCCCGCCGAGGTGGCCGCGGTGCTGGAGAGGGTGCGGGGCATCTCGCACCCGGCGATCGGCGCGCGCGACCTCAAGGAGTGCCTGCGCCTGCAGATCGCCGCGCTGGGACTCGAGAACCCGCTGCTCGTCGCGATCGTCGAGAGCCACCTCGAGGACCTGGAGCAGAACCGCCTGCCCCGGATCGCGAAGAGCACGGGCAAGCCGATCGATGCGGTGAAGCAGGCGGTGGCGCTGCTCAAGACCCTCGATCCCCATCCCGGAGCGGGCTACGGCGAGACCCAGGTGCAGGCGATCACGCCCGACGTCGTGGTCGAGGAGCAGGATGGCGAGTACGAGGTGCGCCTGGAGCGCCAGCGGGTCCCGCGCCTCTCGCTGTCGCCGGCCTACCGCGAGTTCCTGCGCCAGGCCAAGAAGGGCGACGGCGTGCGCGAGTGGGTCAAGAAGCGCGTCGAGGCCGCGCGCTGGTTCATCGAGGCCCTGCACCAGCGGCAGAGCACGCTCCTGAAGATCGCGCAGGTGATCTTCGTGCGGCAGAAGGGCTTCCTCGAGCGCGGGGTGGCCGGGTTCCAGCCGCTGCGCATGCAGGAGGTCGCCGACGAGGTGCGCGTGCACATCTCGACGGTCAGCCGGGCGGTCGCGGGGAAGTACGCGCAGACGCCGCGCGGGATCTATCCGCTCAAGTACTTCTTCGCGGGAGGAACGCAGAAGGCGACCGGCGAGGTGGCGAGCCAGGTCAGCATCAAGCAGCGCATCGCCGACCTGGTGTCGGGCGAGAACGCCGACCGTCCGCTCTCCGACGACGAGCTGGCGAAGCTGCTCGAGGAGCGGGACCACGTGCGCATCGCGCGCCGGACGGTGACGAAGTACAGGAAGGCGCTGTCGATCCCGTCCTCGAACCAGCGGCGGAAGTTCTGAGGCAGGCCCCGACTGGGCGGGAATCTAGGCGCGCGTGACGCGCCGGCGCTTCGGCTGCGGGACGGCCATGCCCGCCTCGCGCGCTACCTCGATCCACAGCTGGATGGCCTCCTCCACTTGGGCCAGCGCCTTCGCTCGCGATCGCCCGTGGGCCATGCAGCCGGGGAGATCGGGCACTTCCGCGATGAAGACGCGGTCTTCCCTGCTCCAATGCAGGACGATGTCGTACTTGTCTTTCACCGGTCCGATCCCAGGCCGTGTCTCCGGAGAATCTCCCTCACCTGACGGACTTGATAGGCCTTGGCCTGATGTCCCTCGCGTTGCAAGTTGATCATATCGCGGATCCCCGACCGCTCGAAGAGATGGTGGCTGCCCCGGATGCGCTCCTCGAAGCCGAGCCGCAAGAGGAGGTTTCTGAGGCCCAAGAAAGGGATGTTGGCGTCCGAGCTCCCGCTCAGGACTTGCGCCAACAGCTTCTTGTACCGATCCAACGTCCGTAGCTCGCTCCGAACGAGAGACAGGACGGCCCGGGGACGGTTGCCACTGCGATCGGGAAAGGTCCTGGAAAGTGGAGCTCGCATGCCGGGCCGGTCTCGACGGACCCGACGAGATCGACCTCGAATCGGCACTGGAGGTTTCAGAGGATTCCGCACGATCCTGGCACAACTCGATTGAGGGGGATCGCGTTCGGGCTTGTCCACGTTCCTCCTGATGCCTTGACACGGGTTCCGCGGCCGTGTCCGGATATCCCACGTGGCGCGGCCCTCCAGGACCCGAGGCAAGTGAAGACTACGCAGGGCGGATTTCGCGGGCCGGCGATCCCGCTGATCGTCGCCCTTCTGTGCCTCGCGCCGTTCCTCGGCAAGGCCTTCCACGTCGACGACCCGCTGTTCCTGTGGGCCGCCCGGCAGATCCACCAGCGGCCGTTCGACTTCTACGGGTTCGCGGTGAACTGGTCCGGGGTCGAGGAGCCGATGGCGGACGTGAGCAAGAACCCGCCGGGCGCGGCCTACTACCTGGCTCTGGCCGCGGCGGTCGTCGGATGGAGCGAGCGCGCCTTGCACCTGGCGTTCCTGGTCCCGGCACTCCTGGCTGTGCTCGGGACGTGGCGACTCGCCCGGCGCATGTGCGCGAGGCCGGCGCTCGCCACGCTCGCCGCGATCCTGACGCCGGCCTTCGTCGTCTCGGCGACGAACGTCATGTGCGACCTGCCGATGCTCGCGCTGTGGGTGTGGTCGCTCGCGCTCTGGATCGAGGGGATGGAGGACGGAGGGCGGTGGCGGCTCTTCTTCGCGGCGGTGCTGGTCGCAGCCTGCGCGCTGACCAAGTACTTCGGCCTCGCGCTCCTGCCGCTCGTGTGCCTGTACTCGCTCGCCCGCGAGCGCAAGACGGGCCGCTGGGCGCTCTACCTTCTGCTCCCGCTCTCCGTGTGGACCGGCTACCACCTGCTGTCCGCGTCGCTGTACGGACGAGGGCTCTTCTCGGAAGCAGCCTCGTACGCGACCCAAAGGAGCTGGAGCCGGGGCTTCCCGCCGGTCGCCGCGCGCGCGCTGGCCGGGCTGACGTTCGCCGGCGGAGGCGTGGTGACCGCGCTCTTCCTCGCCCCGCTAGTCTGGTCGCGACGGACGATCGTCGTCGCGACGCTCTTGGCGTTCGCCGTGGTGTTCGGGCTCTCGAGGTCAGGATCCCTGTCCGCAGAGATCCAGGTCCAGAGGGCGATCATGGCCCTCGGAGGCGCGAGCCTCCTCGGTCTCGCCGCGGCGGACCTCCGCAGGGAACGCGACGCCCATTCGCTTCTCTTGGCGGCTTGGGTCGCCGGGACGTTCGTCTTCGCGGCGTTCGTCAACTGGACGGTGAACGTCCGCAGCATCCTCCCGCTCGCACCTGCCGCCGGAATCCTGCTCGCGCGGCGTCTCGATGCGCGCGAGGTGCAGTCCGGGGCCGGAGGGCGGACACTCGTCGGCACCTGGAAAGTGGCCCTGCCCCTCATCCTCGCGACGATCACCAGCATGGCGGTGGCATGGGCCGACTCCACATGGGCGGGCTCCGCCCGGGATGCAGCGGACCGAGTGAAGGCTGCCGTCGGCGACCGGACGACCCGGATCTGGTTCGAGGGTCACTGGGGATTCCAGTACTACATGCAGGCCCACGGGTACGTGCCTCTGGACTTGCAGTCGTCCGCGCCGAAGCACGGCGAGATCGTGGTGATCCCGCAGAACAACTCCGGCGCGATGCCGCTGCGCGACGGCGTCGCGGAACCAGCCGGGCGGATCGAGGTCGGCGGCCCGCGGCATCTCGCCACGATGAGCCACGCGATCGGCGCGGGGTTCTACGCCGACGTGTGGGGTCCGCTGCCGTTCGCGGTGGGGTCGGTTCCACCGGAGATGTACTACCTGTTTCGGGCGCGCTAGGTCGGAACGGAAGGGTGGCATCAGCTGCTGCCTGGGGAAACCGTGTAGGCGATCTGAACCTTCCCCAACAACAGGGGCTGATGCCATCGATGCATTGCGGGCTAGAATTCGGCCAGGCCGCTGATGCCGAGCGTCATGCAGGTCTGTCCAATACAAATTCGGCAGACGGGGGAACGATTGGCGCGAAGAGAGAAGCAGCTTGAGACGCTGTCGGCCATGGAGAAGGAACTCCGCGGACGGCTGATGATCGAATTGGAACGGGTGGCCAAAGGGGAGAACTCGCTGTTCTTCGTGACCCGGGGGTTCAATCCACACGGCCTCCCCGAGCACATGCTGCCGGCTGTCTCTCGAGAACTCTCTGAGCTGGCCTCCAAGTGTCTCGATCTTGCCGACTCACTCGGTGAGGCAGGTGGCGCACCCGTTTCATCCGTCCTGCATCGATATCTCGGACGGGCGAGCAACCTTGCCGACCATCACCGGCCTGGAGCCGCCCGTTTGGCGCGAGAGCTGCTCGCGGACTTGCGCACTCTCGAGGCATAGTCGCTGCCGAACCCGCCGTTGCAGCGGAAGCCGCGCTTGCTCAGCAAGTTGCGGCATCGGCAATGTTCAGACAAGGCGAACTTCTGAGAGGGATAGAAGCGCGAGCCTCGTATCTGTCACTAACCGTTATTCGAGCACACCCTTGCCCTACGGAAGAATCCGAAACACCACCTCGCCCTGGGTCTCGAAGCCGAGTTCAAACCCCGGATCCGTGCGCAGATAGCCCGATAGCCGCGGCGCACGAGCCTTCTGGACGACCAACCAACGCGCGCGGAACCGCCGGACGAGCGCGTCGTGGAGCGGCAGCAGATCCCCGCGGTCTTGCACCGGCGCATCGCTCACGAACCCGCGGCCCTCCCGGACGATCAACCCGTCCGTCTCGAGCTCCTGGCAGATCCAGTACAGCCCGGGGTCGTAGGCGTAGAGGAAGATCGGATCGTGCCCGGACACGTAGTAGCTCGCCGGATTCCAGTAGAAGAGGTGCGCGAACGTGTCCCAGTGCACGTTGAACACGACGTCGCCCGGCGCGGCGTGCTCGCGCAGCCACAGCGCCGGCTCTCGCATGCGCTCCGGGCCGACGATTTCGGCCGCCTGGAGGTAGGTCCGGTAGCGCTCGACGCTCCGGATCGGCGCGATGGCGGCGGCCAGGAAGAGCGGCGCGAGCAGCGCCGAGCGCGCGCTCCACTGGCGCTGCAGGACCTCGTCGATCCGCGGACTCGCCGCGCACGCGGCCAGGATCGTCGCGAAACCGACGCAGAGGTCGTTGGCGCGCCGCGCGACCGTGAAGCACATCGCGAAGAACAGAGCGCACAGGGCGAGGCTGCTCCAGGCGGCGACACCTCTGCGGACCTCCTTCTCCCCGCGCGCCTTCGAAACCAGCAGGAGCACGGCGGCCGCCGCCGCGAGCGCGGTCGCAGGCACGAGCTGGTCGGTGAAGTGACGCCACTCGAAGGGCTTCAGCTCCCTTCCGACCTCCAGGGGGACGGACGCGCCCCTCTTCGCGAGCCAGGTCAGGATCTGGATGGACGCCAGCCGGATCCCGCCGAGGGGATGGGGTCGGAGGAGCGCTCCCGCGAAGAGCCCGAAGCCGAGGAACGCCCCCGGGAGCCACGGCACGGAGCGCTTGCGGGCGCGCCGAGCGAGCGAGATCACGATCCAGACCAGCACCGGGATCCAGGCCAGCGTGATGTGGATCCAGGCGAGGCCAGCCGCGAGCGCGAGGATCCCCCATCTCGGCGACCTCTCCTCGCACAGGAGCGCGAAGAGGAGGAGCGCGATCCCGAGCGACAACGGGTGCGGCCTCATCATCGTCAGCCGGTACAGCGAGTCGGCCGTGGCGAAGGCGAACACGAGCGTCCACACGAGCGGCCAGCGGACCTCCAGGCGCGCCAGCGCGCCCCAAACGAGCATCAGGCAGCCCAGGGTGACGAGGAAGCCCGCGACCCGGATGCCATCGAGCAGATCCGGCGTGAGCGTGAACGGGATCAGCAGGACGTGGAAGCCGTACCACAGGTCCGAGGACTCGCGGTGGATCGCCGAGAACTGTGCCCAGGGAAAGTCGCTCTGCCAGAGTCCCTGCGTCCGGTAGATCCACGCGTGACGGATGTGGTAGAGGCTGTCGGGGTCCGTGAAGCTCGGGATCCGGGGGTGGAGCCAGAGCGCGACCCCCGAAAGGACGAGGAGCGCGAGGAGCGCCCGCGTCGACGGCTTCGCTGCGCTCGTATCGACGTGCACGCGCGAATCCTACCGCTCCGAGGAGAGGGATGAGGATGGGATCGCGCGCCCGGGCGTGCTATCCTCCCGGGCTTCCTGCGCCCGACGCAGAGTCTTCCGGCCACCATCCTGCCATGACCGTCCGAGCCACCGAGCTGCGCAAGGGCACCGTGATCGTCGGCGAGCGCGGCGACCTTCTCCTGATCACCGAATACCACCACCACACGCCCGGAAACCTGCGCGCGGTGATCCACGTGAAGGTCAAGAACCTCGCCACGGGCGTGATGACCCCGCTGCGCTGGGGCTCGAGCGACGCTTTCGAGGTCGCCTATCTGGACAAGAAGAAGTGCGAGTACCTCTACAAGGACTCGACCGGGTACCACTTCATGGATCAGGAAACCTACGAGCAGTTCCCGATCTCCGAGGATCTCGTGGGCGACATGATGGGCTACGTGCGCGAGAACACGCCCGTCGCGGTCACCTTCCACGGTCCCGTCGCGATCGGCGTCGAGCTGCCCTCGAGCGTGACGCTCAAGGTGGTCCAGGCCGAGGCCGCCGTGCGAGGCAACACGGCCACGAACGTCAAGAAGGACGCCGTGGTCGAAACGGGTCTCACGGTCAAGGTCCCGCCGCACATCGCCGTGGGAGACGAGATCCGGATCAGCACCGCGGACGGGGAGTTTCTCGGGCGGCAGAACTGAACCGGCGTCAGCCCCGCACGTAGACCCACACCGACAGGTCGCGGCTCTCGACGTACAGCGGATAGCACTTGACCAGCCGGCACTCCTCCGCCAGGAAGCGGCGCATCGCGGCGGCGTCCTCGGGATACCAGTCGAGCAGCTGCTCGGGGTTGAGGATGTACCACGTCCGCCGCGCGTGCCCGGCCCAGCGCGCAGGCTCGTGCGCGCGGAAGCTGTCGAGCCAGGCGACATGGAGCGGATGCCGCAGCTCGGTCGCGAGCGGGTTCAGGTAATACTCGCCGACGGTGGCCTCCATCCCCAGGACGAGGTCGCCCTCCTGGCGCTGGTTCCACACGTACTCATAGGCCTCGCGCCATTGCGGGCGCTCGCCCTGGCGCACGGTGAAGTACAAGCCCGTCGTCGCCAGCGCGGGCAGCAGCAGGAGTCCGAGCCAGGCGGCGCGCATGCCGCCCGCGAGTGCGCTGTGCGGGATCGCATCCGCCTGCGCACCGTCTCGCGAGTCCGCCAGGGGAACGCAGGCGAGCAGCGCGATCCAGGGCAGGACCACGAACACGTATTGCGCCGAGATGCGCGCCACCAGGGACATTCCCAGTCCAGCCGCGAGCACGAGCACCGCGACGATCGCGGCAAACACATGGAAAGCGTCGCGGCGGGCGAGCGCCAGGATCGCGCCGGCGAGCGCGGCCGCGCCGAGGAGCGGCGTGACGTAGAACCCGGTCGTCAGGAGGAAGTGCGCCGGACTGCTCTGGGGCTTCTGGCGCAGGTAATTCGCGAGGGTCGTCCTGGCCCAATCGAAGCGCACGAGCAGCACCAGCGCGAGCAGCACGAGCAGCGCCGCGGCGGCGCGCATGTCCGGAAGGGGCCGGGCCCCGCGCGCGAGGCGCACCAGGAACGGCGCCAGCGCCAGCGCAGGCAACAGCAATCCGGCGGAGGGGTGCAGCGACGATGCCGCGGCGGCGACGACGAAGCCCAGCGCGGACAAGGCCCTCCTTCTCCCCCATAGGCCGCGCACGAGGAGGCCCGCTCCGACGAGCGACACCGACTGCGCCATCGTGTAGAAGCGCGCGTTCTGCGACCAGTACACGTGCCAGGAGCTCGCCGCGACGAGCAGCGCAGCGGCCGCCGCGCGCCGCGACCCGGAGAGCGGCCGGAAGGCCCAGAACGTGAGCGGGACCGCGAGCCACCCCAGGACCGCGGGGAGGAAGCGCAGCGCAAATTCGTCGGGCACGCCGCCGAGGAGCCGCACCGCGAGAGCGATCGCCCGGTAGCCGAGAGGATTGCCGATCTCGGCCCCCACCAAGCCCTGGTGGATGTCCGTCCACGTCGCGGCCTCGTCGAACCACAGGCTCCAGCGCGAGAGCCGCCAGAAGCGCGTGAGGCCGAGGAGCAGGGCCAGGAGCAGGATCCAGCGCGCCGCCGGGTCTCTTCCATCCCCCTCCACCCGAGCCGGGCCGCTCCGGCCCGGTCCCGGGTTCGATCCATTCACGCTCACGAGAGAAGGGTTCCAAAGCCGAAGGACGATGGCAACAGGTGTCCGCGTCCCGGAGCTCCCCGAGCGGCGGACCTTGCCCACACGCGATTGGGATTCGACAATCCCGGGAGCCACCCATGCGCACCGCGAACCACCCCGCTTCGATCGCCCGGCGCGCCGTGAGCGCTGTGGCCGCGGCCGTGTCCTTCCTCAGCGCGTGTTCGGTCCTCGGGTCGTCCGACTCGGGTGTCTCCTTCGCCACCGAGCCGCCCGGTGCGCGCGTCGTCGTCGACCGCAAGGACAGCGGGTTCGTGACGCCCTGCCGTATGGCGCTCGAGACCGGCCGGCATCGCGTCGACCTCGAGCTGCCGGGCTACGCACAGGCGAGCCTGCGCCTCGAGTCCGACAGGAGGACCGACGTGATCCTGTGGCGCGACATGTACGCCCGCCTGGGGGTGTGGCGCTTCCCCCTGTGGTTGAACGTCGAGGATGCGCTCGAACCCGTCAAGGTGCGGAAGGCCATTGCGCCCGGGCACGTGTTCGTGCGCCTGGAGCGCGCTTCGCACCGGTGAGCACCGGTGTCTTGCGCCCGGCGGTCTTCCTCGATCGCGACGGCACGCTGACCGCGGAAGCGGAGTGGGTGAAGACGAGCGCCGACCTCGCGCTCCTCCCCTGCGCGGCAGAGGCGGTCGCCGCGCTCTCGCACGCGGGTTTCGCGGTGGTGCTGGCGACGAACCAGAGCGCGGTCGCGCGCGGCATCGTCAGCGAGGAGCAGCTCGCCGCGATCCATGCACACATGTCTCGCGAGCTCTCGCGCGGCGGCGCGCACCTGGACGGCATCTACTACTGTCCACACCACCCCAGCCAGGGAGCGTTCCCCTACCGGCGCGAGTGCGAATGCCGCAAGCCCAGGCCCGGGATGCTGCTCGCCGCCACGCGCGACCTCGGGCTCGATCTCCTGCGGAGCTGGGTCGTCGGAGACGCCGAGCGCGACCTCGCCGCGGGTGAAGCGCTAGCCGTGCCCGGGATCCTGGTCGCGACGGGCAAGGGGGAGGCCGAGTTCGAGCGCCTGAGCCTCGAGGGCCGCGCACCGCAGCGCTTCGTGGCCGATGTGCTCGCGGCCGCGCGGACCATCCTTGCGCTTCAGGGCAGGTAGCGCGAGAGGCGCCCGGAGAGCGAGCGCGCGAGCCAGCCGGGCAGGCGCGACCACGTCTCGCGCAGCAGCTTCGTGCGCGGATTGCTCGGCGTCAGGGCGGGCAGAGCGCGGCTCCGGAGCAGCGCGTAGCGATAGGAGAGCGGCGCCGCCACGAAGCCCTGGTGCTCCTTGAAGCGGAAGGAACCCGATCCGACGCGGCTGCGCGAGAGGTCGAACCGTGCGAGTCCCCGCTCGACCGCCCACTCCTGCAGTCGGGTCGTCAGGAAGTTCGTGGCGTTGAACTCGCGGTTTCCCGCCGCCGTCGTGCCGATGTAGTAGAAGACCAGCGTGTCGCGGAAGACGAAGGACATCGTCGCCGCGACGACCTCGCCGCCGCGGACCGCCGCATGGCACACGGCGCCTTCCCCGAGCTCGGCCGCCAGCGCCTCGAACCAGGCCGGGGGCAGGCCGGGCGAGCCCAGGCGCTGCTTGCTCTCTCCGAACAGGCGCGCGAGATCGGAGAGGTGGCGCTGACCCTCGCTGAGTTCGAGCCCATGCCTCTCGATCGCCTGGCGCACCTCGGCGCGCGCGCGCTTGGGCATGTGCTTCATCACTTCGGCCTGGTCGGCCGGGAGCACGCGGACAAAGGTGGCGTAGAGGGCGGAAGGCGTGAGCCCCTCCACGCCGGGATCCTCGACGCAGCGAAGCTCGACGCGCCCGGCGCGCTCGCTGCGCCCGAGCTCGATCGCGGCCGCGACGAGTGCGCGCGATACCTCGGGCGACTCGCCGATCGGGCCGCCGTAGACCCCGTAGGGCACCGAGACGAGGTCCGGCCCGCGGAGCGACAGGAACGGCGGCCGGGCACAGCGCATCAGAGGCAAGACGCCCGCGAGAGTGCCCCCGCGACAGGCGAGGAGATCGCGCGGCGCGTGCCCGATCGCGCGCTCGACCGCGCGGCGCCAGCCGGACAGATGGAAGACCGTGCCGCGCGGGTGCGCGAGGACGAAGCGGTCGCGCTCCCCGTCCCGCTCGATCTCCGACGGCCGAACCTCGAGCGGGAGGCTAGGGGCGCTCGCGATCGTCACGGCTCTCCCAGATCCTCTCGACCCGGTACTCGCGCAGGTTGCGCGCCTGCGTGTAGATGATGATCTCACCCACCAGCCCGAATCCGATGATCTGCACGCCGAGCATCAGCATCAGGACGCCGATCAGGAAGA
The DNA here is from genome assembly GCA_041488095.1 of Planctomycetota bacterium. Classification (GTDB taxonomy): domain Bacteria; phylum Planctomycetota; class UBA1135; order UBA1135; genus DASYPQ01. Next base: position 20,208 of record JBGPOP010000042.1, read on the forward strand.
GCGGGCGCTGGTAGACCCCCGAGCCCTTGACGAGGTGCTCGATCTCGATGTACGCCGCCATGGCCCCGCCGAGCAGCATGAACAGGCCGCCGATCGCCCCGAAGAACCGCAGCGGCTTCAGCGTGAACTTCGCCAGGAACAGCATCCCCAGGACATCCAGGAGGCGCCGCGCGTAGACCCCGACGCCGAAGAGGCCGGCGCCGCCCCACTCACGCAGGTGCACGACCTCCAGCTCGGTCACGCGAAATCCCTGCCGGAAGGCGATCGCGGGCAGGAAGCGGTACATGTCGCCGTAGAGATGCATCTCCTCGAGCACCTCGCGCCGGAACGCCCGGAAGGTGCAGTTCAGGTCGTGGAGCTTGACGTGGATGATGCGCCGCGTGATCCAGTTGAACAGGTTCGACTGGAGCCGGTTCAGCCAGGGGTCGACCCTGCGGCGACGCCACGAGGTGACGAAGTCCTCGCCCTGGTCGATCGCCGCGAGCATCGGACCGATCGCGGACGGGTCGACCTGCACGTACTGCGGCGAGGTCAGGAGGATCGCACCGCGCGCCTTCTCGTAGCCCGCCGAGAGGCACACCGACTCGCCGAAGGACTGCTGCAGGCCGACGGTGTGCACCTTCTCCGGGCGCTCCGTCGAGAGACGTTGCGCTTCCAGCCAGGCTGCGCCACGCACGCCGTCGAAGACCAGGATGAACTCGTGATCGCGGGACAGGCGCTCCAGCTCCTGCGTGAGCGCCCGGACGACTTCGCCCACCTCCGCGGTGGGCTTCGTCACCGGGATGATCACGGAGACCGCGCCCGCGTGGGTGCTCCTGCGTCCGGCGGGCTGGCGGGTCTCCTCCACGGCGGGGGCGGAGCGCATCTAACGCACGATCTCTCCCGCGGGGAAGCCCGCGGTGGAGAGCGGCCTGTGGGGGCGCGAGCGGTGCATGCCGCTGGCCTTGACCGCCAGCTCGGCGAGCAGCCCCAGCATCACGAAGTACACGCACGCCATGAACAGGATCATGGTCGTGAACAGCGCCACGGTCCCCCAGCCGTTGCCGGAGGTGATCTGCTCGGCGTTGGCCAGGGCGGAGGCGAGGAGGCCGATCAGGAGCAGGGCGAAGGGTGCCGTCAGGAGCGCGAAGTAGGACAGCGGACGCTGCGAGAACGAGGAGAGCATCTTCACCACCAGGAGATCGAGCAGGACGCGTGCCGCGCGTCCGAGCCCGTATTTGCTCCTGCCGAAGCGCCGCGGGCGATGGTTCACGACGATCTCGGAGATGCGCGCCCCGCTTCCGGCCGACAGCACGGGCAGGAAGCGGTGTTGCTCGGCATAGATCGGCAGGTGCTCCACGACCTCCCGCCGGAAGGCCTTGAGAGTGCAGCCGGTGTCGTGCACCGCAACCCCGCTGACCAGGGCGATCAGCCGGTTGGCGAAGAGCGAGGGCAGCCGCCTCAGCACGAACCCGTCGCGGCGGTCCTTGCGCCAGCCCGAGACGACGTCGGCGCCGCGCTCGAGCGCATCGAGCAGGAGCGGGATGTCGGCGGGGTCGTTCTGCAGGTCCCCGTCGATCGTCACCACGACCTCGCCGCGCGCGTGGTCGAAGCCGGCCGCCATCGCCGCGGTCTGCCCCACCCTCGCCCTCAGGGCGATCGCCCGCACGCGCCCGTCGGTTCGCTGCAGGTCGAGGATGACCGCCAGGCTCCGGTCGGCCGAGCGGTCATCGACGTAGACCACCTCGAAGGCACGCCCGAGGGGGTCCAGGGCGCGAACGATCTCGGCCTGCAGGGTCGGCAGGCTGTCCTCCTCGTCGAAGACGGGGACGACGACCGTGATGTCGGGGACTTTCTCCAAGGGGTGGCTCGGCCGGGCTGCAGCCCCCTTCGAGCCTATCCAGGTTCGCCCGGAAGGCGATGGGAACCCAAGCACAAATGGAGCCTGGGTGGCGGGACCTCGCCGGGGATGCGACTTCCTGGCGAGCCACCTTGCCCGCCTTCCCGTTCCCGATACCATCAGGCCTCTGGCATGCACGGCGAAGAAGAGATCGCAGAAGGTACGCTGCTCTTCGGCCCAGGCGAGCGCCTCGCCGACTTGATGAACCTCGTGGGGGCTGCAGCGCCGCGCGCGCGTGTGCGCCAGATGGCGGACCTGGACGAGCTGGCGGAGCGCCCCGAGCACCGAGGCGGCCAGGGTGTGCTGCTCGTCGACGCCGATGTTCTGCCGGCCGAGGACGTGGGCTATCTGCGGCGGTTCCTGGCGCGCGAGGCGCGCTTCAAGCTGACCCTGGTCGGCGAGGACTCCAGTCGCCGCGTCGCACGCACGCTCCTGCGTCTGCCGCGCGTCCGCTGGATGGGCTGGCCTCCCGACCTCGACGACGTGCGCGGTCTCGTCGCACCGGCGCGCGCCGCGGCTCTCGCCGTGCGCACGCGAGCCGCCCCCGCTCCGGCTCCCCCGAGATCGCCCGCGCGGGTTGCCCCCGCCGCCGGCGAGGCCGTCGACGAGCTCGCCCGCATCGAGGCCATCCTCGACTTGCCGCAAGAGGCCGAGCCTCTCGACGTCGGCGAGGCCGGGATGAGAGCCACGCCCGCCCCGGCCCGGGGCCAGCCCACGGCTCCCCCGCGCTACTTTCGCGACCAGGTCGCCGATCTGGCCGACATCGCGCAGCGCATCGAGGGCGGCCTCTCCAGCGCACGGGAGTCGGGCGCGCTCGCCGATCCGAAAGTCGAGGCGCTCTCCGGCGACGTGGCGCGCCTCGTCCAGTTCACGCGCACGCTGTCCTACCTTTCCGCCGCACCGCCGCCGGGCGACCAGGAATTCGATCTCGCCGAGCTCATCGACACGCTCGTCGACGGTCTGCCCAAGAAGGGACCCCAGTCGCCGCGGTGGCTGGCGCGATCGAGCGGCCCCCTGCCCGTGCGCTCCGACCGCGAGCTGCTCCTCCAGGCCTTCGACGCCCTGCTGTTCCTGGCCGAAAAGTGCTCTGGCCGCGGCGAGATCGTGCGCGTGCAGGCCGGGCCGGTCGAGCCTGGGGCGGGTCATAGGGCACGGGTCACCCTCGATTTTTCCTCAGGACCGCTGGCCGACCTCGAGCCCGCGCAGGTGCTCGAGCCCTACGGTCTGCGGCGCACGCTCCCCGACCTCGGACCCAACGCGCTCTCGGCCGCGATCGGGATCATCGCCGGACAGGGCGGACGTCTGGAGCTGCGCAAGCCCTCGCGCGGACGCTTCTCCTGGATCCTGGAGCTGCCGCTCATCGCCGCACGCACGCCCGGGCGGGAAGGCGAACCGGCCCCCGAGGGAGGGACGCCTGCGCGCGCGTCGCGCGGGGCCGCCGATCCGTTCGCCTAGCCCGTCCGAAGGATTCAACTCGGGAGCGACGGCGTGTCGAAAATCCTCGACATGCCCCTTCCCCGCGCTGCTCCCGTCCGATCGACACCTGCCGCGGTCCTGGTCGCGGACTCCGACCTTCCCTTCGCGCGGCGGACCGCGGCGCGACTGCGAGCCCAAGGCTACCGGAGCGAGGGCTGTGGAGGGGGGGCCGCGCTCGAGCGCGCCCTGGAAGGGGACGGATTCGATCTCGTGCTCGCCGAGCTCCAGGTCCTCGATCCCGCCGCCCTTGCCCGCGCTCGCGCCCGCGGAGCCAGCGCGCCGACGCTCATCCTGCTCTCCGGATTCGGGTCGATCGAAGACGAAGTCGAGGCGCTGCGCGCGGGCGCCTTCGACTTCCTCCCCAAGCCGATCGACGAGGAGCAGCTCCATCTCTGCGTCGCTCGCGCGATCGAGGCGCGCGCGCTCGCCAGCGAGAACGTACGCCTGAAGGCCGACCTGGATGGGCGCTACGAGCTCGGAAGCTTCGTCACGCGGGATCCGGCGATGCGCCGCGTCCTCGAGATCGCCGAGTCGCTCTCCTCCACGCGCGCGACGCTTCTCCTGGAAGGCGAGAGCGGCACGGGCAAGACTCTGCTGGCGCGCGCGATCCACCGCCATTCGGAGCGCCATTCCGGACGAGCGGGCGCGCCTTTCGTCGAAGTGAGCTGTGGCGCGCTGCCCTCAGCCCTCCTCGAGAGCGAGCTCTTTGGTCACGCGCGCGGCGCCTTCACGGGAGCGCTGCGCGACCGCCCCGGCAAGTTCGAGGCGGCCGACGGCGGGACGCTCTTCCTGGACGAGATCGGCAGCGCCTCGCTCGAGCTCCAGCAGAAGCTCCTGCGCATGCTGCAGGACCGGACCTTCGAGCGCCTGGGCGAGACGCGCACGCGCTCGGCCGACGTGCGCGTGATCGCCGCGACGAACGAGGACCTCGCCGCCGCCGTGGCGGCTGGCCGCTTCAGGGAGGACCTCTACTGGCGGATTCGCGTGGTCGCGTTGCGTCTGCCGCCCCTGCGCGAACGCAGCGGCGACATCCCGCTGCTGGCCGAGCACTTCGTCCTGCGCTTCCGGGCCGAGCACGGCCGGCCGGCCGCCGAATTGTCCCCCGAGTGCTTGCCGCTCTTGACCTCCTGGCCCTGGCCGGGCAACGTGCGCGAGCTGCAGCACTGCCTGGAGCGGGCCGTCCTGCTCGCGGCCGGACCGCAGATCCTCCCGGCCGATCTGGATCTCCACGCACCCGGAGGCACCGGCTCGGGTTCGACGGGGACGGGGACGATGGGATCGGGGCTGGCGGGATCGGGGTCGACGCAGCCGGGCCAGGACCTGGCCCGCTGCCTCCGGTCGCTCTTCGACGGGGGCAGGCCGCTCACCCTGCGCGAGGCCCTGGCGATCCCCGAGCGGGAGATCATCCGTCTGGCGCTGGATCTCCATGGCGGCAACCGCCAGGCGACAGCGAAGATGCTGGATGTGAACCGCAGCACCTTGTTCAACAAGATGAGGAAGCACGGCCTGATGGGACATCCGCGTCGAGGCGACGAGGCGCCGCCCGAACCGATCCGGTCGGAGTCGGGCTCGACCGGGACTCGATGAGCCGCGGCGCGTGGATCCTGCTCCTGGGTGCTGCGGCTCTGGCCGCCGCGGTGGCCGCGATGGCGACGCGGGAGAGCGTGCGCTCGTCCGAGGAGGAGCTGCGCAGGGTCAAGGAGCACCTGAAGAGAGGCCGGCTCGACCGGGAAGAGGCGCTCTCCGACCTCGACCGGCTCATCGATCGCACCCTCGACTCGGGTGATTCCGCCTTCGTCACTCAGGTGCGACTGGCTCGCGGCCGGATCCTGATGGACATCGCCGCCTGGGACCGCGCGCGGGAGGACCTCCAGGTGGCGCTGGGTCTGGCGGTGCTCTCGCCGGCCGAGCGCCGCGAGGTCGAAGACGACCTGATCGGCCTCGACATGCGCACACTCGACTACGACAAGGGGCTCCAGCGGGTGAAGACGCTCCTCGACCGCGATCCACGCGACGGCTCGGCCTGGGCGCGCGCGGGAGAGCTGCACCGCGCGAAGGCCGAACGCTCGCTCGTCCGCGCCCGCGAAGTGATCGAGAGCCGCCTCATCGCCGAGGATGCCACTCGCGCGCGGGGCAGCCTCGACCGATTGGGAACGATGGACCCGACCGATCCGCGCCGCCCGGCGGTCGGCCACGACCTGGCCGCGCTGTTCGAGGTCGGCGAGGAGGACCGGACCCAGCAGATCCTGCTCCTGTCCGACGAGGCCGCGCGCGAGAATGCGCAGGCCCGCACCGCCTTCGCAACGGGCCTTTCCGCTCCCGATGCCCTGGCGGGCCCGGGGCGGGCGCTGGCGGGCCTGTTCGATCTCTTGAGCCGCGCCGGACACGCGGAGGAGGCGGCGCAGCTTGGCACCTGCGCGTTGCGCGCGATGCAGGCACGCGGCGACATGGACTCGGTCGCGCTCTTCGTGAGAGTTCTCGACGGCCTCGACCGACAGGACTACGCCTGCGACCTGGCCCGCTGGCTCGTCGACCGCGGGACCCCGATCGCGCCCGAGCTCCTGCTGGAGCTCTCCGGGCTGTTCTACCGCGCCGAGCGTTGGGGCGGACTGGGCGTGACGACGGCGCGCCTCTCGCAGATCGGCAACTCGGACGAGGTCGGGAAGGCCGGGCTGTACTCGGGGTTGGCCGAGGTGCACCAGGGCGACTACTCGAGCGGGCGGTTCACACTCCAGAAGTACGTGTTGGGCAAGGCTCCGGAGCCCTTCGAGAGGGCGCGCGCGGAGGCTTGGCGACAGATCGCCTACGCGGCCCAGAAGATGCACTTCGTCGACGAGGAGCGCGATGCGCTCGAGCGAGCGATTCTGCTGGATCCGGAGGGATCGGGCGAGGCGCTGCTGCGCCTGGCGACCTTGCAGTACCTCTCGGCCCACGGAGGCTACCGCCAGCCGGAGGAGCAGTGGGCCCGGGCCATGAGCCTCGTGCCCGAGCGCACCGACGAGCTCCTCCCGCGCTGGAAGAGGATCGGCGATCTCGAGCTGAAGTCCTCCGGATTGAGCGCCGCGAACGTCCTGACCGGGGACGCCTGGCTGGGCGTCTTCTCGGGTGCGAAGAACGCCAGCACCTACGAACTCTGCGTGCTCGTGTCGGCGCTGCTCGACGCGGATCAGGCCGCCCGAGCCGAGCCCTACGTACGCCGCCTGATCCAGGTCCTGCCCAACTTCGTGCCCGGCCTCGATCTGGCGATCCGGACCGAGGAGAAGCTCGGCAAGCCGGGACAGGTCTTGGAGCTGCTCCTCTCGCGGATGCGGGCGGCGGGCCCGGACGCGAGGAGCCGCGCGATCCTGGCCCGGTTCCCCTCGGCGCGCATGACGACCGAGCAGCGCCTCGAATTCATGCGCGCCGACCCCGACGGTTTCGGTCGGCGCGAAATCGCCCGCGGCCTGGCCGCCCGCGGCGACTCGACGGCGGCGCTGCAGCTGGTCGGGAACGCTACCGGTGCGAACGCCGTTCCCGAAGCGCGCGAGGCGGCCGCTCAGGCCTGCCTGGACCTCGGCCAGCCGCAGCGAGCGTTCGAGCTCTTGCAGCCGCTGGGGCGGCGCGCAACCGCCACGGCTTCCACGTTCGAGCTGTACGCACGCGCCGCCGCGCTCGCCGGCCACCGCAAGGAGCTCGCTCGAGCGTCCGCGCGCGAGGCGCATGCGCTCCTCCCGCGTCGGACGCAGTGGCTCGCGGTGTGCGACGGAATGCTCCGGCACGGGGCAGCCGAAGCGGCGCTGCCGCTGCTCCGGCGCCTGGACGGCGACCGCCGCTCGCGCGGGGGCGAGGTGCTCGTGCGTCTGGCCTGGACCCAGCTCGTGCTCGGCGACCAGGATGGGCTCTCGCAGACCATCGAACGCGCGGCGGCTTTCGACACGGGCGGGGGCGTCGACCTCGTGGGCGTGCTCGCCTGCGCGCGCTCACCGACGTGGTCGGGTCTGTCCCAGGCCGTGGCTGCGCTGAAGAAGAGCGCCTGGCGGCCGACACGACTCCAGGCCGCGGCGCTCTCCACCCTCGAGGGACGCGGGAAAGCGGCCCGCGCCATGATCGACGCGGCGCTCTCCGAGCGGCCGGTCGACCCCCTGTGGGTTCTCGCCGACGCCTTCGCGAGGAAGGAGGACGGCGCCGAGGTGCGCGAGGCTCCCGATTTCTTCGGTCCCGAGACGGATGGGGAGACCGCGCGATTCGTCGCCGGCGATCGGCCCAAGGATCCACGCCTCGTGGGGTGCATCCTGCTCGCCCTCGACACTCCGATCGCCGCGGGCTGGGTGGCGACGCGGATCGGGGACCTCTCCGGCGTGGTGGCGGACGAGGCGACGCCGTTGTGGCCGACCTGGCTCGCCGCGCGCGTCGCCCGCTCGAGCGGCGAGCCGCTCTCGGAGCGCCGCCTGCTCGAGAATCTCGTCCGGCGGTGGCCGGGATTCGGCCCGGCTTGGGACCGTCTCGAGCAGATCGCGCGTGCGCTCCGGGCGCCGGAGGAGATGATCGAGAATCTCCGCGAGCAGCGCCTGCACGCCCTGGGTGAACGCTCGGGGACGGAGGCCGAGCGCTACCTCGACATCGCCCGCATCCAGCGCCGAGGCGGCGACCTGGACGGCGCCCTCGAGACTGCCCGGAGAGCTGCGGAGCGGGACCTCGAATCCGGCGAGATCCGCGCCGAGCTCGGCCGGATCCACGCCTTGCGCGGCGAGTGGAAGGAGGCCGTCGATGCAGGCCTCAGGGCGAGTCTCTCCGAGAAGCCGTCCAGCGATGCGCGCAGCACCGGCGCGCTGATCCAGGCGCTGGCCGCGGCGGGTCTCGGCACGCCACCCGCGCTTCCGGTCGAGGCGCGGATCGCCGATCTCGAGGCTTTGGAGAAGCGCTGCCCGGACGACCCCCGCGTCCCCGTCGCGCGGGCCCACCTGGAACTGGAGCTCGACCCCCGCAACCCGACCCTCTCCGTCGCACGCGCCTACGCGCGGCTGGAGCGATTCCTGGCCACGCACAAGGATGTCGCCCTGGAGAATCTCTGCATCGGCGCCGAATCCGCCTGGACGGATCTCCTGCTGTCGCTCGATCCGAAGCGCGCGCAGGACTTCCTCGAAGGCGAACGCGGGCGCGATCCAGCCGCGCTCGAGCCCTGGATCCAGCTCGGCCGAGTGCACACGGCGACGGCCGCTCCCGACCAGGAAGTCGACGACCTCGACCTCGTGCGCAGGATGGCCCCGATCCCGCGTGTGCTGAGGGAGCACGCGCGCGTGCGCCTCGCCGGAGCGCCCACGCTGAGCGAGATCAACGCGCTGATGCGGGACACCTCGCGCGCCGAGGGTCGCACGCAGCCCGACGCCGAGATGTCCCTCCACCTGGCCGAGGCATGCTTCGACCTCGGACCCAAGGGCCTGCAGCCCGCGCTGATCCTGCTCAAGCAGCTCCCCTGGGCGCCCGATCTCCCGTCCAGCATCTCGGCCCCCGCCGCCCTGCTGCGCGCCGAGGTGCTCGTCGCCCGGGGCCAGGGCGGCGATGCGACGCGCGCCAGCCAGATCCTGGCGGATCTGGAGGGACGGATCGCCGATCCCTACCGCGCGACGCTCGCGCTCGCCTGTGCGAGCCTCGCGAGCCTCCCCGAGACCACGACGAAGAAGTAGCCCCGGCGCTAGAGGTGTCCACGCTCCGCGAGCACGCGCTCCATGCTCGCGAACCGGAAGCGCGACAGCAGCGCCTGCAGCCTCGGCAAGGTGCGATCCAGGTTCACGTAGTGCCTGAAGCGCTTGACGAGGCTCGCGCTCGCGCGCGGCTGCTCGGGGTCGAGCTCCCAGGGGTGGAGGTACAGGGCGCCGGGGCGGCCCTCACGCTCCAGGCGCGAGAGCGCAGCCCGGGGCAGGCAGGCGGGGAGGAGCCGGAAGTAGCCGCCGCCGCCGACAGGGAGGTTGCGTCCGAGAAGCCTCCAAGTGGTGACGGGAAACTCGACGATCCGACGGCCCTCGGGCGTCTCGACGACCGAGATCCTCGGGTCGAAGTCGGGCACGCCATACTCGGGATGCCGCACGGGGTGGACGGAGGAGTCGTAGCGGTAACCGCGCTCGGCCAGGACCTCGAAAGCCCACCAGGTGCGGCGCGTCAGGGTGAAGGTCGAGGCGCGGAAGCCGCGCGGGAACGGCGCTCCCCCGGCTGCCAGCGCCGCCTCGGTGCGAGCGAGATCCTGCTCCAGACCCTCGCGCCCGAGGTCCTGAAGGAAGGCGTGGTCGTAGCCATGGCTCGCGACCTCGTGACCCGCGTCGAGACAGCGTCGGACGAGGGCGGGGTGCCGCTCGGCCACCCAGCCGAGGAAGAAGAAGGTCGCGCCGGCTCCGGCGCGGTCGAGGGCGGAGAGGATACGGTCCATCCCGATCGTCAGGCGCGAAGGCACACGGTCCCAGTCCGCGCGCGGGAAGCTTTCGCGCAGGTTGGCGACCTGGAAGTACTCCTCCACGTCGAAGCTCAGCGCGTGCAGCGGGCGCGCGTCGGTCTCGCGGCTCAAGCGACGACCTCCTCGACGCCGTGCCGCAACCTCCAGCGCTGCAGCACGAGCAGGCTCCACAACAGTTGGCTGTGGTCGGCCAAGCCCGAACGATGCTCGGCGGAGATCGCGCGCAAGGTGCCGTGGTCGAACCAGCGGGCCGGCAGGCCTTCGATCGCCTCGGCGATCGCGGCCGCGAGCGGACCGCGCGTCCAGGCGGCGAGCGGGATGTCGAAGCCGCGCTTCCTCGCATCGAGGAGCGCCTGGGGCAGGCGCGTGCGCAGCGCCCGGCGGAAAGCGTGCTTGCCGCGCCCGCCGCGCACCTTCTCGCGCGCGGGCAGGTTCACGAAGCGCTCGACGAAGCGGTGATCGAGCAGCGGCGGGCGGACCTCGAGGCTCGCTCCCATCGAGGCCCGGTCGGCCTTGACCAGGATCCGGTCGGGCAGGAAGTGGTGGAAGTCGGCGTACTGCGCCCGGTAAAGCGGGTCGTCGACCCGGGGTCTGCGGTAGTGCTCCTGGAAGGCATCGAACGGGTCGTAGCCTGCCAGGCTGCGCGCCAGTCCCGGCTCGAGCAGGGCCACCGCCTGCTCGCGCGAGAGCTGGGTCAGGCTGCTCCAGTAGGCGCGCGCCGGCTCTGCCGCCAGGTTCTCGAGCGTGCTCTTGGCGCGCAGGACGCGCGGCGCCCAGTCGAGCTTGGGATAGCTTCGGCCCAGACGCCCGAGCAGCCAGGCGCCGCTCCCCCCCAGCGCGGCGCGCACCCGGTGCTCGGCCACATCGAAGACGTGGCGGCGGTAGCCGGCGAAGACCTCGTCGCCGCCGTCGCCGCTGAGCGCCACGGTCACCCTCTCGCGCGCCATCCTGGACACGAGGTGCGTCGGCACGGTCGAGGGGTCGGCGAGCGGCTCGTCGAAGAGCCAGGGCAGGACGTCCAGGGCGAGCGCCGGGTCGGCCTCGAGCACCGCGGTGTGGTGCTCGGCCTGCAGGCGCAAGGCGGTGTCGCGCGCGGCACGGATCTCGTCGTACTTTTCCTCGCGGAACCCGACCGTGCAGGCGAGCAAGCCCTCGCGCAGGGATCGCGTCGCGCGATCGGACGCGCCGGCCCGCGCCCGCGCCATGCTGTCGAGCACGGCGCTCGAGTCGATCCCGCCCGAGAGGAACGCGCCGAGGGGAACGTCGCTGACCAGGTGCTCGCGCACGACCCGGTCGAGGAGCTCGAGGATCTCGCCATCGCCGGCGGGCTCGCGCAGGGAGTCGGTCGGGAGATCCCAGTAGCGCACGGGGATCGGCTCGGACCCGGCTGTCCACGAGAGCGTCGAGGCGGGCGGGAGGCGTCGGATGCCTTCCCAGGCTGACTGGGGTCCGCTCGTGTAGCCCGCCACGAGGTACTCGAGCAGCGCCTCCGCGCGCAGCCGGCGCGGCAGCAGCCCGCTCGCGAGGAGCGCCTTGGGCTCGCTGCCGAACAAGAGCCCGCCCGGCGTGAGCGCGTAGTACAGCGGCTTGATCCCGATCCGGTCGCGGGCGAGGAGCACGCGCTCGCGGCCCGCCTCCCTCCAGTCCAGCACGGCCAGGGCGAACATGCCGACCAGGTGCGAGACGAGACCCGCACCCTCCTCCTCGTACAGGTGGACGATCGTCTCCGCGTCGGATCCCGTGCGAAAGCGGTGGCCGCGCGCCTCGAGCCCGGCGCGCAGCTCCAGGAAGTTGTAGATCTCGCCGTTGCACACCACGGCGACGTCGCCGCTCTCGTTGAAGATCGGCTGGCGTCCGCCCTCGACGTCGATGATCGAGAGCCGGCGGAAGCCGACCCCGAGGCTCCCGCGCGCGAGCGCGGTCCCGTCGTCGGGCCCGCGGTGAGCGAGCGTGTCGGCCATGGCCGTGAGCAGCGTCTCGAGCGGCGTGCCGCGCGGGTCGGAGGCCGCCAGTCCCGCGAAGCCACACATGCCGTCGCTGCAGCGCTCCGCGCTCAGGCCCTGCCCAGGACCGGGCCGCGATCGAAGCCGCTGCGCACCTTCTTGCGGTCGAAGCCGCTCTCCGCGGGCGTGCGCGAGAGATCGCGCGCCCGCGCGAGCACGAGCGCGCCGCGCCGCCCGGGTGCGCTCGGCCTGGAGGGATAGGCGTGCGGGTCTTCCATCTCCTTGCGCACGATCACGCCGAACACCGTGATCACGGCCACGAAGTGGTAGAACAGGTCGAACTGCGCGCGGTTCAGGAAGAAGCTGCCCACCACGAAGGCCGTGAGCGAGGCCTCGAACATGGTCGTGTACGAGAGGATCCAGCTCGAGTGGTAGCGGTCGCGCGCCAGGCGCCGGATGCGCCACAGGTCGAGGTAGGAGAACACCATCAAGGACAAGTAGAGCAGCAGCGCGGGTGTGCCGCACTCGGCCCAGATCTGCAGGTAGCTGTTGTGGGCCACGTGGATGAAGTTGTCGGCCGGGTTCGATCCAGGTGCGGACTTGGGATCGTACGCGCGGTAGTTGCGAGTGAACTTGTCGAATCCCACACCGAAGGCCGGATTGGCCACGATCATGTTGCGGGCGACGAGCCAGGCGTCCAGCCGGCCCTGGGCCGACGGGTCCTGTTCGAACTTGCCGATCGAAGCGATGCGCTCCTTGTAGGACTCCGGAGCCGCGAGGACCGCCGCCCCCGCGATCAGGATCAGCGTGGCAAAGCCGGCCACCCGGTTCTCCGCGCGCCAGACCAGGACCAGGATCGCGAACGTGAGCGCCACGAAGGCGCCGCGCGAGTGAGTGGCTGCGATGGTGACCATCGTCAGAGGGACCATGGCGAGCATCGTGCGCCGCATCAGCGGGCGGCGCTCCGCCCATCCCAGGTGGAAGAGGAGCGGCACGCCCATGCACAGGGCCAGCGCGAAGTCGTTGTTGTCCTGGAGCATGCCGCCGGGGCCCTGGATGATCACCAGCGATCCGCCCGAGAGGATGCCGGCGATGCCGTTCTTGACCCCGAAGAACCCGAACGACAGGGCGATGACCCACACGAGCACGCGCAGGTAGTCGCGGTTCTTGACCACCCCCGTCGTGAACAGCGCCACGCCGATGATCTTGGCGAACTCGATGTAGCGCTTGAGGTCTTCGGACGCCTCGATCGTGCCGGCGAAGACGAGCGACAGCCCCACGAACACGGTCAGCAGGATCATGATCGCGTTGCGCTTGTCGGGGAGCATGAAGCGCTTCTTCCCGCCGACGAGGAAGAAGCCGGCCAGCGTGACGATGGCCACGTAGTACGACCAACGCTGGAAGCGCGCGAAACCCCAGGTCAGATCCTGCACGCGCATGTAGGCGAGCAGGGTGAACATCAGCAGCCCGATGAAGGGCCTGCGGAAGCAGGTCGGCAGGCAGCCGATGATGAAGGCGCTGACGAGGAGGTCGCGCATGTCCCCGGGCCTCCGCTCCTATTTCAACGCCGAGCGCAGATCCTCGATCGCGTTGCGCAGGGAGGGGCTCAGGAACCCGGATTCGGCGGTCCAGGCCCAGGTGACGAAGGACAGCGAGCCGAGGATCAGGGCGCTGGCGCAGGCAACCGCGAGGCGTCGCGTCCGGCGCAGCCTGGCCTCGCGGCGGGTCACGATGGTGTTGATGTTGCCGAGCACGGGCACGACCATCACGCGGCTGATGTCGTAGATGCTGCGGAAGCAGCTCTTGCTGTACTCGAGCCCCACGGCCAGGCCTACGCCTGCCCCGAGGCCGGCGACGATCGAGAAGGCCACGATGAACCAGGGGTTGGGCTCGGTGGGCTTGGGAGGGACGTGGATCTCCTCCAGGATTGCGAACGGATTGCTCCCTGGGCCCTCGGTGAGCTCCACCTCCTGGACCTTCTTCTGGTAGCTGCGCTCGGCATCGACGAGGTCGACCTTGAGACGCCCGATCCTCTCCTCGCGCTCGCGCACCTCCCGGTAGACGTCGTGCAGCTCGGAGACGGTTATCTGGGTGGTCGCGATGGTCGCCGCGAGGAGCTTGTGCGCCGCCGCGTGGGTGGCCTCCTCGTCCTTGGCCGTCTCGATCTCCTTGCGCACGGTGATCCGCTCGGGATTCGGCACGGGGTGGCTCGTCAGCTCGCTGCCGGTGACGAGCCCTTCCAGCCCCGCCTTCTTCCGCTCGAGGGCTCCGATCTCGTTCAAGGTGCGCTGGTAGCGAAAGTTGGCCTTGCCGTACCCGCGCAGCTTCTCGGTGAGGTCGAGGATCCGGGTCTCGATCGCCTCGATCTCCTTCTCGTGGCCGACTCCGGCCACGAGCTGCTCCCGGCTGATCATCTCGGGCAGATCCGCCAGACGCTTCTCGAGCTGGAGGATCCTGGCCTGCGTGTTGCCGAGGGCGAGGTCGGTCAAGAAGAGCTGCGTCTTGGCGCTCTGCAGACGATCGTAGTCGGGGTCCTCGCTGCGCTGGCCACCGGCGCCGGGGATGGGCTGCGTGGGCGAGATCGCGTTCTTCCGCTTCAGCTCGGCGAGGTCCTCCTCCTCCTTGAGGAACTGCTTCTCGAGCTTGCCGCGCTCGACGCCGAGCCTCTGCATCTCGTCCTTCAGCTTGTTGCGGTCGAGCTCGAGGACGTCGTCCTTCCAGTCGTCCCGCAGCGCCGTGAGGAAGCTCCCGGCCCAGGCGCGGTCGACGTCCGTGTAGCTGATGGTGATGAAGATCGAGCTCTGCGACCCGGGGGAGTTCAGGCGGACCCTCAGGTTCTTCTGGATCTTCGCCAGGAATTCGCGGCGATCCGTCTCGGAGAAGGCCAGGTACACGGGGCTCCTCAGGTCCTCGACGACCTTCTTGATGCGCGCCGGCGCCAGGATCTGGAACTGGGCGTTCTGGCCCTCCTTCCCCACGAGCGACGGACCGACCTGGCGCAGCTCGAGCTGGGTCTCGGCCAGGAACTTGCGCGGGACGATGGTCGCCAGGCATGCGCCGATGACGATCACGAAGAGGGCCGGGAGGGCGACCTGCCACACGCGGCGTCGCAGGACGTCCAGGAAGTCCTGGACCTGCCCGCGCGACTCGATCTGTACGGCCACGTCCCTCGCCCCGCGATCAGAACCAGCCTCGTTGCTGGTAGACCTGCAACCGGCCCAGTGTGAAGATCGCGCCGGCGAGGCTGGTCAGGACCAGCCTCACGGGGAAGAGAGCGGTCTCGATGAAGTAGCCGACCTGCGCCAGCATCGTCGGCGGGATGTAGATGATGTCGCGCTCGTGGATGAGCACGTTGAAGGTCGAGTCCCCGGTGTCGATGATCTCGGAGAGGTTGACGATCAGGATCTGGGGATCCCGGGGATCGGCGCGGATCAGCTTGACCCGACCGAGGTTGGCGGAGTCGGGCTTGGGCCCGGCCGACGTGACCGCTTCGAAGATGGTGACGTCGCCCTTGAACGGTTTGGCCCCCTGGGCGCTCACCTCGCCGAAGATGAAGTAGTTCTTGCCCCCCGTGTGGATCTTGACCTTGACGTCCAGGAGATCGTAGTAGGGGCTGTACTTCTCCATGAGCAGCGCCTCGATCTCGCTGCGCGTGCGCCCGGCGACCTGCACCGTGCCGACCTCGGGCAGGAGCACGGTCCCGTCGATGTCGACGGGGACCGACGCGTCGATCTCGTCGGGGTGGTAGGAGTCCGTGACGGTGATGCGGTCGCCGATCGCGACCCAGTTCTCCTCCTCGGCGTTGCCCGAGTAGCGGTTGCCGAAGCCCTGGGTGTTCAGGTTCTGGAGCAGGCGCTTGTCGGGCGTCGAGTCGCACGAGGCGACGAGCCCGGCGAGGAGCAGGGTGGCGAGGAAGAGCTTTTGGGCCGGGATCATGGGGTGGGGTCTGCCCCTTCGATCCCGGGGCTGCGGGAGCGCGGGCGCGGGGATCTTCGGCCCGATTCCGCGCGGCGGGGAGGGATCGGGCAGGGGATCGCGTCCTTCATCGGCGCGCCCGGCCGGAGGGGTTGACGGTCAGGGCCGGCCCCCGTACTGGCGGGCGTAGTAGTCACGGTACGCCCCGCTCCTAACCCTTTGCAACCATTCCGTTTCGGTCTGATACCAGCGTATCGTCAGCGGCAGGGCCGTCTCGAAGGTGAAGCGCGGGGCCCAGCCCAGCTCTGCGCGGATCTTCGCGGCGTCGATCGCGTAGCGGCGGTCGTGCCCGGGGCGGTCCTTGACGTAGGTGATCAGCGATTCGGGCTTCCCGAGCTCCTTCAGCACCCGCTTCACGAGCGACAGGTTCGTCATCTCGTTGTTGCCGCCGATGTTGTAGACCTCGCCCTTCCGGCCCTTCTCCGCGACCGAGAGGATCGCCTCGCAGTGGTCGCGGACGTAGAGCCAGTCGCGCACCTGCAGCCCGTCTCCGTAGATCGGCAAGGGCTTCCCCTCGGACGCGTTCGCGATGACGAGCGGAAGGAGCTTCTCGGGGAACTGGTAGGGCCCGTAGTTGTTCGAGCAGCGCGTGATGCAAGCGTCCAGGCCGTGCGTGTGGACGGCCGCGCGGACCATCAGGTCGCTCGCGGCCTTGCTGGCCGAGTAGGGCGAGTTCGGCGCGAGCGGCGTGTCCTCGCGGAAGGCTCCCGTCGATCCCAGCGTGCCGTACACCTCGTCGGTCGAGACGTGGACGAAGCGCGCGACGTGGTGATTCCGCGCCGCGTCGAGCAGGACCTGCGTCCCCACCACGTTCGTCGTCACGAACGGCAACCCCGACAGGATCGAGCGGTCGACGTGGCTCTCGGCCGCGAAGTGCACGACCAGGAGGCGCTCGCTCCCCTGGGCGGCGGCGAAGGCGCGCTCGACGTCCTCCTCCTTGCGGATGTCGCCGTGGACGAAGCGGTAGTTCGGTCTGCCATCGACCGCCGCGAGGTTCTCGCGGTTGCCGGCGTAGGTCAGGGCGTCGAGGTTGACGATGCGCCAATCGGGACGCAGCTCGACCAGCATGTGGACGAAGTTGCTGCCGATGAAGCCGGCTCCGCCGGTGACGAGGACGGTGTGGGTCATAGGGGGTTCACGGCCAGGAAGTCCTCGAGAGCCTTCCTCCAGGGGGCGAGCCTCCTCCCGCGCAGCGCGGCCAGGCGCGAGCAGTCGAGCACGCTGTAGGGCGGTCGATGCGCGGGCCGAGGGAACTCGGCTGTCGTGCACGGGGTCACCTTCACGCTGTTCACGCCCGAGACCTGGAGCGTAGCGACAGCCAGGTCGTACCAGGAACACGCGCCCTCGCAGGCCGCGTGCCAGATCCCCGCCTTCCCGGAGAGCAGCACGTCCCACAGCGCCGGCGCGAGCTCGAGCGTGGTCGTCGGCGAGCCGATCTGGTCGTTGACGACCTTCAACTCCTTGCGCGTCCGGGAGAGCTCGCGGATCGTGCCCGGGAAGTGCTTGCCGCGCGGGCCGTAGAGCCACTGCGTGCGCACGATCCGCGTGCCCTCCGGATGGGCCGCGAGCGCCGCGCGCTCCCCGGCGAGCTTCGTGCGCCCGTAGGCCGAGAGCGGCCTCACCGGGTCGTCCTCGCGGTAGGGTCGGCGGCCTTCCCCGTCGAACACGAAGTCGGTGCTGACCGCGACGAGCGGGATCCGCGCCCGGGCGCAGGCCTCGGCCAGCACACGCGTCGCGCTCTCGTTCGCGCGCAGCGCCTCGGCCTCCTTTTCCTCGGCCAGGTCGACCGCAGTGAAGGCCGCCGTGTGGATCGCGCCGGAGAAGGGACCCTGCTCCGCGAAGAGCCGCGCGACGGCCGCAGCGTCGGCGAGGTCGACGCCAGCGGCGCCCACTCCAGGACCGGGCCTGAGGTCGGTCCCAACCGTGGCGAGGCCCGCCGGCGCGCGCACGAGGATCTCGCTTCCGAGCATCCCCGCAGCGCCGGTGACGAGGACCGGCCTCTGGCCCCGTCGGTCGTCTTGGGGCTCCAAGCCTGCCTTCTCAGTCGACGTGGTTCGCACCGCCCTGGGCGACGAGGGTCGAGGCCGCGTGGAGGGACTTGAAGGTTCCCGCGTCGGTCCACCAGCCCTCGAGCAGCTCCCAGGTCAGCGATCCGTCCTGGATGTACCAGTTGTTGACGTCGGTGATCTCCAGCTCCCCGCGCGAAGAGGGCTTGAGGGTCTTGATGATCTCGAAGACCCGCCCGTCGTACATGTAGATGCCGATCACGGCCAGGTTCGACTCGGGGTTCCTGGGCTTCTCGACGATCTTCGTCACCTTGTCGCCCTGGATCGTCGCCACGCCGAAGCGCTCGGGATCGGGGACCTCCTTCAACAGAATTTTGCCGCCCTTCTTCTGCTCGCGGAAGTTCGAGACCGCCTTGCGGATGTTCTTCTCGATCAGGTTGTCGCCCAGGATCACGCAGATCGAATCGCCCTTGGCCCAGTGCTCGCACAGCCCGAGCGCCTGGGCGATGCCCCCCTCGCCCTCCTGGTAGGTGTAGTTCAGGTGCTTCAGGCCGAAGTCGGAGCCGTTGCCGAGCAGCGAGAGGAAGTCGCCGGCCTTGCGCCCCCCGGTGACGATCATGATGTCGTCGATGCCGGCGCGGACGAGCGTCTCGATCGGGTAGTGGATCATCGGCCGGTCGTAGACCGGCAAGAGGTGCTTGTTCGTGATCTTGGTGAGGGGGAACAGCCGGGTGCCGAGGCCGCCGGCGAGGATGACGCCTTTCATGGGCTCTGATGCATGGGTCGAGGCGGGGTGGCTGCCGGGTCCTTCGGGTCTTGCGCGCGAACCCTTGAGACTATCCCAGGATGGATCCCCCATCAACGCGCGAGGCCCTGGCCCGGGCCACTGCGGTACCAGGCGACGAAGCGATCGAGTCCCTCGCGGACGGGGGTCTTCGGGTCGTAGCCCAGGCGCTTGCGCGCTTTGGCGATGTCGGCGCAGGTCGCGAGCACGTCGCCCGGCTGCATCGGCTGGCGGTCGAGCACGGGCACGATGCCGGTCGCCTCGCCGATCATGGCCACGAGCTCCGAGAGCGAGGTCGTCGCCGACTCGCCCAGGTTGTAGATCTCGTAGCCCTGGCAGCGATCCAGGGCGCGCAGGACGCCGTCGACGATGTCGTCGACGTAGGTGTAATCGCGACGCGTCGAGCCGTCGCCGTAGAACGGGATCGGCTGCCTGCGGTGGACCGCGTCGACGAAC
>JBGPOP010000043.1:0-37485 GCA_041488095.1 Planctomycetota bacterium
CGGGATCACGAACCGCACGCCTTGGATCTCGCCGGCGATGGTCCTGGGCATCGAGGACGAGAAGTGGCGGGTCGCCGAGATCTGCGCCTGGAAGGTGGCGCCCTCGACCTGATTCCTGGACAGCGGTGTGGGCCAGATTCGCCGGCGTGCTATCCTCGCGCCCCGCGGGAGGGTTTCCGCAAGGAGTGGAGAACATGACTCGCAGCCACGACCGTTCGCGTTCGTTCCGCCGTGCCCTGGCGCCGGCATCCGCGTGCTGGATGGCCTTGCTTCTCGTGGCCTGCACGTCCGAGGGCCACCGGACCGTCGAGAAGGAGACCGTGAAGACCTACCAGACGGCCTACTCCGGCCCGCGGTACGCGCTCACGATCGGCAAGTTCAACAACGCCTCGCCCTACATGCGCGGAATCTTCTCCGAAGGGCCCGACCAGCTCGGCAACCAGGCCAAGACGATCCTGAAGACGCACCTTTCCCAGACGGGTCGCTTCAACCTCGTCGACCGCGACAACATGGAGGAGATCGCCAAGGAGAGCCAGATCGCCGGGGCGCAGCAACAGCTCACCGGGGCGGAGCTGGTCGTCACCGGCGAAGTGACCGAGTTCGGCCGGCGTACGACCAGCGACCAGCAGCTCTTCGGCCTCGGCGGGCGGGGCAAGAAGCAGGTGGCCTACTCGGTCGTCTCGCTGAACGTCGTCGACGTGAGGACGTCGCAGGTCGTGTACTCCGTGCAGGGCGGAGGCGAGTACGAGCTCGACGACCGCGAGGTGCTCGGCTTCGGCAGCTCGAGCGGCTACGACTCGACCCTGAACGGCAAGGTGCTGAACCAGTCGATCGCCGAGGCCGTGAACAAGCTCGTCGAAGGCCTCGAGAAGGGCGCCTGGAGCCCGGCGGCGAAGAAATGAGCCGGCTCTTCGCGCCCGCCGCGCTCGCAGCCGAGCTTTCCGCCGTTCTCGCCTCCGCGACCGTCCTCGCCTTCGGAGCCGGGTGTGCCACCCGGGCCCCGGATCTCTACCACTGGGGTTCGTACGAGGAGTGCGCCGGGAGCCTGTGCCGCGAGGCCGGCGGCACGAACCTGCCCGACCAGATCCGCAAGCTCTCCGCGGACATCGAGAAGGCTCGAGCCGAGAGTTCCCGCGTTCCTCCCGGGGCGCACGCGCACCTCGGCTACCTGTACGATCTCTCCGGCAACTTCGAGTCGGCCGCCCTGGAGTTCGCCGCGGAGAAGGAGCTCTATCCCGAGAGCGCGGTGTTCATGGACGGACTCCTGAGGAGGATGAAGAAGTGAGCGCCTCCCGCCTCCGCTGCCTCGCGATCTGCGCGGGCGTCGCGCTCGCCTCCTGCGCGGCCACGCCGCCCAAGGAGCCCGACCGCACCGCGTTCCTCGAGCACATGCCGCGCTCGATCCTGGTCCTGCCGCCGCTCGACGAGACCCCCGTGGCCGACGCGCCCTACGGCTGGCTGGCGACCGTGACGCGCCCGCTCTCCGAGCGAGGCTACTACGTGTTTCCGGTCGCTCTCGTCGACGCGATGCTCAAGGAGAACGGCCTGCCGACGGCCGGCGAGATGCACCAGGTTTCCCTGAGGAAGATCGACGAGGTGTTCGGCGCGGACTCCGTCCTCTACGTCGACATCAAGGAATGGGGGACGAGCTACCGCGTGCTCGAGTCCGACTCCACGGTCTCGCTCGAGGGCCGGCTCGTCGACGTGAAGACCGGCACCGAGCTCTGGCGCGGCTCGTGGAAAGCGATCCGCAGCTCGAACGAGGGCAATCAGAACGGCCTGGCCGGGATGCTCGCGGGCGCGATCGTGCACCAGATCGCCTCTTCGGCCTCGGATCCCATGCCCGAGCTCGCGCGCGGGGCGAATTGGCGGCTCTTCAACGAAGGCACCACCGGCTTGCTCGTCGGCCCGCGCCATCCCGGCTTCGCCGAGGACCAGAAGAACCGTCGCAGCGCCCCGGCGCAGAAGGCGAAGTGACCGCCGCGCTCTCGAGCCTGTGCTCGCGCGGATCACCGCGAGCGCGTCCGTGACGCGCGAGGCGCGCTGAGGCCCGCGCTGCACCGGGGAAGATTGAATCCGCCGCGGGAGTCGCTTCCGCACCTGGCCGGGCCGGGTTAAGCTCATGAAGGCCGGTTCGTAGCCTGGCCCCTGCTTCCCTCTCCACGCTCGCGAGCCCCTTCATGAAGTTTTCGACGCTCCTCGGCCTGTGCCTCGCCGTTTTCCCATTCGCTTCGCGTGCCGCGGCGGAGATCCCCCTGACCACGACGCGCGTCGCCTCGGGCCTCTCCATGCCCGTGTTCGTCACCGCCCCGCCGGGCGACACGTCCCGCCTTTTCATCGTCGAGCAGGGCACGAACGGGACCGCGAGCATCAAGATCCTGGATCTCTCGACGAACACGGTCTTGGGAACCCCCTTCCTCACGATCAGCGGGATTGCGACGGGCGGAGAGCGCGGTCTGCTCGGCCTGGCCTTCCACCCCGACTACGCCTCGACGGGGTACTTCTACGTGTACCTGTCGGACACGGGCGCCTCGAACTCCGTTTGGCGCTACACGGTCTCCGCGCTTCCCGACGTGGCCGACCCTGCGTCCGTCCGGACGGTGATGGTCATGGCCCACCCGGCATCGAATCACAACGGCGGTTGGATCGCATTCGGCCCCGACGACTACCTCTACGTCGCCACGGGCGACGGCGGGAGCGGGGTGAATGCGCAAAACATCGACATCCTGCTCGGAAAGATGCTGCGCATCGACGTGAACGGCGACGACTTCCCGGCGAACGCCAACGCGAACTACGCGATCCCTCCTACGAACCCTTTCGTCGGCACGACGGGAGCGGACGAGGTCTGGCACTACGGACTGCGAAACCCCTGGCGCGACTCCTTCGACCCGGCGACGGGCGACCTGTACATCGGCGACGTCGGTGCGAGCACGATCGAGGAGATCAGCTTCCAACCCAGCGGCACGGGCGGACTGAACTTCGGCTGGGATTGCATGGAAGGGGGCAACTGCACGGGCTCCATGGCGTGCACCTGCAACTCGACGTCTTTGACGGACCCGATCCACACCTACGGGCACAGCCTGGGCTGCGCAGTCATGGGAGGGTATGTGTACCGCGGCAGCGCTTTGTGCGGCCTGCAGGGGACCTACTTCTTCGCCGACAACTGCTCGAATCAGATCTGGTCCTTCCGCTACACGGGCGGGCTGGTCGCGGATTTCACGAACCGCACGGCCGAGCTCGACCCGCCCGGGACGCTTGCGATCGGCGGGATCAGCTCGTTCGGCGAGGACCAGAACGGCGAGCTGTACCTCTGTGCCCTCTACAGCGGCGATGTGTTCCGAGTCGTCCCCGGCGCGCTGGTGGATTGCAACCAGAACGGCGTGCAGGACGCATGTGACATCTCCGCCGGCACGAGTCCGGATGCGGACGGCGACGGGATCCCCGACGAGTGCCAGCCGTTCGTGACCCGCTTCTGCGCCGGGGACGGGACGTCCGGCGCGTGCCCGTGCGGGAACAGCGGCTCGACCGGCCGCGGTTGCGAGAACTCCGCCTCGACGGGCGGCGCAGACCTCTCTTCCACGGGGATCCCCTCCCTCTCCGCGGACACGCTCGTCGTCACCTGCTCGGGCGAGCTTCCCAACGCACTCAGCATCTGCTTCCAAGGCGATGCAGAAGTCGCGCCGGCGATCTTCGGGGATGGCCTGCGTTGCGCGGGTGGGCACCTGAAACGGCTGTACGTGAGAAACGCGAGCGCTGGGAGTGTCACGATTCCGATGGCCGGCGACCCGAGCGTTTCGGCCCGGTCCGCCGCGATGGGGGCTCCGATCTCCGGCGGCTCGATCCGCATCTACCAGACCTACTATCGAGATCGCTCGAGCACGTTCTGTCCCGACCCGCCGGGCAGCGCGTTCAACTCGTCGGGCGCACTGCGGGTGCGCTGGGCGCTCTGATCGCGCGCAGCGTCGCAAGTCACAGCGTCGGGAGCAGGGCCTGGGCTTGCCCGCCGGGGTCCTGGGTGTCGATCGCCTGCTCGATCCTGCCGTCCGGCCCGATCACGTACGTGAATCGCTTCGCATAGCGGTCCTTCGGGCTCTCGCAGGCCTTGTACGCCAGCCCCACCTTGCGGTCGGGATCGGACAACAGCCGGAACGGATACTGGAACTTCTCCGCGAAGGCCTTGTTCGCCGCCACGCTGTCGAACGAGATGCCCAGGATCTCGGCACCCTTCTCCTGGTATTCGCGGATTCGGTCACGGAACCCGCAGCCCTGCTTGGTTCACCCGGGCGTGTCGGCCTTGGGATAGAACCACAAGACCACGCGCTTGCCCTTGAAGTCCTTCAGGCGCACGGTCATCCCGCGGTGGTCCAGGACCTCGAAGTCGGGAGCGACATCATCCTTCTTCAACATGGGGCGGCGTCCTTTGCGGAAGATCTCGCCAGGCAGGAACTCGACGAGATCGACGAGGTTCGCGAGGGTCTCGAGGATGGAAGTCATCCAGGAGCATCCTACCCAAGCTCCACGTCGTCATCCTCCCCTCCTTCCCCCTCGAGCTCATCGACCTCGCCCTCCTCTTCCTCGTCGACCGTCTCCTCGGATTCTCCAGCCTCCGGAGCGTTGGCTTCGTCGACCTTCGGGTTGATCGCCCGGTCGCGCTCACGCGCCTCGCGGATCAGCTTGGCCATGTCGTCGGCGCGCTCCAGCGAGTCGTCGAAGACCCAATTCAGGCGCGGCATGCGCCGGAGCTGCAGCACGCGGGCGATCTGACGCTGGAGGAACCCGGCCGCGCTTTCGAGCATGTGCGCGGCCTTGCTCTTGTCGCCCTCGGTGCCGAGCACGGAATAGTAGATGCGTCCGCTCTGCAGGTCGGAGGAGAGCTTGACCCGCGTGACCGTGATGAAGCTCGCGCGCGGGTCGCTGACCTCGAACTGCAGGCACGAGGCCGCGCGCTCCAGGATGCGGGATTCGAGCTTGGCGATCGTGCGCGGGTTGGCCATCTGTCCCTCGCGCCCGGGCGGATGGGGTCGCGTCTCTCCCTAGACCCCGGCCTTGTCCCCGAGCTTGCGCTTGACCTTGATCACGCGGAAGGCCTCGAGCACGTCGCCGGGCTGCACGTCCTGGAAGTCCCGCACGACGATGCCGCAGTCGAAGCCCTCGCGGACCTCCTTGACGTCGTCCTTCTCGCGCCGCAACGATGCCAGGTGGCCGGTGTGGATCACCTTGCCCTCGCGCTGAACGCGCACCCGGCTGTCGCGGAAGACCGAGCCGTCGACCACGTGCGAGCCGGCGATGACGCCGATCTTGCTCGACTTGAACAGCGCCCGGACCTCGACATGTCCGGTGACCTCCTCGACGATCTCCGGCGCGAGCACCCCCTCCATCAGCTCGCGCACGTCGTCGAGGACCTCGTAGAGGATCTCGTAATGGCGGATCTGCACCCCTTCGCGCTCGGCGGCCTCGCGCGCCTTGTCGTTGACGCCGGTGTGGAAGGCGATGACCGTGGCGTTCGAGCTCGTGGCCAGGAGCACGTCGCTCTCGGTGACCGCCCCGACACCGGCGTGGAGGACCTTGACCTCGACCTCCTCGTGCTTCAGCTCCGAGAGCGCCGAGCGCAGGACCTCGACCGAGCCCTGCACATCCGCGCGCACGATCAGGTTGATCGTCTGCCGGGCCTCGTCGGCCACGGCCTTCATCAGCCCCTCGGCGGTCACCGCGCGGCGCTCGGTCAGCGACATCGCGCGGTTCTTCCGCTCGCGCTCCTCGCCGACTTCCTTGGCCTGGGCCAGGTCGCCGACCACGTAGAAGGCCTCGCCCACGCCGGGCAGGGCGGACAGACCCGAGACCTCGACCGGCATCGACGGCGTCGCGCTCTGGACCAGGTTGCCCCGGTCGTCGTGCATCGAGCGCACCTTCCCGTAGCCCTCGCCGGCCAAAATGACGTCGCCGCGGATCAGCGTGCCGTCCTGGACGAGCAGGTGCGCGACGATGCCCTTGCCTTGCTGGATCTCGGCCTCGAGCACGATCCCTGAGGCCGGGCCCTCGCGATGGCACTTCAGCTCGAGCACCTCGCTCTCGAGAACCACCCGCTCGAGGAGCTCCTGGACGCCCGTTCCCTTGACCGCGCTGACCTCGAGCATCGCCGTCTCGCCGCCCCAAGCCTCGGGAACGAGCCCCAGGCGAGCCAGCCCCTCGGTCGCCCGCTTGGGGTTCGCCTCGGGCTTGTCGATCTTGGTCAGCGCGACGACGACCGGAGTCTTGGCCGCCCGCGCATGGGCCAGCGCCTCTTCGGTCTGCTGCATCGGGCCGTCGTCGGCGGCGACGACCAGCACGACGATGTCGACCGCCTTGGCGCCACGGGCGCGCATGGCGGTGAAGGCCGCGTGACCGGGCGTGTCGATGATCGTCAGCGCGTGCCCGAGGCGCGTCGTCACCTGGTAGGCGCCGATGTGCTGGGTGATGCCGCCGGCCTCTCCCTTGACCAGAGTCGAGCTCCGGATCGCGTCGATCAGCGTCGTCTTGCCGTGGTCGACGTGGCCCAGGAACGCGACGGTAGGCGGGCGCGAGACGAGGCTTCCCTCCTGGACGTCGGTGCGCTTCTTCTTCAGCTGGCCGATCAGCGTATCCTCGGCCGCGATCTGCCTGGACACCTGCAGCTCGACGCCGAACTCGTGCGCCAGCAGGACGGCAGAGTCCTCCTCGACCAGCGCGTTGATGTTGAGCTTCATCATGTCCATGCCGAGCTGCCGGATGGCGGTCGTCATCAACTCGCCGGACTTGACCGAGAGAGCCTCGGCCAGCTTCTTCACCGTGATCGGGATGTCCAGCGTCACCCGGTTGCCGGCGTGGGGGGATACCGGCCCATCGTGCGTCCGCGGGCCGCGCGCGGGCCTCGCTCCCGACGCTCCGGGTCCGCTCGCGGGCGTGCGGCGCCTCAGGAAGCGGCCTGCCTCGCGCTCGCGAAGCTGGCCTGAGGTCAGCTGCTCGCGCGCGCCGCGGTCACCTCGCAAGAGAGCGCGCTTCTTGTCGTGCGCCAGGGTGGGCATCACCGTCGGGGCGACGTCGTCCTTGGAGCGCAGCCGGCGAGATTCGGCCTTCTTCGGGGCCGCCGACTGGATCTTGGAGAGGTCGATGAAGCCGACCACCTTGCCCTGACGCTTGGGTGCCGACAGGGTGGGAGAAACCGTGGGCGCGTCCGGCTCGAGAGCCGCCGCGGCCGCGGTCTTGGGAGCCGGCTCGGCAGCCTCCGTCCTCTTGGCGGGAGCCTGCACCGCGAGTCCGGGCGGCAGTTCCGCGGGCTCGACCTCGACGGTCTCGGGAGGCAGCGCCGCGATCTCTTCTCTTTCCGCGGGCACTGCCACATGCGTCGTGGCTTCGGAGAGCCACGCGGGCTCGGCGGGAGGGGCCGCAGTGTGAGCCTCATCGGCCGGTCTCTCGCGTGCGGGCGCTTCCGGCTCTGCCGCGAACTCGGCCGGCGTGGGCTGTGAGGGGGGAGCGGGGGAGGGCGTCGCCGCGGCCGGTTCGCTCGGCTCGCCTTCGGCGGGTGCGCCGAGCTTCTTCTTCTTCCTCTTGAGGACCAGACCCCCGCCGGCCTGCTCGGTCGCGCCCTTCAGGGATTCGGGAATCAGACCATGCGCCTCGAGGGTGCCCTGGATCTGGAGCACCATGAAGTCGTCCAGGGCGGTCATGCGGCCCTTGACCTCGCTGAAGCCCAGGTCGCGGAGCTTCCTGGCCAGGTCGTCGCCCGACATGCCGTATTCCTTGGCGAGGTCGTAGATGCGTTTCTTCTGGGTCAATCGTCCTCGGGTGTTTCGAGTGCGTCCGGTGTGTTCGCGCGTGGTGTCGATCGGCCGTGGAGGTCTTCGTCCTCGAGACCTATCCCTCCGAGCGCCGCTCCGTGGCGGCGCTCTCGCTCAGGGCGGCCTGCACGTCGCCCTCGGACTCGCCGGGGACGCCCGCCCCCGCGCCGGGAGCCGGGCCGCTGGATCCCGCCTCGCCTTCCGCGGCCGCGTCCCCGTCGGCTCCAGGGGCCTTGGGCCTCGAGCCCATGGCCTCGGCCTCGAACTCGGTGCGCGTCTTGATGTCGATGTCCCAGCCGCACAGCTTGCTCGCCAGGCGCACGTTCTGGCCCTTCTTGCCGATCGCGAGCGACTGCTGATCCTCGTCGACGATGACCACGGCCGAGTGCGTGTCGACGTCGGGATAGATGTTGTCGAGGTGGATCGTGGCGGGCTTCAAGCCGTTCATGATCAGCGTCTCGAGCGAGTCGCTCCACTTGATGATGTCGATGCGCTCGCCGCGCAGCTCGTCGATCACGGCCTTGATGCGCGAGCCGCGAACGCCGACGCAGGCGCCGATGCAGTCGATCTTGGGGTCCTGGCTGATCACCGCCATCTTGGTGCGGTAGCCCGGCTCGCGGACGACCCGCTTGATCTCGATGATGCTGTCGGCGATCTCGGGCACCTCCAGCTCGAACAGGCGCCGGACCAGGTCGGGGTGCGTGCGGCTGACCAGGATGCGCACGCGCGAACCGTCCTTGCGCACCTCGACGATGATGGCGCGGATCCGGTCGCCGGGGTTGAAGACCTCGCCCCGGACCCGGTCCTCCTTGCCGAGGTAGGCCTCGACCTTGCCCAGGTTGACGACCAGGAAGTCGCCCTCGAAGCGCTGCACCACGCCGTTGACGAGTTGGCCGACGCGGGTCTCGTACTCCTCGAAGAGCACGTCGCGCTCGGCCTCGCGCACGCGCTGCATGAAGCCCTGTTTCACGGCCTGCGCGGCGATGCGGCCGAGCTCGGCCATGTCGAACTCGTACTCCTCCTCGGCGTCCTCCATGTGGATCTCGCCGCTCTCGCGCTCGATCCGCACGACCAGGTCCTCGCCGACACCCAGGCGCTTGCGCACCCCCGCAGCCAAGGCCTCCTCGAGTCCCCGGAAGATCACTTCCTTGGGGATGTCCTTGTCGCGGTGGATGACATCGATCATCCGCAGCACGTCTTCAGGGTTCATGGTGGGTGGGTCCAGGGATCTCCGTGCGGATGCGTCGGGAGGACGCATCCGGCCCGGGTGTTCCCTGTGGGCGTTGTCGTTTAAATATATGGACGGAAGCGGCTTAGCAGCTTCCCTGAGTTCGTTCTCCGTGGTTCCGTGGCGTTCCCCTGGCCTGGGAGGGTCGGAGAGTCTGAACTATCGCCCTTCACGAGTCAACCGCGCGCACGACGGCGACCGCGCGCCCCGGCGCACCCCGCGCACGCCCATCGAGAGCATGACGACCCGCGAGCCCATCAAAACCGAGCCCGCCCGGGCGCCACGCCGCCCGCTCGGGGCGGTTCGCGCGGGACTCTTCGCCTCCCTCGCGGCGCTCGCTTCGAGCCCGGGGAGGGCGTTGCTGCAAGGTCCTGTTCCGGCCGGCCTGCCGCCGCAGGCGGCTTCGATCCGCGAGCGGCTCGCTCGGCTCTCGGCGGACGACGAGGGCGCGCGCACCGAAATGGAGGCCCTTTCACGGCTGGGCGAAGAGGCGGCCCTCGCGGCGCTCTCCGACCTCTCCGCTGTGGACCTCACGGGACGCAGGCGGCGCGCGCACCTCGTGTTCGGCGCGGGCGGATCCCGCTGCATCCAGTCCGCGATCGCCGGTCTCGCGGATCACGACGCCGGGACGCGCGGAGATCTGATGGCCTTCCTCGGACGCGACGACCTCGGCGGCGCCGGCCTGGCCGAGCGCGTCGAGGCTCTCGCCGCGCGGACCCTCTCCGACCCGGAGCTCTCCCTGCGCGGGCGCGCGCTCGAGCTGCTCGCCGGCCTCGACCGATCCGAGGCGTTCGATCGCATCGACGGGATGATCGACCTCCTCGAGGAGCCTTTGCGCGCACGAGCGGCCGCGCTTCTCGCGGAGAAGCCGCGCGCGAGGGAGATCGTCGAGCGGCGCGTCCTCGCGGCCTGGCCGGGTGACGGCTCCGGCCCGGGACTCGCGGACCCCGGAACGCTCGCGCCGCTGCTCGTCGGTTTCGGCCGCAGCCTGGGCGAGCGTGCCGCAGGCTCGCATGCGGCGCCGCTGCTGCTGGCCCTACGGCACCCCGATCCCCGCGTACGCCGCGGAGCGCAGCTCGGCCTGGACGCGCTGCTGCGCCGGCTGTTCGCCGGCGCGGACGCGGCCCGTGCCGCTGGCGCGATCCTCGACCTCGAGGCGCTCGGGCTCGACCGCGCACAGGGCTCGCTCCTGCGCGCCCGGGCGGCGCTCATGCTCGGCTCGGATCCGCGAGTCGCACTAGAGGCCGCACGAGAGCTCGTGCGCTCTTCACCCGCCGACGGCGACCGCGACGCACGCTCCGCCCGGGCGATCGGGAGGCACCTCGAGGCGGCGGCTCTCATCGCCGCGGGATCGTCGCAGGCAGCCAGCGCTCCGGTCGCCGAGGCGGCGAGCCTGCTCGACGGGCTTCTGGCCGAGCGTTTCGACCGGGGCGCCAGGAGCCTCGCGCCGCAGCACTCGGCCTGGCTGCACCGGCGCGCGCAGTGCGAGCTGCTGGAGATCGTGCGCACGCTCGGCGGGGCGCAGGCCGGACCGGACCTGCCGCAGCCGGAGGCGGCGCACGGTCTCGCGGTCGCGAGCCGCGCGCACGCGCTCGAGCTGGAGGCGCAGATCGCCGACGTTTCGGCGCACGCCCCGGCGGAAGCGAGCCTCGACCCGATGCTCGATGACGAGCTGTCGCCGATCGTGCTCCTGCTCGAGAATCCCCGTCTCGCGGCCTGGCCGGCCGCGCGCGCCCTGGCGGTGAGGAAGGCGATCGGGCGGCTCTTCGCCAGCGTCGCTCGCGCGGAGATGCCCGGTTTCGAGCCCTGCGTGGATGTCTCTCCCGAAGTTTCCGATCCGCTCGCAGACCCCGAGAGGTCCGGCCTCCTGCGCCGGATCCTCTTCGCTCGCTCCGACGCGGTCGCGTCCGAGCTCGCCGATCTGCGCGCACGGGTGCACGCGGAAATGGCGCAGAACCCCGCCCTGCCGTCGGACGAGGACGCCGAGCGGGTGGACGTGCTCTGGCGCGAGTGGAACGACCTCCAGGATGCGAAGCAGCGCGCGGGCCAGGGGGATGCGCATGCACTCCTCGAGTCGCGCGCTCCCTCTCTCTTCGGAGTATCCCTCGCGCGCGCGCTGCGCGAGGAAGGACGCGCGGAAGAGTCGCGCGCTCTCGCCGAGGCGGTGAAGTCCGACCTGGAGCGGACCGGCGACCTCAAGCGCTATCTGCTCTTCGAGGCCGAGATCGAGATGGCGATCGGATCGACGTGGATCGACGTCGGCGACCCTACCCGCGCCGAGGTCGAGCTCGTGCGTGCGGTCGAGCGCCTGGAGGGGATCGAGGCCGCCTTGAAAGAACGGGGCGCTACCTCCGGCGACCTCGCGGCCATCCGCGGGCTGCGCTCCACCGCGCTCGTCTCGCTGGCGGTCAACGCCAACGTCAAGATGGAGGACAAGCACAAGGCCCTGGCCTACTTCGAGCGCGCCTTCGAGCTGCGCCAGGACGAGTTCATGCGCGTCCTCCTGGCGTGCTACCGCGCCCGCTCCGGCCGCGGCGAGGAGGCCCGTGCGATCCTGCGCGAGATCTCGCCCTCCCCGGCGAACCTCTACAACATCGCCTGCACGTGGGCGCTGCTCGGCGAGAAGGACCTCGCGCTCGACTGCCTGCGGCGCGACCTGGAGGAGAATCCGATGTCCGAGGGTGCCCGCGCAAAGCAGAAGGAGTGGGCGCGCAAGGATCCCGATCTGTCGTCGCTGCGCGGGGAGGCCCGGTTCCGCGAGCTGGTCGGCGAGTAGGATCTCGCCCTCGGCGAGCCGGGAAAGATGGGCAAGATCGTCCTCACGGGCAAGGGGCGTCGATGGCTCGACACCGGGCACCCGTGGGCGTTCCGCGACGACATCGCGGAGACGCAGGCGGAGCCGGGCGAGGTCGCCGCGGTCGAGGGACCGGGCGGCCGGCACATCGGGTTCGGCATGTACAGCTCGGCTTCGCGCATCGCCGTCCGGATGGTCGCACGTGGTCCGGTCGAGCCCGACCGCGCGTTCTGGGCCGGCCGCGTCGCGCGCGCGTTCGCCGCGCGCGAGCGCATGGGCTACCTCGCCGAGGACGGCGCGTGCCGGCTGATCGCAGGGGACGCCGACGGGATCCCGGGGCTCGTCGCGGACCGCTACGGCAAGGTGTGCGTGCTGCAGAGCGGGACTCAGGGCGCGGATCGGCTGCGCGGGATGGTGGTCGAGCTGCTGGACGAGGTGTTGCCGTTCCGGCTCGAGTGCATCGTCGATCGGTCCGACAGCGCCGTGCGGCGCCTGGAGGCGCTCGATCGGCGGGTCGAGGTCCTGCGCGGAGAGGTGGCCGAGAGCGTGCTCGTGCGCGAGGGCGAGCTCGTCTACGAGGTCGACGTGATGGGAGGCCACAAGACCGGCCACTACCTCGATCAACGCGAGAACCGGATCCGCGCCGCCGCGCGCGCGGGCGGCCGGCGAGTCCTCGACGGCTTCAGCTACGACGGCCTGTTCGGGGTGCGGGCCGCGCTGGCGGGCGCGCGGTCGGTGCTGTGCGTGGACCAGTCCGAGGCCGCGCTCGAGCGGGCCGTGCGCAACGCCGAGCGCAACGGCGTGGCGGATCGGGTGCGCGTCCGGCGCGCGAACTGCATGTCGGAGCTGCGCGCGATGGCGCGCGTCGAGGACCGCTTCGGGCTCGTCGTCGTCGACCCGCCGGCCTTCGCCCGGAACCGCCGCGAGGTCGCCGGAGCTGCGCGCGGCTACGTCGAGGTCAACCGCAGGGCGATGGCGCTGGTCGAGCCGGGCGGGACGCTCGTGAGCGCGTCGTGCTCCTACAACGTCCGGCCGCAGACGTTCGTCGAGTACCTCGCACGGGCGGCGCACGAGGCGGGACGCGAGGTGTTCCTCGAGGAGCTCTCGGGCGCCGCACCGGACCACCCGGCGCTGATCACGCTGCCCGAGAGCGCGTACCTGAAGTGCGCCTTCCTGAGGGTGGAGGAGGAGCCTAGAATGCCGGGCCGGACGGGGAGCAGCGAGGATGGAGACGACGACGATCGAGATCGAGCTGAACGGACGCCGGCGTGAGGTGCGGGAGGGTTTTTCCGTCGCGGAGCTGATCGCCGATCTCGAGCTGCGGCCCGAGATGGTCGCGATCGAGGTGAACCAGAGCCTGGTCACGCGCGACCGCCGCGGAGCGGTCGTGCTCCAGGCCGGGGACCGGGTCGAGATGGTGACGATCATGGGAGGAGGGTGAGTCTCTGCCCACGCGAGTCCTCTCCGGCGCCATGGATGCGAAAGCGGTCGATCCCCGGCTCGCCGACGAGCCCCTCGCCCTCGGCGACACCGTGCTCACCTCGCGCCTCCTCCTCGGCACGTGGAAGTACGCCTCGTTCGAGCTGATGAGGCAGGCGCTCGAGATCAGCGGCACCCAGTGCGTCACCGTCGCCGTCCGCCGCGTGAACCTCGACAGGAGCCTGGGCCCCTCGCTCCTCGATTTCATCGACCGCGAACGCTTCACGATCCTCCCGAACACCGCCGGCTGCTTCGATGCGAAGACCGCGATCCGCACCGCCCAGCTCTCGCGCGACCTCCTCGGCACGAAGCTCGTCAAGCTCGAGGTCCTCGGCGACCCCAAGACCCTCCTCCCCGACCCCGTCGGCACGCTCGAGGCGACGAAGGAGCTCGTGAAGCAGGGCTTCGACGTCCTGGTCTACACCTCCGACGACCCGCGCCTCGGCGTCCGCCTCGAGGAGCTCGGAGTGAAGAGCGTCATGCCCGCGGGCTCCCCGATCGGCTCGGGCCAGGGCGTGCTGAACCCGAACGCCATCCGCATCCTTCTCGAGCTCGTCCACGTCCCCGTGATCGTCGACGCGGGCGTCGGCACGGCCTCCGACGTCGCCTTCGCGATGGAGCTCGGCGCCGCGGGCGTGCTCCTGAACACGGGCGTCGCCTGCGCGCGCGAGCCTCTCCGCATGGCCGCAGCGATGCGTGACGCCTGCAGCGCGGGACGCCAGGCGTATCTCGCCGGGAGGATCCCGAGAAAGCTCTACGCCAACGCTTCCTCGCCGACCGAAGGCGTGATCGGGGAGCCGTCCCCGGCGCGGACCGCGCCCGCGGAACCATCCGCCTCGGCGGCTCGCTCTTGATCCCGCTCGGCCAGGAGGGACCGGATCCCGCCGTGCTCGCCCAGGTCGGCGCGGTCCTCGCGACGACCTCGCTCGCGATCACGCCGCTCGCGATCGCCGTCGTCCGACGCATCTTCCCCGGGCGCAACGTCGTCTTCGCGCGCTGGGGATTCTCGCACGTGGCGCAGATCGTGCTCATCGCGGCGGTGCTGCTGGCGGCGGTGGCGCTCGTGAGGACGCCGCGCGCGGAGCCCTCCGCAGGCCTCGAGCGCGACCAGGGCACACTGTTCGATCTGGCGTTGACGGCCGGAATCCTCCTCTCCTGCTGCGGCGCGGTCGCGCTCTTCGCGATCCGGCTCGACCCGAGCGGACCGCGCTGCCTGGGTCTGTGGCCCGGCCGGCAGATCCGCGCGGCTCTGGCAGGCCTCGCGGGATACGGGATGCTCCTGCCGGGGATCCTCGGGCTCGGAATGCTGTGGCCCTGGGTCCTGCGCGCCGCCGGCGCCCAGTTCGAGCCTCAGCTCGTGGTCGAGAAGATGCGGGATCTCGCGCCCGGCGACCGGCCCGTCGCGATCCTGCTCGGAGTCGCGATCCTCCCGCTCTTCGAGGAGATCCTCTTCCGCGCCTTCCTGCAGCCTCTTCTCGTGCAAAACCTCTCCGACCGCCTCGGGATCATCGCCACCTCGCTCGTGTTCGCCGCGCTCCACGGGACGGGAGCGTTCCTGCCGATCTTCGCGCTCAGCCTCCTGCTCGGCGCGATCATGCTCCGCACCCAGCGCCTCCTCGCCGTCTGGAGCGTGCACGCGCTGCACAACGGGCTGATGTTCCTGTTCCTCTACGCCATGCCGCAGACCGCAGGCGGCGCCCCTGCACCGGGCTGGCTTCCCTTCACGTGAGCTGAAGGGCATCCTTCCCCGACCATGACCTTCTTCCCGCGCAAGGGCCTGTTCCGACGCGTCGAGGGGGGAGCGTTCGTCGCCGCGAACGCGGTCGTCACCGGCGACGTCGCGCTCGGGCCGGACGTGGGCGTCTGGTTCGGCTGCGTCGTGCGCGGCGACGACGCGCCTCTGACGGTCGGCCGGCGCACGAACGTCCAGGACCTGACGATGATCCACGCCGACACGGGCGTGCCCAACGTGATCGGCGAGGAGGTCACGATCGGCCACCGCTGCGTGCTCCACGGCGCGCGCGTCGAGGACCGCTGCCTGATCGGGATGGGCGCGGTCCTCCTGGGGGGATCGGTGATCGGCGCGGAATCGCTCGTCGCTGCGGGTGCGGTCGTCAAGGAGAACTTCGTGGTCCCGCCGCGCTCGCTCGTCGCGGGCGTTCCGGCGAAGATCCTGAGGCCGGTCACCGACGCCGAGGTCGAGATGATCCGGCGCAGCGCAGAGGGCTACGTGAAGAAGATCCGGCTCTACCTCGATGGCCAGGAGACGTGAGGGACGTGGACGGCTACGCCGAACGCCTCGAGCGCCTCCGGAAACGGCTCGCGTCGCTCCGGCGTGTCGCCGTCGCCTTCTCGGGAGGCGTCGATTCGAGCGTCCTCTTGCACGCCGCATTCGCAGAGCTGCGCAAGGGGGCCGTGGGCCTCATCGCCGACTCGCCCTCGCTGCCGCGCCGCGAGCTCGAGGACGCTCGCGACGTCGCACGGCGGATCGGCGCGGAGCTCGTCGTCCTCTCGACCGACGAGATGGAGGACGAGCGCTACCGGGAGAACCGCGGCGATCGCTGCTACTTCTGCAAGTCGGCCCTGTTCCGCGCGATGGAGCCCTGGGCGCGGGCGAACGGGTTCTGCGCGCTCGCCTTCGGGGAGATCACCGACGACCTCCTCGACGACCGTCCGGGCGCACGCGCGGCGCGCGAGTTCGGCGTGGTCGCGCCGCTGCGGGAGTCGGGCTTCTCGAAGGAGGACGTGCGCCACTACGCGCGCGAGGCGGGGCTCTCCGTCGCCGACAAGCCGGCGTCGGCGTGCCTCGCGTCGCGTCTGTCGGTCGGCACGAGGGTGACGCGGGAGCGTCTCGCGCGCATCGAGCGCAGCGAGGACGCGCTGCGAGCGCTCGGGCTGCGACAGCTGCGCGTGCGCGACCACGGGGATCTCGCACGGGTCGAGGTGGGAGTGGGGGACCTGGAGCGGGCGCGCGCAGAGCTCGAGGAGATCCGGCGCGTCCTAGGTGCAGAGGGTTTCGATCGGGTCGAGCTTCATCGCTACCTGACCCCGACCGAGCGCGTCCAGAAGGAGACCTCGGCGGTCACGGGGATCTGAATCGCTGCGAGGCCGGCCGCGCCCACGCCATGAGCCGTGGTCGTGAGGCCGTGGGGTACGCGTGATTCTCCAACGGACTGCATTCGCAGAGTCCTCACAGGTTCTTGTACCACTCACTCTTCTTGCCTTGGTGCGGGCCGGCGCGCTCGATCAGCTTCGCCTGAGCCTCGGCATCCGGCAGCGGATCGACCGCGGCCGCGCGCGCCTCGTCCCAGCACGCGGTCGCCGTCGCCCTCGAGCGTCTTCGTCGCGATCCACAGCTTCTCGCGCGGGAATCCCGTCAGCCCCCTGCCCACCCGCCGCTCGATCGGGCCGTAGGCGTGCTCAGGACTTGGACCCGTCGTCATCGGGACGTCGGGGCGCGATTCGCTCGAGCTGGGTGATGAGCCCGGGGAGGTCTTCGGAGACGATCCGCCAGAGCTGGTCCAGGTCGACATCGAAATAACCGTGGATGAGTCGGTCGCGCGTCCCCGCGATCGCCCTCCAGGGAATGGACGGATTGCGTTCGCGCAGATCGTCCGACACGTTCCTGGCCGCCTCGCCGACGATCTCGACCAACCGCGTGAGCGCCAGGGTCAGGATCTCTTCTCGATCCAGGTCCTGCCTGCCATGCCCGGAGATGATCGCGAGCGCTTTGCGCGCGGCCTCCAGCATGTGGCGCAGGCGGACGGCGTCGTCACCCTTGGACATACTGGACCGCAGCCTCGGCGATCACGTCGTCGCGAAAGTAGCGGCTCAGGGAGCCTGGAGTGTGCAGATCGACCCTTCGGCCGATGAGGGCGCTCAGCTCCTCCTGGAGTTCGAAGAAGGCGAAACCGGGCGTGCAGCCCGGCTCGAACTCGACGAGCACGTCAACGTCGCTCTCGGGACCGAAATCGTCACGGAGCACCGAGCCGAAAAGCGCCAGCTTGCAGATGCGATGCCGACGGCAGAACTCGGCGATCTCCTTCTGGTCGATCCGGATCCGCGGGCCCATGAACACAAGTCTACATGGATGCGGAGCCTGGCTCCAGATGGCCATGTCACCGATGGTTCTTGGTCTCGAAGAAGACGATCTCATCGCCTCTTCGCCGGAGCTCGTAGAGGAGCTCTCCGCGGAGACCGTCGAGCACGAAGGCCTGGCCGTCCACGTTTCCTTCCCAATTCTCTGTACCGCACGCGAGGTCGTCGTATCCGTCGCCGTTCACGTCGCCCAGGTTTGCGACGCAGCTGCCGAGGTGGTGCGCTCCATTCGCGTCCGCATCCCGGAATCGGACGCGCACCTTTCCGTCGATCGCGGAGCAGAAGTAGACCGTTCCACCCCACAAGTCCGTTGCCGGATCGCTCGCGGCGATGGTCGGTGCGGCGTGCAGCGCACTTCGATCGCTGAGAAAGACCGCCGCGGACCCGAACTGACCGCCCGGACCCTTGTCCGTGCCCATCTCCATCGCGGCAGAAGTCAGGCGCAGGAGCGACGCGATCGTGTTGCCAGAGAGCACCTGGACGGCGCCGACCGATCCGACGAGGAGATCCGCGCGGCCGTCGCCGTCGAGATCGCCGCAGGGCCGGAGTTTGTAGATCCCCTCCGGGAACGAATCCGGAAGACGGTGCAAGACCTCTCCAGTCCTGCCGGAGTAGAGGATGAGTGAGTGCCCGTACGCCGAGGGCTTTCCGCAGATCACTCCGATGTCAGGTGTCCCATCGCCGTCGACGTCTCCCACGCCTTCGACTTCCGAGGCGCTCCATCCGAGCGGCTCGTTCTCGCCGACGGCGAGCAGGACCTTGCCGTCGCGACCAGAGCGGACGTACGCGATAGCGCTCTCCTGGTCCCCTCGGCGGAAGCGGTCCGCGCCGAGGAGGATGTCCGCGTGCCCATCGTGATCGAGATCCCCGACGCCAGCGACGCATCGGCCGAGACACTGTCCGCGGATCTCGTCGGTGAATCGGTGAAGCACTCTCCCGTCGCGGCCCGAGTAGACCAGGGCTCCGTTCGTGGGCGCAGAGGAAGGGGGAAGCAGGCCGGCGGCCGCACCATTCGGGGTCGGAAGTCTCCATGTGCCGCCGATGATCCAGTCGGGGCTTCCGTCGCCGTCGACGTCACCAAGTGAACAGATGTGCGTCGTCATGAAGGAATCACCGGGCAGCGAAGGGTTCGAGTAGAGGACCTTCTTCTTCTTGAGGCTGACGAGCCAAACGCAGTTGTTCCCGGAACCCGTGTCCGCGACCAGGAGCTCTGGCACTCCGTCACCATCCACATCACCGATCTCGGAAAGTGGGCTTCCAAAGCACGGGTAGATCGAGGGAGGCGCTGACTGCGCGTGAGCGGGATCACGATTCTGGCCCTCTTGGGCCGGGGTCAGGGGGAGCAGCTGGAAGGAGATCAAGGTCCGGGGCAGCACGATCCCATCCAACCGTTCACCCGCTCACAGGTTCTTGTACCACTCACTCTTCTTGCCAAGGTGCGGGCCGGCGCGCTCGATCAGCTTCGCCTGAGCCTCGGCATCCGGCAGCGGCTCGACCGCGGCCGCGCGCGCCTCGTCCCAATGCTCGATGGAATCGGCGCCCGGGACGGCGACGCACACGCCGGGCTGCGCAAGCGCGAAGCGGACGAGCTCGGGGGCGGTGACCTTCGAGCCCTCGTGCAGCAGTGCGCCCCCCGCGTAGATCTTCATCGCGATCACCGCGACGCCTTTCTCGCGCGCCTTGGGCAGGAACTCCTTCGTGAACGAGCGGTGCAGCGTGTCGAGGGGATTGACCGGCACGAGTGCCGTGGCGAAGGCGTAGCGTCCAATCGCTTCGACCAGGAACGCCGGATCACGGTGCCCGGTGATGCCGATGTGCCGAATCTTATTCTTCTCTCGCGCACTCTCCAGCGCCGCGATCACCGCGCCCTTCCCGAACAGCCCCGCGACGTCCTCGCTGCTCCTCACCTCGTGAACCTGCACGCAGTCGACGTACTCCATCCCGAGGCGCTCGAGCGATCGCTCGAGCTCGGCCAGCGCGCGGTCGCCGTCGCGCTCGAGCGTCTTCGTCGCGATCCACAGCTTCTCGCGCGGGAACCCCTTCAGCCCCTTGCCCACTCGCCGCTCGCTCACGCCGTCCGCGTACGACGGCGCCGTGTCGAAGTACCGCGCCCCGCTCTCGAGCGCCCGCGCGACGACTGCGACCCCGTCCGCTTCCGATCCGAGCGTGCCGAGCGGGAAGCATCCCAGGCCCAGCATCGGCATCCGGCGCCCCGTGCGTCCGAGATCTCGCTCGGGGATCGGCTTCGGATCGTGCGCCTCGCCCTGCGGCCGCGCCGAGCGCGCCAGCAGGTCGGCGGCGAAGACGCCGGCGGACGCGCGCGTCAGGAACTCGCGGCGGGAGAGCGCGGACATGCGAGCATGCTACTTCCCGGCCGGCTCACGAGGTGAAGCAACTGCACGGGATCGATCCACCGCCAACAGCATTCCGCGTCCCGGCTCCCCATGCGTGGATTCCCTCTCGGGGGGAACGGCCCGCCCCATCCGTGCCAAACGCTGACGCGCAGCGCGGATCGCCTCGCCTGGACTTCCTCTCGAGGGTGCGCGTGCTCCAGCGCTCCAGCCGACACATCTCCGCGTAGAACTCTCGTTTGAGGGGATCCTCCACGGCGATGATGCGCCTGAAGCGGGTCCAGCTCAATTGTGAACGCAGTGCGTTCACAATCCTCGCATCGGGGTAAGACTCCGCCATCGGGATCATGTGGACACGCCGACATGGTGCTTCCGGACGTCCCCCCGGTGCGGAGGCGCTCGGCGAAGTTCATGATGCGGGTGCCTTGAGCGCTGCCCTTCCGTGAAGCTCGCCGACCTTCACGACCTCTACGCCGACCGCCTGAGGCTCGCGGCCTGGCTATTCCTTCCCGCTCTGGCCGTCGGTGCGCTCCTGCGCATCCTCCTCTACTCCGAGTTCCACGACGCCGACTACCATCCAGGCAGCCTGCTCCTCGTCCTCGCCGCAGGATTCGTTTTCGATCTCCTCGCGACCCTGGTCCTTCTCGCGCCCGCGCTAGCCCTCCTCGCGGCCTTTCGCTTGCGAATCCTCGCCCGACCTTGGCTGCGCGGCTCGTTGGTCGGGCTCTTCTGCTCAGCGCTCTTCTTCACCGGAGTGGCCGAGTACTGCTTCTTCGAGGAGTTCAACGCGCGCTTCAACCACATCGCGCTCGACTACCTCCTGTACCCGACCGAGGTGTTCACGAACATCGGCGAGAGCTACGACGTCCCGCTCTTCGTCGGTCTCTCCGGTGGCTTCGGCGTCATCGCGGCCTTTCTCGCCGTGCGCCGCACCCGCAGCGCCCAGTTTGCACGCTTGCCCTGGGCCGCGCGCTGGCGCGCGCTCCTCCTCGTCGCTTTGCTCGCCGTGCTCTCGGGCTGGGCCTACTCGGCGCTGCCCGCCTCCGTCAGCCCGAACCGCATCACGAACGAAGTGGCCCAGAACGGCCTGGCCCAGCTCGTCCGCTCATTCCTGACGAGCGAGCTCGAGTTCGGCGCCTACTATCGCACGCTGCCGCCGAAGGAAGCGCGCGCGCGCGCGGCGGCGGTGCTCGGCTTTCCTGCGCCGAGCGCGCAGGACCTTTCCCGATCGGATGGGCAGTTCACGCTGCAGCGCGAGATCCGTCCGCGCACCGAACGCGCGATCCGCCCCCCCGACGTCCTGGTCGTCCTCGAGGAGAGCCTCGGCAGCGCCTTCATCGGCGTGCTCGGCCACCCCGAGAAGGCCTGCAGCCCGCAGCTCGACCGCTGGTCGCGCGAAGGACTGCTGCTCACCCACCTCGTCGCCACCGGCAACCGCACCGTGCGCGGCCTCGAGGGCATCCTGTGCTCCTTCGTGCCGCTGCCGGGCGACTCGATCGTCAAGCGCACGCGCTCGCCCGAAGTCGCCTGCCTCGCGCGCGTCTTCGCTGCCCGCGGCTTTCGCACGTGCTTCCTCTACGGCGGCTACGCCGTCTTCGACCACATGAAGCCGTTCCTGTCGCGGAACGGCTACGCGGAGTTCGTCGAGCAGCCCGACTTCCCTCCCGACGCCTTCCGCACGGCGTGGGGAGTCGCCGACGAGTCCATCTTCGACGCTCTTCTCGATCGCCAGTCGCGGGCCGCCGCGGAAGGAGAGCCGCTGTTCGCGACGCTGCTCTCGGTCAGCAACCACAAGCCCTACGCCGTGCCGCCGGGTCGCACCGGCCGGCCCGACGGCGAGCGATCCCGCCTCGGCGCGGTGGCCTACGCGGACTGGTGCATCGGACGCTACCTCGACCGCGCCCGGGAGAAGGGAATCCTCGACCACACCATCGTGCTGATCGTCGGCGACCACGGCGCTCGCGTGTACGGCTCCGAGCAGATCCCCGTGTCGAGCTACCGGATCCCGGCGTTGTTCCTCGCGCCCGATCCGGCCTGGAAGGGCCGGCGCATCGAGCGCCTGTGCTCGCAGATCGACCTCGCGCCGACGCTGCTCTCGCTCGCGGGTGTCTCCTGCGCCGCGCCGTTCCTGGGGCAGGACCTGACCGCGTTGCCGGAGGGGCCAGGGCGCGCGTTCGTGCACCACGACCGCGACATCGGGATCCTGACCGACGATGCGCTCGTCGTCCTGGGGCTGAAGAAGACCGTCTTGTTCTACCGCCGGGGCGGGCGCGACAGCGACGAGCTCACGCTCGTGCAGGCGCAGCGCATCACTCCCGAGCTGCGCGAGCTCGAGAAGGACGCGACCGCCGTGTTCCAGACCGCGTACGAGCTGTACCAGAACGGGCGGTTCGCCCTGCCGTGATGTGCGGCACCCGGTGCCGTCCTTCCGCATCCGCCGTGCTCGGAGTACTGTGCGGGTGCAGCTCCTCGCCGTGCTGCGGGCGATCGCGGCGGTCGAGGGGCGCACGGACACAGACCCTTGTCCTCCGCCGATCTCCGACCTACCCCCGCGACGCAACCGTCCACGAGGTCCTCCGGGCCAACGATCCGGTGGGTGAGCCTGGCCCTGCTCTTCGGCACGGTCCTCTATGTCTTGCGTGCGTGCGCCGTGCTCGCCGGAGACTGGCTCGAGCCGGATCGAGCTCCCGACCTCGCGCGGTGGCACGTCGGCCTCACTCTCTTGCGCGCGTTCCCCTTCGCGCTGGCGGTCGGAGCGATCGCCACGGGCGTAGCGCTCTCTCTCTCCCGGCGCCCCGCGATCACCGCGGCGTTCTGCGGGGCGCTCTTCCTCGTGGCGCTCTCGGGCTGGCCGGTCGACGATGCCTACCACACACCCGACCCGGGGAGCCCGCGCGGTCGGGCCGCTCTCCTCGAGCTCGCCGTCGTCGCGATCGCCCTCGCGATCATCCTGATCCTGGCTTGCCGTCGCGCCGGGCGCCCGGACCTACCGCAGGCTCTCTTCTCCAGCACGGCCGTGCTGGCCGTCTGCGTGCTCTTCGCTGCGGTCGTCCCGGCGACCGTCTGGATGTTGTGCCTCCGGGTGCCGCCCGTGCGCCCAGTCCGCGAAACGGTCCGGGAGGTCCTCTCGGGGCAGCCGTCCTGGACCGTCGTCTCGGCTCCAGCCGGGAGCCCGCCACACGTCGGTCTCCTGACGCCCGCGCTCGACTGGCACGTCGACGGCGGCGACCTCCCGGCGCTGATCATGCCGCCGCCCTGCGAGGTGCACTTCGAGATCCGCCCCGAGGACGGTCCGGTGCGTCTGCGCGCGAGCGCCGGCGGCGATCGCCGCTTGCCGTGGCAGCTCGCCTCCGCGCCACCCGACAGCGCAGTGGTCTTCGAAATCGCGGTCAACGGGGAGATGCGCTTCTCCGCCCGGGTTCCGGCGCACGGATCCAGTCAGGAGCGCGCCTGGCACCACGCGGGCGGGAGGGAGGGCCTCGCCCTCGCGCCCGGCGACGTGGTCACGCTGCGCACAGCGCTCACGCCTCCCGATGCCCCCGTCACCGGGACCCTGGGCGTCCTCGCGGGCTTCGGGCGTCTCGTTCTCGAGCGCGCCGTGGAGCGGCCGCGCGCGCGTGCGAGCACGGAGAGGCCGAACCTGCTCCTCATCGTCATGGACACGCTGCGCGCCGACGAGCTCTCGTGCTACGGGCATCCCGGACGCACGACGCCTGAGCTCGACCAGCTCGCCGCGCGCGGCCTCCTCTACGAGCACGCCTGTGCGACCTCGAGCTGGACCTGGCCCTCGACGGCTTCGATCCTGACCGGCCTTCCGCCGGAGACGCACGGGGTCGTGGAGGACGGATCCTGCTTCCTTCATGGCCGCCTGGACACGGTGGCCGAGGTGCTGCAGCGGCGCAGCTACACGACCGCCGCCTTCGCGTGCAATCCGCTCCTCGACCCGGGCAAGAACTTCGACCAGGGGTTCGAGACCTTCGAGTACTACCGGGACTTCCGCAAGACGGACGCCGTGCTCCCGGAGATCCGAGCCTGGATCGGCCTTCACGCTGACGCGCGTTTCTTCCTGTACCTGCACCTGGTCGACACCCATGAGCCCGTCGCCCCGCGACGGGAGGACCTGAGCCGGCTTGGAGGCGCACCGCCACCCGACTTTCCCGAGCGGGCCGAGGCGGGGTACCGGATCGCTCTCCTGGATGGCCGGGCGCTCACCTCGGAGGGCGAGTCGAAGCTCGAGCTCGTGGTCCCGCCCGCGCACCAGCAGTGGATCCGCAAGACCTACTCCGCCGCGGTCGCCACGGCGGACCACTTTGTGGGCGAGGTGCTGCGCATGCTCGAGACGTACGACCTGGAGGAGAAGACCCTGGTCGCCTTCACCAGCGATCACGGCGAGGAGCTCTTCGACCACGGGCTCCTCGGTCACGACCAGAC
The DNA here is from genome assembly GCA_041488095.1 of Planctomycetota bacterium. Taxonomy (GTDB): domain Bacteria; phylum Planctomycetota; class UBA1135; order UBA1135; genus DASYPQ01. The sequence goes on from JBGPOP010000043.1 coordinate 24,175, forward strand.
GCTGTACGAGGAGCTCGTCCACGTGCCCTTGATCCTCGCCGGACCGGCTGTCCCGCGTGGGGCGCGTGTCGCGACACCGGTCTCCAACATGAGCCTCGCCTGGACCCTGGCGCATCGCGCGGGAGCCGAGATCGGCGAGGCAGCGGGCCGGGTCGATCTCGCCTCCCCCGGGAGCCTGCCGCCGCGGGCGTTGTTCTTCACCACGGAGCACGGCTGGTGGAACATCCGGCGCGTGTCGATCCTGGGCATCGAGGAGTGGCCGTGGGTGTTGCACTACGCTCCGCGCGGCCTGCCGTGGGGCTACCCGGAGGGCGTCGATCCGGGTGAAGGCCAGATGCGGCTCTACAACCTCGAAGCGGATCCCGGACAGCGCGTCGACCGCGCCGCCGAGCAGTCCGACCTCGCTGCGGCGATGCGCAAGCGGGTGATCGAGCACGCGCGAGCGGCGGCGGAGCTTCGGCCCCAGGGCGCGCTGGGAGCGGGCGACGCGACGCTCGAGATGCTGCGCCACATGGGATACACGGGCGATGGTCGGTGAACCGAGGATCCAGGTTCGCGGCGCTTCGCCGGGCGCGCGATCGCTCCGACTGCTGACTCGATCGGCGAGCCTGGCCCTGCTCTTCGGCGCGACGCTCTTCATCCTCCGCGCGGGCGCGGTGCTCGCCGGCGAAGGGCTGGGAGAGGGCGGCGACCGGGCCCTCGCGCTGTGGCACGTCGGCCTCGGCCTGGAGCGCGCCTTCCCGTTCGCGCTGGTGATCGGCGCGGCCGCGACCACCGTCGCGCTCACGCTCTCCCGGCGCGCGATCGCAGCCGTGGCGCTCTGCGGCGCGCTCTTCCTGGTGTCGCTGTCGGGCTGGCTCGTCGACGACCCCTTCTACGTTCCGGACCTGGGCGCTGCGCGGGGACGGATGAGGCTCCTCGAGCTCTCGGTCGTCGCGCTGGCCCTGTCTTCCCTGATGCTCTGGGCTTGCCGTCGCGCCCTGCGCCCGACCTCCCGCGGATTCCTCTCCAGCCCGGCCGCGCTGCACGGCTGCGCGCTCTTCGCCGTGCTCGTCGCGGCGACCGGCTGGGCGCTCTTCCGTCGTACTCCGCCCGTCCGCACGGTCCACGAGACGGCGCGCGTGATGCTCCTCGGACCGCCCTCCTGGAGCGTGGTCTCGAGTCAAGCCGGACACCCGCCCTATGTCGGCTTGTTGACTCCCACCCTCGACTGGAACGCCGACGGAGGCGATCTGCCTTCGCTGATCATGCCGCCACCCTGCGAGGTACGATTCGAGATCCGACCCGAGGACGGCCCCGTGCGGCTGCGGGCGGCAGCGGGCTGCGACCGGCGCCTGCGCTGGCAGCTCGAGAGCGCACCGCAGGATGGCGCGGTCGTGTTCGAGATCGCGGTCAACGGCGAGCGGCGGTTCGACGCACGGATCCCGGCGCATGGATCGGCCTCGTCGCGCACCTGGCACCACGCGGGCGGGAGGGAGGGCATCGCCCTGTCGCCCGGCGACGTGGTCACGCTGCGCACGTCTCTCTCGCCTTCCGACGTCCCGGTCGTCGGCGAGCTGGGACTGCTCGCCGGCTTCGGCCGCTGCGAGCTCGAGCGCGCGGTGGAGCGTCCCCGCGAGCGGGCCGACAGGGAGAGGCCCAACATCCTCCTGGTCGTGATGGACACGCTGCGCGCCGACGAGCTGTCCTGCTACGGGCACCCCGGCCGCACCACGCCGGAGCTCGACCGGCTCGCCGCGCGCGGCGTCCTCTACGAGCGCGCCTGCGCCACGTCGAGCTGGACGTGGCCGTCGACCGCCTCGATCCTGACCGGCCTCCCGCCCGAGGCGCACGGCGTCGTCGACGACGGTGCGTGCTATCTCGACGGCAGTCTGGACACGCTGGCGGAGGTGCTCGGGCGACGCAACTACACGACCGGCGCTTTCGCGTGCAACCCGCTCCTCGACCCGGGCAAGAACTTCGACCAGGGCTTCGAGACCTTCGACTACTCCCGGGATTTCCGCAAGACGGACCAGGTGCTGCCGGACATCGATGCCTGGATGGGTCGGCACGCCGACTCGCGCTTCTTCCTCTACCTGCACTTCGTCGACACCCACGAGCCGCATCGACCGCGGCCGGAGGATCTCGAGCGGGTCGGCACCTCCGCCCTCCCGCCTCCGGGGTGCCCTGAACGTCCCATGGTCGATTACCGCGCGCCTCTCATGAAAGGCATGGGCCTCACGCCCGAGGGCAAGCTGAACGCCGATCTCGTGATCCCGCCGGAGCACCAGCGCTGGATCCGGGACATCTACTCTGCCTCCGTTTCGACGGCCGACCACTACGTGGGCGAGGTGCTGCGCATGCTCGAGGCGCACGACCTGGAGGAGAAGACCCTGGTCGCGTTCACGAGCGATCACGGCGAGGAGCTCTTCGACCACGGGTTCCTCGGTCACAGCCAGACGGTCTGCCAGGAGCTGATCCACGTGCCCCTGATCCTCGCCGGTCCCGGGATTCACCCCGGGGTCCGCGTCGATGCGCCCGTGTCCAACCGGTCGCTGTTCTGGACCCTGGCCCATCGCGGGGGAGTCGAGATGCGAGAGGTTCTGGAGCCGGTCGATCTGGCCTCGTCCGGGAGCTTGCAGCCGCGGGCAGTGTTCTTCTCGACCGAGCACGGCTGGTGGTGGAACAACCCGCGGCTTCCGATCGCAGGAATCCAGGACTGGCCCTGGGTGCTGCACTACGTTCCGCGCGGCCTGCCCTGGGGCGCTGCGGCGGACGCCGATCCGGGGGAAGGGCAGGTGCGGCTCTACAACCTCGAGGAAGATCCCGGCGAGCGGGTGGACCTGGCAGGAGCGCGACCCGACCTCGCACAGGCGCTGCGCCGGCGGATCGTCGAGCATGGGCGGACTGCAGCCGGCATGAGGCCCCGGGTCGCGCCGGGTGCGGGCGATGCGACGCTCGAGATGCTGCGCAGGATGGGCTACTCCGGCGACGACCGGTGAGGCGTCGGACCGGGCTCGCTCGTCTCGCGGGCGATCCCGAGTTGGGTGCGGGCCGCGCGGATCGCCTCGTGGAGCTTCTCCTCGAGCAGCTTCCGCGGCGGGAGCTCCGTGAGGAACTCCGCAACCCGAATGCCGCTCTGCTCGAGGCTCAGGATCTCGACATGCTCGGCCGACTTGCCGGCGCAGAGGATCAAGCCGATCGGCAGCTCCTCACCGGATCGGCGCTCGAAGCGGTCGAGCCAGCGCAGGTAGAGCTCCATCTGGCCCTTGTCGGCCGCGCGGAAGCGGCCGAGCTTGAGCTCGACGGCGACGAGGCGGCGAAGGTCCCGATGGAACAGGAGCAGGTCCAGGTAATAGTCCTCGTGATCCACGGAGATGCGCTTCTGGCGCGCGACAAAGGTGAAGCCCGCGCCGAGCTCGAGGAGGAAGCGCTCCAGCTCGCGTAGGATCGCGGCCTCGAGGTCCTTCTCGGCGTAGGCGTCCTTCAAGCCGAGGAAGTCGAGCAGGTAGGGATCGCGGAAGACGAGGTCGGGAGTCAGTTTGTCCTCCGTCCGCAAGGCGGCGAGTTCCCTTCGGGCGAGCAGGGCCGGCTTCCTCGAGAGCGCTGTCCGTTCGTAGAGCATTCCGGAGATCTTCTTCTCGAGGGTCCGCGTGCTCCATCGCTCGAGGCGGCACATCTCGGTGTAGAATTCGCGTTTCAGAGGTTTCTCGAGACTCGCCAGGAGCCTGAAGTGCGTCCAGCTCAATTGTCGCCGCAGTGCGGCGACAATCCTCGGGTCGGGGAAGGCCTCGGCGACCTGGATCATCCGGAAGAGGCCCTTGCTGTTGAATCCCTGGCCGTACTCGGCCGTCAGGCGCCGGGCCAGGTTTTCCACGATCATCTCGCCGTATCCGGCCCGCTTCTCCTTCAGGAGATCACTCCGGATGCGCGCCCCGATGCCCCAGTAGAGCGTCACGAGGCCAGCGTTGACCGCCCGCGCTGTATGCTCCCGTGCCGCCTCGATCAGTCGGCGGACGTCGCCGAGGAGGTGCCGGGGCGTCGCCGGAACCAGAGACCGGTGCTTCGATCGATGGCGCATCCTTCCTCCGCCAGCGCGGACAGGGCTCGGTGCGACAGGTTGCAGGGAATCCCGGAGAAAGCACGAGACGTGCGGGTCCCGTCTCCTAGGGACCTCGTCCTGGTTAGGATTCCGCCCATGGCGAGACCACTGCGCGTCGCATTGATCGGTCAGAAGTTCATGGGCCGCGCCCACAGCAACGCGTGGGGGCAGGTGAACCGCTTCTTCGATCCGCCGCTCGAGGCGGTGATGCACACCGTCGCCGGGCGCGACGGGAAGGATCTGGCCGCGTTCTCGAGACGCTGGGGCTGGAGGAAGTGGACGGCCGACTGGCGGACGATCGCGAAGGACCCCGAGGTCGATCTCGTCGACGTCTCGACCCCGAACGACCTGCACGCGGAGCCGTCGATCGCGATGCTCGAGGCCGGCAAGCACGTCGCGTGCGAGAAGCCGCTCGCGGGAACGCTCGAGGACGCGCGCACGATGCGCGACGCGGCGGCGCGCGCGGGCGAGAAGCGCGGCGGACCGAAGACTTTCGTCTGGTACAACTACCGGCGCTGCCCGGCCGTCGCGCTCGCCTGGCAGCTCGTCCGCGAGGGGAAGCTCGGACGGATCTACCACGTCCGGGCGAAGTACCTCCAGAGCTGGGGCGGGCCGGACACGCCGCTGCTGTGGCGCTTCCAGAAGGGACGCGCGGGTTCGGGAGCGCACGGGGATCTGAACGCGCACATCGTCGACATGGCGCGATTCCTACTCGGCGACGAAGTGGAGGAGATCTACGGTGCGGTGTCGCGGACGTTCATCACGGAACGGGCAATCCCCGCATCCTCCGCAGCGGCCGGCAAGGCTCTCGGCGGCAAGGGGAGCGCGAAGATGGGCAAGAGCGACGTCGACGACGCGGTGCTGTTCCTGGCGGGCTTCGCGGGCGGCGCGGTGGCGAGCTTCGAGGCGACGCGTCTCGCGACCGGCCACCAGAACGCGAACTCGATCGAATTGAACGGCGAAAAGGGCTCGCTGCGATTCGATTTCGAGGACATGAACGTGCTCGGCTTCTTCGACGCGACGCAGGGGCCGCGGCTGTCGGGTTGGCGTCGGATCCTGTGCACTTCGGCGGCGGGGAATCATCCCTACGCGGGGCACTGGTGGCCAGACGCGCACGTGCTCGGCTACGAGCACGGCTTCACGAACATGGCGGCGGACATCCTCGAGACGCTGGGGGGCAGGAAGCCCGTCGTGCCTCTGCCCGACTTCGCGGACGCCTACGAGACGCAGCGCGTGCTCGAGGCGGCGCTCGTGTCGGCCAAGGAGCGCTGCGCTGTCAAGCTCGCGGACGTCCGCTAAGCTAGGACACGCCCCAGGAGGAGATCCCCATGCCCCGTCCCGTCTGCCTCTTCACCGGCCAATGGGCCGACCTCCCGCTCGAGAAGCTCTGCGAGAAGGCCAAGGAGTTCGGCTACGACGGCCTCGAGCTCGCTTGCTGGGGCGATCACTTCGACGTGCAGCGCGCGCTGAAGGAGCAGGACTACTGCGACAAGCAGTGGGAGCTCCTCAACGACTACGGCCTGGCCTCCTTCGCGATCAGCAACCACCTCGCCGGCCAGGCCGTGTGCGACGTGATCGACGAGCGGCACAAGGCGATCCTGCCCGAGCACGTGTGGGGTGACGGCAATCCCGAGGGCGTGCGCAAGCGCGCCACGCAGGAGATGATCGACACGGTCAAGGCCGCTCGGAAGTTCTTCGGCGCCGCGCCGGAGGTCGTGAAGCAGTACCTCGGCAAGCGCACCGGCCGCACGGTCGTCGTCGGCTTCACGGGCAGCCCGATCTGGCACCTCATCTATTCGTTCCCCCCCGTGACCAAGGCGCAGATCGAGGACGGCTACGCGCAGTTCGCCAGCCGCTGGCGGCCGATCCTGGCCGAATGCGAGAACCAGGACGTGTGCTTCGCGCTCGAGGTGCACCCGACCGAGATCGCGTTCGACATCGTCTCGACGCGGCGCACGCTGGCCGCGGTCGGGAACCACAAGCGCTTCGGACTGAACTTCGACCCGAGCCACTTCGGCTACCAGGGCGTCGATTACCTCGCGTTCCTGCGCGAGTTCGGGCCGCGGGTGTGGAACGTGCACGTCAAGGACGTGTGGTGGTCGGAGAAGGGGACGGAGGCGGGCGTCTTCGGCGGGCACACGAGCTTCGGCGACGACGGCCGCTTCTGGGACTTCCGCTCGCCGGGCCGCGGGAGGATCGACTTCCAGGGGATCATTCGGACGCTGAACCACTCGGGCTATCAAGGTCCGCTGACGGTCGAGTGGGAGGACCCGATGATGGACCGCGAGTTCGGCGCGTCGGAGGCGGAGAACTTCGTCCGTCGGCTCGACTTCCCGCGCAGCGAGCGCGCCTTCGACGCGGCGTTCTCGGAGGGGTGAGCTCCGTACCTAGGGAATCCGGACAGATGGCCTCTCGCCTTCCGAGCTCGGACCCGATGATCTGGTCTGGTTGATCCCACGGAACGACAAGGTCAGCTCAGCGAGCGAGCGGGCAGGAGCAGCAGTCCTCGGTCTCGGGCTTCTTCGGATGGCCCGAGGGAGCCAACTTCGGATCCGAGGTTCCTTTGGATCAAGCGTCGGTGTGATCTTGCGGTAGAGGATGCGCGCTCGTAGGCTGGGCAAGTAGGTGGGGAGGGCTCTGCATTCCTTCTTCGCCTCGGACTTCAGGGTTCGATGAAACGAGCGTCCATGCTCTGGTTCGCTGGTTGTGCGCTGGTCGGCGCATTCGACGTGGCAATGGGCCAGAACCGTCCTTGGATCTTTCCCTGTCCGACCCTCGATTCGGGCGGCGTCGGCCCAAGCTCCATCGCGGTCGGCGAAGTGAACGGCGACGGCCGGATGGACGTCGTGGTGGCCAACACCGGCTCGAATACCATCTGCGTGCTGAGGGGCAACGCGGGCGGCACGCTCGACGCGGCCGTTCCTTACGCCTCGGGCGGGAGCTACCCGGACTCGGTCGCGATCGGGGACGTGAGCGGCGACGGGCGGCCGGACGTCGTGGTGGCCAACGGGGGCTGGAATACCATCTGCGTGCTGAAGGGCAACGCGGGCGGCACGCTCGACGTGGCAGTTTCCTACCTCTCGGGCGGGACCGGCCCGGTCTCGGTCGCGATCGGGGATGTGAGCGGCGATGGGCGGCCGGACGTGGTCGTGGCGAATTGGAATTCGAACACGGTGTGCGTGCTGAAGGGGAACGCGGGCGGCACGCTCGACGCGGCCGTTCCGTACGCCTCGGGCGGGAGCGGCCCGGACTCGGTCGCCATCGGTGACGTGAGCGGCGATGGGCGGCCGGACGTGGTCGTGGTGAATTGGAATTCGAACACAGTGTGCGTGCTGAAGGGGAACGCGCAAGGGACGCTCGACGACGCGTGGTGCTTCTATACCCACGGGAGCCAGGCGGCGTCCGTCGCCGTGGGCGACGTCAGCGGTGATGGCCGGGCGGACGTGATCGTGGCGAACTATGGTTCTCACACCGTCTGCGTGCTGAAGGGGAACGCGCAAGGAACCTTCGACAATGCGGTTCTGTATCCGTCAGGCGGCAACAACCCATACCCGGTGGCAGTAGCTGACATCACCGGCGACGGCCGCCTGGATGTCGTGGTGGCCAACAGGGCTTCGAATGTCGTCTGCGTGCTGAAGGGGAACGCGCAGGGTGGGCTGGACAGCGCGGTGCCCTACGTGACGGGAGGCAGTCTCCCGAACTCCCTTGCGCTGGGCGACGTGAGTGGCGACGGGTGGGCGGACATCGCGGTGGCGAACAACGGATCGAATACCGTGTGCGTGCTGAAGGGAAGCGCGCAGGGGACGCTGGATGACTTGGTGCTCTACCCGTCGGGCGGCAATGGCACGGGTCTGCGCTGTATCGCTCTGGGCGACGTGAGCGGCGACGGGCGGCTCGACGCGGTCGTGGCGAACGTATCCCCCAGCAGTGTCGGCGTGCTGAAGGGCAACGCACAGGGCACGCTCGATGACGTGGTGACGTACCCCACGGGGGGTGCTTGGCCCGAGTCCGTTGCCCTCGGCGACGTGAATGGTGACAACCGCCTGGATGTGGTCGTGGCGCACTACGAGCCGAACACCGTCTGCGTGCTGAAGGGGAATGCGCAAGGGACGCTCGACAACGCGGTGTGCTACGCGACGGGCGGCGTTCAGGTGGTGTCCGTCGCCGTGGGCGACGTCACCGGCGATGGCCGGGCGGACGTGATCGCGACGAACTACTACTCGAACACCGTCTGTGTTCTGAGGGCGAATGCGCAGGGGACACTCGATAATGCAGTGACCTATTATTCAGGAGGCCTTGGCCCGCGCTCCGTCGCCGTGGGCGACGTGAGTGGCGACGGGCGGCCGGACGTGGTGGTGGCGAATTACTACTTCCCCAGCAGCATCTGCGTGCTGAAGGGCAACGCGCAGGGAACGCTGGACAACGCCACGTGCTACACCTTGGGATACTCCAGCCCGATCCGCATCGCTCTCGGTGACGTGAGCGGCGACGGAAGACTGGACGTGGTCGTGGCGAACTCGAACGTGAACACCGTATGCGTGCTGAATGGGAACGCGCAGGGGACGCTCGAGGACCCAGTGTCCTATTCTTCGGGAGGGATTTCCCCGCTTTCCGTCGCCGTGGGCGACGTGAGCGGCGACGGCAGGCCGGACGTGGTCGTGGTGAATGGCGGTTCGAACACCGTGTGCGTGCTTACGGGGAACGCGCAGGGAACGCTCGACAGTGCAGTGCCCTACGCCTCGGGCGAATCCGTCCCGATCTCCGTCGCCCTCGGGGACCTGAACGACGACAGCAGGCTGGATGCGGTGACGGCGAACAACGGTACGAACACCGTGAGTCTGTTGATCAATGATCTCCCCCCCCTGCATGGAACCCCCTTCTGCTTCGGCGATGGTACGCACGGAAGCTGCCCGTGCGGCAACAGCGGCGTCGCGGGCCACGGCTGCCAGAACTCCCATTCGACGGGCGGCGCGATCCTCGCCTCGAGCGGCACGCCGAGCCTGTCGAGCGACGACGTGTTGCTCACTTCGTCGGACGAGCTGCCCGAGGCGTTCAGCATATTCATCCAAGGATCGATCCACATCCCCGGCATGAGCTTCGGCGACGGCCTACGCTGTGCCGGCGGCGTACTCAAGCGCTTGTATGCCAAGAACGCCACGGGGGGTGTCGTGTCGGCACCCGGCCCGCGTGAGCTGTCCATTTCCGCAAGGTCTGCGAGCTTGGGCGATCCGCTGAGTCCCGGATCGTTCCGGACCTATCAAGTTTACTACCGTGATCCGAAGGCCGACTTCTGCCCACATCCTCTGGGCGGCACGTTCAACGCGTCGAACGGCCAGCTCCTCTACTGGTTCCCATAGTGCAGCCGTGATCGGCTGACCCTGGTGAGAGCATCCGATGACGGATCGCGAGTTCGGCGCGTCCGAAGCGGAGAACTTCGTCCGTCGCCTCGACTTTCCGAGGAGCGAGCGAGCATTCGACGCGGCGTTCTCGGAGGGGTGAGGGCCGTTCCCCCTCTTCTGGCAGTCGGCTGAGCTTGTCCCTGGATCCCGGTCCGAGGACTGAGCCTCTCTCGGGAAACACGGGCACAACTGCAGGGCCTTCAGGGCTCCCTTGTGGTGCCGTCGTCCCTGGGCTAGCGTCGCTCGACAGAGGCTCCCGTGGTTCGACGACGGGAGAGGAGTCACGATGCTCGCCACGACGCAATTCTCCCGCAGCGTCTTCGTGTCTGCGGCGTTCCCCTTTCTCTGCCCGCTGGCCCTCGGTCAGTCGGGAGCACCGATCTTCCCGGCCCCGCTCTATGGCACGGGCGGCCTCGGTCCCTCCTCGATCGCCGTCGGGGACGTGAACGGAGACGGCTGGCCGGACGTCGTGGTCGCGAACCTCGACTCCGACACCCTATGCGTGCTGAAGGGGAACGCGCAGGGAACGCTCGACAGCCCGGAGTGCTATCCCTCCGGCGGCTCCCACCCGTGGTCCGTCGCGCTCGGTGACGTGGACGGAGACGGCCGGATCGACGTCGTCGCTGCGAACTACGATTCCGACACCGTCTGTGTGCTCAAGGGGAACGCGCAGGGAACGCTCGACAGCCCGCAGTGCTACGCCTCGGGCGGCTCGAATCCGTCCTCCGTCGCCGTCGCAGACCTGAACGGGGACGGCCGGATGGACGTCGTGGTCGCCAACCACGCCTACTACGGCAATGTCTGCGTGCTGCGGGGAAACGCGCAGGGGACGCTCGACGCCGCGGTGGCTTACGACCCCGGCGGCTTCAGCCCGTCCTCCGTCGCAGTCGGCGACCTGGATGGAGACGGCCGGCTGGATGTCGTGGCGGCGAACTCCCAATCCGGCAGCGTCTGCGTGCTGAAGGGAAACGCGCAGGGGACGCTCGACGCCGCCGTGTGCTACGGCTCGGGTGGCTACTCCCCGTCCTGCGTCGCCGTCGGGGATGTGAGCGGAGACGGCCGACTCGACGTGGTCGTCGTGAACGGTGATTCCAACAACGTCTGCGTGTTGAAGGGGAACGAGAAGGGCACGCTCGACGGCGCGGTCGCGTACGCCTCGGGCGGCTCCTACCCGACCTCCGTCGTCCTCGGCGACGTGAGCGGAGACGGCCGGCTGGATGTGGTGGTCGCGAACTCCGATCTCCAAGCCGGCGACGTCTGCGTCCTGAAGGGGAACGAGCGGGGGACGTTGGACAGGGCGGTGCCGTACGGCTCCGGCGGTTTGATCGCGAGTGCCCTCGCCGTCGGCGATGCGAACGGGGACGGCCGGCTGGACGTGGTCGTGGTAAACGCCGAATCCAACGACGTCTGCGTGATGAAGGGGAACGAGCAGGGGACGCTGGACAGTGCGGTGCCCTACTCCTCGGGCGGCCTCCAACCCTCGTCCGTCGCCATCGGCGACGTGAGCGGGGACGGCCGGCTGGACGCGGTGGTGGCGAACTACGCTTCTCACACCGTCTGCGTGCTGAAGGGGAACGAGCACGGGACGCTCGTCAGCGCGGGACTCTACGACTCGGGCGGTCTCTACCCGTCGTCCGTCGCCATCGGCGACGTAAACGGGGACGGCCGGCCGGACGTGGTGGTGACGAACTACGGCTCTCACAACGTCTGCCTGCTCGCGGGAAATGCGCACGGGACGTTGGAGCCCGCGGTGCCCTACGATTCGGGCGGGCTCTATCCCTCCTCCGTCGCCATCGGTGACGTGACCGGAGACGGCCGATTGGACGTGGTGGTCGCGAACTTCTCGACCGGCAACGTCTGCGTGTTGAAGGGGAACGCGCAGGGCACGCTCGACAGCGCGGTGTCCTACGCGTCGGGTGGTTTCTACCCGTCCTGCGTCGCCCTCGGGGACGTGAGCGGAGACGGTCGGCCGGACGTGGTGGCGGCGATCTCACTCTCCCAGAAATCCGGCAGCGTCTGCGTGCTGAAGGGGAACGCGCAGGGGACCTTGGACGGCGCGGCCCTCTACCCGTCTTGCGGTCCCGAGCCCACTTCCATCGCCATCGGGGATGTGAGCGGAGACGGGAGGCTGGACGTCGTGGTCGGGAACTACCACTTCAATGGCTCCTCCCAGTCCAGGGACGTCTGCGTGCTGACGGGAAACGCTCAGGGGACGCTCGACAGCGCGCTGGCCTACGCATCGGGCGTCTCCGGACCGTTCTCCGGCGCTCTGTCGGTCGCCCTCGGGGACGTGAGCGGAGATGGAAGGTCGGACGTGGTGGTTGCGAACGACCCTTCGAACAACGTCGGCGTCCTGACGGGGAATGCGCAGGGCACGCTGGATGCCGCGGTGCTCTACGCGTCGGGGCGCTCCAGACCGTCCTCGATCGCCGTCGCGGACCTGAGCGGCGACGGCCGGCTGGATCTCGTCGTGACGAACGACGAGTCCGGCACCGTCAGTCTCCTGCTCAATCAGCTCCCGCCCCTGCACGGAGTTCCCACCTGCTTCGGCGACGGGACGCAGGGTCACTGCCCGTGCGGAAACCAGGGTGCCCCGGGGCACGGATGCCAGAACTCCAGCCGGACGGGCGGCGCGGTGCTGTCCACGAGCGGCGCGTCGCGCTTGTCGAGCGACGACGTGGTGCTCACCTCCTCCGGCGAGCTGCCCTCGGCTCTCAGCATCTTCCTCCAGGGCTCGACCGACATCCCGAGCACGAGCTTCGGAGACGGCCTCCGCTGCGCCGGCGGAGTGCTCGAGCGCCTGTACGTCAAGAGCGCATCGGGCGGTGTCGCCTCCGCGCCGGGCGCGGGCGACCTCTCGATCTCCGGGAGGTCGGCGAGCCGCGGCGATCCGCTGGGGCCCGGATCGGTGCGCACGTATCAGGTCTACTACCGCGATCCGGAGACCGGCTTCTGCCCCGATCCTCCGGGCGGCACGTTCAACGCGTCGAGCGGGCAGCGCATCACCTGGAATCCATAGGTGCGTGAGGAGCTCGCGCTCCTCGACCCGCTCCGCGTGGATCCCTACACTGGCGCGCCCTCCGCCCGCGCGAGGCCGAGAACTTCGCGCGGCGGCTGGACTTCCTGCGCAGCGAGCCGCATTCGACGCGGCGTTCTCGGAGGGGTGAGTGGCAGAAGGCCTGCGGCCGGGGTGCTGCTTGAGTACAATCCTAAGCCCCGTTCACTGAATCCCAGCGGCAACCGGTCAGGACGTGCATGTGCGTCATGGACCTGGGTGATGTGACGGTGAGAGGGGGTTGCCTCATGACTCTCCGCGCTCTCGCACAGCTCGTCCATCCTCTTCGCGTTGCGTGGATTGCCCTCGTCTCGCTCTCGTTGCCATATGGACTCGCGGCTGGGCAGGAAGGGCCGCCGATATTCCCTGGACCGGTGTTCGCCTCGGGCGGGAGCTACCCGGTCTCGGTCGCGATCGGGGACGTGAGTGGCGACGGGCGGCTGGACGTGGTCGTGGCGAACTACTTCTCGAACACGGTCTGCGTGCTGAGGGGCAACGAGGGCGGCACGCTCGACGCAGCCGTTTCCTACGCCTCAGGCGGGAGCTTCTCGCTCTCGGTCGCGATCGGGGACGTGAGCGGAGACGGGCGGCCGGACGTGGTCGTAGCGAACTACAGCTCGAGCACGGTCTGCGTGCTGAGGGGCAACGAGGGCGGCACGCTCGACGCGGCCGTTCCCTACGCCTCGGGCGGGATCGGCCCGTACTCGATGGCGATCGGGGACGTGAGCGGCGATGGGCGGCCGGACGTGGTCGTGGCGAACTACTTCTTCTCGAAC
>JBGPOP010000044.1:0-34664 GCA_041488095.1 Planctomycetota bacterium
CTGCTCTGGCGGTCGCGGAAGAAAACGTCCAAAACCCCGTTGGTGTCCCCGGGGACGAGGTTGTTCGCGTAGCTATCGAACGCCACGTAACGCCCGTCGGCGGAGATGGACAGGCCGTCGTAGTAGCCGCTGCCGCCGTTCCCCTGCGCCCCGCCCGAGTCGACGCTGACCCGCTCGGTCGTGCCGCTCTGGCGGTCGCGGACGAAAACGTCAAAGAACCCGTTCGTGTCCCCGGTAACGAGATTGGAGGCCCAGCTCCCGAACGCCACATAGCGGCCATCGGCGGAGATCGAGGGGTAGTTGCTGTCGCTGTTCGCCTGCGCCCCGCCCGAGTCGATGTTCACCCGCTCGGTCGTGCCGCTCTGGCGGTCGCGGACGAAGACGTCAAAGAACCCGTTCGTGTCCCCGGTAACGAGGTTGGTCGCGTCGCTCGAGAAGGCAACGTAGCGGCCGTCGGCGGAGATCGAGGGGAAGTAGCTGACGCCGTTCCCCTGCGCCCCGCCCGAGTCGACGCTCACGCGCTCGGTCGTCCCGCTCTGGCGGTCGCGGACGAAGATGTCCCAGGATCCGTTCGTGTCCCCTGGGACGAGATTGGTCGCCAAGCTCGAGAACGCCACGTAGCCGCCATCGGCGGAGATCGAGGGATCCAAGCTGATGCCGAACCCCTGCACTCCATCCGAGTTCACACTCACCGGCTCGGTCACTTGAGCCCAGCCGGTGCTCCCCAGGATGACCGCGAGGCCCCACACCTCCAGCGATGATCTGCTCATCCCAGCTCCTCCTCCCGCGCCCTGCCGCGCGCACTCCTTATTGTACGACTTCTCGGGTCTCCGCTCCCGATACCGCCGAAGCTGGCTCCGAGCCTGCCCTCGCGCTCACGGAGTATTCACGTGCCCCACACGACACGCAATCCGTCCATCGTGTCGAACGTCGATCCCGCAGGTGCAGGACAGAAGCTCGGGTCGGGGTCGCGGTGGAAGACGTGGTACACCCGGATCGTCCCGGGCGTGATCGAGTACCCCTCCTCCACTCCGCGGTAACCCGTCCGCGTGCGGATGGGATCCAGCCGGACGAGCGCGGAAACTGTCGGCGAGCGCCCCCGGGAGTCTCCGGGTGAGCTGCACGGCAACGCCGCGTCGATGGTCGCCCATTCGCCCGGCTGCTAGGATCGGCCGCTCCTCCGGCGAGGACCGGACGCCACCGTGCCGCTGCACCGAATCGACCGGCCCAGGCTCTCGCTCGCATGAAACCGAGCGAAGACCGCCTGCAGGGGTTCCAGAACCTGATGCCGCACAGGATCCGCAAGATCCTGCTCGTCGCGAGCCCCTACGACTCCTTCATCCTCGAGCAGGACGGGCAGCTCAGCGACCTGATCCTCACCGAGCTCCTCGACCCGAACCTGCGCAACGTCCCCTCGATGGTGTCGGTCTCCTCGGGAGAGGAGGCGCTCAAGGCCGCGCGCAAGAACCGCTTCGACCTCGTCATCACCACGACGCACCTCGGCGACATGCACCACAGCGAGCTGGCCCGCCGGATCCGCGAGGCCGGGTTGAAGACGCCCATCGTGCTGCTCGGCATCGAGAACCGCGAGCCGGCCGAGACGCTCGCGCGCCAGGCCCTGCCCGACATCGAGCGGGTGTTCGTGTGGCAGGGGGACCGTCGCATCCTGCTCGGCATCCTCAGCCACCTCGAGGATCGCTGGAACGTCCAGCACGACTCCGGCCTCGTGGGGGTGAGCTCGATCATCCTGATCGAGGACAATCCGCGCTACTACTCGTCGTTCCTCCCGATGCTCTACGCGGAGCTGATGAAGCAGTCGAAGAGCGTGATCTCGGAGGGCACGAACCTCACCAACAAGCTCATGCGCATGCGCGCGCGCCCGAAGATCCTCTTGTGCACGACCTTCGAGGAGGCCGAGGACTACTACCGCCGCTACCGCCGCACGATCCTCGGCATCCTCTCGGACGTCGACTTCCCCCGCAACGGCCAGATGGATCCGCACGCCGGCCTGGACTTCGCCAGGATGGTCCGCGCCAAGGATCCCGAGCTGCCGATCATGCTGCAGACGCTCGATCCCGCCTACGTCCCGGGCGCGAAGGAGGTCATGGCGGACATCGTGCTGAAGGACTCGCCGATCCTGCTGCACGAGCTCTCCCGTTTCATGACCGACCACTTCGGGTTCGGCGACTTCGTGTTCCGCACCGACGCCTCGAACGAGGTGGGGCGCGCGCCCAGCCTGCACGCGCTGGAACCGCTCCTGCACACCGTCCCGGACGAGTCGATCCTGTGGCACGCCGCGCGCAACCACTTCTCCACCTGGCTGCGGGCCCGGGCCGAGTTCAGCCTGGCCGAGAAGCTGCGCCCGCGCCGGGTCTCGGACTTCAAGTCCGTGGTCGCCATCCGGCGCTACCTCACGGACTCCATCCGCGAGTTCCGGCGCGAGCGGCAGAGCGGCATCCTGTCCGACTTCGACGCGGCCCGCTTCGAGACCGCGACCAGCTTCGCACGACTCGGAGGCGGTTCGCTGGGAGGCAAGGCGCGCGGCCTGGCGTTCATCCGCCAGCTCCTGTACCGGCACCGCCTGCGCAAGCGATTCCCCGGCGTCGAGATCTTCGTCCCGTCCGCGGTCGTGCTGGCCACGGACGTCTTCGACCAGTTCCTGGAGCACAACGACCTGCGCGACTTCGCCCTCCAGGAGGAGAGCAACGAGGCGATCGAGAAGCGCTTCATCGAGGCGCGCTTCCCCGAGCACCTGTTCGAGGACCTGATGAGGTACCTGGACCTCGCGGACTATCCGCTGGCGGTCCGCTCGTCGAGCCTGCTCGAGGACTCGCCCACGCTCCCCTTCGCCGGCGTCTACCGGACCTACATGGTCCCGAACAGCCACCCCGACCGCGCCGTCCGCGTGAAGGAGCTGGTCCACGCGATCAAGCGCGTCTACGCCTCCACGTTCTTCCGCGAGGCCAAGGCCTACATGCAGACCACGCCGCACCGCCTGGAGGAGGAGAAGATGGCGGTGATCGTGCAGCGCCTCGTCGGCGTCCGCCACGGGTCGAGGTTCTACCCGGATTTCGCGGGCTCGGCGCGGTCCTACAACTTCTATCCCGCTGCGCCGATGCAGTCCGAGGACGGCATCGCGTGCGTCGCTTTGGGTCTCGGACGCACGGTCGAGGAAGGCGGGCGGGCGCTGCGCTTCTGCCCGAAGTATCCCCAGCACCCCGTGCACTTCTCCAGCCCGGAGGAGATCGTCGCGAACTCGCAGACGGAGTTCTACGCGCTCGAGCTCGAGCGCCCCGACAGCCATCCCGATCCCACCGCCGAGCTCAAGCTCTACCGCCACGGGATCGACGCGGCTCGCGAGGACGGGACGCTCTCGGCGCTGAGCTCGACCTACTCGGTCGAGAACGACGCCGTGTACGACGGCTCGAGCCGCGCGGGCGTCCCGCTCGTCACGTTCGCCCCGGTCCTGAAGCAGAAGCTCTTCCCGCTCCCCGAGATCCTGGAGCTGCTCCTCGACATCGGACAGCGCGGCCTGAACATGCCCGCCGAGATCGAGTTCGCCGTGAACCTCTCGACCCCTCCCGGAGCGTCACGGGAGTTCGCGTTCCTGCAGCTGCGCCCGTTCGTCGTGTCGCGCGACCTCGAGCCGGTCGACCTGGAGCACCTGCCGCGCGAGCAGCTGGTGTGCTTCAGCCGCAGCGTTCTGGGCCACGGGCATGTCGAGGGGATCCGCGACCTCGTGATCGTCGACCGCGACCGGTTCGACCGCTCGCGCAGCGCGGAGATCGCGCTCCAGGTGGCGCGCTTCAACGGGGAGCTCGCGGCGCAGGGACGGCCCTACGTGCTGGTCGGCGTGGGACGCTGGGGAGCTTCGGATCCGTGGCTCGGGATCCCGGTCACGTGGGAGCAGATCGCCGGAGCCCGCATCATCGTCGAGTGCGGCTTCCGCGACATGGCCGTCGTGCCGTCGCAGGGCTCGCACTTCTTCCAGAACCTCGCGTCCTTCCAGGTGGGGTACTTCACGGTCGAGACGGCCCGCGGCGGCTTCGTCGACTGGGACTGGATCCAGGACCAGGTCGCGGTCGACGAAACCCCCTACGTGCGCCACCTGCGCTTCGAACGACCCTTCCGCGTGGCCATGGACGGCCATCGGGGCGGAGGGATCATCGTGAAGCCGTCGTGAACGGGGCCACCGGCCAGCGACCTACCCGCTGGGACCACGATTCCATACAGTCGGGGGCTCCAGAAGTGGAGCGCGATGGGACTCGACGCGAAGGCACGCAAGCTCCGTGACGAGGCGCTCGCCAGAGGGCAGAAGCCCGTCGCTGACGAGCTGCAGGGCGTCGCCAAGGCCCGTATTGCGGAGGTCCTTCGAGCCGTGGATCTGGAGACGCAGGACATGGTCGACACGGTCTTCGCGCTACTGGACGACCGGCTCGCCTCCTGGTTCCCGGCTGCGCCGAGCGGCGTGCGATTCTGTGACGGCGCAAGCGTAGCCCATCTCGCGTGTCACGTCGGAATCCTCCAGCGCGGCAATGTCAAGCTCGACCGCGAGGGCCGCGACTACTGGATCAAGCCCC
This sequence comes from Planctomycetota bacterium, assembly GCA_041488095.1. Classification (GTDB taxonomy): domain Bacteria; phylum Planctomycetota; class UBA1135; order UBA1135; genus DASYPQ01. The sequence goes on from JBGPOP010000044.1 coordinate 4,581, forward strand.
TGCGCGAGATCGGAGCAGTCGAGCCGATCTTCCTGGATTCCAAGACGCGGACTTTCCTCCCCGGGCATCCGGTCCCGAAGTCACCGAACTCGGCTCACCGGCTGGCACACGAGTTCACGCTCATACTCAAGGCCCCGGAACAACGATGGAGGCCCATGCTGGCGGAGTGGATCCGGGAAGAGGAGATCCGCGGGCGGCGCGCGTTCCAGGCAGCGCAGGCCGAGGAGACTCGCCGCAAGGTCGACACGTCGCACGTCGACCTCATCCGAGCCTGCGTCGAGCAGTACGCGCCGCACTTCCTTCCGGGTTTCGAGGTCGTGTACGTCGACGACGCCGACGGAGACCGGATCACGGACGAGGATCGCGAGCGTCTTCGGGACGCCGGGCTGGACCTGACGCTCGGAGACGCGATGCCCGATGTGCTCCTCTACAACCGTGAGCTGAACGAGCTGTGGGTGATCGAGGCGGTCACGAGCGACGGCGAAGTCGACGAAAGCAAGCGGAGCCGGATGGTGGCATTCGCAGACCGGTACGGCAAGGAGGCGATCGGCTTCACGACGGCCTACCCGACCTGGAAAGTTGCGGCTCAGCGTCAGGCCGCGCACAAGAACATTGCGCCGTCCACCTACGTCTGGATCCGCGAGGACGCTTCGAAGCACTACCGGGCGGACGCTTTCCGAGCGTAGAGGAGTGCGCCCGCGACGATCTCGTCGATGGCCTCCTGCTCGGGAAACGATGCCCCGATACTGGGCCCCATCGCCTTCAGGTCGTCAAGGGATGGGTACCGCAGGCTGCGCAGGTCACCCGCGTTCACCTGTGTGTGCCCGTTGAACTGGCGGAAGTACCTGTCGACTAGAGACGAGTTGAGGTAGAGCGCGAGTCCAAGTGCGACGGCCTTCGGGAGTCCACCGTCGTTCGCATGGAAGTAGTTGACGTGATTCTCGAAGCCGACGCGCTCCGCATCGGGCGGCAGACGCGCGGGGTCGTAGACCGCCGCTACGACGCGGCGGCGTTCCTCCTTCGACGTGAACCTCTTGGTCAGGACGTATGTGCCGCTCGCAACCATGAGGTCCTCGGTCTCGGCAACGTCCGCCAGCGCGTTCGGCTTCCGCCCGTTCGCACGGGGCCAGGACACGAAGCCCTGGTCGAAGTGGGCCGGATGGATCAGTGGCACCGTCTTGCGGCCGGGGTTCTTCCGGAGGAATTCGCGTGCGCGAAACTCGACGACGCGCCCAGTGGAGACTTGGATGCTCAGCTCAGGCAGCGTGCAGGGGAGCGCCTGGATCGTCCTCGCGGCCCGCTCGTCTTCGTCGGATACCGCGAGGTGGATGAAGGTGTTCGGGTCGTCGGGGTTGACGACCGAGTCATACAGGACGCTGCGCTCGCTGACCGCCGCATCGGGAGACGCACTCGTGGAGAGCACGACCCTTCCGTGGCGAGCGCCCACCACGCGGTGATCGCCTGTCCGGGAACCTGAGGTCTTTCTCGCATGGAAGATCACGTTCTCCTGGAGCACCTCGTCGTCCTCGAACGCCGCGTTGCGAGCTTCGAACACGTGGACCCGGAGCAGCACCATCTCTCGGAGCAAGAGCCGGCGGAACGGCTTGAAGTACGGCCCATTGCAGAAGCTGCGCGGCGTGATGGCGACGAGCTCGCCGCCCGGCTCGAGGAGCTTGATCGCGAGCGCGACGAAGGCCGCGTAGAGGTTGCTCGTCTCGATGCCGGCCGCGCGCAGCAGCGACCGCTCGCGAGAGTCGCTGTGGATCTTCCGGTAGGGGGGATTGAGAATCGCGGCATGGAAGCGCGGCCGCTCCCCTCGACCGAACAGGCCGGCATCGAGCATGACAGATGCCGCCTCGACAAAGTCGTTCTCGAGGACCTTCGCCTTGAACCGGACGCCGGCCGCGTTCGCCTCCCTGCGGCAGTTGCGAAGCACGGAGCGCAAGTGCCCGAGCATCGTCTGCTCGACCTCGAATGCCGTCACCTCGATCGACCGCGGTGGCCTCGGGCGGCGGCAGGCCTCGGCGACGAAGGCCGCCGTGAGGGAGCCGACGCCGGCGCCCGCGTCAAGCAGGCGGACCTCGCGCAAGCCCAGGTCGAACATCGCGGCCATGAAGCTCGCGATGGAGGCGGGGGTCATGAACTGCCCGAGGGCCGACCGACGCCCGGGATCCAGCGCCGCGTTCGCTGCGTGGCGGGCGTCGTCGGCGAGGGAGAGGAGGGGCGAGCGCTCGTCGGTCCCTGCGTCGACCGCGGTGATGGAGCCGCGCTCCGACCGGGCCGCGCGGTGCGAGGAGGCGCCTCGGCTGCGGCGCGGACGGGGGCTGGCGGTTTCCCGGAGCATGGCTAGCTAGTCTCTACCACTCTCCGAAGCCGAATGCTGGCTTCAAGCAGAAGTTCCAAGCCCTCAAGAGAACGACTACACCAGCCCCTGGTCCATCATCGCGTCCGCGACCTTGAGGAAGCCCGCGATGTTCGCGCCGTTGACGTAGTTGCCCGGCACGCCGAAGCGCTCCGCGGCATCGAGGGAGCTCTTGTGGATGTTCTTCATGATCTCCCGCAGGCGGGTATCCCGCAGGGTCCGGAAGGATATTGAGGAAGGACAGGGTGTTCGGGAGGCACGGACTACAATGCGCTCGTTGAGACGGTCCGCACGGATCCTCCTCGTCGCGGGGATCGTCAGCGTCCTGGTATTCCTCGCGACTCGCACGAACGAGTCCCGGGTGCGCGCGCCCGCCCCGGAGCCGAACGCCGGCCTCGTGGAGACGCGCCGTGAGTTGGACGCGGCTGCGGAAGAAGCACCCTCGCCGTCGAGGGATCGATCCGTAGTCTCGCCCCTCGACGGCGAAGCGCCTTCCGAGTTCGATGAAAGCGTCGGCTGGCGCGTGTGCGTCGTCGATGCACGCACGAACGCAGCCGTGGCCGGCGCGACGGTTTCGGTGCTCGACTCCTACGCGATTGCGCGCGAGATCTCCGACCGCGGCATCGGCTACGACACCATCGATGGCCTGCGCCTCCGCCGCGAGCGGGCAGTCGAAGCGAAGACGGGCACGGATGGTTGCACACGCTTCTCCGCTCCCCCCGAGCACGCGACGGTCGAGGCGCGCTTGGGCGCGAACTGGGCCTTCACGGTCGTCAACCAGGTTCCCGACGATCGCTGCGTTACGCTGAGGCTCGCGCCGGACCGGGAGTTCCTGGTGCGCGTCGTCGACGCCGCCGGAACCCCCGTCGGCGGGGTGCCGGTCGCCTTGCGTCGCCGGGTCAATGCGAAGCCTTCGTTCACCTGGAAGTGCACGGACACGCAACCGGGAACCGGCCTCGCGATGTTCCTGCACTTTCAGCGCCGCCTCGAGCAGGGCGCTGGCTGGCACGCGCTGTTCGCCTTTCCCGTGCGCGACCAGACACTGATCCCCGTCGACGAGGGCACGACGATCGAACCGCCGATCACGTTGGTGTTGCCTGACACAGGCCGTGTGCGAGTCCGCGTCCGCACGCCAGAGGGAAACGCCCCCGATCTCGAAGGCGTCGACTTGCAACTCGACGCGTTCGAGCGCGAAGCGGGCGGCGCACGGCTGTGGCCCGACGGACCGTGGGCGCGGCCGCGCATCGATGCGAGGGGCGAGGCCCTCGCGCCCTGGATCGGCCTCGGCCTGCAGATCAAGGCCGCGCTCATCCTCGACGACGATGAGGTCGTCGCTCGCTCGATCGTCGGACCCGCTCGCCCCGGCGAGGAGGTCACGTGCGAGCTGGTATTGTCACGGCCGTCGCCACACGTCGTGACCGGCCGCTTCGTACTTCGCGACGGCCGAGCCTGGCCCGCCGCGACGGTGAACGCCAACGCCACGATCTTCCCTGTGCCTTCACGGTGGCCGCGCACGCGCGCAATCGAGGTGCAGAGTGACGGCCGCTTCCGCATGCCGGTTCACGAGGCACGCCCCGCGAACGGCACGCGCTCGTTCCGCTTCTCTGCGCCGCATCCCGGCGGCCTCGGTGAAGTGATCGCCATCGTCCCCCTCGACCAGGCCGTACCGCCCGAGGGGCTCGACCTCGGCGACGTCTTGCTCGACCACGGAGACTTGCTCGTGTCCGGCCGCGTCGCCGATGCGGCGCGCCAACCGATCACCGGCGCGAGCTTCTCGGTGGGCGCGCGGGCGGTGGCGTCGGGCAAGGCGCTCTGGCCCGGAATCCAGTTCGCTGGCATCGTTCGCAGCACCCAGGACGGCGAGTTCGCGCTCTACCTTCCGTCGGGAGAAACGCAGCCGAGCGAGGAGCTGCGCTTGACGACCAGGGCCAAGGGCTTCGCCGCCGAATGCGATCGCGACGTGCGGCGCGGCGATCGTAACGTCGAGGTCGTCCTGACGCAGGCCGGTGCACTCGCGGGATCTCTCGAGCTCGATCACGGCCTCGCGCACGACGACGTCACGCTGTTCCTCACGAGCGAAACGCGGCAATTCGTCCCGTTGCGTCCCGACGCGACGTTCGAAGTGCTCGAGCTATTGCCGGGCATGTACTCGCTCGAGGTGCGTCGCCGGGGCGCGAACGGCCGGCCCGAGCGCGAGCCTGCTGCGCTCGTCGGCGGCCTGCTCGTTCGAGCGGGCGAGACCTGCCGCGATCCGCGCATCCAGAAACTGCGGATCGGAAGCGTGTTGACCACCTTGAGGATCCGCGTCGTCGATCGCGCCTCGACGCCGCTGAACGGCGCAGCGATTTCGGTCGTCGGCCTCGCGGATGCGCGCCCGGCGATGTCCAAGGACGACGGCCTGTGCCTGGTGCGCTGCGAGGCCTTGCCCGTCGACCTCGAAGTGTCGGCGTTCGGCTACCTGCGGCAGCGTCTCGTTGGCGTGAGTGCGGATCGAGAGGCCGTGCTGGACGCGGGTTTCCCGATCCGCTTGCGCACCAGCACGCAGCCGAGCGGGAGCGAGCCGAAGTACATGCTCGGAGCGTTGTTGTTCTCCGTCGATGCGAACGGCGTCAGGCGCGGCCTGGCCTGGGGCCCGGAGTACACGACCGACTACACGACCGAAAGGGGCCACTTCGACGAGCACGGCGAGCTCGCGCTGCGCATGCCGGCGGCCGGCGTCTACGAGTGCGACATATCCGTCACCGTGCTCGGCGACGACCACGTGGGCCGCGGCGCACCCGTGGAGCTCTCGCCGAAGCCCCGCATCACGGTGCTCGCGAGCACCACAGAGCAGCTCTTCGAGCTCGCGATCCCCCAGCGCGCGGTCCAAGAGGCGCTCGAAGTCGCGTTGCGGTAGTGCGCGCTAGACGAGTCCCTGATCCATCATCGCGTCCGCGACCTTCAGGAAGCCCGCGATGTTCGCGCCGTTCACGTAGTTGCCCGGCACGCCGAAGCGCTCGGCGGCATCGAGCGAGCTCTTGTGGATGTTCTTCATGATCTCCCGCAGACGGGCATCCACCTCGTCGCGGCTCCACTGGTAGCGCATGCTGTTCTGCGTCATCTCCAGCCCCGAGACGGCCACGCCGCCGGCGTTGGCCGCCTTGGCCGGGCCGTACAGGATGCGCTTCTCGAGGAACACCTTCACGCCGGGGAGCGTGGTAGGCATGTTCGCGCCCTCGGCCACGACGTAGACGCCGCCCTTGATCAGGTTCCGGGCGTCGATCTCGTTGATCTCGTTCTGGGTCGCCGAGGGGAACGCGCACTGGGCCTCGTACGACCACAGCGGGTTCGACTTCGCTCCGGACTGGACCGGCGTGTAGGTGACGCCCTTGAAGCGGTCGGCGTACTCCTTGATGCGACCGCGCCGGGCGTTCTTCAGATCCATCACGAAGGCGAGCTTCTGCGGGTTGATGCCCTCCGGATCGTAGATGTGGCCGGTCGAGTCGGAGAGCGTGACCGCCTTGCCGCCCAGCTGGTGGATCTTCTCGATCGTGTACTGCGCGACGTTGCCGCTCCCGGAGACGAGGCAGCGCTTGCCTTCGAGCGTCTCCTTCCGCGTGGCGAGCATCTCGCAGGCGAAGTACACCGCTCCGTAGCCGGTCGCCTCGGGGCGGATGAGCGAGCCGCCCCAGCTCAGGCCCTTGCCGGTCAGCACGCCGGTGAACTCGTTCCGCAAGCGCTTGTACTGCCCGAAGAGGAAGCCGATCTCGCGCCCGCCGACGCCGATGTCGCCCGCGGGCACGTCGGTGTTCGGTCCGATGTGGCGGCACAGCTCGGTCATGAAGGACTGGCAGAACCGCATCGTCTCGGCGTCGCTCTTGCCCTTCGGGTCGAAGTCGGATCCACCCTTGCCTCCGCCCATGGGAAGGGTCGTGAGGCTGTTCTTGAACACCTGCTCGAAGGCCAGGAACTTGAGGATGCCGAGGTTCACCGAGGGGTGGAAGCGCAGCCCGCCCTTGTAGGGACCGATGGCGCTGTTCATCTCGATCCGGTAGCCGCGGTTGACCTGCACCTCGCTCTGGTCGTCCGTCCAGGGGACCCGGAACGTGATCACCCGCTCCGGCTCGATCATGCGAGTGAGGATCTTCGCCTTGCGGTATTCGGGGTGGCGATCCAGGACCGGCGCGAGGGATTCCAGGACCTCCTCGACGGCCTGGTGGAACTCGGGCTCGTTCGCGTTCTTGGCCTTCGTCTCGGCCAGGATGGAAGCGATGTACTCGGACACGGTGGGGTCTCCTTGCAGGGTAGGTGGTCCCGTCAGACCACGGGATCGAGGTCACTCGTAGCCGAGGCCCGGAGCGTGGCGCACGTCCTGGTACTGGAGGACGTGCTCGTGCCCGCAGTCCGGGCAGCACTCGACGGTCACCGGCCACTCGAGGGAGGCCAACGGAAGGGAGAGCTCGAGGGTCACCGGCGACTTCGTGCGCGGACAGTCGTACGTGCCGATCTCGAAGCGGGTCTGCGCGCTGGGATGCTCCACCACGACCTCCGGGGATCATGGTACGGACCCGGATCCTCGGCGGCTACGGAGAACCGTCTTCGCTCAACTGCGTACTTTGGCCCTGAGCGCCCATCCGGATGGACCCGCCTGCATCGCCGGCTTTCCCGTCATGGGCTGGATTCCATCCGGCCGATTTGTACTAATGGACCCACCATGACCCACAAGAACACCGACCAAGAGATCCGCTCCCGCATCGACATTTTCCTCACCGAGCTGTCCGCGCTCGTGAAGCAGACCGCTCTCGAATCCGTGCACACCGCCCTGGGCGACAGCACGACAATTCGCCGCCGAGGCCCCGGCCGACCGCGCAAGATCGCGATGCGCGTGAAACGCCGTCATGGAAGGATCGCGACCCGCGGTCTCCGCGGGAAGCGCACCAGCGCGCAGGTCGATGCGGTCGCCTCCCGCGTCCTCACCCAGGTCAGGGCGAAGCAAGGCTTGCGCCTCGAAGAGATCGGCAGGGCGCTGAAGACGCCCACCAAGATCCTCAAGCTCCCCGTCGCCAAGCTGATGGCCGCGAAGAAGCTCAAGAAGAAGGGTCAGAAGCGCGGAACGAAGTACTTCGTGAGGTGAGGCGCAAGGCGGTCACCCGCCGCACGGCCTGCCTTACCCTGGATTCCCGCTGGTGGGATCCGGCTCTCCTGGTTCACCTCCGCAAATGTGGATTGAACCCGTCGAATCGCGTCCGTAGGCTCCTGCCGCTTCGGATGAACGTCCGATCTCGATCCTTCAGATTCCCAGAGGATAGGAGAATTCGACTTTGATGAAACGCCTCGCTTCGCCGGGGGTGCTGTGTGCCCTCGCGATCACATCGTTTGCGACCGTCCATTCGCAAACCGCTGCCCAGAAGGTGTCGGACCCTTCCCCGCTCCCTCCGAACCAGGAAACTTCGGGGTCCGCCTACACCTATTGTCAGGCGACGGCCAACTCCTTCGGCACGCTCGCGTCGATCGGTTACGGCGGATCGCTCGATCTCACCCAGGCCACGTTCGCCCTGACCGTCACCGGCGCCGCCGCCATACCGAACAGCTGGGGCTTGTTCACGTACGGCACCGTCCAGACCAATACACCCTTCGCCAATGGCTATCTGTGCATCAGTCCGTTCGCACCCGGTATCTTCAAGATGCCGACTCAGCATCTCGGGGATGGAACGGTGATTCTCAGGATGAGCGAGCACCCGGCTGACTTCGGGGCTTTCACGCCCGGGTCGTCGTGGAATTTCCAGTTCTGGTATCGCGATCCTCCTGCGGGAGGGGCCTTCTTCAACCTGAGCAACGGCTTGCACGTCGACTTCGCCTACTGACCGAGGACGAAGAATCAGGTCGAGACGAGATCCAGGCGCGGATACTCGCCCTCGATCACGGACGCGACCGGCGCCCCGAGCCAGTCGCCCGCCAGCGCCGTGTACACGGCCCGGAAGTCGATCCCGAAGACCAGATCGCCGTCGGCCAGGTGCTCGAGATCCGGCGGACTGCCCTGGAGCCCGCCCTTCACCGCCGGACCGACCGCGAACATCGGCCCCGCGGTGCCGTGGTCCGTGCCGGCGCTCGCGTTCTCCTGCACGCGCCGGCCGAACTCGGAGAACGAGACCAGCAGAACTCTTCGGGCGCAACCGAGCCGCTCGAGGTCGTCGAAGAACGCGTCCACCGACTCCGAGAAGTTCCCGAGAAGATTGGCGTGGCCGTCGCGCTGCTTGGCGTGCGTGTCGAACCCGTTCATGGAAGTGTGGTACACGCGCGTCTTCATCCCTCCCGCGATCATGCGCGCGACCAGCGACAGGCGTCCCCCCAGCCCTTTCGGATAAGTGGCTTCGTTCTTGCCCTTGGCGAGGCAGGCGAGCACCTCGTCCGCGCAGACGAGACCCGAGGCTGCCGTCTCGCGCACCAGGTCGGTGTACGAAGCGCCGGCCGCCGCCGATTCCTCGCCGTGCGCGCTGCACCCGCACAGGGCGCGGAACGCCTTGGCCTGCGCCTCGCGATCCCCGGGATAGCGCTTGTCCGGAGCGAGCGCGAACGCCTCCTCGCTCTCGAACGCCAGGATCGCCGCACGCCGGCGTCGCAGCTCGAGCGGCACCGACGATCCCATGTTCACGAGCAGCTGCGGCAATCCGCCCGAAGGATCGCTCGCGTCCGCGCAGCGCCCGAGCCATCCTCCGCGCGGCGGGCCCTCGGGGTCGGCGCTGTGCCAGATGTCCATCGAGCGGAAGTGCGAGCGGTTGGGATGCGGGTATCCGACGCCCTGGAGGACGGCCACCTCGCCCTTTCCGTAGCGCGCGTGGAGCTGCTTCATCGAGGGATGCAGCCCGACGCGGTCGTCGAGCTTCAGGATCTTGTCCTCCGCGATGCGCAGCGCGGGTCGCGCCTCGTGATACCGGTCGTCCGCGTACGGCACGACCGTGTTCAGGCCGTCGTTGCCGCCCGACATCTGGACTACCACCAGGATCCTCCCGTCCGGATGGGTCGCCGCGGCCGGATCAGGACCGGCCTGCTCCTGCGCGCGCGCCGCGCTCGCCAACCAGAGCGGCGCCTTCGCGCCGACGCCGACGGCAGCGATCGAGGAGGTGAGGAGGTCGCGTCGTGTGATCAGGATGGCCTCCTCAGGCGAGCTGGTACTCGGGGCTGGAGACGATCAAACGCACGAGCCCGCGGACCTTCTGGTCGAGCTGCTGGGGGCCGGCCTTGAAGGGCACCGGCTTGCCGTCCTTGTCCTCCGCAGGGAGGTAATCCTCGAGCGCCGCGCGGGTGCAATCCGAGATGCGGCCGTCGAGCAGGGCGTCGACGAAGGTCGCGACGGCCGTCTTCGCGTCGGCGTCCTTGGCCACCCAAGCGCCCGGGTCGAACCAGTTGTCCCCCTTGGCGCCGCGCTCGGTGACGAGAAGGTTGGCGAAGCTCCCCCGTTCGAAGAGCGTCGCGGTGTTGATCCAGGCCAGGCCGCCGTCCCAGCCCTTGACGACGGGCGGGTTGAAGAGCGCCTGCCCCATCCGCGTGATCGCGCCGGGCAGCGCGCGCACCGGGAGAGTGCTGTGCAGCTCGCGGATCGCGCCGACGGCGAGCTCCACCGGGCTCTTGACCCGCGCCCGGATCGCGCGTTCGTCCCGGAATCCCGGCGATCGCAGGATCCAGCCCACGCACGCGCGCAAATCGCCGCCCGACTCGAGGTAGGTGCGAGCGACCTCCTTCTCCATGTCGGCGTCGCCCTCGTCGGACACGAAGAAGCGCACCAGCGCGCCCGCGAGGTGCTCGGCTGTCGCGGGATGGCGCGCCAGCGCGTCGAGGACCTCCTCGCCGCTCCACGCCCAGGTCTGGCCGAGGAAGGTCTTGGGCCCGTCGTCGTGGTCCTTCTCGTCGTAGGAGAACTCGCCGTCGCGCTGCTTCCAGCCGGTGAAGGCGCGAGCGACCTCGCGCACTTCGGTCTCGGTGTAGTGGCCGATGCCGAGCGTGAACAGCTCCATGAGCTCGCGGCCGAAGTTCTCGTTGGGGTGCTTCTTCGACGAGAGCCCGTTGTCGAGCCAGAGGATCATGGCCGGGTCGCGGGAGACTCCCAGGAGGAGCTCCTTGAACTTCCCCAGCGCGTGCTCGCGGAAGAGGCGGTTCTGCCGGACCATCAGGCGCGGGTTGTCGACCTTGGAGTTCGCGGTCGCGAAGTGCCCGTGCCAGAAGAGCGTCATCTTCTCCTCGAGCGGACGCCGCGTGTGGATCATGCGGTAGAGCCACCACGCCTGGGCGTCCTCGAGGCTCGAGAGGTCGAACAGCTCGCCCTGCATCTCGGTCAGGCGCTCCTCGAGAGGGTCCTTGATCTTCTCGGGGTGGAGCAGCTCCTCGACGCAAGCGTCGAATCCCTTGGCTGCGGCGGATTTCAGCTCCTCGGGTGAGAGCCCGAAGCCGGCGCGCCGGTGGAGGTGCGCGATGCAGAGTTCGTCGTCGGTCCGCATGCGTGCCAGGGACGAGAGAAGTCGGGGTCCCTTATACCTCCGCGGGCGGGAGCGCACAACCTGGGACATGCCGAACAGGCTCGAGGAGCCTGCGGTGTCCGATCAGCTCGTTCCCGCGCGCTTCTTCTGCAGCTCGATGTTCGCCTTGAAGATCATCTCCATCATCTCCTGCTTCAAGACGCGATTCGGCTCGTTGGCCGAGAGGCCCTGCACGACGCGGTAGAGCGAAGCGATGCCGAGGTCGATGTTCTTCATCGACGCGACGTGCTTGAGCGTCTCCTCGGTCGTCTCGAGCAGCTGGACGAGCTTCGTCACGCGCCGCTCCAATCGGTCGATGTGGCTGTCGCGCTCGCGGAGCTGTGCCGCGGCGGCTCGGCGGCGCGCCTCCTCGAGCAGGATCGACGCGCGCTCGGTGAGCTCGCGCTCGATCTTGATCGTTTCGGGCGTGCGGGGCCCGAGCTTCCTGAACGTGTCGCGGATCGCCGCCAGCATCTTCTGGACCGTCGGGTCGGCCGGGTCGGCGGCCGGCGTCGCGCCCGCGGCGACGCGCTCGCGGCGCATGTCGGCGAGCTCGGTCAGGAGCTCGGCGCGGCTGGCGTGGATGGCGCCTCGCGAGGCCTCGACCTCCTCGACTCCCTTCAAGAGACCCAGCAGGCCGAGCTGGGCGTGGTCGACCAGGAGACCCAGGTCGCCGCTCTCCCCGCCGAGCGTGCGCTCCAGGATCGTGCGGTTGATCGCCTTCTCGATCATCGTGGAGACCTGCTCCAGCGAGACGTAGCGCACGCGCAGGACGCCGCGCTCTTCGAGTTGTTGGGGCGTGGTCGGGCTCCCGAACTCGCGCACGGCGTCGGTGAGCGCCTTGTTGAGCTCCAGTTTCCTGTGAATCGTCATGGTGGCGAAAGTCTACCCCGCCCCGAGCACCCCTGCGGAATGGGGACGCCCCTCGCCGGGGGGATGTCGATCAGGGATCGGGGACCGATGGCGGGAGTCTCCAGGAAAAACTTCCCCGGCCGCGCTCGGGTGTCCTCCCGACTTGGAATCCGCGCCGGAGAGCGTAGGTTCGGGCTTCGGGGCAGACCGCGGACACAACGCCGCGGACTCCGTGAAGGAACGACACCGACCAGGAGGCATCCATGAGAACACTAGGCCAGATCGCAATCCTCGCTCTCGCGCTCGGCGCCGTGACCGGCCTTTCCGGCTGCCAGTACGTGGGCGCCCAGCCCGGCCCCGACGGCACGAGCTACGTGTTCGGCGCGCTCGAGGCCTCGCTGCCCGGAACTCCCAAGCAGGTCGTGGAGGCCGCGGAGAGCGTGCTCAAGGAGAAGGATTTTCACGTCAGCTCCCCCGGAGCCACGGGCGTGGATGGAGAGGTCGTCGCGCACACGGCCCTCGACAAGAAGATCGACATCAAGATCGAGAGGCACGGCGAGATGAGCTGCAGGATCTCGATCCGCGTCGGCACCCTCGGCGACCGGGAGATGTCGCGCGAGATCTACCTGAAGATCAAGGCCAAGCTGTAGACCGCGCGCGTCGGCGTCGTGTCGATCTACCGGCCCCGCTACCAGACCAGCTGGACCGCCTGGGTGGCGTTGAAGGTGCCACCCGGGGGATCCGGGCAGTAGGTCGTGCTCGGGTCGCGGTAGTAGACCTGGTAGATGCGGATCCCGCCTGAGGGGATCGGATCGCCCAGCGCAGCCGAGCGCGCGGTGATCGACGGGTCGCCAGCCTGCGGATAGCTGGTCACGCCGCCGACGGCGTTCTTGACGCCGAGGCGCTTCAGCGTCCCGCCCGCGCAGCGCTTGCCGTCGCCGAAGGGGATCCCCGGCGACAGACGCACGTTGCCTTGCAGGAAGATCGACAGCGCCGTGGGCCGCTCGCCCGCCGCGGTCAGCACGATCGTGTCGGGAACCGTGTTCCCGGCCGCGGTGAGCAGCGCGCCCGTGCTGCCGGCTCCCGAGTTCGCGCAGCCGCGCCCGGGACCCCCGTTGTTGCTGCACGGGCACGGACCGCCCGCCCCGTTGCCGAAGCAGAACGAGATCCCGCCCGGCTGCTGGCACTCGTCGGGCACGCCGTTGAAGTTCAGGTCCTGGCTCGTGCCCGAGGCGACATCGCATCCGTCCGGGACGCCGTTCATGTTGCAGTCCGGAGCGCCCGCGGCGATATCGCACACGTCGCCGATCCCGTTGCCGTCGCAGTCCTCCTGGAAGGGATTGTTGATGCTGGGGCAGTTGTCGACGCAGTCCGGGACGCCGTCCTGGTCGGTATCCGTCTCGGCCACGCCGCAGCCGCACGCGCCGGGAGCGATCTTGTTCGGGTCGTTCGGGCAGCCGTCGTTGCAGTTCGCCGTGCCGTCGCCGTCCGTGTCGGTGTCGGCCACGCCGCACCCGCACTGGCCCGGCGCGATCTTGTTGGGATCGTTCGGGCAGCCGTCGTTGCAGTTCATCGTGCCGTCGCCGTCGGAGTCGATGTCGGGCACCCCGCAGCCGCACACGCCCGGTGCGATCTTGTTCGGATCGTTCGGGCAGCCGTCGGTCGGACAGGTGTTGTTCGGATAGCCCGGATCCCCGTAGCCGTCGCCATCCGTGTCCGTGCACGTGTCGCACGCGTCCCCGAACGCATCGCCGTCGGCATTGGCCTGGTTCGCGTTGGGGATGGTCGGGCAGTTGTCGATGCAGTTCGCGGTCCCGTCGCCGTCGCTGTCGGTGTCCGGGAGACCGCAGCCGCATTGGCCCGGAGCGATCTTCAGCGGGTCGTTCGGGCACCCGTCGATGCAGTCCGCGGTGCCGTCGCCGTCGGTGTCGGTGTCCGCGACGCCGCATCCGCACTGGCCCGGGGCGATCTTGTTCGGGTCGTTCGGGCAACCGTCGGTGCAATCGGGCGTGCCGTCTCCGTCGGTGTCCACCCCGCAGGCGAACAGGGTCGTGAACGCCTCGCAGTTCATCGGCCCCCAACCGGTCACGGTGTCCCATCCGGCGGTGCACGTCGAAGGGCTGCCGTTCGGGAGGTTGCCATTGGCTCCCGACGTGATGTCGAACCAGACGTCCGGTCGTCCATTCTGACCGTAGAGCAGGTCCTGGATCCGGCCGAACCGGCGATGGCCGGATCCGTCCGGCGGGAGGCCGCCCAGGTTGATGATCTTCTGCTCGACGATGGCGAGCATCCCCGCGAGGATCGGCGAGGCGAAGCTCGTCCCGATGTATTGGCCCGTCAGCGCGTTGTTGAAGTAGAACCAGTAGGCGCCCGTCCCGCTTCCGGCGGAGTGGAAGCCGACGTCGGGAACGAGGCGGTGGTTGTTGGTTCCGGTGATCGGAGGCACGCCCGTGCCGACCTGCCAGACGGGACGGACGTTGAACGAGGCCGAGTTGTTGCTCCACCCGCCGCCGCCGCCGCTCCAGCCCACCTCGGTGATCCGAACTCCGGTGGTGCTGTTCACGTTGGCGACGGTCCCGCCGACGGAGAGGACCTCGGGCTCGTAGTCGGGATAGCTGTACGGCTCGAGGGTGGTCCCGCTGTCGCCGCTCGCGGCCATGTACGTGATGCCCTGCGCGCTCATGGAGAGGTGCTGGTTGTGCGCGGCGCTCGCGGTGCCTCCCGGGATGTTCCAGCCGTAGCTCTCGGAGATCGCGTCGGCCAGGTTGTCGTTGACCTGCTGGGTGAGCACCGCGACCAGGTTGTTGCTGGTGCCGTCGTAGATCTTGATGTTCGCGAGCGGCGCCATCCCGAGCTCCATCTGGACGTCGAGGTCGCCTTCGGGGTTGTCGGGGCCCGCACCCGCGCCGCCGCCACCGCACGGGATCGTGGCGATGTTCGTGCCCGCGCCGCCGGCCGGGATGGGCAGCATGAAATGGTTGATGTAGCTGAGCCAGTTGCTGGCGCGGAACCCGACCCAGTTCGAGATGCCGATCGTGCGGCCGGCGCCGGTGAAGCCGGCGTTGAACAGCCCGACCGTGTTGTACAACCCGCGGGTCAGCACGGGCGTGAGGAGCGTCACGAGGTGCTTGGGGTGTGTGTAGGTCTCCAGGCCGCTGACGTCGATCACGATGGACGCGAGGTTGGCGGGCAGCTGGATCGGAGTCGAGTAGGCGATGAACCGGCTCGGCTCGACGTTGTCCTGGGGCACGAGCGTGTACTCGCGGATCGTCGTGTGGAAGGCCGCTTCCGCCTGGGCGACCGTGGCGTTCGCCAGGATGGCCAGATGGTTCTTCGAGACCAGCGTGATCGTGAACCCGTTCTGCCGGAGATGGTCGGCGACGGCATCGACCTGGCTCATCGGCAGGCCGAAGCGCTCGCCCACCTCCTCCGGGGTGATGTACTTGCGGTAGTTGACGGAGCCGGGATCGTTGACCGAATCGACGAACGCCTGCACCTCTCGCGGCCGGGCATAGGGCATGCTGACCGCGATGCTCAGGGATTGCCTGCCGTTGGCCGGGCCGATGTCCTTGGCGCGCTCCAGCACGGGCAAGACCGGTAGGCCGACGGGGCTCACCTGGGCCGGCGACGGCCCGGGCTCTGAGGGCGCCGCGGTTCCAAGGAAGAGGGTGGAGAACAGTGCTGTCGAAATCGACCGGATCGACAATGACCTCATGACCACGCAGTTCCTCGTATTGCAGTCGTGCTACGGGCACGCGCCCGGCTGATCGGAGTCCCCTGAAGGGCCGGAACAGCTCGGTCTGATGGTAGAGGCAGGAGACCGTCCCGACCAGATCCGACGTCGGATTCCGCCCGCAGATCCTGCGTGCCTGCGTCGGAAGGCGCCTGGTCCGGAGCTCAACGCCTCGGCCTCTCGCCGAGGAGATCGATCGCCGCATTCCCCGCGACTCGCACCTGCACCCACAGGCTCGCCGGGAGCTTGTCCGCCTTGCGATCTCGCCGGATGGCCGCGTTGATGCGAGCCGCCCAGTCGGAGACCGTCTCGGCCTCCGTGAGGGTGCTCGCGGCGTAGTAGGAGACGACCCCCCGATCGACCTTCCTGCCGTCGACGTCGAACGCGGAGTTTTTCGCCTTGCACGCGAGCCTCGAACGGCCCTCGTCATCCATGACGACGGCCACCGCGTTGGACGGCACACGACCGGCCAGGAGATTGCTGTGTCACGAGTCGGCCAGGATCACGAGACCCACGCCGTCGGGCGCAGCGAGCGTCTCGAGCGCTTCCTCCCACGACATCCAATCTTCGCGGTCCGACTCCCCGGTCAGCGCGCCCTCGAGCTGCAGCGCCGCCTCGGCCGTCCTCTCGTCGAATGAGGTCGGCGATCCGTGGCCGGTGTAGTACAGGAGCACGCTGCCGGTCTTCCAGGAGGCGATCCGTCGCCCCGCCGACCTGAGGAATGCCACCGCGCGGGAACGCGTGAGGGTGCCCTCGAGCACCAGGATCTCGTCCTCGCGGCAACCCCGGCGCCGCAGCGCGTCGCCCATGGCCACGACGTCGTTGTGCATGGCCGTCTCGTCACCCCACGGCGCGGCCATGAGGACCGCGAGCCGGTTGGGAGGCGTCGGCCGATTCAGCCTCGATCCGGCGCAACTTGCGGAAAGAAGCGACAGCGCGAGCGCGAGAAAGACGATCCGACGCGGCGCACGAGGATCGGTCATCCCTTGACGCTACGGCGGCTCGGGCATCGCCACGGTGACGACGACCTCTTTTCCATCGCGGAGGACGGCGATCTTTGTGTCGCCGCGGGATCCGGAGAGCACCCGGCCGAGGTCTATCCATCCCTCGACCGCCGCCTCGCCGACCTTCACGATCCGATCGCCGACCTGGAGACCGGCCTGGTCGGCCACTCCGCCCGGCGTGATCACGTCGATCGTGAGCCCTTCCCCGAAGCGCAGCCCGAGCCGCCTGCCGATCCCGCCCCCCGGCCCGGCGTCCGGAGGGAACTCGATCGCGACCTCGACCTCCTTCGCCTTCCGCAGGACGACGACCTTCGTCTTCACCGGCCCCTCCAGGAGCGCCGCGCGCATCTCGTCGCGGTCCGCGACGGGCTTGTCGCCGATCTTCACGATGCGGTCCCCGACCACGAGACCGATCTTCGCGGCGAGGCCGTCCTCGATCACCTCCTCGATCGACATGTCGTCGGCGAGCTGGATGCCGAGGCGCCGCCCGCCGCCGCCGCTGTCCGGGGCACGCAGGTTCTCCCGCGACAGGAGCTCGGGCAGGTTCGCGATCCCGAGCGCGCCGACGGCGATCACGATGGCCGAGTTCTTCTGGTACTCGGGGATCGCCGCGTCATACGTGTCGAACTGGGTGTGGTGGGTGTGGTTGTAGTTCGCGCGGCCCTTCTGGCTCCAGAAGAACCCCGGGACTCCAGCCTGCAGGAAGGAGGCGTGGTCGCTTCCGCCGCCGGAGAGCCCCTTCACTTCGCGCACCTTGAAGGGCGTCTCGGGATCGAGGTTCGTCACCGGCGCGAAGATCTCCTCGAAAGGCTTGACCATGGGAGGCGTGGCCGTGATCCCGGAACAATAGTTCGTCCCGCCGTCGTGAACGAGGACGGCGGAGATCCTGGCCATCTCGTCCTTGTGCTTCTGGACGTAGGCGTGCGAGCCGAGCAGCCCCTCCTCTTCGCCACCCCACAGCATGAAGCGGATCGTGCGCCTCGGCCGGACCCCCGACTTCTCGAGCAGCCGCGCCGCCTCCAGGGTCGTCGCCACGCCGGTGCCGTTGTCGGTCGCCCCGGTCGCGCCGTCCCACGAGTCGAGGTGACCGCCGACGATCACGACCTCGTCGGGCTTCTCCGTCCCCGGGATCTCGGCGATCACGTTGTAAAGGGGGATCGGCCCCTTCTCGAACCAGTTGCGGACGTCGAACTCGAGGCGCACCTCGTCCCCGGCCTTCACGCGCTCGGCGATGTCCTTGTGCTCGGCGGCGAGCAGGTTGATCGAGGGACGTGTGGGCAGCTTGTCGAAGGCGATCTTGGAGCTGCCGCCCGTGAGGATCAGCTCGCCGCGGCCCGAGCGGATCGTTCCGGCGATTCCTTCCTCGTCGTAGACCTTCTCCAACCGGTCGCGGAACGCGCGGTCGGCGGCGGCGCTCTCGCGGTCGCGCGCGGCGCGGGCAGCCTGCTCCTCGCCGGCGCCGGTCCGCGCGCCGGCTTCGACCGTGCCGGCTTCCGGGGGGCGAGACCCCGCGGCGCCCGCGTCGGGAGGAGCGGGGCGGCGATCGGCGGGTCGCCCGGGGCTCGCCGCCGCGACGACCCACGCGCCCTTCAGCTTCGATAGGACCAGGGCGAGCTCGGCCTCGTTCGTCGGCGCGAGGACCGCGAGGCCGCTGACGGGTCCCTTCGTCCCGGCCGTCCAGGCGTTCGTCCCGAAGTGAAGCTCCTTCTTCTCGGGAGCGATCATCCGTCCTGCGGCCGGGCCGCGGTTGAAGCCGACGGGGAACTCACCCCATTGCTCGAGCCGGCAATTCTGGAGGCCGAAGCTCTCGAACTGCCCGCGCGCCCACTCGCACGCGTTGCGGAATCCGTCCGATCCGGTGAGCCGCGGACCGATGCGATTCGTGAGATGGTCGAGGTGCTCCATCACGCGGCTCTCGGCGCGGCCGAGCGCGATCACCTTGCCGGCGTCGCTCTCCTGCGTGCGCGCGGACGCGAGTGCGGAAGAGAGGACGAGGGCGAAGGCGGACGCAAGCTGGAAGCGGCAACGTCGCATGGGAAGGTCCTCGCGGAGAATCGAGGGAGTGCGTGAACGGCTCCACTATAACGCGGACCAGCCGAGCACCAGGGGATACACTCCCGCCCCGGCCACGCGGGCCCGTCATGATCGAATCCGATACGCAGCGCACGGACGGCCGCGGTCGGACGAACCGCATCGGGCGCAGCCAGAACGGCGATCTCGATTTGCAGAGGCGGCTCCGGTTCGTCGTCTTCCTCTCGGCCGGGACCATGCTCGCCGAGGCCGTTGGCGGGTGGCTCGTCCATTCGCTGGCGCTTCTCGCCGACGCCGGGCACATGCTCTCGGACGTCGCCGCTCTCGTGCTCAGCCTGTTCGCGGCCTGGATCGCGCGCCGACCCTCCACGGCGACGCGGACCTTCGGCTACTACCGCGCCGAGATCCTGGCCGCCCTGGCGAACGGGGCGGCGCTGGTCGCGATCAGCGCGCTGATCGTCATCGAAGCGCTCAGGCGGCTCTCGCAACCGCCCCCGGTCCACGGGGCCGCCATGCTCGCGATCGCCTCGGGGGGGCTGCTCGTGAACCTCGCCGCTCTCCGGGTGCTGCACGGTGGCCGGAACCACAGCCTCAACCTGCGCGGGGCGTGGCTGCACGTCGGCATGGACGCGCTCGGAAGCCTGGCCGCGATGATCGCGGGCCTTCTCGCCTGGCGCCTGGGATGGACCTGGGCCGACCCCGTCGCGAGCGTCGTCATCGCGCTGCTCGTCGTGTATTCCTCGTGGTCGCTCCTGCGCCAGGCCGTGGACGTGCTCATGGAAGGGACGCCGCGCGGCATCGACGCGGAAGAGGTGCGCGGCGCCCTCTTGTCCGTGCACGGGGTCCACGCCGTCCACGACCTCCACATCTGGACGATCACGAGCGGGATGCACGCGCTCTCCGCGCACGTGGCCGTTCCCCGGGGCGGGGCGAGGACCGGTCTGCTCGGCGAGATCCGGGTGGTTCTCGGGAACCGTTTCGGAATCGACCACGTGACCATCCAGGTCGAGCAGGACGGAGAATTCGAACCGGAGCATTGCTCCGGACCGGCCCGGCATCCCTAGCTCGGGCAGTCCCGTGGTTTCCCCCAGGACCTAGGGGGGCGACCGGCCCTCACGCCACCCTGGCCGGGCTCGTGCCGAGATGGCGGGGACGGGGGACGGAAATGAACTCGGCGAAGCCGCCTGGCCTCAAGTCGGAGAAGTCGATTCGTCGAGATCCGAAGGTCCCCACGGTCTCCCTCGAGGGGCTTTTTCCGAGGCTTCCCATGATGAATGGCCCTTGCGCCATCGGAATCGCTGCACGCACCGGGCGCACGCTCGCTTGGACCTTGCTGTGCATCCCGCTCCCGTCCTCGAGTCAGGGCGCAAGTCACGCCACCGGCGAGTGGGTTCTGGGCATGTCGACGGCTCTCACCGGTCCGGCGGAGGACCTGGGCAACAAGATGCTCGACGGGGTCCGTGCCGCCCTGGCGGAGACCGAGCGCAGCGGAGGCATCCAGGGACGCCACGTCCGGTTGATCGCGCTCGACGACGGCTACGAGCCCGAGCGGGCGGGTCCGAACGTCCGCAGGCTCGTCGAACAAGAACACGTCCTGGCGCTCGTCGGCGACGTGGGGACTCCCACCGCGGTCGCGGCGCTGCAGATCACCAACACCAGCGGCACGCCTTTCTACGGAGCCTTCACCGGCGCGGGACTGCTGCGCAAGACTCCCCCCGATCCTCTTGTCGTCAACTACCGCGCGAGCTACGCCGAGGAGACCCGGGCGATGGTCGACGCGTTGATCGGGCAAGCCGGTCTCGCGTGCGAGCAGGTCGCCTTCTTCACCCAGCGTGATGCCTACGGCGATGCCGGCTTCGCGGGCGGCGTCACCGCTCTGAAGCTCCATGGATTGAAGGACGAGAACGCGGTCCTCCACGTGCGCTACGAGCGCAACACCGTGGCGGTCGAGAGGGCGCTCGCGGACGTCCTGCTGGCCGACCCCCCGCCGCGCGCGATCATCATGGTGGGCGCGTACCAGCCCTGTGCGACCTTCATCAAGCTGGCCCGGGAGAACGGCCTCGACGCGTTGTTCCTCAACGTTTCCTTCGTCGGATCGATGTCCCTCCTGCGTGAGCTCGACGATCGCGGCGAAGGCGTGGTCATCACCCAGGTCGTGCCGCACTTCGATGCCGACCTGCCGATCGTGAACGAATACCGGAAGGCCCTGCAGGCGCTGGACGTCGACAAGAAGCCCGACTTCGTCTCGCTCGAGGGCTACGTCTCCGCGCGCATCCTGTGCCGCGCGCTCTCCACGATCCAAGGCCCTCCCGAGCGCGAGTCCGTGATCCGGGCGCTGGAGAGCCTCGGCTCCTTCGACATCGGACTGGGAGAGACGCTGCGCCTCTCTCCCGAGGAGCACCAGGCCTGTCACCGCGTGTGGCCGACCGTCATCCGTGGAGGCAGGATCGTTCCGCTCGACTGGAGCGAGCTCGGCAAGAAGAGGCAATGAAAGCTCCTCTCCTGCCGAGCACGCCCATCCAGGAGACCGGCCGTCTTGCGCACAGACTGGTCTGGCTGGTCGCCGGCGTGGCCCTGATCGCGGGGACCGCCACCACCGGGCTGTTCTGGAGCGCGCTGCACTCGGTCGAGAGCGAGCGCACGCTCCTGTTCGAGGCGCAATCGCGCGATGTGGCTCGGCTCACGAGCATGGAGAGCAGGATCTCGCAGGGCCGGCTCGAGCTGAAGTCGATCCTCGATCCAGCCGCGAACCCCGCGGTGGATGCCGGCTGGTTCGACGAGCTGGCTCGGCTGGTCGCCGAGCAAGAGTCCGAGAGGGGCGGCCTGGAGCTCGCGGACGCGAAGGGGGTGTTCGCGTCCCTGCACACGTTGCTCGAGAGCAGCCTGCGGTGGCGCAACTCGCACGAAGCGAACCAGAAGACGCTCAGCGACACCCACCACCGGGTGGAGCGAGCTCTCGACGAACTGCGCGCTGAGCTCGAATCGGCGGAAGGCCGCACCACGCTTCAGCGGGCGCTGTCCACCAACCGCCTTCGCCGTGCCCAGGGCGAGGACGGTGTGCAGCTCGCCCGGCAGATCATCGACTACCTGGGAGAGGATGCCCGTCCACGGACGGCCCGGATCGAGCTCGAAGACCTGACCCTGGCCTGTGAACGCCTGTCGTCGGCCGAGACGGACGACCAGCTCGCGGACATCCGCGATAATCGCATCCTGGGATCCCTGCTCCGACTGCGCAGCGCGATCCATCCGTCAGGCGGTGCGGCGGCCAACGCATCGGCTCTCGATCCGTTCGTCCTGGATGGTTTCCAGACGGCGCTTCTCGGCCAGGATTTCGAGATCGACAGCGCTCACCAGACGATCCACACCAACCCGGCAGGCCTGTTCTACGCATGCAGCCAGCACCTGGTTCTGAGAGCGAGGCGGGCCCAGCTGGTGACGGAGATGGACGAGCTGTTCGTCCGGATCGAAAAGGTGAGGGGCAGCCTGATCCAGCTCGCGACGAACTTGTCCAACGACCAGCAGCAACTGGCCCAGACCGTCTTGAAGGAGGCCTGGACGACCATCCTGCTGATCGGGATCCTGTGTTCGCTGGTCATTCTCCTGCTGACGAAGCTGATCGCGCGGTCCATCCGCGGGCAGATCCGCGAGATCGGCGAGAAGAACATCGCGCTGGACAAGGCCCTCCTGGACGCCCAATCGGCCAGCAAGGCCAAGAGCGAGTTCCTGGCCAACATGAGCCACGAGATCCGCACGCCGATGAACGGCGTGATCGGCATGACCGGGCTCCTGCTCGACACGCAGCTCACGCCCGAGCAGCGCGACTTCGCCGAGACCGTGAGCGCGAGCGGCAATGCCCTGCTCACGATCATCAACGACATCCTCGATTTCTCGAAGGTCGAAGCCGGCAAGCTGGCGCTGGAGACCATCGACTTCGACATCCAGCGCGCGATGGAGGAGGTGGTCGAGCTCGTCGCCGGTGCCGCGCACAAGAAGGGCCTGGAGTTCCTCCTGTTCATCGAGCCGGACGTGCCGCACCTCGTGGCCGGGGACCCGGGCCGCTTCCGCCAGGTGTTGACCAACCTCATCGACAACGCGATCAAGTTCACCCGTGCCGGCGAGGTGGCTGTGCGCGCGAGCGTCGCGAGCTCGGACCCGGAGAGCATCTCGTTGCGCATCGAGATCGCCGACACCGGCATCGGCATCCCGCATGAGGCGCAAGCCCGGCTCTTCCAGTCCTTCTCGCAAGCCGACGGGTCGACCACGCGCCGCTACGGCGGCACGGGGCTTGGCCTGGCGATCTGCAAGTCGCTCGCGCACCTGATGGGTGGTGAGATCGGTCTCGAGAGCGAGGCTGGAAGGGGCAGCACGTTCTGGTTCACGCTGAGGCTGAAGCGGCGCCCGAGCACCGCGAAGGACGTGATCGACGCTCCCCGGAAGCTCGCCAACCTGCGCGCGTTGTGCATCGACGACAATGCCACGAGCCGAGGCATCCTCGTGCAGCAGTTGCGGATCCTCGGCATGGAAGCCGAGCCGGCGGAGAGCGCGCGGATCGCGCTGGACCTGCTCCACCGCGCGTATGTCGACGGCCGGCCCTACGACCTCGCGATCACGGACATGCACATGCCGGAGATGGACGGCCTGGAATTCGCGCGAGCGGTGAGAAAGGATCCACGCACTCGAGACCTCCCGCTCGTGCTGCTCACGTCGATCGGGCAGCCGATCCGTGCCGAGGAGCTGCAGAGGGTCGGCATCGTGGCACGCCTGATGAAGCCCGCGCGCGCCTCGAGCCTGACGGACAGCCTCTTGCTCGCGCTGAAGCACGGCGGGAGAGACATGGCCAGAGACCCCGAGCGAGACGTCGCGCAGCCGCTTCCCGCTCTGCCCGCCTCCGCACCCGGCTCCAAGGGCCGACTGCTCATGGTCGAGGACAATGCCTTCAACCAGAAGGTGGGAGCGCACATGGCCGCGCGATTGGGCTGGGGGGTCGACGTGGCCTGCAGCGGGCTGGAGGCTTTGACGGCGGTGCGGAGGGTCCCCTACGATCTCGTGCTCATGGATTGCCAGATGCCCGGAATGGACGGGTTCCAGACCACGTGCGAGATCAGGAGACTGGGCGGAGCCTGGGCCGACCTGCCCATCGTCGCCGTCACCGCCAATGCGATGCAAGGTGATCGCGAGCGCTGTCTGAATGCCGGCATGAACGACTACATCTCGAAGCCGGTGATGATGGCTGAGCTCGAGCGGGTGCTGAACCGATTCGAGAGGGGCCGGACGGAGCTCACCCCGGAGGTGGAATCGACCGCGGTGGAGAAGCCCTCCGGCACGTCGAGCTGATCGGTCCCTGCTCGAGAAGTCGGGGACGTCGGGCGCGCTTGAAATCCCCGTCTCCTTGGCCTGTCATGTAGACGACGGATCGCGAAGGACCGACCCAGGAGACCCTTTGAAGCAGGCACGCGTGTTCGCCGGATGCGTCGACTACTGGGATGGACGACTGTTCGGGGGCTGGGCCATCGACCGCACCCGTCCAAGCACCCCTTGCGACATCGACATCTACGCCGAGGGCCAGCTCCTCCAGACCTGTCGGGCCGACATCCAGCGCCCGGATCTGATCGAGGTCTCGCCGGCCGACCAGCGCAAGGGCTTCCTGGTGGACATCGAGGCGAAGGTGAAACCCGGCGCTCGACTCGAGGTCTGCTTCGGGGGCACGAGGCAGCGCATTCCGCCCACCCAGCAGCTCGAACCGATCATCGGACGCCCCCACATCGACTTCCAGCAACGTTCGGCCAGCGCCTCGAGTCGCTGGGTGCCTGTTCCGCCCGCATCGATGATCACTCACATCAGCGGGGCGACCGGCAAGGAGGCGGATCTTCGAATGACCTACCGGGCCGTCGGTTTCACGGTGGCCGCGGACATCTGCAACATGGCGCTCGACCACGGAGCGGATCCCCTCCGGCCTGGTTACTCCTTCGTCGATCTCGGATGCGGATGCGGTCGGATCGCCACGTTCCTGGCGCAGATGCTGGACGACTCCCGCTATCTCGGCGTGGACGTGTGGAGGCCGGGGATCGAATGGGCGGAACGCAACATCACTTCGAAATACGAAAAGTACCTGTTCCACTGCCCGGTCGCCCACAAGCACGGATATGAGGCGCGCGCACACTGCCGAGTGCCGGTCGAGGACGGGACGACCGATTGCGTGATCGCGACCTCCTTGTTCACGCACATCGATCCTGGCGCGTGCGACGGCTACCTGCGCGAGATCGGTCGGATCCTGAAGCCCGGCGGATTGGCCTACATCACGTTCTTCTTCAGGGACGAGCAGTCCAGCGAGGTCTCGGAACGAATGGCGCGCCGGGCCGGGATGGTCCTCACCAAGGACCCGCAGGCCTGGTCATACGGCAAGGCCGGCTACTTGGACGTCTTCCACGACCCGCACAGGGTGGAAGCGGTCGCCGCCCAGGAGGGCCTCGAATCGACGCTGATCCGCTTGGGAGTCTGGCGTGGAATGGCTCACTCGAGCGTCAATCACGCCGCCTATCAGGATCTCCTGTTCCTCCGCAAGGCGGGTCCATCGAGTTGACCGTGGGTGGGCCGCTTGGCCGAGCTCACGGACCCCACAGGACCATCAGACCGTTCGACACGTTGAACGTGCTCCCCGGCGGATCCGGGCAGAAGCTCGGATTCGGGTCGCGGTAGTAGATCTGGTAGACCCGAGTCCCCTGGACCGGAATCGTGTCCCCGAGCGCGCTGGATCGCGCCGAGATCGAGGGATCGCCCCCCTGAGGCGCCGTGACCGCGCCGCCGGCTGCATTCCGGGTGTACAGGCGCTTGAGGTTCCCGCCGACGCAGCGAATTCCGTCGCCGAAGTTGAGCGCTGGGATCAGCGAGTCGCCTTGGACGAACAGGGAGAACGACGTCGGGCGCTCTCCCGAGGACGTCAGGACCAGCGTGTCCGCCGACAGGCTCGGATTGCCGCTCGAAGTCAGCAGCGCGCCCCCGGTCGAAACCGAGTTCTCGCAGCCGTGGCCTGCCGCCCCGCTGTTCCCGCACGGGCAGGGCGCGCCCGATCCGTCCCCGAGGCAGAAGCTCGTGACCGGTCCGCCCCCCGGCACATCGCCGTTGCCGACAACCGACGCCGGCGCGCCCGGCCTCCACAGCCCCAGCGTGATCGGGCCGGTCTGCGGCTGCGCGTTGGCGTCGAAGCGGAAGTTGTACAGCGTGCCCCAGCGGAGCGAGTTCGCGCTCGGATTCTGCGCTTCCGTCTCGCACGCCCACGTGAGCGCGCTGCCTCCCTGCGAAGCGGTCCAGTCGGTGCCCGCGAAGTTCGCGTTGCCGGGGCCATCGCCGTCGTGATAGCTGACGTCGTGGAATCCGATGTTCATGACCGAGACTCCGGCGGCGATCGGCACGCTGAACGAGCCGACGTCGCGGTCGGCGTTCATGTTGTAGACCGCGTACTCGTAGCGCCACTGGCCTCCGCCGAGGTCTGTCGCTCGCGTGCCGAGCACGAGCAGTCCGTCCCCCGGGATCTGCAGGTCGACCAGGTTCGCCGCCGGGTCGACCACCGCCCACGCACGGATCGCCGGATGCGTCTCCTGGGTCGTTCCGGACAGCGCCAGGTTGTAGTTGCTCGAGCCGCCGCTGACGGTCATCTCACGCCACGAGGCGTTGTTGTTCTGGTTGCCGGCCGTCGCGTCGTCCTTGGTCACGTAATGGCCCTCGCCGAAGAAGCGCGTCGTGTTGCCGCCGCCCGTGACCTCGAGGTCGGTGAGCGCGACCTGGCAACGCCGGTAGATCGAGTCCGAGCCGTGCGAGGGGTTGGCGGGCGGGTAGGTGAACACGCCGGTGTGGGCGTTGACCTGCCAATTGGGACCGGCGCCGGGCTGCGAGCCGTTCGTGCCCGCGTCGTACGGGTCGGAGCAGCCCACGCCGAGGTGCTGGCCGTCGCCATTCCCCTGGCAGGTGCAGCAATAGCTGTCCTGCGCCGCGCCGAAGCCGTGCTTGACCCAGCTGAATCCCACCTGCTCGAAGCGGCCCGCCCCGCCGACGACCTTGTAGCGGTAGAGGTTCTGGCGGATCACCGGGTGGTCGTTCGTGCTGCCGATCCAGTTCACGACCGCCGTTCCGACGTTGCACGAGGTCGTGCCGAGCGCGATCGCATCGATGCCGCCGACCGGAGTCACGTTCATGACGCCGTTGATGTCGCCCACGATCACGTCCGGTCCGGTGCTCGTTCCGCACGGCGGCGGGGGCGGGCCGACCGTGAGCGAGAACGTGCCGGCGCCGCCGGGCGCGGTCGGCCAGCTGCCGATCTGCAGCGTGTAGTTGTTGCCCATCGTGACCGGGAACGCGATCACCGACTGGAGCCCGCAATAATCGTCGTTGCAGGCGAGCGGCCCCGCCGACGGACAACCGCTGCCCGCGTAGGACGAGATCTTGCTGTCGAACGAGGCGCCTCCGCACAGGCTCAGCGTGGCTGACCCGTCCGCCGGAGCCACCCACGAGAACCACACGTCGCGCTGGATCCCGGTCGAGCCGGAGCAGGCGTACTGGCCCTCCGTGCCCGTCGTGGCCGCGGTCGTGTTGAAGGGGAAGCTGCCCTGGCCGGTGATGACCGTGGGCGTCGCGCAGCTGTCCGAGCCCTGGGCGACGGCGGGGAGTACGAGCGAGAGCGGAGCGAACGCGAGGGGAAGGGCGCGCCTGATCAGGGTTCTCATGGGAGGTGGAGCTTCTCGAGGGTGCGGAGTTGAGCGGGAGGGGTGATTCTACACGAGTCGCGCGGGGCTGGAAGCCTGCGAACGATCACTTGCCCTTCTGGATCATGATCGACACGTAGATGTCCGCGTCATCGCCATCCCCGCCTGGCTGGCCGTCCTTGCCGTAGGAGTAGACGCGCGGTGTGGGATATTCCGGGGACGGCGCATCGTAGAGGTACTCATGGCCCCAGGGGTCGCGGAGAGGGGGCTTGATCGCCAAGAAGGTCGCCCCTTTCACGTCGGGCGTGACAAGGGCCTCCAGGCTGTCGGGAAACTTGCCGCCATTGCTGATCGCGTATTCCTTGAGCGCGGCGGAGATCAAGCCGATGTCAGCCTCGGCCTTCGCCCGTTGCGATCTTCCCGACCGCTGGTCGCTCATCGCACGCACCGCGGCCCCGAGCTCGGCCAGGTCCGCCGACATCGCTCCGCGCCAGACGCGTCCGTCGACGCCGCCCCAAGCCGTGATCGACGCCGGAACCTCCGGGAACGCCATCGACGCCTCGGGCATGGCGCCGTTCATCAGATCGCTCATCCCATGCATGACCTTGCCCAGGTTGTAGTGCAGCACGTAGCACGGGTTGAGATCGCCCACCTGCTCGAGAGCGTGCGCGACGGACGCCGAAATCTTGCCGCCGCTCGAGATGCGCGCCAGGGAACCGCGCAGGAAGGCTTCGTCGCCGCCCAGGACCAGCGCCGTCACGTCGCCTTTCGTCGCCAGGGTGAACGCGAGGCCGTCCTTGCCGTACATCTTATCGAACATCGCCTGCATCTCCGGCCCGTGCTTCTTCCCGAGCGCCTGCCCCTCGGGCGCGGCGAACATCTTGGCATCGATGCGCATGCGCATGCGGGTGACCGGCACGCCGTCGACCTCGCCCTGCGTTGGCTCGTCGAACGCGAACCCCGGGAAGGAGATCATCATCGACTTGTAGACCGCCAGCAGCTTGGCCGCGTCGCGCGGGTGCAGATAGTAGGTGAAGCGCATCCCGGCCCCGCCGAAATCGCCGCTGACGCACATCGCCGAGCCGAACTGCGCGGCCAGCTCGTCGACGCTGCCCATCATCTTCTGGAGACCCGCACGCATCGGCTCGGGGTAGACCGCGAGCATTCCATCGATGAGGGGCTTGAAGCGCTTCGTCATCGCCACCGTGTCCATGCCGGCGACCATCGTCATCGAGGCGTCGGGATCGAGGAAGCGCGCCAGGGTCTTCGCGTCGGTCTTCTCCTTGGAGCCGAAGTCGGCCAGCGCGCTGTTCTCGAGCATGGTCAGAGCCTCGCCGATCTCGAGCCAGACGCCGTCGAGGCGCACGGAGATGTCGAGGCTCTGGCTCGAGTCGACGATCGAGCGGACCCCGTCGGCGTACAACCGCATGATCGCCCCGAAGTCCATCCCGCCCGGCACCCCGGCCGACGCGGACGCCATCTGCATCTCCATCGCGGAGAGGCTTCCGTCGATCATCGGGCGGTAATGCTCGACGAGCCGCTTCACGTCGATGCGCGCGACGACATCCCCGGCCGGCAGGCCAAGAGCGATCGGCGCCGGCTCGGCGCCGCGCTTCGAATCGGGCGACTTCGAAACGGAGACGTAGGATCCCTCGATCGCCGTCGTCACGGGCGCACCCGGCTTCACGAGCGAGCGCGCGTAGTTCTCGGCGGAGAGGGCGGGCACGAGGAAGGTCGGTGTGGGCTCGGCACCCGGATCCTCGGCCAGGACGAGACACATCGCGATCGGCCTGGTGTGGTCGATCTCTCCCAGCGAACCGGGCACGTCGAGGTCGGAGAGGATCTTGTCGACGTCGAGCTTCTCCGCCTCTTCGGGCGCGAATGCGGCCGTCACTCTGCGGACCGCCGTAGCCAAGCGGTTGATCGACGGCGCCTGGACGTAGACGACCGTGCCGACGGGAACGAGCTTCGCGAGCTCGTCCCCCAGGGGAGACCGCGACTGCGCGTGGAGACCGGGGAGGCAGCCCAGCACGGCAGCGGGAACAAGGCGGCGGAGCAGGTGGATCGTGGGCGACATGGGTCCTCTCCCAGGCGGGATTCGGGCGGAGCGCGCCCAGGATAGCGCGCGAGAGCGCCCGGGTCCCAGCTTCCTCTCGTCGGATCAGCCACTACTCGTAGCGGAGCGCGGAGATCGGATCCATCCGCGCGGCGCGTCACGCGGGGCAGCCAGGGCTAGTGCCAGACGATGATCATGCCGTTCGTGGAATTGAACGTGTTGCCCGAGGGCGTCGGGCAGAAGCTGGGATCGGGATCACGGTAGTAGGTCTGGTAGTAGCGTATCGACCCCGGGAGGATCGGATCGCCGAGTGCGGCAGAGCGGGTGTGGACAGGAGGATCGCCGACCTCAGGAGCGTTCACCGCTCCGCCGCTCGCAGTTTTCACGTAGAGGCGCTTCAGGCTGCCTCCCGCGCAGCGCAGGCCGTCGCCGAAGGTGACCGAAGTGGAGACGAAGGCGTTGCCCTGGAGGAAGATCGTGAGCGAGGTGGGAAGCTCGTCGGTGGCGTGAAAGACGAGCGTATCGTTGCCGAGCGCCGGATTGCCCGTGGAACGCAACAGCGCGCCGGGGCTGTTCGTGCTTGAATTCTTGCAGCCGCGCAGAGTGTTGCCGGTGTTGGAGCAGGGGCAGGCGGCGACCGTGCCGTCGCCGAAGCAGAAGGAGTTCACGCTGCTGGCGCAGCCGTGCCATTCGGCGACGTGGATTGAGGGAATGGCGCCCGCCTGTGTCACGTTACCGCCCGCGTACAGATCCGCGGCGGCATTCTGACCGTCGTTGTGCACGGCTAGGGCGAGCACCCAGTCATTCAGTCCGGCTCCCAGGGCCGACCACCGTGTGCCATCCCAGCGGACGATGTGACGC